>NZ_CP152342.1:2500-897500 GCF_045291395.1 Acidovorax sp. SDU_ACID1
TTTGAACTCAAATGGAGGCTTCTCGCAAGAGAGGTCAAAGTTATAGGGTCAAGTGACTAAGAGCATGTGGTGGATGCCTTGGCGATGATAGGCGACGAAAGACGTGATAGCCTGCGATAAGCTTCGGGGAGCTGGCAAATAAGCATTGATCCGGAGATTTCTGAATGGGGAAACCTACCCGCAAGGGTATCGCTGACTGAATACATAGGTCAGCGAGGCGAACCGGGTGAACTGAAACATCTCAGTAGCTCGAGGAAAAGACATCAACCGAGATTCCGAAAGTAGTGGCGAGCGAAATCGGAGGAGCCTTCTAGTGATAGCACGACTGTTAGCAAAGCGGCATGGAAAGGCCGGCCATAGTGGGTGATAGCCCCGTATGCGAAAACAGACGTGTGGTACTGAGCTAGAGAAAAGTAGGGCGGGGCACGAGAAACCCTGTCTGAACATGGGGGGACCATCCTCCAAGGCTAAATACTCATCATCGACCGATAGTGAACCAGTACCGTGAGGGAAAGGCGAAAAGAACCCCGGGAGGGGAGTGAAATAGATCCTGAAACCGCATGCTTACAAAAAGTCGGAGCCCTTAGGGGTGACGGCGTACCTTTTGTATAATGGGTCAGCGACTTACATTCAGTGGCGAGCTTAACCGAATAGGGGAGGCGTAGAGAAATCGAGTCCGAATAGGGCGTTCAGTCGCTGGGTGTAGACCCGAAACCAAGTGATCTATCCATGGCCAGGATGAAGGTGCCGTAACAGGTACTGGAGGTCCGAACCGACTAGTGTTGCAAAACTAGCGGATGAGCTGTGGATAGGGGTGAAAGGCTAAACAAACTTGGAAATAGCTGGTTCTCTCCGAAAACTATTTAGGTAGTGCCTCAAGTATTACCTGCGGGGGTAGAGCACTGTTTTGGCTAGGGGGTCATGGCGACTTACCAAACCAAGGCAAACTCCGAATACTGCAGAGTACAGCTTGGGAGACAGAGCACCGGGTGCTAACGTCCGGACTCAAGAGGGAAACAACCCAGACCGCCAGCTAAGGTCCCTAAAATTGGCTAAGTGGGAAACGAAGTGGGAAGGCTAAAACAGTCAGGATGTTGGCTTAGAAGCAGCCATCATTTAAAGAAAGCGTAATAGCTCACTGATCGAGTCGTCCTGCGCGGAAGATGTAACGGGGCTAAGCCAGTTACCGAAGCTGCGGATGCACAGTTTACTGTGCGTGGTAGGAGAGCGTTCTGTAAGCCTGTGAAGGTGTCTGGTAATGGATGCTGGAGGTATCAGAAGTGCGAATGCTGACATGAGTAGCGTTAAAGCGGGTGAAAAGCCCGCTCGCCGTAAGCGCAAGGTTTCCTACGCAACGTTCATCGGCGTAGGGTGAGTCGGCCCCTAAGGCGAGGCAGAGATGCGTAGCTGATGGGAAACAGGTCAATATTCCTGTACCGATCAATAGTGCGATGTGGGGACGGAGAAGGTTAGCTCAGCCAACTGTTGGATATGTTGGTTCAAGCCTGTAGTCGTGCCCGGTAGGCAAATCCGCCGGGCTGAGATGAGGGGTGATAACGAGTGTGCTTGCACACGAAGTGAGTGATACCCTGCTTCCAGGAAAAGCCACTAAGCTTCAGCTATTGACGACCGTACCGCAAACCGACACTGGTGCGCGAGATGAGTATTCTAAGGCGCTTGAGAGAACTCAGGAGAAGGAACTCGGCAAATTGATACCGTAACTTCGGGAGAAGGTATGCCGCAAGTAGGTGAACTTGTACAAAGGGAGCCCAAAGCGGTTGCAAAAAATCGGTGGCTGCGACTGTTTAATAAAAACACAGCACTCTGCAAACACGAAAGTGGACGTATAGGGTGTGACGCCTGCCCGGTGCTGGAAGATTAAATGATGGGGTGCAAGCTCTTGATTGAAGTCCCAGTAAACGGCGGCCGTAACTATAACGGTCCTAAGGTAGCGAAATTCCTTGTCGGGTAAGTTCCGACCTGCACGAATGGCGTAACGATGGCCACACTGTCTCCTCCTGAGACTCAGCGAAGTTGAAATGTTTGTGATGATGCAATCTCCCCGCGGAAAGACGGAAAGACCCCATGAACCTTTACTGTAGCTTTGTATTGGACTTTGAACGGATCTGTGTAGGATAGGTGGGAGGCTTTGAAGTGAGGTCGCTAGATCTCATGGAGCCAACGTTGAAATACCACCCTGGTGCGTTTGAGGTTCTAACCTAGGTCCATTAGCTGGATCGGGGACAGTGCATGGTAGGCAGTTTGACTGGGGCGGTCTCCTCCCAAAGTGTAACGGAGGAGTTCGAAGGTACGCTAGTTACGGTCGGACATCGTGACGATAGTGCAATGGCATAAGCGTGCTTAACTGCGAGACTGACAAGTCGAGCAGATGCGAAAGCAGGACATAGTGATCCGGTGGTTCTGTATGGAAGGGCCATCGCTCAACGGATAAAAGGTACTCTGGGGATAACAGGCTGATACCGCCCAAGAGTTCATATCGACGGCGGTGTTTGGCACCTCGATGTCGGCTCATCTCATCCTGGGGCTGTAGTCGGTCCCAAGGGTATGGCTGTTCGCCATTTAAAGAGGTACGTGAGCTGGGTTTAAAACGTCGTGAGACAGTTTGGTCCCTATCTTCCGTGGGCGCTGCAGATTTGAGGAAGCCTGCTCCTAGTACGAGAGGACCGGAGTGGACACACCTCTGGTGTATCGGTTGTCACGCCAGTGGCATCGCCGAGTAGCTAAGTGTGGAAGAGATAACCGCTGAAAGCATCTAAGCGGGAAACTCGTTTCAAGATGAGATCTGCCGGGGCCTCGAGCCCCCTGAAGGGTCGTTGTAGACCACGACGTTGATAGGCTGGGTGTGGAAGGCGTGCAAGCGCTTGAGCTAACCAGTACTAATTGCCCGTGCGGCTTGACCCTATAACTTTGACTGCCCATCCACAGGCGCAGTTCATGACTAGTTATGCCAAGCACGCAATCAAGTTAAAGAGTCGACTCTATGAATTCGCCGCTGTGGCATCGCGCCGCAGCAGCACCAAGTTATGCCTGATGACCATAGCAAGTTGGTACCACTCCTTCCCATCCCGAACAGGACAGTGAAACGACTTCGCGCCGATGATAGTGCGGGTTCCCGTGTGAAAGTAGGTCATCGTCAGGCTCTTACAGCCCAAACCGCCCCCCTGTACCTACGTGCAGGGGGGCGTTTTGCTTTACGGGGCGTATCGGTGCTGTAGCATCGGCGTTGACGTCCACGTCAATACGCCTTCCATGCCCTCCCGCTCCGCTCCCATGGCCACCTACTCCATCAGCGACCTCGCCAAAGAGTTCGACCTCACCACGCGCGCCATGCGCTTTTACGAGGACATGGGCCTCCTGCAGCCCGAACGCGCCGGGTCAGGGGGACGCAACCGGGTCTACAGCGCACGCGACCGCACGCGCCTCAAACTCACCTTGCGGGCCAAGCGCCTGGGGCTCTCGCTCACCGAAGCCAAGGAAATCATCGATCTCTACGACAGCCCGCGGGACACGGGTGTGCAGTTGCGCAAGTTCCTGGAAGTGCTGCAGCTTCACCGCAGGCAGCTGGAGTCGCAGATGAGGGACCTGCAGGCCAATTTGGATGAGGTTTGCGAGCATGAGCGGGAAGCACGCGAACTACTGACAAAAATCGAAAGCGCCCATTCAGAAAGTATTGGATAATTGACGTTTACGTAAACGTAAGATCTCTACTTCTATCCTGCCGGAGACAATCCATGAGCATTTCCACCCCGTTGCCAGGCCTGAACTTCCAGTTGGGCGAGGACATCGACGCCCTGCGCGATGCCGTCCGTGAGTTCGCGCAGGCCGAGATCGCCCCGCGCGCGGCGGAGATCGACCGTACCGACCAGTTCCCCATGGACCTGTGGCGCAAGTTCGGCGACCTGGGCGTGCTGGGCATCACCGTGCCCGAGCAATACGGCGGTGCGGACATGGGCTACCTCGCCCACATGGTGGCCATGGAGGAAATCTCGCGCGCAAGCGCCTCCGTGGGGCTGTCTTACGGCGCGCACAGCAACCTGTGCGTGAACCAGATCAACCGCAACGGCAACGAGGTGCAGAAAGCCAAGTACCTGCCCAAGCTCATCAGCGGCGAACACGTGGGCGCGCTGGCGATGAGCGAGCCCGGCGCGGGCTCCGACGTCATCAGCATGAAGCTCAAGGCCGAGGACAAGGGCGGCTACTACCTGCTCAACGGCAACAAGATGTGGATCACCAACGGCCCCGATGCCGACACGCTGGTGGTCTATGCCAAGAGCGAGCCCGAACTGGGCGCGCGCGGCGTGACGGCCTTCCTGATCGAGAAGGGCATGAAGGGCTTTTCCATCGCCCAGAAGCTCGACAAGCTCGGCATGCGCGGCAGCCATACCGGCGAGCTGGTGTTCGAGAACGTGGAAGTGCCTGCCGAGAACGTGCTGGGTCAGGTCAACGGCGGCGCCAAGGTGCTGATGAGCGGCCTGGACTACGAGCGCGCCGTGCTCACCGGCGGCCCACTGGGCATCATGCAATCGGTCATGGACAACGTGGTCCCCTACATCCACGACCGCAAGCAGTTCGGGCAGAGCATCGGCGAGTTCCAGCTCATCCAGGGCAAGGTGGCCGACATGTACACCGTGCTGCAGGCGGGCCGTTCCTTCGCCTACACGGTAGCCAAGAACCTGGACATGCTGGGCACGGAGCACGTGCGCCAGGTGCGCAAGGACTGCGCCAGCGTCATCCTCTGGTGCGCCGAAAAGGCCACCTGGATGGCTGGCGAGGGCGTACAGATCTACGGCGGCAACGGCTACATCAACGAATACCCGCTGGGCCGCCTCTGGCGCGATGCCAAGCTCTACGAAATCGGTGCCGGCACCAGCGAAATCCGCCGCATGCTGATCGGCCGCGAACTGTTCGCCGAAACCTGCTGACGGCTGCCGCGGCGCCGCTCCTGCTTCCCTCCCCACACAAGGATTGCCTGATGACTACGACCTCCATCGAAGAACTGTTCGTCCACAACCGCGCCTGGGCCGAGCAGATGGAGCGTGAGCGGCCCGGCTTCTTCACCGGCCTGATGTCGCAGCAGAAGCCCCGGTACATGTGGATCGGCTGCTCCGACAGCCGCGTGCCCGCCAACCAGATCACCGGCCTGGAGCCCGGCGAGGTGTTCGTGCACCGCAATGTGGCCAATGTGGTGGGGCCCAGCGACCTGAACTGCCTGTCCACCATCCAGTACGCGGTGGACCAGCTCAAGGTGCAGCACCTGATGGTGGTGGGCCACTACGGCTGCGGCGGCGTGCTGGCGGCGCTGGAGGATGCTCGCATCGGCCTGGCGGACAACTGGATCCGCCACGTGAAGGACGTGCGCGACAAGCACGTCGACTTGCTCAAAACCCTGTCGCCCCAATGGCGCCACGATGCGCTGTGCGAACTCAACGCCATCGAGCAAGTGGTCAACGTGGCGCAGAGCACGGTGCTGCAGGACGCCTGGGCGCGCGGCCAGCAGATCACGCTGCATGGTTGGTGCTACAGCCTCAAGAACGGCCTGATCACCAACCTGCACATGACGGTGCCAGGCGTGGGCGGCCTGGAAGAGGTGCACCAGAAGGCGGTCGAGATGGTCGCCAGCCGCCAGCGCTAGCACCGCGGGCGCGGCAGCCTGGCCATGTTTCCCGAACGGCTCGACGCCCCCCAGGCCCACCACATCGCCAAGGCGATGATGGACGGCTTCAACCGCCATTACCGCCTGTTCCGCGCCGAGTCCGCGCGCGCCAAGCACCGCTTCGAGACGGCCGACTGGCATGGGCAGCAGCGCGCGCAGCGCGAGCGCATCGAGTTCTACGACCTGCGCGTGCGCGAATGCGTGCGCCGGCTCGACAAGGAGTTCAACGCCGGCGCCCTGCCCATGGACGTGTGGCACCAGGTCAAGCTGCACTACATCGGGCTGATGGTGAACCACCTGCAGCCCGAACTGGCGGAGACCTTCTTCAATTCCGTCACCACCAAGATCCTGCACCGCACGCACTTCCATAACGACTTCATCTTCGTGCGCCCGGCGGTCAGCACCGAATACATCGAAAGCGACGAGCCTGGCGCCCGCCCCACCTACCGCGCCTACTACCCCCAGGGCGAAGACCTGCGCCAGACCGTGGCCCGCATCCTGGAGCACCTGGAACTGCAGCGCGGCTTCGAGGACCTGGTGCGCGACGCTGCGCGCGTGGCGCGGGCGGTGCAGCAGCGCTTGGGACCGGCGAAGCTGCGCACCAACTTCCAGATCCAGGTGCTCGCCAGCCTGTTCTTCCGCAACAAGGGCGCGTACCTCGTGGGCAAGGTCATCAACGGCTACACCGAACTGCCCTTCGCCCTGCCCATCCTGCACGGCGAGCGCGGCCGGCTCGTGGTCGACGCGGCGCTGTTCGGCGAGCGCGACCTGCAGATGCTGTTCAGCTTCGCGCGCGCCTACTTCATGGTGGACATGGAGATCCCCAGCGCCTACGTGCAGTTCCTGCGCGGCCTCATGCCGCACAAGCCGCGCGCGGAGCTCTACACCGCGCTGGGCCTGGCCAAGCAGGGCAAGTCGCTGTTCTACCGCGATTTCCTGCACCACCTGCGCTACTCCAGCGACAAGTTCCGCATCGCCCCCGGCATCAAGGGCATGGTCATGCTGGTGTTCGACCTGCCCAGCTTCCCCTACGTGTTCAAGCTCATCAAGGACCATTTTCCGGCGCCGAAGGACACCACGCGCGAGCAGGTCCAGGCCAAGTACCAGCTCGTCAAGCAGCACGACCGCGTGGGCCGCATGGCCGACACGCTGGAATACAGCCTGGTGGCGTTTCCGCGCAGCCGTTTTTCCGATGCGCTGATCGAGGAGATCCGCAGGCATGCGCCCAGCCAGCTCGAGATCAGCGACCGCGATGGCGACGGCCAGCAGGAGGTCATCATCCGCCACCTCTACATCGAGCGGCGCATGATTCCGCTGAACATCCACCTGCAGGAATGCTTCGACGCGGGCCTGGACAAGCCCGACGCACGCAGCGCCATGGAGCATGCCGTCACCGAATACGGCAACGCCATCAAGGACCTCGTGGCCGCCAACATCTTCCCCGGCGACATGCTGTGGAAGAACTTCGGCCTCACGCGCAACGGCAAGGTCGTGTTCTACGACTACGACGAGATCGAATACCTCACCGACTGCCACTTCCGCCGGGTACCGCCGCCGCGCAACGAGGAAGAGGAGATGAGCGGCGAGGCCTGGTACAGCGTCGGCCCGCGCGACGTGTTCCCCGAGACCTTCGGCCCCTTCCTGCTCGGCAACGACGCGGTGCGCGAGGTCTTCATGCGCCACCACGCCGACCTGCTCGACGTGGCGTTCTGGCAGTCGCACAAGGAGCGCATCCAGGCAGGCCACGTGTACGACGTGTTCCCCTACGACACCGAGCGGCGCTTCGGCGCCGTCCCTTCTTCATCCATCACTTCAGGAGACTCGACATGAACCCATCCCAGAGCGACCCCATCGTCATCGTCGGCGCAGCGCGCACGCCCATGGGCGCCTTCCAGAGCGACTTCGCCGACCTCGCCGCGCACGACCTGGGCGGCGCCGCCATCCAGGCCGCCGTGCAGCGCGCGGGCGTCAACCCCGAGAAGGTGGACGAAGTGCTGTTCGGCAACTGCCTCATGGCGGGCCAGGGCCAGGCGCCCGCGCGCCAGGCGGGCTTCAAGGGCGGTCTGCCGCGCAGCACCGGCGCCGTGACCCTCTCCAAGATGTGCGGCGCGGGCATGGAAGCCACCATCCTGGCGCACGACCAGCTCGTCGCCGGCAGCCGCGACGTGATGGTCTCCGGCGGCATGGAGAGCATGACCAACGCGCCCTACCTGCTCAAGAAAGGCCGCGGCGGCTACCGCATGGGCCACGACAAGGTGTTCGACCACATGATGCTCGACGGCCTGGAGGACGCCTACGAACCCGGCCGCAGCATGGGCACCTTCGGCGAGGACTGCGCCGCCAAGTACCAGTTCACGCGCGAGCAGCAGGACGCCTTCGCCATCGCCAGCGTGCAGCGCGCGCAGGAAGCCACCCGATCCGGCGCCTTCCAGGCCGAGATCGCGCCCGTCACCGTCAAGACCCGCAAGGGCGACGTCACCGTTGCCCAAGACGAAGGTCCGCTCAAGGCGCGCCTGGACAAGATCGGCAGCCTCAAGCCCGCGTTCAAGAAGGACGGCACCATCACCGCCGCCTCCAGCTCCAGCATCAACGACGGCGCCGCGGCGCTGGTGCTGATGCGCGAGTCCACCGCGAAGGCGCTAGGCTGCAAGCCCCTGGCGAAGATCGTGGGCCACGCCACGCATGCCCAGGCGCCCGAGTGGTTCAGCACTGCGCCCGTGGGCGCCACCGAGAAACTGCTCAAGAAGATCGGCTGGAGCGTGGCCGACGTGGACCTGTGGGAGATCAACGAAGCCTTCGCCGTCGTGCCCATGGCGCTGATGGCCGAGCTGGACATTCCGCACGAGAAGGTCAACGTGAACGGCGGCGCCTGCGCGCTGGGCCACCCCATCGGCGCCAGCGGCGCGCGCATCCTCGTCACGCTGCTGCACGCGCTACAGGCGCGCGGCAAGAAGAAGGGCCTGGCCACGCTGTGCATCGGCGGCGGCGAGGCCACGGCGATGGCGATCGAGCTGGTTTGATTGCTATTGTTTAGATAGCTTCTGGCGCTTGCTGCATAAGCGCTGGAAGCCTTTTTGGTGCATAACCCATGACAACCATCCTGGTGATCGGCGCCTCGCGCGGCATCGGCCTCGAATTCGTGCGGCAGTACCGCGAGGCCGGCTGCCGCGTCATCGCCACCGTGCGCGACGACGCGGGCCGCGAGCGCGTGCAGGCCCTGGGCGCGCAGGCGCTCACGGTGGACGTGGCCCACCCCGCGAGCGTGAGCGGGCTGGCCTGGATGCTCGACGGCGAGAAGATCGGCGTGGCGCTCTACGTGGCCGGCGTCATCCGCCGCCCCGGCGCGCTCACGCCGCCCACGCGCGAGGACTTCGATGCCGTCATGCACGCCAACGTGCTCGGCGCCATGCAGGCCATCCCGCAGGTCGCGCCGCTGGTGGCCGATGCGCGCGGCGTGTTCGCCTTCCTGTCGTCGTCCATGTCGCAGATCGGCAGCGTGCCGGGCAGCGACTCGTGGCTCTACCGCACGAGCAAGGCCGCGCTCAACATGGCCGTGGCCGCCGCGCAGCACGACTATCCCGGCGCCACGCTGGTCACCATCGACCCCGGCTGGGTGCAGACCGACATGGGCGGCGCCGCCGCGCCGCTCACCGTGCAGGCCAGCGTGCGCGGCATGCGCGAGACGCTCGCGGGCCTCACCCCCGCCGACAAGGGCCGCCTGCTGCACCACGACGGCCGCCGCGCCGCCCATTGGTAATACAACAAGGAGACAGCATGCTGCTGACCCAAGACCAGGAAATGATCCGCGACGCCGTGCGCGACTTCGCTCAAGACCAGCTGTGGCCGCATGCCGCGCGCTGGGACAAGGAACACCACTTTCCGAAGGAGGCGCACCAGGGCCTGGCGCAGCTGGGCGCCTACGGCATTTGCGTGCCCGAGCAATACGGCGGCGCCGCGCTCGACTACGTGAGCCTGGCCCTGGTGCTGGAGGAAATCGCCGCGGGCGACGGCGGCACCAGCACCGCGATCAGCGTGACCAACTGCCCGGTCAATGCCATCCTCATGCGCTACGGCAGCGAGGCGCAAAAGCAGCAATGGCTCGCGCCCCTGGCGCGCGGCGAAATGCTCGGCGCCTTCTGCCTCACCGAGCCGCACGTAGGCTCCGACGCATCGGCGCTGCGCACCACGGCCGTGAAACAGGGCGACGCCTATGTGATCAACGGCGTCAAGCAGTTCATCACCAGCGGCAAGAACGGACACGTGGCCATTGTCATCGCCGTGACCGACAAGGGCGCGGGCAAGAAAGGCATGAGCGCTTTCCTCGTGCCCACGAACACGCCCGGCTACGTGGTGGCGCGGCTGGAGGACAAGCTGGGCCAGCACAGCAGCGACACGGCGCAGATCAATTTCGACAACTGCCGCATCCCCTTTGACAACCTCATCGGCGCCGAGGGCGAGGGCTACAAGATCGCGCTGGGCGCTTTGGAAGGCGGGCGCATCGGCATCGCCGCGCAGAGCGTGGGCATGGCGCGCAGCGCCTTCGACTTCGCCGTGCAGTACGCCAAGGAGCGCGAGAGCTTCGGCCAGCCCATCTTGAACCACCAGGCCGTGGGTTTTCGCCTGGCCGACTGCGCCACGCAGATCGAGGCCGCGCGCCAGCTCATCTGGCACGCCGCAGCGCTGCGCGACGCGGGCCGCCCCTGCCTGAAGGAAGCGGCCATGGCCAAGCTGTTCGCCAGCGAAATGGCCGAGCGCGTGTGCAGCGCCGCCATCCAGACGCTGGGCGGCTATGGCGTGGTTCAGGATTTTCCCGTCGAGCGCATCTACCGCGACGTGCGCGTGTGCCAGATCTACGAAGGCACGAGCGACGTGCAGAAGATCATCATCCAGCGCGCGCTATGAAGGAAATAGGGCGAAAGCGCCCGTGTATCAAGTGCAAAAAGCTATCTTTTCGATAGCTATTGGCGTTTGGCGTAGCAGCTCGCCTGCATCTGCCGGGCTGCGGCCAGCACGGCGGCGGTACCGGAAAACATCGTAGTGACCTGCTCCCTATAGGGCGTACCAGTTGAAGGTTAGTAGAGTCCGTTTTCAGAGGAAGAACGGACATGAAGAAGAGCAGATTCACCGACGAGCAGATCATCGGATTTCTCAAGCAGGCCGAGGGCGGCATGCCGGTCAAGGAACTGTGCCGCCTGGGCGGCTTCAGCGATGCGACCTTCTACAAGTGGCGTGCCAAGTTCGGTGGCATGCAGGCTAGCGAGGCCACGCGGCTGCGCGAGATCGAGGGCGAGAACGCCAAGCTCAAGAAACTGCTGGCCGAGGCCCATCTACACATCGAAGCGCTGAAGGTGGGCTTCGGGGTAAAGCGCTGACCCCGCAGGCCAGGCGCGAGGCCGCTGCCAGGATGGTTCAAGAACTGTCCATCAGCGAGCGCCGCGCCTGTCGCTATGCGGGGTTGTCCAGAACCAGCTACCGGGAGCCGCCCAGCATGAACGAGTCCACAGCCAGCCTGAGCACGCGCATCGTCGAGTTGGCGCATGAGCGCCGGCGCTTCGGCTACCGGCGCATCCATGACCTGTTGGCCCTGGAAGGCCATCAGGTGAACCACAAGCGCGTGTGGCGCCTGTACAAGCTGGCCAACCTGTCGGTGCGCAAGCGCCGCAAGGTCAAGCGTCCCACGGGCGAGCGTCAGCCCTTGGTGAGCAGCCGCCATGTCAATGACACCTGGAGCACGGACTTCGTGATGGACGCACTGACCAATGGCCGGCGCATCAAGTGCCTGACGGTGGTCGATGACTTCAGCCGCGAGTGCGTGGACATCGCGGTGGATCACGGCATGGGCGGCGAGTACGTCGTGCGCTTGCTGGACCAGGCCGCGCAGTTCCGAGGCTATCCACTGGCCATCCGCACCGATCAGGGGCCGGAGTTCACCAGCCGGGCTTTCATTGCGTGGGCAGCGGCACGAGGCGTGCGGCACCTGCTCAACGATGCAGGCTGTCCGACCCAGAACGCCTACATCGAGAGCTTCAACGGCAAATTCAGGGATGAGTGCTTGAACGAGCAATGGTTCGAGACGCTGGTGCAGGCTCGCCAGGAGGTGGCCCGATGGCGGCGTGACTACAACGAGGTGCGGCCCCACAGTTCACTGGGGCGCATCTCGCCGGCCAGCTTTGCTGCCTTGCATCGCCAGCGCGCTGGCGATGCAAGGCAATCACCGGAGATCAAGTAGTCTCCACAACCTTGGACTCGCTAACTCGGGACTGGCACGTCTAACGGGGGCAGGTCACACCAGATCATCGCCGCCGTTGTTCCGCAGGGTCACGCTCTTGCCGCTGCCCAAGCCATCCAGCGTGCCTTCGATGAATAGGCCGCCGGCCGGGGGCTCGTCATCGCCGCTGCCGCCGCAGGCAGCCACGGCCGAGGCCAGGCACAGCGCGGCCAGCGCGCGGCGGCGCGGGCTGGCAAGAACGGGGAGTGGGGGGCGGGGCATGGTGTGCGTCCTTCGTCAAGAGAAGAATGAAGGCTGCATCGTGTGGCGGCCGGCGCCGCCTGACTTGAAGAAACGAGCACGCTGCCCTGCCTAAACTGCCGCGCATGGCAGACTTGAACGAACGTGATAAATGGGACATGGACGCTCCTTGGTCAGTGGGAGAAAAATCCGAGCGGCGGCAGGCCGCCAGATACCGGCCCTGTGGCCGGGATCAGGTGCCGCTAAAAAGGGAAAAACGAAAAACTCAGCCGGGCTTGCGGGCCACGATGAACACCCGGATGTCCTTGCCCCGGGTGCCGTGCCGCTCGACGGCCTCGACGTGCAGGCCCTGGCGGGCGATGGCGGCCGTCAACCCGCGTTCGCCAAGGCACCGCACTTCAGGCGCCTTGCCCAGCGCGCGCGCCAGCGGTATGGCCAGGTGCGGGATCAGCGGGTTCATCTCGGCGATGCAGGGCGTCTTGGAGACCAGCAGGCCGCCCGGGCGCAATGCGCGGGCTGCCAGCAGCAGGGTCTGGTCGAGATCGCTCACCAGGTGCAGCAGGTTGAAGGCCAGCACGGTGTCGTAGCAGGCCTGCCCCCAGGTGCCGGCGTCGGCATCCGCCACGGCCAGGCTCAGTTGCGCCATGGGCTGGGCCGCCAGCCTTTCGCGGGCGATGGCGATCATCCCGGCGGAAACGTCCGTCGCCAGCATGCGCCGCGTCAGGGGCGCCAGGCGCAATGCCGTGCTGCCGGTACCGCAGCCCAGTTCCAGCACGTCCTGCGCTTGCCCGGACGCGAGCAGCAGCGCCTGCACACGCCGCAGCGTGGCTTCGTACCCCGGCATGTCGGCAATCGCGCCGGCGGCGTATTGGGGCGCGATGCGGTCCCAGAAGCGGGCCTTGCGGGCGGCGGATGGAAGGACAGCCGTGGCCGTGAGCGGAAGATCGGTGGCGGGAAAAGGCATGGGATGGATGCTATCCATGCATGTTTCATCAGGAAATTGCGAAAAATCGCAGCCAACATATACATTTGCGTATGGAAGATCTCGACTGGAACCAGCTCAAGGCGTTTCTCGAAACGGCGCAAACGGGCTCTCTTTCCGCCGCCGCGCGCAAGCTGGGCCTGACCCAGCCCACGCTGAGCCGCCAGGTGGCCGCCATCGAGCGTCGCATGGGCGTGACCTTGTTCGAGCGCGTGGGCAAGGCAATGGCGCTTACCCCCACCGGGCTCGACCTGCTGGAGCACGCCCGCGCCATGGGCGCCGCCGCCGAGGCCCTGGGCCTGGCCGCCACGGGGCGCTCGCAGGCCGTAGGCGGGGTGGTGTCGGTCTCGGCGACCGACATGGTGGCGGCGCATTTGCTGCCGCCGCTGGTCCGGCAACTGCGGGGCGAGGAGCCCGGCATCGCCATCGAGATCATTTCGTCCAATGCCGTGAACGACCTGCTGCGCCGTGAGGCCGACATCGCCATCCGCCACGTGCAGCCCGAGCAGCCCGACCTGATCGCGCGCCGCATCGGCGATGCCAGCGCGGGCTTCTATGCGTCGCAAGACTGGGTCGCCGCCCACGGCCACCCGCGCACTGCGCAGGAGGCTGCCCATTTGCCCTTCGTGGGCTCCGACCGCGCGGGCCAGTACCTGGCCTACCTGCGCCAGCACGGCCTGCCGCTCGGCGAGGGCAGCTTCAGTTGCTATTCGGACCACAACGTCGCCCACTGGGCGCTGGTGCGCCAGGGCATGGGCATCGGCGCGATCATGGACGACATCGCCCGCGAGACGCCGGGCGTGGTGCGTGTGCTCGACGACGTGCCACCCGTTTATTTCCCGATCTGGCTGGTGTCGCACCGCGAACTGCGCACCTCGCGCCGTATACAGCGGGTGTTCGAGGCGCTGGCGCAGGGGCTGTCGGGGAGCGGTTGAACGCGCCTGCGCACTGTCATTTGCTATGTTTTTAATAGCTTTTGGCGCTTTTCTGGAAAGCGCTGAGGGCGATTTTGACTCATGGGATTGGCCAGGCGCGCCGTGCGTCAGTCCACCAGCCTGGGCAGCGCCGACGCCAGCAGCGCCACGCCCGAGGCCGTGAGCAGCCCCAGCACGATCTGCCGGAAGCGGGCCTCGCTGATGCCGATATAGAGGCGCGCGCCCAGCAGCGTGGGCACCAGCATGGCCGGCGCGACGATGGCGAACGGCGGCAGCATCTCGCGCGTGACCACGCCCGTGGCGAAGTAGGTGCCCATGGTCACGGCCAGCATCGACAGGTTGAAGTTCTGGATGATGGAGCGCTGCGCGTCCTTCTCGTAGCCGCGCAGCGTGCACCACAGCGTGGGCAGCGCGCCAGTGAAGCCGCCGATGCCGCCCATCACGCCGCCCGCCAGGCCCACCGCACCGTCGGCCAGCCGCCCGCCCGCCGTGATGCGCGGCAAGCGCGACGACAGCAGCATCGCCGGGCACCATACCGCCAGGAGCAGGCCCAGGATGGCCTTGAACCAGTGCATGTCCAGGTGCGGCAGCAGTGCCACGCCCAGCGGTATGCCCGCCAGCCCTCCGGCCACGAAGGGCAGCAGCCGCCGCCAGTCGAAGCCGCGGCGCACCGTCGCGGCCGCCAGCACCTGCCCCGTCAGCGCGCCGAACACGGCCAGCGTGGCTGCCAGGCGCGGCTCCAGCGCCCAGGCCCAGAACGACATGGCCACCATGCCGAAGGCGAAGCCCGAAAGGCCCTGCACGAAGCCCGCGACCACCGCGCCCAGGGCCACCACGAGATACACCGATTCCATTGCCGTCCTCCCATCCGTCGTCGTGCGGATTCTTGCGGCGATGGCATAAGCTGCGCATTGTATGTTTCTATAAGGCCATATCCTTCTGCTTATGCCTGCCGCCATGCCGCCCTTGGTCCACCGACTCGCCACGCGCCTGCGCATGAAGCACCTGCTGCTGCTCCAGGCCATCGGCGCGCACGGCACGCTCACGCGCGTGGCCGAGCACATGGCCACCAGCCAGCCGGCCGTCACGCAGGCGCTGGCGGACCTGGAGGCGCTGTTCGGCGCGCCCCTGTTCACACGCTCGCCGCGCGGCATGGAGCCCACCGCGCTAGGGCGCCTGGTGCTGGCCCGCGCACAGACCATGCTGGCCGACCTGGGCCACTGGGCGCAGGACATCGAGGCCGCGGGCCACGGCCGCGCCGCGCACCTGCACGTGGGCGCCATCCCCTTCCTGCCCGGCCGCTTGCTGGCGCGCGCCATCGACCGCACGCGGCCCGCGGGCCAGCGCATCACGGTGACGCTGCACGAGGACACCAGCGACCGTCTGCTGGCGCGCCTGCGCGCGCACGAGCTGGACTGCGTGATCGGCCGCGCCTCCGCCATCCTCGACATGGCGGGCCTGCGGCACGAGGTGCTCTATGCGCAGGAGCCGCGCCTGATCGCGCACCGGCGCCTGGCCGCGCGCCTGGCGCGCCGGCCGCTCGCTTGGGCCGAACTGGCCGGCCTGGAGTGGGTGATGGGCGCGCGCCAGACCCCGATGCGCGAGCAGATCACCGACTTCTTCCTGCGCGCCGGCGTGGCGCCGCCCGCGCCCTTCGTCGAGAGCCTGTCGGTCAAGGTGATCGGCGAACTGGTGGCCGCCAACGAGCGGGCCGTCTCCATCGTGCCGGCCGACGTGGCGCAGGAACTGGTGCGCATCGCCGGCGTGGCCATCGTGCGCCACCGCTTCGGCTGGACATTGCCGCCCATCACGCTGTTCCAGCGCGCGGCCGGCGCGCAGCACGAGGAGCAGCGCCTGTTCGCGCAGGCGCTGCGCGCGGTGAGCGCGGAGATGGCCGCTGCCTAGAATCGCGCGATGTCTTCTGTCTCCTCCGCCTGCCCCTGCGGCCGCACCCGTTCCCCGGGCCGGCCGCTGCCCTATGCGCAGTGCTGCGGCCGCTACATCGGCGACTTCGCCGGTTGCCCCGCACCCGACGCCGAGAGCCTCATGCGCTCGCGCTACACCGCCTTCACGCGCGAGGACGCGGCCTACCTGCTGGCCACCTGGCACCCCAGCCACCGCCCCTCCGCGCTGGACTTCGACACCGGCGCGAAGTGGCTGGGGCTGGAGGTGCGCACGCACCGCGCGACAGGGCCCGATGCGGCCGAGGTGGAGTTCGTCGCGCGCTGGCGCGTGGCGGGGCGGGCGGTGCGGCTGCACGAGCGCAGCCGCTTCGTGCGCGAAGAGGGGCGCTGGTACTACCTGATGCCTTGCGCCACCGATGCGTAGAAAGCCGTGGCGGCTTCTGTGGCGCGCTTTATTGCAGAGAGGGCAGGGCTAGAAACAAGAGCGCGGCATCGACTACAGGCCGCTTTCGTCCTTGCCGGTGCGCTTGCGGCGGTGGTTCGGGCTATAAGCCGCTGGTGGGGGCGAGCGAAGAATCATGTCCGCAAATACCCGCCCGCCCGCGGAGATGTGGTCGCGCATGGCTTCGGCCGCTGCCTCGCTGTCGCCGAGCAAAATGGCTTTCACGACAGCCTCATGCTCTGCGTGTGAGCCTGCAAGCCGTTTGGCCGTTTCGAACAGCTTTCCTCGGTAGGGAGCAATGCGCAGCCTGACCTGGCGCGTCTGCTCCACGATGAATGCATTGCCGCTGGCCTCGTAGATCACGTCATGCAGCAGCACATTGGCGCGCTCGTAGCCGACCGAATCCCCAGACTCGGCGCAACGCGCGGTCTGCTCCAGAGCGCGTGCCAGACGCTCCTTCTGGCCCACGTTGATGCGATGGGCTGCCAGGCGTGCCAGCACGCCCTCCAGTTCGGCCAGCCCTTCCATCATCGCCACCAGTTCGCGGGCATCGAGATGCCGCACATAGATCCCGGCGCGAGGCCGAATGCTCACCATCCCTTTGGCGGCCAGCAGCAGCAATGCTTCGCGCACGGGCGTGCGCGAAGTGGTGAACCGTGCGCACAGGGCCTGCTCATTGATGGCCATGCCTGGCTGCAGCCGGCCGCTGCGCAAGTCGTCTTCAAGCGCCAGCCGGATGCGGTCCTGGAGGCTTTGTGCTCCTAGGGTTTGTGCCGATTCGGACGAAATCTGGTTCATTTTCTAATTGAAGATATATCTATGAATTAAATTGGTACATATGCAGCCCGGCCTCGAACTCTCTGACCATATCGCTACGATCACGCTGCGGCGGCCTTCTGCAGCCAACAAGTTATCCCCTGAAGACCTGCCAGCTCTCATTGCGCACATCGATCGTATCAACCAGGCGGACGACATCCGCGTCGTGGTTCTGCGCAGCGAGGGAAAGTACTTTTGCAGTGGATATGATATATCAGAGGTAAGAAACAGCCAGAACAAAGGCAGCAGCTTTGGCGAGATGGTCGATGCCATCGAGCACTGCAGGGCCGTGACCATCGCGGTCGTGCAAGGAGGGGTCTATGGCGGCGCGACCGACATGGCCTTGGCATGTGATTTCCGGGTGGGCAGCACCGATGCGGAGATGTTCATGCCCGCTGCGCGGCTGGGCCTCCACTTCTACCAGGCAGGCCTTGAGCGCTACGTGCACCGGCTTGGACTGGACGTGGCCAAGCGTCTTTTCTTGACCTGTGAGCGCCTGACGGCCATGGAGATGAAGGGCTGCGGCTTCTTCACTCATCTCGCCACGCCGCAGGAACTGCAGGCCCAGGTGGATGAACTGACGGCCACCTTGAGTGCCATGGCTCCCCTGCCGCTCTTTGGCATGAAGAAGCATTTGAACCTGATTGCCCGCGGCCTGCAGGACTCCGAGGCAATTGCCCGCGATGTGCTCCGTACGGTCCAGTCGGAGGACCTGCAAGAGGGCGGCGCGGCTTGGCGCGAGAAACGCCCGCCCGCCTTCAAGGGCCGCTGACCGGACAACCGTTTTCCCTACACCAACACACAGGAGACAAAGCCATGTTCAAGAAAACCCTCGTGGCTGCGCTGGCAGCCGCATCGTGCACCGTTGCCCTGGCGCAGGGCTACCCCTCGCGGCCTATCACGCTGGTGGTGGGCTTTCCGCCGGGCGGTGGCGCGGATGCCGTGGCGCGCATCGTCACAGACAAGCTGGGCAAGGTGCTGGGGCAGCCCGTCGTCGTGGACAACAAGCCGGGGGCAGGGACGACGCTGGCTTCGGACATCGTGGCGCGCGCGCCTGCGGACGGGTACACCTTGCTGCTCGGCAGCGCGAACCTGTATGGTTCCGACCAACTGCTCTACAAGAGCGCGAAATACGATGGCGTGAAAGACTTCACGCCCATCTCCCGCTGGGCCGTGTCTCCCATGCTGCTGGCCGTTCGGCAGGGTTTTCCAGAGCAATCGGTACAAGGCCTGATCGATCTGGCACGCAAGACACCGGGCAAGTTGACGTACTCCTCGTCGGGGACGGGCGTCATCACCCATCTGGCGGGACTTTCGTTTACGCAGGCCACGGCCATCGACATGCTGCACGTTCCGTACAAGGGCGGGGCACCGTCCTTGCAGGCCGTCGGAGCAGGAGACGTGGACATGACGTTTGGCTCGCCTCCGTCGGTATTGCCTCTGGCACAGGCCAACAAGCTGCGCATGCTGGCCGTCACGACGGCTGAGCGCTCCCCCTTGTTTCCTGATTTGCCGGGCATGAGGGAGTCGGGTGTCAAGGACTACGACTTCACGCTCTGGTTCGGCCTGTTCGGCCCGGCCGGCTTGCCTGCCGATGTGTCCAAGAAGCTCTTCGATGCCAGCGTGCAAGTGCTGGGCGATCCGGAAGTCAAGGCCAGGCTGGAGAAGCAGGGCAACCTGGCTGTGCCGTCCGCATCCCAGCAGGAGTTCAAGGACTGGGCATTGAAGGAGGGGAAGGGATCGAAGGCGCTGACGGAGCGTTCTGGAGCCGGGCTGTGAACGAATTGCCGCTGCATGGCATCACGGTCGTGGACCTCACCCGCGTGCTGGCAGGGCCTTTCTGCACGCAGACATTGGGGGACATGGGGGCCCGGATCATCAAGGTGGAGCAGCCGGGAGTGGGAGACGATGCGCGTGCCATTGGTCCCTTCATGGGAGACGCTTCGGCCTACTTCATGTCGGTCAACCGGAACAAGGAATCCATCGCATTGGATTTAAAGGCCGAGGGCGACCGTGCAGTCTTCGAGCGTCTGCTGGAGCGTGCGGACGTGCTGGTGGAGAACTACCGGCCGGGAACCATGGAGAAGCTGGGATATGGCTGGGAGCAGTTGCAGGCGCGCTACCCGCGCCTTGTCATGGTGTCTATCTCCGGTTTCGGCCAGACGGGCCCCTACCGCTCGCAGCCGGCCTATGACATGGTGGTGCAGGCCATGAGCGGCATGATGAGTGTGACGGGGCATCCCGACGCAGGTCCTTGCCGTGTCGGTGTCTCCATCGGCGACCTCGGGGCCGGGCTCTATGCGGTGGTCGGAACGCAGTCGGCCCTGTTGCGCCGGGCCCGCACGGGCAAAGGCGAGCGGGTGGATGTGTCCATGCTCGATTGCCAGGTGGCTCTGCTGGAAAACGCGGTTGCGCGCTATGGCGCGACAGGCAGCGTCCCCGGGCCCATCGGCTCGCGCCATCCATCGATGACGCCTTTCGACGTCTATGCCGCAGAGGACGGCTATCTGGTGATCGCCGTTGGCAACGATGGATTGTTCAAGCGGTTGTGCGAACTGCTGGGCCTTCCTGGCCTGGTGGACGACGATCGTTTCAGGACCAACGCGTCGCGCTGCGCGCATGAAGCTGCGCTCAAGCGCATGTTGGAAGACAAACTGCGTGGGCACTCTCGCGCACATTGGCTCAAGCTGCTGCAAGACAACGGAATCCCGACGGGGGAGTACCACTCGGTTTCAGAAGTGGTGGAGCACCCGCAGATCCAGGCGAGAGGCATGCTGGCCGAGGTTCTCGCGCCCAGCGGGGAGTCGCTCGGCGTGGCAGGCAATCCGCTGATGGCGGGCGGGGGCAAGCAAGTCGTCCGGCGGCAGCCGCCAGCGCTGGACGGCGACCGGATGCGGATCCTGGAGGAACTGGGACTCGCGCATGCGCCAGGCGAAGGCGATTGATGTTCAGCTATCGAAGGTGAGATCCAGATGTCCAGCAACAACCTTTTTCCGCGCTGCGCGCCGCCTTCCCCCGCGACCTGGAGCAGATCGCCGTCGAAACCACCTCGGCGGCAGGCGAGCCGCTGCGCTACACCTGGCGCGACCTGGACCGCGCCAGCGCCCGCATCGCCAACCTGCTGGCCTCGCTGAAGCTGCCCGAAGGCAGCCGCGTGGCCGTGCAGGTAGACAAATCCGTCGAGGCCATGCTGCTGTACCTCGGCACGCTGCGCGCGGGCTACGTGTTCCTGCCGCTCAACACCGCCTACCAGAGCGCCGAAATCGAATACTTCGTGGGCAACGCCGAGCCCGCCGTCGTCGTGTGCACGCCCGCCAACTTCGGCTGGGTCTCCAAGATCGCCTTCACCGCCGGCACGCAGCACGTCTTCACCCTGGGCGACGACCGCACCGGCAGCCTGCTGGAGCGCGCCGCGCACCATGGCGACGAACACACGCCCGTGGCGCGCGCGGCCGACGACCTCGCCGCCATCCTCTACACCAGCGGCACCACCGGCCGCAGCAAAGGCGCGATGCTCACCCACGGCAACCTGCTGTCGAACGCGCAGGTGCTCCAGGACTACTGGGGCTGGAAGCCCGGCGACGTGCTCATCCACGCGCTGCCCATCTTCCACGTGCACGGCCTGTTCGTGGCCATCCACGGCGCGCTCATCAACGGCAGCAAGATGATCTGGATGGCGAAATTCGACCCCAAGGCCGTCATCGCCGCCATGCCGCGCGCCACCGTCTTCATGGGCGTGCCCACGCTCTACGTGCGCATGCTGGCCGAGCCCGCGCTCACCCAAGCCGCCGCCAGCCACATGCGCCTGTTCATCGCCGGCTCGGCGCCGCTGCTCATCGAAACCTTCAAGGAATGGCAGGACCGCACCGGCCACACCATCCTGGAGCGCTACGGCATGAGCGAAACCATCATGCTCACCAGCAACCCTTATGCGGCCGATGCGCGCTACGGCGGGCAGGATGAGCGGCGCGGCTCCACTGTGGGTTTCCCGCTGCCGGGCGTGGGCCTGCGCGTGGTGGACGACGCGGGCAAGGAAGTGCCTGTGGGCGAGATCGGCAACATCCAGGTGCGCGGCCCCAACGTGTTCAAGGGCTACTGGCGCATGCCCGAGAAGACCAGGGAAGAATTCAGCGCCGATGAACATGGCGGAAAGTGGTTCAAGACCGGCGACGTAGGCAAGGTCGACGAGCGCGGCTACGTGAGCATCGTGGGCCGCAGCAAGGACCTGATCATCAGCGGCGGCTACAACGTCTACCCGGCCGAGATCGAGGGCTACATCAACGAGATGCCCGGCGTGGCCGAAAGCGCGCTGGTCGGCGTGCCGCACCCGGACTTCGGCGAAGTGGGCGTGGCCGTGGTTACGCCCAAGCCCGGCGCGAAGCTCGATGGCGAGGAGATCATCGGCGCGCTCAAGAGCCAGCTGGCCAACTTCAAGATCCCCAAGCGCTGCTTCGTCACGGCGGAGCTGCCGCGCAACGCCATGGGCAAGGTGCAGAAGAACCTGCTGCGCGAGCAGCACAAGGGGTTGTTCGCCTGAGACGCGCAGGCTCTCAGGCCCAGTGCAGCGCGCCGATGTCGTGCGCGAAGATGGGGTAGTTCATCCACGCGCCGTGCAGGCCCTTGCGCACCACCGTGCCGATCTTGGGCGCGAAGATCCAGGCGTTGACCGCGTCCTGGGCCAGGTGGCGCTGCAGCGCGGCGAACAGCACCTGCCGCTCGCGCGCGCTGGTGGCCGCGGCATGGCGCTGCGCCAGTTCGCGGAAGGCGGGGCTGTCGTAGCCGAAGTAGTAGTTCGGGTCGGTGTAGATGAGGTAGTCCAGCGGCTCGACGTGGTTGATGATGGTCATGTCGAACCGGCCATTGAACGGGCCGGCCAGCCACTGCGGCCACGTCAGTTTCTCGATGCGCACGGTGATGCCCACCTGTGCCAGGTGCGCCGCCACCACCTCGCCGCCCGCGCGCGCATAGGGTGCTGGCGGCAGGCTGAGCGTGAGTGCCAGCGTCTTGCCCACGCCGGCCTGCTTGAGCAGGGCGCGCGCGCGGTCCGGGTCGTAGGGGTAGGTGGTGGCCAGATGCACGTAGCCCGCGTCGGTGGGCGCGAAGTGGCTGCCGATGGCCGTGCCGCGCCCTTCGAGCACGGTGCGGATGAAGGCCTCGCGGTCGATGGCGTGGGTGATGGCGCGGCGCACGCGCAGGTCGTTCAGCGGCTTGCGCCGATGGTTCAGCGCCAGCATGCCCTTGCCGCCCGACGAGCCGATCAGCAGCTGATAGCGGGCGTCGTCCTGCAGCCGGTTGACGGACTGCGTGGCGTAGTGGAAGAACAGGTCGATCTCCCCGGCCCGCAAGGCGGCGAACTGGTCGTCGGGCTCGCTCAGGAAGCGGAAGGTGGCGCGCGCCATGGACACGGACGCCGCCTGGCGGTAGGTGTCGGTCTTGGCCAGGGTGATGGAGTGGCCGGGCTGGCGGCCCGCGACGCGGTACGGCCCGGTACCCACGGGGTCGGTGGCGGCCTGCGCGGCGCTGTCCGGGTGCAGCACCACGGCCGTGTTCTCGCCCAGGCGGAAGAGCAGGTGCGCGTCGGGGCGGTGCAGCGTGAGCACCACCGTGTGCGCATCGGGCGTGCCGATGGAGGCGATGTTGTCGAACAGCGCCTTGCGTGCCTTGTTGGTCGAGCCCGGCGCGCCTGAGCGCTCCCATGAGAAGCGCACGGCGGACGCGTCCAGCGCCGCGCCGTCGTGGAAGCGCACGCCCTGGCGCAGGCGGAAGGTGTAGGCCAGCCCGCCCGGGTCCTGCTGCCACGATTCGGCCAGCAGCGGGGTGATGGCGCCGCTTTCCTCTATCTTGGTCAACCCCTCGAACACGTTGTAGTGCGTCACCTCGCCCACGGCGGCGGCTGCGGCCATGGTGGGGTCCAGGCTCTCGGGCTCGAACGACATGTTGATCGTCACCGCCTGCCGCTCGCCCGCGCGCGGCTGGGCGAGGGCCGTGAGCGGCGTGAGTGCCGTGGGAGCGGCCGCCAGGGTGGCCAGCGAGCGCGCCAGGCACGTGCGGCGCGTGAAAAGGGGCGGCTGGTCGGTCATGTGCGGGCTCCTCGGAAAGGGGGCTCTACAAAATGTGACATAGTATCCAGACACGCACGCACGCTCCCAAGAATCCTCACTCCGCCGCGCACCATCGATGACCGTTGCAGCGTCCCACGACCCGCGCCGCCGGCGCCCCTGGGCCTGGTGGATACTGCCGCTGGCCGCGCTGGGACTGGTGATGGCGATGGGCTGGGGTGCCTACGAGGTCTACCAGGACCGCGAGAAGCGCTACCGCCACCAGGTCGAGAGCGCGCTGCGCGTGGCCAACATGCTGCAGGCCCAGAGCGTGGCCGACTGGCGCCAGCGGCGGCTTGCCGAGGGCGCGGCCCTGCTCGACGACAGCCTCTTCGCACAGGCCGTGGCGCGCTGGCAGGCCACTCCCGCGCCGGAGCGCGAGGCGCTGGTGCGCGAGCGGCTGCGCACCATGGTCGAGCGCGCGAAATACACCGCCGCCTACCTCGTCTCGCCGGACGGGCAACTGCTGCTGTCGCCCGCGGGCCCGGCGAACGGGCAACTGCCGCTGCCCGCGCGCCGGGTGCTGCAGCGCGCGCTGGATCAGGCCGAGCCGGCGATGGTGGAGATGCACCGCAACGCGCTGTTCGCCTTCCCCATCTTCGGCGTGCTCGCGCCCGTGTTCGACGGCGTGCGCCCCGTGGCCGCCGTGTGGCTGGTGAGCGACGTGCGCACCACCCTCTATCCGCTGCTGGACGCCTGGCCTTCGGCCAGCCGCACGGCCGAATCCGTCCTGGTGGAGCGCGACGGCGACGAGGTGCTGTACCTGAGCCCGCTGCGCCACCGCTTCGACGAGCCGCTGACGCTGCGCGAGCCCCTCGCCGGGGCGGACAACGACGACCCGGTGCAGCGCGCAGCGCTGGGCGCGCGCGGCACGCTGTACGGGCGCGACTACCGCAACGAGCGGGTGCTGGCCATGGTCAGCACCGTGCCCGACTCGCCCTGGCTGCTCATTTCCAAGATGGACGTGGCCGACGCCTTCACCGACGCCCAGCGCCGCGAATGGCTGGCCCTGGCGCTGCTGGCCAGCCTGGGCCTGCTGTGGGCGGGCAGCATGGCCGTGCTGTGGCAGTGGCGCGCATGGCGGCGCGAGCGCGCGCTCAAGACCGAGCTGGAGCGCAATATGCGCTGGCTGGAGAACGCGCAGCAGGCCGCCTCCGTGGGCTACTTCGCCTACGACGCGGCGCGGGCCGAGTTCTTCATGTCGCGCATGGCCAGCGCCATGTTCGGCCTCCCCGCGGACGGCTACATGACGCTGCGCCAATGGGTCGCCATGCTGCACCCCGGGGAGCGCGAGCGCGTTCTCGACATCCACGGCCGCGCGCTCTCGGGCCGCGCGCCGCTGCGCACCCAGTACCGCATCCTGCGGCCGAGCGACGGGCAAGTGCGCTGGATCGAGGTCTGGGGCGAATACGGCAGCGACGACGAGGCCGGCCCTGCGCGCATGACCGGCACCGTGCAGGACATCACCGAGCGCAAGCACGCCGAGGAGCAACTGGCCCGCTACCGTGCGGCGCTGGAGGAGCGCGTGCGCCTGGACGCGCTCACCCAGGTGGCCAACCGCCTCGCGCTCGACGAGGTCGTGGCGCAGGAGTGGAGCCGCGCCGAGCGCGACGGCAGCTCGCTCGCGCTGCTGATGATCGACGTGGACCACTTCAAGGCCTACAACGACCGCTACGGCCACGTGGCCGGCGACCAGTGCCTGCAGAGCGTGGCTCGCGCGCTGTCGTCGGGCGCGGTGCTGCGCGCGAGCGACCTCGTCGCGCGCTATGGCGGCGAGGAATTCGCCGTGCTGCTGCCCGGCACCGACGCCACCTTCGCGGCGCAGGCCGCGCAGCGGCTGTGCGAGGCGGTGAACGCGCTCGCGCTAGAGCACAGCGCCAACCCCCAGGGCGACCGCGTGACCATCAGCGTCGGCGTGGCCAGCCTGCGTCCGCGCGACGTGGCCGCGCCGCCGGGCCAGCCCCGTGCCGGCGTGGACGCCGCGCAGGCGCTTTTCCAGCAGGCCGACGCAGCGCTCTACCGCGCCAAGCAGGCCGGCCGCAACCAGGTGGCCATCTATGAACCGGGGCGCATGGACGTGCTGCACGCGCCGGCGCCCGTACCGCAAGACCTCCATGACCTTTGATGCCATTCTTTTCGACTGCGACGGCGTGCTCGTCGACAGCGAACCCATCACCAACGGCGTGCTGTGCCAGATGCTGGGCGAAGCCGGCTGGGACCTGTCGCCCGCCGAATGCCTGCGCCTGTTCATCGGCCGCACCGTGCGCAGCGAGGCTGCCCGCATCGAGGCCGAGACCGGTCGCCCGTTCACCGACGCCTGGCTGGCCGAGTTCTACGAGCGCCGCAACGTACGCCTGCGCGCCGAACTGGTCGCCATCCCGAATGCGCCCGAGGCCGTGCGCGCCGTGCATGCGCGCCTGGGCGGGCGCATCGCTTGCGCCTCCGGGGCCGACCGGCAGAAGGTGGAGATGCAGCTCGAACAGGTGGGGCTGGCCCCGCTGTTCGCAGGCCGCGTGTTCAGCGGCCACGAGATGCCGGCCACCAAGCCCGCGCCCGACGTGTACCTGGCCGCCGCCGCCGCGCTGGGCATTCCCCCCGCGCGTTGCCTGGTGGTGGAAGACACCGTGACCGGCGTCACCGCCGGCGTGGCCGCGGGCGCCACCGTGGTGGGCTACAGCCCTTCCAGCATCGGCCATGGCTCGCCCGAGGACCTGCGCGCGGCCGGGGCGGTGCGCATCATCGCGGACATGGCGGAGCTGCCCGCGCTGCTGGGCTGATTGCTCAGTTTTCGATAGCTGCCTGCGCTTGATGGGTAAGCGCTGGAGACTGATTAGGCCTAATTTCCTGCACGCAGGGCGGCCAGCAGCGCCTGTGCCCGGTCGGTGCGCACGTCCTTCTCCTGCGCCATCTGGCGGGCGACGTGGTCGATCTCGGCACCCGTCGCGCCGGCCACGATGGCGATGTTGCGCGCGTGCAGCGCCATGTGGCCGCGCTGGATGCCTTCGGTGGCCAGCGCGCGCAGGGCGGCCAGGTTTTGCGCCAGGCCCACGGCCACGGCGGTCTCGCCCAGTTCCTGTGCCGTCTGCACGCCCATGATCTTGAGCGACAGGCGCGCCAGCGGGTGGGTCTTGGTGGCGCCGCCCACCAGGCCCACGGGCATGGGCATCTCCAGGCTGCCCACCAGCCAGCCGCGCGCGTCCTTCTCCCAGCGCGTCAGCGAGCCGTAGTGCCCGTTGCGGCAGGCCCAGGTGTGGGCGCCCGCCTCCACCGCGCGCCAGTCGTTGCCGGTAGCGACGATCACCGGGTCGATGCCGTTCATGATGCCCTTGTTGTGCGTGGCGGCGCGGTAGGGGTCGACGGCGGCGAATTCGTAGGCGTCGAGGATGCGCTCGATCATGTCGCGGCCGTCGTATTCGGCCGTGGTCAGCACTTCGGGCGACAGGGCCACGCGCGCGCGCGACAGGCGCAAATCGGCCAGGTTGGAGAGGATGCGCAGCCGCACCTGCCCGCCCGTGATGGCCTCGACCAGCGGCGAGACGGATTCGGCCATGGTGTTGACGGTGTTGGCGCCCATGGCGTCGCGCACGTCCACGATCAGGTGCATCACCAGCATGGCGCCGCGCCGCGTGCTCTCCAGCACGTGCACCTCGATGTCGCGGCAGCCGCCGCCCAGGCCGATGAGCACCTTGTCGCGCTGGTTGGCCAGGTCGATGATTTCCTGGCGGCGGCGCAGCAGCGACTGGCGCGCGCCGTGCGGGTCGGTCAGGCCCAGCACCTGCACCTGCGCGCGCATCAGCGGCGCGGTGCTCGACGTCTCGAAGCCGCCGCACTCGCGTGCGAGCTTGGCCATGAAGGAGGCGGCGGCCACCACGGAGGGCTCCTCCACCGCCATGGGCACGAGCACGTCCTTGCCGTTGAGCTGGAAGTAGCCGGCCACGCCCAGCGGCAGCTCGAAGGTGCCGACGACGTTCTCGATCATGCCGTCGGCCACGGCGGGGTCCAGCGCGCCGGCGTGGGCGAGCCGCCCGGCATCTTCGTCGCTCAGGTGCGCGGCGGCCACGAGGTGCTGCAGGCGCTGCGGCACGGTCATGGAGCGGAAGCGGGGCAGGCGGGAGTCAATGGTGGTCATGGTGGATAGGGCAATGGCGGGTAAGGGAATCGGAACGGGCGGCGGGCGGGCACAGGTACAGTGCGGGCACATGAGCGCCACACCTGACCCCTTGTTCATCGTGCTGGCGGATTCGCTGGAGCGGCAGATCCGGGGCGGCGCATACCGCAGCGGCGACAAGCTGCCCTCGCTGCGGGAGATCGCGGCATCGCGCGGCTACGGCAAGAACACGGTGGTCTCGGCCTTCGAACTGCTGGTGGCCCGGGGGCTGGTGGAGCCCCGGCGCGGCGCGGGCTTCTTCGTCAAGGAGGCCGTGCACCAGGTCCACCAGGCCGGCGAGAGCGCCGACAACCCGTCGCGGCGCCGGGCCATGGACATCGTCTGGCTCATGCGCATGCAGCTGCGCAACGAGCCCGGGCAACTGGCGGTGGGCGATGCGTTCCCGCCGTCCGAATGGCTGGCCGGGGCGCGGCTGGATCGCTCGCACCACAAGGTGGCGCGCGGTGGACTGGGCGCGCTGTTCCGCTACGGCGACCGGCTGGGCTACGCCCCGCTGCGCCACCGCCTCGTGCGGCGCCTGGCGGACGTGGGCATCGATGCCCACCCCCAGCAGATCGTGCTGACCCACGGCGCCAACGAGGCCATGGACCTGATCGTGCGCTACTTCGTTCCGCCCGGCGGCGTGGTGCTGATCGACGACCCCGGCTACTACCCGCTGCTGGGCAAGCTGCACCTGGCCGGCGCCCGGATCGTGGGTGTGCCGCGCCTGGCGGACGGCCCCGACCTGCAGGCGCTGGAACACGTGCTCCAGGCCGAGCGCCCGCGCCTCTTCTTCACGCAGTCGCTGGCCCACAACCCCACGGGCTCTGACCTGTCGCTGGCCAAGGCACAGGCGGTGCTGCGCCTGGCCGAGCAGCACAACTTGCTGCTGGTCGAGAACGATGCGCTGAGCGACTTCCGCCCCGCCACGGCGCCGCGGCTGTCGGCGCTGGACGGACTGGAGCGCACGCTCTACCTCGGCAGCTTCTCCAAGTCGCTGTCGGCCGCGCTGCGCGTGGGCTACGTCGCCTGCAGCGCGGACCTGGCGCAGGACCTGGCCGACCTCAAGATCCTCACGGCCGTCAGCAGCTCGGAATACGCCGAGCGCGCCGTCGAGACGCTGCTGGCCGAGCGGCGCCATGCCAGGCACCTGGAGCAACTGCGGGCCCAACTGGCCGAGGCCACCCACAACGCCTACGCACTGCTCGACCGCATGGGGGCCGAGGTGTTCGTGCGCCCCGCGCACTCGCTGTTCATCTGGGCGCGCTGGCGCGGCTTCGACGATGCCCAGGCGCTCGCCCAGTCCATGCTGGACATGGACATCGTGATGGCGCCCGGCAACATCTTCAGCGTGGACAGCGAGCGGGTCAGCCCCTGGTCGCGCTGCAATCCGCACGCGGTGCAGGATCCGCGCTTCGCGCGCGCGCTGGAGCGGCTTCGCGGATGAGGGCATGGCGTTTCAGCCTTGGGCCTTCTTCTGGCGCTTCTTCCACGCACGCAGGTCGTGCATGCCCGGCAGCGTGCGCGGGTCCACGCCCGGGCCGAAGATGCTGTGCTTCTGGATCTTCTGCGTGCCCGTGGTCGGGATCTGCTCGCTGAACCAGACCCAGCCCGGCGTCTTGAAGTACGCGAGCCCAGCCTCGCAATGCGCGAACAACGAGCGCAGCAGGGCCTGCGTGTCCGGTGCCTTGCGTGCATGGGGCTTGAGCACGATGCAGGCCAGCACTTCCTCTTCGCGGATGTCGTCGGGCACGGCCATGACGGCGGCCATCTCCACGTCGGGGTGCGTCAGCAGCCAGGCCTCGACCTCGGCCGCGGCGATGTTCTCGCCCGAGCGGCGGATGATGTTCTTGCGCCGCTCCACGAAGTGCAGCATGCCCGTGGCGTCCCGCGTGACCACGTCGCCGGTGTGGAACCAGCCGCCGCGCCACGCGGCCTCGGTGGCGGGCTCGTCGTCGAGGTAGCCCGAGAAGAAGTCTTTGCGCGGCGTTGCGGCTGAATGGCGGATGAGCATTTCGCCGGGCGTGCCGTCGGGCACGTCGTTGCCCGCATCGTCCGCCACGCGCACGTCGATGCCGGGCGTGGCGCGGCCGAAGGCGCGCGTGCCCACCTGGCGCGGGGGCTGGCAGTCGATGAGGATGCGCACGTTCTCGGTCATGCCCCAGAGTTCGAGCAGCGGGAAGCCGAAGCGCTCTTCGAACGCCGCGTGCAGTTGCGGCTCCACGCCCGCGCCCATGCCGAAGCGCACGCAGTGGTCTTTGTCGCCGGGTGAAGGCGGCTGCACGCAGAGCATCTGCACGATCACGCCCAGGTAGTGGACGATAGTGGCGCGCGTATCGCGCACCTCGCTCCACCAGCGCGTGGGCTGGAAGCGGTCGGTCTGGATCTGGCAGTTGCCCGTGAGCAGCGCCGCTTGGAACGAGAGGATGGACGCGTTGACGTGGAACAGCGGCAGCGGGTTGTAGATGCGCTCGCCCTCGGGCCGGAAATCGACGAGGCCACCGCGCGTGGCGTAGTAGGCGCCAGCGGCCAGCTCGTAGCGGTGCGAGAGCACGCAGCCCTTGGGCCGGCCCGTGGTGCCCGAGGTGTAGAGGATGCTTGCGGGCGTGTCGGCCTCGGGCGTCCAGTCCGTCGCTGGCGAGGGAGATGGAGGCAGGGCGGCGTCGAACTGCTCGAAGACCACGGTGGGCGGCTGCCACGTGGCCTCGCGCGCGCCGGCCTGCCAGTCGGCCTGGCGCGACTGCAGCACCACGGCCAGGTCCACGTGCGCGTGGTCGATCAGGTAGGCCAGCTCGCGCGGGCGGTAGTCGGGGTTGACGGGCACGCAGCAGATGCCCAGCGCATTCATCGCCAGTTTGTGCAGCATGTGCTCCAGGCGGTTTTCCAGCAGCAGGGCGATGCGGTGGCCCTTGCCGTAGCCCGCCGTGCGGTAGCGGTCCATGAGCCCTTGCATCGCCTGTGCTGCTTGCGCATAGGTGATGGTGCGGCCCTCGGGGTCGTAGGCGCGCGCGGGGTTGGGCGGGGCCACCAGCAGGGGCCGGTCGCCGAATTCGGCGGCGGCCTCCTGCAGCACGCCGCCGATGGTGGCGTTTTCATGCGGAGTCAGCATGGGTTTCTTCCCAGAATGAGGTCGGCCGCCTTCTCGCCGATCATCATCGACGCGGCGCAGATGTTGGCCGAGGGGATGGCCGGGATGACCGACGAATCGGCCACGCGCAGGCCCTGCAAGCCGTGCACGCGCAACTGCGCATCGACCACGGCGCCCGCTTCGGGCGACGGCCCCATGCGCGCCGTGCCGCAAAGGTGGTACGACGAGACGCCGTAGCGGCGGATGTAGGCAAGGATGTCCTCGTCGCTCTCCGCGTGCTTGCCCGGCATGGCCTCGGTCTCGAAGAAGGGGGCGAGCGCCTGGGTGCGCAGCAGGCCGCGCGCCAGGCGCACGCCGGCGGTGAGCACGCGCACGTCTTCCTCGTGCGCCAGGTAGTTGGGGCGGATCAGCGGGTCGGCCCACGGGTCGTTCGACCGCAGCCGCACTTCGCCCTCGCTGCGCGGGCGGTGCGCCCAGACGCCGCAGGTCATGCCGGGGTAGGTGTCGAGCTGGCCCACGTAGCCCTCGCGGTAGCTGGCCGGGGTGAACACGCCTTGCAGGTCGGGCCGCACGCCGTCGCCCAGGCCCGAATGCCAGAAGAAGTGCACGAGCGAGGGGCTCAACGCGAGGATGTTGGGCTTGCCCGCGAGCCAGCGCGCCGCCTGCGCCCACAGGCGCGGCACGCGCGCCAGTTCGTTGATGGTCACCGCGCTGCCGCGCCGCACGTGCCCGACCACGCGCACCGAGAAGTGGTCTTTCAAATGCGCGCCCACGCCCGCGAGGGGGCGCACCACTGGCAGGCCCAGCGCCTGCAACTGATCGGCAGGGCCGATGCCCGAGAGCTGCAGCAGCCGGGGCGTGTTGATCGCGCCCGCGCAGACGATCACCTCGCGCCGCGCGCCGACCGCTTTGGCATTCCCCTGCGGGCCGCCGTGCGCGTAGGCCACGCCCACGGCGCGCGTGCCGTCGAACACGATGCGCGTGGCCTGCGCATGGGTGCGCACCGCCAGGTTGCGCGGGGGCTGGCGCAGGTAGCCGCGCGCCGTGCTCTGGCGCCAGCCGCGGTGGATGGTGCGCTGGAAGTAGCCCACGCCCGCCTGGGTGTCGCCGTTGTAGTCGGGGTTGCGCGGCAGGCCCTGCTCCTGCGCGCCCGCGATGAAGGCTTCGCAGATCGGGTGCGTCCAGTCGATGGGCGTCACCGGCACGCGGCCCGCCGTGCCGCGCCGCGTGCTGCTGGCGGGGCCCAGCCAGCGCTCGTTGCGCTGGAAGTAGGGCAGTACCTCGGCGAACGACCAGCCGGGGTTGCCCAGCGCGGCCCAGCCGTCGTAGTCCTCGGCCTGGCCCCGGTTGTAGATCAGGCCGTTGATCGCGCTCGACCCGCCCAGGGTCTTGCCCTGCGGCAGCGGCACGCGCCTGTCCAGCGTGCGCGCATCGGGCTCGGAGCCATACGTCCACGTATAGCCAGGGTCGAACAGCATCTTGATGAAGCCAGCCGGCAGGTGCAGGTAGGGGTGGCGGTCGGGTGGCCCGGCTTCGAGCAGGCAGACGCTGATGGCCGGGTCTTCGGCCAGCCGCCGCGCCACGATGGCGCCGGCCGCGCCCGCGCCGACCACCACGTAGTCGAAGCTTTCCGCGAAGTCCACGTCAATGCCCTCCGAGGTAGGCGGCACGCACCTTGGGGTCGCGGCGCAGTTCGCGGCCGGGGCCTTCCAGCGTGATGCGCCCGGTCTCCAGCACGTAGCCCCGGTCGGCCACGGCCAGGGCCTGGTTGGCCATCTGCTCCACCAGCAGGATGGTCACGCCCAGCGTGCGCAGGCTGCGGATGGTGTCGAAGATTTCCTTGACGATCAGGGGCGCCAGGCCCAGCGAGGGCTCATCGAGCAGCAGCAGTTGGGGCCGCGCCATCAGCGCGCGGGCGATGGCCAGCATCTGCTGCTCGCCGCCGGACATGGTGCCCGCCATCTGCTGCTGGCGCTCGCCCAGGCGCGGGAAGCGCTCGAACTGGGCCTGTATGTCGGCCTCGATCTCCGCCGCGCCGGCGTCGCGGTGGTAGGCGCCCAGCAGCAGGTTGTCGCGCACGGTCTGGTCGGCGAACACCTGCCGGCCTTCGGGCGACTGCGCGATGCCCAGCGCCACGCGCCGGTGGCCGAGCGTGGCGGCAAGATCCTGGCCTTGAAAGAGCACGCGCCCGGCCTTCGCGGGCTCCAGGCCCGAGATGCAGCGCATCAGCGTGCTCTTGCCCGCGCCGTTGCCGCCGATGATGGTGACCACCTCGCCCGCCCGCACGTGCAGCGAGACGCCCTTCAATGCCTGCACGGCGCCGTAGTGCACGTGCAGGTCGTCGATGCGCAGCAGTTCATCGGACATGGGCGTCCTCCTCTTCGTCCGCGTCGTCGGTGCCCAGGTAGGCCGCGATCACGCGCGGGTCGTTCTGTACCTGCGCGGGCGCGCCCTCGGCGATCTTCTGGCCGTAGTCGAGCACGATCACGTGGTCGGACACGGCCATCACCAAGTCCATGTGGTGCTCGATCAGCAGCACGGTGATGCCCAGGTCGCGGATGCGCAGGATCACCTGCGCCAGCTCCTGCGTCTCCTGCGGGTTCAGGCCGGCGGCGGGCTCGTCGAGCAGCAGCAGGCGCGGGTGCGTGGCCAGCGCGCGCGCCAGCTCCAGGCGGCGCTGCACGCCGTAGGGCAGGCTGCCGGCGATCTCCTGCGCCTTGTCCTTGAGGCCCAGGGCGTCGAGGATTTGCAGCGCCTCGTCGCGCGCGGCGCGCTCGGCCGCGCCGCCGCGCCCCAGCAGGCTGCCGAAGAAGCCCGTGGGAATGTGCGCGTGCAGGCCGAGCTTCACGTTGTCCAGCACCGACATGCCCGCGAACAGCTTGAGGTTCTGGAAGGTGCGCCCCAGGCCCGCGCGCGCGATACGGTAGGGCGGCAGGCCGGTCACGTCGCGCCCGTTGAAGCGGATGCTGCCCTTGTCCGGCGGCACGATGCCCGAGAGGATGTTGAGCAGCGTGGTCTTGCCCGCGCCGTTGGGCCCGATCAGCGAGTGCACGTGCCCGGCGCGGATGCGCACGTCCACGTGGTTCGTGGGCACCACGCCGCCGTAGGCTTTGTAGAGGCCCTGGGCTTCAAGCAGCATGTCGGTGGAAGCGGCTTCGCCGCGCGGGCGCCAGGGCGCGAGCTGCTGGGGCAGCGGCTCGGGCGGCAGCAAGCCGGGCGCCCATTGGCGCGCCATCTTCTTCACGAAGCCGGCCAGCCCGTCGGGCATGGCGTAGAGCGCGAACAGCAACAGCGCGCCGTAGGTGAAATGCTGCACGCCGGGCCAGCGCGAGAGGAACGCGTCCAGCAGCGTGAGCACCACCGCGCCCAGCAGCGGCCCGTAGACCGAATGCCCGCCGAACAGCACCATCAGCAGGATGAAGACCGACAGGTTGAAGGTGATGAAGTCGGAGTTGATGTACTGGTTCTGCTGCGCGATCAGCGCGCCCGCCAGCCCGCAGGTGACGGCGCTGATCACGAAGGCCAGCACCTTGAAGCGGTAGACGCTGATGCCCACGCTCTCGGCCGCCACCTCGGCGGTGTTCACGGCCATGAAGGCGCGCCCGAACCGCCCGCGCAGCAGCAGGCGCAGCATCACGTGCAGCGCCACGCCCAGCAGCAGCACGAACCACACCCAATGTTTGGAGCTGAACATGGTGCCGCCCAGTGACAGCGGCAGCACGCCGTAGATGCCCTGCTGGCCCGCGAACACGTCCTGCCATTCGGAGACGATTTTCTCCACCACGATGCCGAAGCCGATGGTCACCATGGCCAGCGCCGGGCCCTTCACGCGCAGCGCGGGCAGCGCGATGACGATGCCGAAGATGCCGGCCATCACGCCGGCCGCGGCGAAGGCCGGCCACGGGTTCCAGCCCCAGCGCGCGGTGAACAGCGCCACGGTGTAGGCGCCCACGGCGAACAGGCCCGCGTGGCCCAGCGACTTCTGCCCGGTGTAGCCCACCAGCACGTTCATGCCCGCGGCGGCGATGTAGTTGACGCCGATGAGGAACAGCACGCGCAGGTAGAAATCGTTGTCGGTGAACAGCGGCACGGCCGCCGCCAGCGCGGCGACGATGGCGAGCCAGAGATAGTGTTTGCTTTCGCTGCCCATCACACCTTCTCCACGATGCGCTGGCCCAGCAGCCCCTGCGGGCGCACCACGAGCACGACGATGATGAGCACGAAGATGCTGATCTCGCGCAGCTCCGCGTGCCACAGGCCCACCAGCGCCTCGATCACGCCGAGGATGAAGCCCCCCAGCATGCAGCCGCGCGGGCTGGTGAGCCCGCCCAGGATGGCCGACGAGAAGGCTTTCAGCGCCAGTGTCATGCCCATGAAGACCGACGCGGTGGTGATCGGCGCGATCAGCAGCCCGGCGAGGCCCGCGAGGCTGGAGCTGATGACGAAGGCCAGCACCACGATGGCACTGACGTTGATGCCCATCAGCGTGGCGGCGGCGCCGTTCTGCGCCACGGCGCGCACGGCCTTGCCGATCTTGGTGCGGCGCATCACCCAGTCCAGCGTGAGCAGCACGGCCACGCTGGCCACGAGCACCAGCACTTCCTGCGGCAGCACGCCCGCGCCGCCGATGCGGATCACGTCGCTGCCCAGCGGCGAGGGCATGACCAGCGGCGACGGCCCCCAGATGGCCAGCGCCGTGTTCTGGATGATGATGCCGAAGCCGATGGTGCTCATCACCCAGGCCATGCCGCCCTGGCCCACGAAGGGCCGCACGGCCGCGTAGTAGAGCAGCACGCCCAGCAGCGCCAGCACCGCCATGGAGCCGACGAGGCTCAGCAGGTAGCGCGTCATCGTCACCTCTTCGGGCAGCAGCGCGTCGGTCATCTGCTTGCCCGCGAGCAGCAGCAGCACCGAGACCGCGACGAAGGCCCCGGCCACCAGGAACTCGCCCTGGCCGAAGTTCAGCGTCTTGGTGGTGTTGAAGGTGATGTTGAAGCCCACGGCCACGAGCGCGTAGATGCTGCCCAGGGCCAGGCCGCTGAAGATCGCCTGGAGTATCGATTCGGCCATGCGCTGCCTTCCGCTGACGCTGGAGATATCAAAAAAGTGAGCTGCTGGCGCTTGTCGTACAACGGTTTCAGTATGAAATCCATCTGAAACCGGCTTGTAGCAAGCGCAAGCAGCTCCTGTTTTTCAGCTCACTGCTTGAGATCGGCAGGCGTGAGGGACTTGTACACGTCGTCCTGGAAGCGCTGCACCTCGGTGCCGTTCTTCCAGCGCGCGAGGTAGAAGTCGCCCACGTGCAGGCCCTCGTGCATGGTCTTGCTGAAGGGCTTGTCGTAGGTCTTGATGACGCCCTGTACGCCGCTGACGTTCTCCAGCGCGGCGGCGACCTTCTCGCCGTCGGTGGTGTTCGCCTGCTTCATCGCGGCGGCCAGCAGCATCACCGAGTCGTAGGCCTGCGCGGCGCAGGGGAAGCAGGTCAGCGCGGGGAAGTTCTTGCGCACGCGCTCGCCCAGGGCCTTGGTCTTGGCGGAGGTGTCCTCGGTGGTGGACGCGGCCAGGATCAGGTGCTCGGACAGCTTGGGGCCGGTCATCTTCGGGAACAGCGAGCTCAGGTTGCCCCAGGTGCCCAGCGTGACGGGCATGTAGTTGATCTTCTCCATGCTGCGCACCACCTGCGCGGCGCCGTCGGCGATGCCGTAGATGATGACGGTGTCGGCCCCCGCGGCCTTGATCTTGTTGAGCTGCGAGGTCATGTCCGTGTCCTTGGGGCCGTACTTCTCGACGGCCACGGGCTTCACGCCGTGCAGCGCCAGCACCTCGGTCGCGTCCTTGATGCCGCCCTGGCCGTAGCCGGTGGAGTCGGCCAGCACGGCGATCTTCTTGTCCTTGGACGCCTTGACCGCATACGCGGCCAGCAGCGACACCTGCTCACGATCCACCATCGACACGCGGAACAGGTAGTTCTGCGGCTCCTTGGCGTAGCGCGTGGTGATCTCGGTGGCCGTGCCGATGGGCACCACCACGGGGATCTTCTTCTGCTGCGGAATGTGCAGCCAGGCCAGTGCGTTGCCCGAGTTGGCGGGGCCGACCAGCGCCTGCACCTTCTCGCTGTCGAGCAGGTCCTGCACCGTCTGGATGGCCTTCGGCGGTGTGCCCTGGTCGTCGCGGATCACGCCGACCACCTTCTTGCCCAGGATGCCGCCGGCCTTGTTGACGTCCTCGATGGCGGCCTCGAAGCCCCAGCGCCCGGCGATGCCCAGCTCGGCCACGCCGCTGCCGGATTGGTCGGCCGTGTAGCCGATCTTGATGTCCTGCGCGTGGGCGGCGAAGGCGTAGGCCACCGTGAGTGCGGCGGCTGCCGCTTGGGCGATCTGGCGGATTCCTGTCATGGCTTGTCTCCTGTGGTGATGTGGTGCAGCGAAGCAATGTAAGCCTACTGTATCCATCGCGATAGGTACAGTTTGCGCTGACAGCTACGCCCGCAGCAGCAGATCGGCCGCCTTCTCCGCGATCATCATCGTCGGCGCGCCGGTGTTGCCCGAGGGCATGGCGGGCATGACCGAGGCGTCGGCCACGCGCAGCCCCTCGATGCCGTGCACGCGCAACTGCGCATCCACGACAGCTGATGCATCGCCCGCCGGCCCCATGCGGCAGGTGCCCATGAAGTGCCAGGCCGTGCCGCCGCGCTGGCGCGCGTACTCCAGCAAATCCTCGTCGCTCACGGCCTCGGCGGGCGGCGCCTCGTCGCGCAGCACGTAGGGCAGCAGCGGCGGCGCGTGCAGGATGCGGCGCGTGAGGCGCAGGCCGTCGATCACCACGCGGCGGTCTTCCTCGCGCGCCATGTAGGCGGGCTGGATTTCCGGCGATTCGAACGGGTCGGCCGACAGTGCCCGCACATGCCCGTGGCTCGCGGGCCGCATCTGGTAGAAGCCCAGCGTCATGCCCGGAAAGCCGTCGAGCTTGCCCGCGATGCCCGAGGCGTAGCTGCCCGGCGAGAAGTGGAACTGCAAATCCGCCGCGTCCAGCCCCGGCCGGGACGCCGCGAACGCATAGGCCACCGAGGGGCTCACGGCCAGCACGCTGGGCCGGCCCAGCAGCCACTTGCCGATCTCCAGCCCCAGGCGCCAGCCGCGCGCCGTGCTGTTGATGGTGGTGGCGCCCTGCACGCGCACCACGGAGCGCACCATGAAATGGTCTCGCAGCCGCTGGCCCACGCCGGGCAGCGCATGCACCGGTTGCACGCCCAGGCCCTGCAGCCATTCCAGCGGCCCCACGCCCGACAGTTGCAGCAGCTTGGGGCTGTTGATGGCGCCTGCGCACAGAACCACCTCGCGCCGCGCGCGCACCGTGCGCTGCGCGTTGCCCGGCTGCATGCGCACCTGCACGCCCACCGCGCGGCGGCCTTCGAACAGGATGGCCGTGGCGTGCGCGCCGGTGCGCACGTCGAGGTTGGTGCGCCCGCGCGCGGGCTTGAGGAAGGCCGTCGCCGCACTCACGCGGCGGCCCTTGTGGATCCAGCGCTGGTAGTAGCCCGCGCCGTCCTGCACGCCCAGGTTGTAGTCACCCGCCGGGCCGATGCCCAGGGAATGGGCGCTGGCGATGAAGCCGTCGCACAGCGGGTGGCGCCAGTCGCAGTCGGTGATGGGCAGCAGGCCATCGCGCCCGCGGTGGGGCCCGTCGCCGCCACTGCCGCCGCCGATGCGCCGCTCGGTGCGCTGGAAGCAGGGCAGCACCTCGGCGTAGCTCCAGCCCGGGTTGCCCTGGGCCGCCCAGCCGTCGTAGTCGCTGGCGGTGCCGCGCGTGTAGTTGAAGCCGTTGATGGCGCTGGAGCCGCCCAGCGTGCGCCCCAGCCGCGTGGTCACGCGCCGGCCCGCCGTGCCCTCGCCGGGCGCGGTCTCGAAGGGCCACGTGTAGCGCGGGTCGTAGCCCACCTTGATGAAACCGGCCGGGATGTGGATGAACGGGTGGCTGTCGGGCGGGCCCGATTCGAGCAGGCACACGCTGTGGCGACCGTCCTCGCTCAGGCGGTGGGCCAGCAGGCAGCCGGCCATGCCGGCGCCGACGATGACGTAGTCGAAGGTGTCGGTGGTGGTCATGCCGGGCGCAGGTCGGGTGAAGGGGTGGGGTCTACGCCTTGCTCCAGCGCGGCGCGGTGCTGCGCCTGCAGCGCGCGCTGGAATGCGGGGCGTGCCTGCAGCCGCTGCCAATAGGCGGTGACGGCGGGCGGGAACTGCGCGTCCAGGCCCAGGTGCTGCGCCAGGTGCAGCGCGTAGGCCACGGCCACGTCGGCGGCGGTGAAGTGGCCGGCGCAGAGGAATTCGCCCTGCTGCAGCGCCGCATCCACGGCGCGCAGCCGCGCGAGGAACCAGCGCGCGTAGTCCTGCGCCACCTGGGGCTGAAGGCGCTCCGGGGGCTCGAAGTGGGTGTAGCGCAGCACCAGCGTCTGCGGGAAGGTGAGCGTGGCGTCGCTCATGTGCAGCCAGTTCAGGTAGCTGCCATAGGCCGGGTCGTCCACGGCCACGTCGAGGCGCCCATCGCCGTGGCGCGCCGCGAGGTACTGGCACATGGCGGCCGACTCGGTCATGCGCGTGGCGCCGTCCTCCAGCAGCGGCACGGTGCCCAGCGGGTTGTCTTGCAGGAACGGGCGGGCCAGCACGCGCGGCGGAAAGGGCAGCATGCGCAGGCGGTAGGGCACGCCCAGCTCCTCCAGCATCCACAGGGGGCGGAAGGAGCGGGCGCTGACGCAGTGGTGTAGGACGATCATGGTGGCGTGCATCGTGGCCGCCGGGGCGGGCGGCTGTCAACCGGCCGGGGTTGCCGCGTGCGCCATGCGGGTTGCCGATGGAGCCTGCTTGCGGAACTCGGCCGGCGACTGGCCCGTCCAGCCCTTGAAGGCGCGGATGAAGCTCTTCTCGCTCTGGAATCCCGCCGCCTCGGCCACCTGCTTGACGGGGCGGCGGCTGCGCAGCAGCAGCTCGGTGGCGCGGTGGCGGCGCACCTCGTCCTTCAGGGCCTGCAGCGTGGCGCCCTCGTCCTTGAGCTGGCGGTGCAGCGTGCGCGGGGACATGTGCAGGCGCGCGCCCAGGGCCTCGGCGCTGTGCATGGCGCCGGGTTCGTCCTGCAGCAGCTGGCGCACGCGCTGCACCAGCAGGCGGTCGCGTCGGTACTGCAGCACCGTGAGCGGCAGGGCGTTCTGCAGCATCTGGCGCAGCGCGCGCTCGTCGCGCCGCAGCGGCAGTTGCAGGTACTGCGCGTCGAAGGAAATGGCCGCGTGCGCGGCCTGGAAGGCGGTGCCGCCGTGGAACAGCACCGCATAGGCCGGCGCATGCGCGGGCGCGGCGAAGGGAAAGCGTGCGCCCAGCAGCGGGATGCGCGAGTCGATGTACCAGCAGGCCAGCCCGTGGATGTTGCGCAGCACCGAGACCAGGCAGAACTCGCGCATGCCGGGCGGCAGGCTGTCCAGCTCGGTGATCTCGATGTGCGCCACGCCGCCCTCGCCGTGCAGCGTGAGCACGATGTCGGGCGCGATCAGGCCGTGGTGCCGGCACCAGCGCGCCAGCGCCACCCGCAGCGTGGGCGCGCTGAGGCTGGCGCGCGCGAGCATGCCGTAGCTGCCCCAGGGCAGGCGGCGGCTGAACCAGCCCAGGGCCTCGTCGTCCAGCGCGCGCATCGCGTGGTCGGAGAGCTGCTGCATCTGCCAGGCGGTGATGCGCGCGCCGGGGTCGGCCAGTTGCTCTGGCGCGATCCGCGCCCTCTCCAGCGCCAGGAGCGCGGCCTCTCGCGGCTGTCCGTGGCGCTCGTAGGCGCGCAGGATGGCCTGCACGAAGGCGATGGGCGTGGCGGCCACGAGGGGCTGGGCGGGTGGCGTCTGCATGGCGCCCAGTGTGCCGCATGCCGGGCGGACGGGTGGCGCGATTTGCAACCTGCCTGGCGGGGAACCACGGGTGACTCGCGCCGCGCATCGCCCCACAATCGTGCAACTCGTACCTCGCCGGAAAGCCCGCCCATGCCGATCCTGGAATCCCAGCTCAACCCCCGCTCCGCCGATTTCGCCGCCAATGCCGCCGCCATGCGCGCCGTGGTGCAAGACCTGAAGGATCACGTCGGCCGCATGGCCCTGGGCGGCGGCGAGTCCGCGCGCGCCAAGCACGTGGCGCGCGGCAAGCTGCTGCCGCGCGAGCGCGTGGAGATGCTGCTCGACCCCGGCACGCCCTTCCTCGAACTCTCGCCGCTGGCCGCGCTGAACATGTATGGCAACGACGCACCCGGCGCGGGCGTGATCGCCGGCATCGGCCGCGTGAACGGCGTGGACTGCATGATCGTGTGCAACGACGCCACGGTGAAGGGTGGCACCTACTACCCCATCAGCGTCAAGAAGCACCTGCGCGCGCAGGAGGTGGCGCAGCAGAACCGGCTGCCGTGCATCTACCTCGTCGATTCGGGCGGCGCCAACCTGCCCAACCAGGACGAGGTCTTTCCCGACCGCGACCACTTCGGCCGCATCTTCTACAACCAGGCCAACATGAGCGCGCAAGGCATCGCGCAGATCGCCGTGGTGATGGGCTCGTGCACGGCCGGCGGCGCCTACGTGCCCGCGATGAGCGACGAATCCATCATCGTCAAGAACCAGGGCACCATCTTCCTGGGCGGCCCGCCGCTGGTGAAGGCCGCCACGGGCGAGGTCGTCACGGCGGAGGACCTGGGCGGCGGCGACGTGCACACGCGCCTCTCGGGCGTGGCCGACCACCTGGCGCAGAACGACATGCACGCGCTGGCGCTGGCGCGCGCGGCCGTGGCGAATTTGAATGCAAATCAGGCTCCAGCGCTTGATGGACAAGCGCCGGAAGCTCCTAAATATGCAGCGGAAGAACTCTACGGCGTGATCCCCACCGACACGCGCAAGCCCTTCGACGTGCGCGAGATCATCGCCCGCATCGTCGACGGCAGTGCGTTCGACGAATTCAAGGCCCGCTTCGGCAACACCCTGGTTTGCGGCTTCGCGCGCATCGAGGGCATGCCCGTGGGCATCGTGGCCAACAACGGCATCCTGTTCAGCGAAAGCGCGCAGAAGGGCGCGCACTTCATCGAGCTGTGCTGCCAGCGCAAGATCCCGCTGGTCTTCCTGCAGAACATCACCGGCTTCATGGTCGGGCGCAAGTACGAGAACGAGGGCATCGCGCGCCACGGCGCCAAGATGGTCACGGCCGTGGCCACGGCCAATGTCCCCAAGTTCACCGTCATCATCGGCGGCAGCTTCGGCGCCGGCAACTACGGCATGTGCGGCCGCGCGTACTCGCCGCGCTTCCTCTGGATGTGGCCCAACGCGCGCATCAGCGTGATGGGCGGCGAGCAGGCCGCGAGCGTGCTCGCCACCGTCAAGCGCGACGGCATCGAAGCCAAGGGCGGCACCTGGAGCATGGAGGAGGAAGAAGCCTTCAAGGCCCCCATCCGCCGCCAGTACGAAGACCAGGGGCACCCCTACTACGCCACCGCGCGCCTGTGGGACGACGGCATCATCGACCCGGCCGACACGCGCCGCGTGCTGGCGCTGGGGCTGGCCGCCGCGCGCCACGCGCCGGTCGAAGACATGAAATTCGGCGTGTTCCGCATGTAAGGAGGCGACCCCATGAGCGCTCTCACCATCCGCTACGAAGGCCACCGCGCCACCATCACCCTGACCCAGCCCGAGGTGCGCAACGCCTTCAGCGACGAGGTCATCGCCGAGATCACCGCCGCCTTCATCGAAGTGGGCGCGCGGCCCGATGTGCGCGCCGTGGTGCTCGCCGCCGAGGGCCCGGCCTTCTGCGCGGGCGCCAACCTCAACTGGATGCGCCGCATGGCCGACTACACGCGCGAGGAAAACGTGGCCGACGCGGGCAAGCTCGCCGAGATGCTGCGCGTGATCTACGAATGCCCCAAGCCGACCATCGCCCGCGTGCAGGGCGACGTGTACGCGGGCGGCATGGGCCTGGTGGCCTGCTGCGACATGGCCGTGGCGGCGGAGACGGCGAGCTTTTGCCTGAGCGAAGTGAAGATCGGCCTGATCCCCGCCACCATCAGCCCCTACGTGATCCGCGCCATGGGCGCGCGCGCGGCGCACCGCTACTTCCTCACGGCCGAGCGCTTCGGCGCGGCCGAGGCGCTGCGCATCGGCTTCGTGCACGAAGTGGTGGCAGCGGATCAGCTCGACGCCAAGGTTCATGAGCTGCTCAAGGCGCTGACCAGCGCGAGCCCCAACGCCGTGCGCGCCTGCAAGCGGCTGGTGCTGGATGTGGCCGAGCGTGAAATCAATGCCAGCCTGATCGCCGCCACCGTGGACGGCATCACCGACATCCGCGCGAGCGACGAGGGCCGCGAAGGCGTGCAGTCCTTCCTGCAAAAGCGCAAGCCGAACTGGCTCTGACCATGGACGCTTGGTGGCTCCAGATCGTGCAGTGGCTCCACACCGTGGGCCTGCACGTCGATGCAGGCACCGCGCAGGCGGTGGCCGACGGAGCCGCGCGCGCCACGCAGCAGCTCGACATGCCCAGCCTGCTCGCGCTCGCCGCCGTGCTAGGCTGGGCCAGCGGCGTGCGCCTGTACGCCGTGGTCTTCATCGTCGGGCTGATGGGCGTGGCCGGCTGGTTCCCGCTGCCGCCGGGGCTGGCGGTGCTGCAGCACCCGATCGTGCTCACCGCGAGCGGCTGCATGCTGCTCGTGGAGTTCTTCGCCGACAAGGTGCCCTGGCTCGACAGCGCGTGGGACGCGGTGCACGCCTTCATCCGCGTGCCGGCGGGTGCGCTGCTCGCGGCCGGCGTGTTCGGCGCCGACAACGCCACCATGGCCGTGGCGGCGGGCCTGATGGGCGGCTCGCTCTCGGCCACGGCGCTGGCCACCAAGATGACCACGCGCGCGGCGGCCAACACCTCGCCCGAGCCGTTCTCCAACTGGGGGCTGTCGTTCCTGGAGGATGGGCTCGTCGTCGGCATGGTGTGGCTGGCGACGAACCATCCGGTGCTGTTCGCCGTCGTGCTCGTGGCGGTGCTGGTCGTCTCGGTGCTGCTGCTCGTCGTGCTGTTCAAGTTCCTGCGCGCCGTGGTGCGGCGCCTGTCGTCTTTCTTTTCCCCCAAGGTGGCCTAGATGTTTTCCAAAATCCTGATTGCCAATCGCGGTGAGATCGCTTGCCGTGTCGCCGCCACCGCGCGCCGCATGGGCGTGAAGACCGTGGCCGTGTATTCCGACGCCGATGCCCAGGCCAAGCACGTGGCCGTGTGCGACGAGTCCGTGCACATCGGCGGCAGCGCGCCCAGGGACAGCTACCTGCGCTGGGAACGCATCATCGAGGCCGCGCAGGCCACGGGCGCGCAGGCCATCCACCCCGGCTACGGCTTCCTGAGCGAGAACGAGGACTTCGCCCAGGCCTGCGCCGCGGCGGGGCTGGTCTTCATCGGCCCGCCAGCCTCGGCCATTTCCGCCATGGGGCTCAAGGCCGAGTCCAAGCGCCTGATGGCCAAGGCGGGCGTGCCGCTGGTGCCCGGCTACCAGGGTGAGGATCAGGATCCGCAACTGCTGCAGCGCGAGGCCGACCGCATCGGCTACCCCGTGCTCATCAAGGCCAGCGCGGGCGGCGGCGGCAAGGGTATGCGGCTGGTGGAAAAGAGCGAGGACTTCGCGGCCGCCTTGGCGAACTGCCAGCGCGAGGCCATCAACAGCTTCGGCAACGACGCGGTGCTGGTCGAGAAGTACGTGCTGCGCCCGCGCCACATCGAGATCCAGGTGTTCGGCGACACGCAGGGCAACTGCGTCTACCTGTTCGAGCGCGACTGCTCCGTGCAGCGCCGCCACCAGAAGGTGCTGGAGGAAGCACCCGCGCCCGGCATGACCGAGGCCCTGCGCCGCCAGATGGGCGAGGCCGCCGTGGCAGCGGCCCAGGCCGTGGGCTACGTGGGCGCGGGCACGGTGGAGTTCATCGTGGAGCAGCCGGGCGGCTACGACGCGCCCGACCAGATGAAGTTCTACTTCATGGAGATGAACACCCGCCTGCAGGTGGAGCATCCGGTGACCGAGGCCATCACGGGCGAGGACCTGGTGGAGTGGCAGCTGCGCGTGGCCAGCGGCCAGCCCCTGCCCAAGCGCCAGGACGAGCTGCGGATCATCGGCCATGCCATCGAGGCGCGCATCTGCGCCGAGAACCCCGACAACAACTTCCTGCCCGCCACCGGGACGCTGGCGGTCTACCGCAAGCCCGCGTGCACCAGCTTCGAGCGCGGCACGGTGCGCATCGACGACGGCGTGCGCGAAGGCGACGCGATCAGCCCGTTCTACGACTCCATGATCGCCAAGCTCATCGTGCACGGCGACACGCGCGCACAGGCGCTGGCGCGGCTGGACGAGGCTCTGGCGCAGACCCACATCGTGGGACTGGCGACCAACGTGCAGTTCCTGCGCTACGTGTGCCGCAGCGATGCGTTCGCCTCCGCCCGGCTCGACACCGCGCTGATCCAGCGGGAGGAGGCCGCGCTGTTCCGCCAGGAACCGGTGGGGTTGCCGCTGGCGGCTGCCGCCGCCGTGGCGTGTGCGCTGCTGCGCGAGCGGGCCGAGGAGGGCGCCAGCCCCTTCAGCCGCCGCGACGGCTGGCGCTCGCTGGGCGCCTGCCGGCGCCGTTTCGAATTCGACTTCGGCGGCGCGCACGCCAAGGCATGGCTCACGTACGGCGCCCAGGGCGGTGACCACCACTTGAGCGTAGGCGAGGGCGACGCCGCTGTCGAAGGGCCGCTGTCCTTCACGCCGCTGGGCGGCGGCGCCATCGACCTACGCTACGCCGGCCGGCGCACGCGCGCCGTGGTGTACGCGCAGGGCGAGAGCGACCACGTCTTCACCCCGCGCGGCGCCACGCGCATCGAGGCGCTGGACCTGCTGGCCCACGCGGGCGATACGCAGGGCGAGGGCGGCCGCTTGACGGCTCCCATGCCGGGCAAGGTGGTGTCGTTCGCCGTGAAGGCGGGCGACGCGGTCAAGAAGGGCCAGGCCCTGGCCGTGATGGAGGCGATGAAGATGGAGCACACCATCGCCGCGCCTGCCGACGGCGTGGTGGCCGAGCTGCTCTACGCGCCGGGCGATCAGGTGATGGACGGCGCGGAGCTGCTCAGGCTTTCCTCGGAGTGACGGCGCGCGCCGGCCAGGCGCGGTACGCTCGGGCGCCATGAAGATCACTTTTTGCTGTACCGATACCAAGGCCGAGCCCTGGCTGCAGGGCCTGGCGGCCGCGCTGCCGCGGGCGGACATCAGCGTCTGGCAGCCGGGTGCGCCGCAGGCGGACTACGCCGTGGTCTGGGCGCCGCCCCAGCAGTTCATCGACGAGCAGCCCGCCCTGCGCGCGCTGTGCAACATCGGCGCAGGGGTGGACGGGCTGCTGCGCCTGCGCCTGCCGCCGTCCATGCGCGTGGTGCGGCTCGACGACGCGGGCATGGCGGTGCAGATGGCTGAATACGTGAGCCATGCGCTGATCCGCCATTTCCGCGAGCTGGACCAGTACGAGGCCCAGATGCGCGCTGGCCGCTGGGGCTATCTCAAGCCGCCGCGGCGCCAGGACTTCCCCGTGGGCGTGATGGGCCTGGGCGTGCTGGGCGAGCGCGTGGCGCGCACGGTGGCGCAGTTCGACTTTCCCGTGCTCGGCTGGAGCCGCTCGCCCAAGGCCGTCGCGGGCGTGCGCACCTACAGCGGCGCCGAGGGCTTCAGCGAATTCCTGGCCGCCACGCGCGTGCTCGTCAACCTGCTGCCGCTCACGCCCGAGACGCAGGGCATCATGCGCCGCGACACGCTCGCGCGCCTGAAGCCTGGCGCCTACGTCATCAACGTGGCGCGCGGCGCACACCTGGTCGAGGAAGACCTGCTCGCGCTGATCGAGGAGGGCCACGTGGCGGGCGCCACGCTCGACGTGTTCCGCACCGAGCCGCTGCCGGCCGGCCACCCGTTCTGGAACCACCCGAAGATCACCATCACCCCCCATACCTCGGCGCGCACCCTGCGCGACGAGAGCATCGCGCAGATCGCCGGCAAGATAGCGGCGATGGAGCGCGGCGAGGCCGTCGCGGGCGCCGTCGACACCGCGCGCGGCTATTGACAACCCAGCCAGGAGACTCCCGATGAACCCGAACATTCCCGCCCGCGTCAGGCTGATCGACGTCGGCCCGCGCGACGGACTGCAGAACGAAAAGACGCCCGTGCCGGCCGAGATCAAGATCGGCCTGGTGCACCGCCTGCAGGAGACAGGCCTCCAGGAGATCGAGGTCACGAGCTACGTGTCGCCCAAGTGGGTGCCGCAGATGGCCGACAACCACGAGGTGATGGCGGGCATGCAGCGCAAGCCGGGCGTGCGCTACTCGGTACTCACGCCCAACATGAAAGGCTTTGAGGCCGCGGTGTCCGACCGACCTGACGAGATCGTCGTCTTTGGCGCAGCCAGCGAGGCGTTCAGCCAGAAGAACATCAACTGCTCCATCGCTGAGAGCATCGAGCGCTTCGCGCCCGTGGTGGAAGCCGCGCGCGCGGCTGGCATCCGCGTGCGCGGCGCGATGAGCTGCACCGTGGGCTGCCCGTACGAGGGCGACGTCGCGCCCGCGCGCGTGGGCTACCTAGCCGGGCTGATGAAGGGCATCGGCGTGGAGCGCGTGGACGTGGCCGACACCATCGGCGTGGGCACGCCGCGCAAGGTGCAGGCGGCGTTCGAGGCCACGCTCGCGCATTTCGGCATCGACGACGTCTCGGGCCACTTCCACGACACCTACGGCCAGGCGCTCTCCAACACGCTGGCCGCGCTGGAGCTGGGCGTGTGGAACTTCCAGTCCTCCATCGCCGGCCTAGGCGGCTGCCCCTACGCCAAGGGCGCCACGGGCAACGTGGCGACCGAAGACGTGGTCTACCTGCTGCACGGCATGGGCATCGAGACGGGCATCGACCTGGACAAGCTCGTCGACGCGGGGGCCTACATCAGCGGTTTCCTGGACCGCAAGCCCAACTCCCGGGTGGCCGTGGCGCTGCTGAACAAGCGGGCGGGCTGAGCCATGTTCGGAGCCGAACTGACAGCACTGCCCGAGGGCGTGCAGCGCGTGGCCGCGGCGCTCGCGGGCCGGGGCCATCCGCATGCGCCCGTCATGCTCGACGATGCGGCGCGCACGGCCCAGCAGGCGGCCGATGCGCTGGGCATCGCCGTGGGCCAGATCGCCAAGAGCATCATCTTCCGCCGCAAGAGCGACGACGCGGCGGTGCTCGTCATCGCCTCGGGCGACCGGCGCGTGGACGAGAAGAAGGTCGATGCGCTCGTGGGCAAGACCGGCCGCGCCGACGCCGAGTTCGTCAAGGCCAAGACCGGCTTCACCATCGGCGGCGTCTCGCCCGTGGCCCATGCCACCGCGCCCGTCACGCTGATCGACCGCGAGCTGTTCCGTTTCGACGTGATCTGGGCCGCCGCGGGGCACCCGCACGGCGTGTTCCAGCTGCGCCCGCAGGACCTGGAGGCGCTCACTGGCGCGCCCGTGGCCGACGTGGTGCAGGCGCCTGCGGTATGAGTGCTTCAAGTTTGATAGCTGCTCGCGCTTGTCAAATAAGCGCTGCAGGCCAATTCGGCATTGAATCCGAAGTGCCTTCGCCCTGCGTGTCCGTGTGCCGCATGACGCCGGACCGCAGCCACTGCGAAGGGTGCTTCCGTACGCTGGACGAGATCCGCGCCTGGTCCAAGGCCAGCGGCGCGGAGCGGCGCGTCATCTGGGCCGCGCTGCTGCGCCGCGCGGGCGTCACCCCACCCGAGGAACTGGCATGAAGCACATCACGTTCTACCTGGACTTCGTCTCCCCTTACGCCTGGCTGGCCTTCGAGCGCCTGCCGCAGGTGCTGGAGGGCCTGAGCTACCACCTGCACTACCGCCCCGTGCTGCTGGGCGCGCTGCTGCAGCAGCACGGCAACCCCGGCCCGGCGGGCATTCCCCCGAAGCGGGACTGGACCTACCGCCACGTGTCCTGGCTGGGCCATGCCCAGGGCTGCGGCCTGGACATGCCGGCGCGCCATCCGTTCAACCCGCTGCCGCTGCTGCGCCAGGCATTGGCCTGCAGCGACGACGGCACCGTGAACCGCTTCGTCGCCGGCACGGTGTTGCGCCATGTGTGGCTGGGCGGGCACGATGCCCTGGACCCCGCGCGCCTGGACGCCCTGGCCGGAGCGCTGGCCGAGCAACTGCGCCCCGACCCCGAGGGCACGGGCGCGCAGGCCAAGGCGCTCCTGCGTGCGAACACCGACGCCGCCACGGCGCACGGCGTGTTCGGCGTTCCGGCCTACGAGGTCGACGGACGGCTGTTCTGGGGGCTGGACGGCCTGCCCATGCTGCGCGCCTATCTGGATGGAGACAGCTGGTTCGATGGCCCCGCCTGGGATGCCGTGCCGCGCGTGCCCTCTGGCCTGCCCGCCAAGGGCTGAACGCCCCGCTTGCCCGGGCCTGCCGGTACGGGGGAGGGATGCTTACAACGCCTTGTCAGGAATCAAGGGTTTGTCCTAGCAAGGGCAAACCCTGCGTCAAAACACCGGGTTAACCCTGAACTTCTCCCCAGGCCGAAGCGGTGCGGCACCGCCGTGGGCCCCGGATTCTCACATCAAGAAACGGAATGCGAGGGTTGCACCTGAGTTTGTCAGGCATGCGTAAGCGGCCCGCTCCGCAGGCCCGCGGCGCATGTCAGCTTTCGGTCAGACGGCGATCGGATATTGCGCAGCAGGCACCGCAGAAGTGCTTACAGGCCCTTTGGTTTTCGCGCATTTTTCCGCGCATCCGATTTCCCATCCCAACAAGCAGGAGACAGCACACATGGCTACCAGCACTGCACACCGGCCCATGTCGCCGGAAGAAAAGAAGGTGATCTTCGCGTCATCGCTCGGCACCGTTTTCGAGTGGTATGACTTCTATCTCTACGGCTCGCTCGCGGCCATCATCGCCAAGCAGTTCTTCAGCGGCCTGGACGCCGGCGCCGCGTTCATCTTCGCGTTGCTGGCCTTCGCCGCGGGCTTCCTGGTGCGTCCCTTCGGCGCGCTGGTGTTCGGCCGCCTGGGCGACATGATCGGCCGCAAGTACACCTTCCTGGTCACCATCCTGATCATGGGCGTGTCGACCTTCATCGTCGGTATCCTGCCCAACTACGCCAGCATCGGCGTGGCCGCTCCCGTGATCCTGATCGCGCTGCGCATGCTGCAGGGCTTGGCGCTCGGCGGCGAGTACGGCGGCGCGGCCACCTACGTGGCCGAGCACGCGCCGCACGGCCGCCGCGGTGCCTACACCTCCTGGATCCAGACCACCGCCACGCTGGGCCTGTTCCTGTCGCTGCTGGTGATCCTGGGCACCCGCACCGCGCTGGGCGAGGCAGTGTTCAACGACTGGGGCTGGCGCATCCCGTTCCTGGTGTCCATCCTGCTGCTGGGCATCTCGGTGTGGATCCGCCTGTCGCTGTCGGAGTCGCCCGCCTTCCAGAAGATGAAGGCCGAGGGCAAGACCTCCAAGGCGCCGCTGGCCGAATCCTTCGGCCAGTGGAAGAACCTCAAGATCGTGATCCTGGCGCTGATCGGCCTGACCGCCGGCCAGGCCGTCGTGTGGTACACGGGCCAGTTCTACGCGCTGTTCTTCCTCACGCAGCAGCTCAAGGTGGATGCCGTCACGGCCAACCTGCTGATCGCCGCCGCGCTGCTGATCGGCACGCCGTTCTTCGTGATCTTCGGTACGCTGTCCGACAAGATCGGCCGCAAGCCCATCATCATGCTGGGCTGCGTGCTGGCCGTGCTGACCTACTTCCCCGTGTTCAAGGCCCTCACCGGCGCCGCCAACCCCGACCTCGCCAACGCCCAGGCCACCGCCGGCGTGGTGGTGACGGCCGATCCCGCCACCTGCTCGTTCCAGGGCAACCCCGTGGCGCGCGAGATCGACTTCAAGAGCTCCTGCGACATCGCCAAGCGCTACCTGGTGCAGAACTCGGTCAGCTATGAGAACGCCGCCGGCCCCGCCGGCAGCCCGGCCGTCGTGAAGATCGGCGACAAGACCGTCACCGCGCCCACCGGCAACGTGGTCAACCACAAGTTCGACGAGGAAAGCACCAAGGCCATCGCCGCCTTCAAGAAGGAAATGAGCGACGACCTGAAGGCCGCCGGCTACCCCGCCAAGGCCGACCCCGCCAAGATGAACAAGATCATGATGCTGGTCATCCTGACCTACCTCGTGATCCTGGTGACCATGGTGTACGGCCCCATCGCCGCGATGCTGGTGGAACTGTTCCCCACGCGCATCCGTTACACCTCCATGAGCCTGCCCTACCACATCGGCAACGGCTGGTTCGGCGGCCTGCTGCCCACCACCTCGTTCGCCATCGTGGCCTCCACCGGCAACATGTACAACGGCCTGTGGTACCCCATCGTCATCGCCGGCATGACCGCGGTGATTGGCACGCTGTTCATCCGCGAAACCAAGGACGTGGACATCTACGCCGACGACTGAAGCCCTGCGGCTTCTGCCTCCCTGTCCGGGCCTGCAAGCCCGGGCCGTTGCCGCCACACCTTCCATCGAATGGAAAGTGTGGCGGCAAAACGTCAGGGGGATTCCGAAAGTGACAATCGTGTGTCTTAACCAGATCGTTACACCTAGAATTTGAGTTCGTAGTCGCACAAGGGCTCACCGGCCAAACGCAGGCGGCGGACTGTGCCTACCCACCCGATGGACACAAGCATTCAAGGAAATCACATGCAAAAACCAAGTCGTTTGCTGCTCGCAACCCTGGCTCTGCTGGGCACCTCCGCTGTCTTCGCACAAAGCAGCGTGACTCTCTACGGCCGCGTGAACACCACCGTTGAGCACCAGAAGGACGGCGACGTCTCCAAGACCGGCCTGTTCAACAACAGCTCCCGCTGGGGCATCCGTGGCACGGAAGACTTGGGTGGCGGCCTGAAGGCCGGCTTCGTGCTGGAAAGCGGCTTCAATTCCGACGATGGTTCGGGTTCCGGCTGGACCCACCCCACCACCGGCATGACCTTCGCCCGCCAGAGCGAAGTGAACCTGTCGGGCGGCTTCGGCATGATCCGCCTGGGCAACTTCACCCCCGAGTCGTACTACGCCACGGCCGATTACGTGAGCATGCACAACCATGACACGGGTTCTTCCTCCGACGCTCTGTACTACGACCCCGTGTGGTTCGGCGGCATGAGCACGCGTAACAAGGTCGGCTACCGTACTCCCAGCCTCGGCGGGCTGACCGTCGATGCTGCGGTTTCGCTGCATGAAAGAACCGTCGACGTGGTGAACGGCGTGTCGACGCCTCTTCCCCAGAAGAATGGGTTTGACTTGGCCGCCAACTACAACGTTGGCGCCCTGCACCTGGGTGCCGGCTATAGCGCGGTCAACAGCAACAACCAATTCGGCCTGCGCGCCCTGTACACCTTCGGCCAATTTACGGTCGGCGGCTACTACCAGCGCAACAAGGACGACAACCAGTTCGTGGCTGGCGGCGCAGGCACCCGCAACAATTTCCGCCTTTCGGGTATGTACGCTCTGGGCGCATCCGAATTCCACGTGAACGTGGGCCGCGCCGGCAAGTGGAGCAGGCTCGGTTCCGATACGGACGCAACGCAGTGGACCCTGGGCTACAACTACAACCTGAGCAAGCGCACCAAGCTGTACGGCTACTACACCCGCGTGAACAACGGCACGTTTGCCTACAAGGGCACTGCCGACCAGGACTTCAGCTCCATCGCCCTGGGCATGCGCCACAACTTCTGATGGCGCGGCAGCGTAAGCTGCCTGCAATCCAAGCCTGATCCAATGTGGTGGGGCTTGAGCCACAACAGGCCTCACACCTTCCGTGTGAGGCCTTTTTCATTGGCGGCCTTGTGTTTCGACAATACTTTGATCAGGAGATGAGCATGTGGAAGATCGTGGTGGGATTCGTGGTGTTCGCGGCGATTGCGTTGTTCGTGATCATGAAGGCCGGCGACCAGGTGGACATGAGCGGGGAAAAGCACGGCGTGGATGCCGTGCATGCGCCCGAGCCCGCAGCGGCACCTGCGTCCGGCGCCTCGCAGTAAGCGCGCCAAGCGCCATTCCCATGGAAAAGCCCGCGAGAGCACCGCTTTCGCGGGCTTTTTGCTTGGCGGGCCGCCGCTTCAGCGCTGGAAACGGCCGTCCGTGCTGATGATGGACAGGTCGGCGAAGTCCAGGCCCGTGTGGTCCGTGCTGCTGTAGGACAGTTCCAGGCCTCCCACGTCGAACTTGCTCAGGCCTTCCAGCGCGGCGTGCAGGCGCACACGGTCGGGCCGGGGGCCCGCGCGGCGCAGGCCTTCCACCAGTACCTTGGCGTTGACGAAGCCTTCGACCATGGCGGGCGTGAGTTCCTTCAGGCCACGGGCCTTGGCCAGGCCCTGGGCTTCCTTGATCACCGGATAGTTCAGCGAGCGCTCCGACGGGAACACCTGCGTCACCACCACGCCCCGGGCCTGCTCGCCGAGCGCCTTCACGAAGCCTCCGGAGGCGTTGTTGGACAGCGTGAGGATCTGCCCGCCGACCCCCGCGGCGCGCAGCGCCTGGATGCCGCTCACCACGGCCGCGCCCGTGCCGATGAAGATCACGGCCTGGGGTTCGCGGCTGCGTACCCGCGGCGCGATGGCGGAGAAGTCGGGCTTGGCGCGGTCGAACTTCTCCACGAACAGCGCCTTGAGCTGGTTGGCCTGGAAGCCCTTCTGCGCGCCGGCCAGCCCGTCCTCGCCGAAGGTGTCGTCCACGTGGACCACGCCGATGTGCTGCACGCCCAGCAGCGCCAAGTGGGCGATGGCCTTTTCCACTTCGCGCTGGTAGGGCGCGCGGATGTTGAAGACGTTCCGGGGCACGGGCTGGTGCAGCACCATGGCGCCGGTGGAGGGGCCCACGAGCGGCACCCCATGCTTGTCCAGCAGCGGGATAATGCCCTGCGTATGCGGCGTGCCGCGCGTCATGAAGAGGGCCAGCACGCCCTTGTCCTCGATGAGCGTCCGGGCGTTCTCCAGCGTGAGCTGGGGGTCGAACTTGTCGTCCAGCGCGAGGAGCTCGATCTTCTGCCCCTGCACGCCGCCGGTGGCGTTCACGTGGTCGAGGTACAGCGACGCGCCCAGCATCGATTCCTTGACCGTGATGGCGGCGGAGCCGGTGATGCCTACGGTCTGCCCCACGAGGAGCTGGGCCTGCGCCCCGGGCAGCGCCGCCGCAGCGATGCCGAACGCCAGGGCGCAGCGGGCGCCCCATGTCTTCCAAAGTGCTTTCATGCCTCGCCTCCAGTCCGCACCCCGGCGGTGTGCTGGAGTGTACGGTGGAGGCGCGGGCGCGTCAGCGGCGGAACTTGCCGTCCGTGCCGATGATGGAAAGGTCGGCGAAGTCCAGCCCGGTGTGGTCGTCGGGGCCGTAGGTGATCTCCAGCCCGCCCAGGTCGAATTTCTGCAGGGATTCCAGCGCCACCTGGACCTTCTCGCGCGTGGGCTTGGGGCCGGCGCGGCGCAGGCCTTCCACCAGCACCTTCGCGGCGGTGTAGCCCTCCAGCATGGCGGGGCTGATCTCCTGGCCCTTGGCCTTGGCTAGGTCGTGCGCCTCGCGCACCAGCGGGTAGTGGCTGGAGCGCTCGTTGGGGAAGACCTGGGTGACGATCACGCCGCGCGCGTTGGCGCCCAGGCTCTTGGCGAAGCCCGACGAGGCGTTGTTCGACAGCGTGACGATCTGCGCGGTCGACCCGGCATTGCGGAAGGCCGCGTAGCCGTCCACCACGGCGGAGCCCGACGCCAGCATGAGTACGGCCTGTGCCTGCGACTGCACGACCTTGGCCGCGATGGGCGCGAAGTTGGGCTTGGCGCGGTCGAACTTCTCCAGCACCACGGGCTGCAGCTTGGCCTGCTCCAGCCCGCGCTGCGCGCCGGCCAAGCCGTCGGCGCCGAAGCTGTCGTCGGCCAGCACCACGCCGATGCGTGTGATGCCCATGGAGGCCAGGTGGGAGACGACCTTCTCCGCCTCGCGCTGGTAGGTGGCGCGCACGTTGAACACGTGCTTGCGCACTGGCTTGTGCAGCACCATGGCGCCGGTGGACGGACCCACGAGCGGCACGCCGTGCTTGTCCAGCAGCGGCACGATGGCCTCGTTGTGCGGCGTGCCGCGCGTGAGGAAGAGGGCGGTGACGTTGTGCTCCTCGATGAGCTTGCGGGCGTTCTCGGCGGCGAGCTTGGGGTCGAACTTGTCGTCCAGCGAGATCACCTCGATCTTCTGGCCGTTCACGCCCCCGCGTGCGTTGACCATGTCCAGGTACAGCTGCGCGCCGTCCGCCGTCTCCTTCACGCCGGCGGCCACGATACCGCTGAAGCCTGCGGTCTGGCCGACCAGGATCTGTGCCTGGGCAGGCAGGCCCAGCATGGTGGCGAGCGCGGCCAGCGCGGCGGCCTTGTGCCATCTCCTCATGGAATGTCTCCGTTGAATGGTGTTGTGGGATTTGCCCCCGTGGACCGAGGCAGGGGCTCCTGCCGGGGCTGCGGTGACGCGGCTCCCGCGGCAGCGGGAGCAGGCAGGAACGCCCACTATTGCGTGCTACCGGCTTCGTGGCAAGTGCTGCCGGGGCAGCTGTGGCATTGACCTGACGGGTCGCATGGGAAAGCCCCTTGCGCGTTGTGCTGACGCAACGCACACCGCGCATGACGCACGCCTGCCGGGGTTATCCCTGCCTTCTAGAATGTCCCGCCCCACCCCAGAAAGACCACCGGTATGACCCAGGGACTGATCCGCATCCACGGCGCGCGCCAGCACAACCTCAAGAACCTCGACGTGGACATCCGCACGGGCGAACTGACGGTGGTCACGGGCCCCAGCGGCTCGGGCAAGTCCAGCCTGGTGTTCGACACGCTCTACGCCGAGGGCCAGCGCCGCTACGTGGAGACCTTCAGCGCCTACGCGCGCCAGTTCCTCGATCGCATGGACAAGCCCGCCGTGGACAAGGTGGAGGGCGTGCCCCCGGCGATTGCCATCGACCAGACCAACCCGGTGCGCTCCAGCCGCTCCACCGTCGGCACGATGACGGAGCTGAACGACCACCTGAAGCTGCTGTACGCGCGCGCCGGGCAGCTCTTCGACAAGCAGACCGCGCAGCCCGTGCGCCACGATTCGCCCGACACCATCTATGGCGCCCTGCGCCAGCGCTGCGAGGCCGAGGGCGACCCGCGCATCGTGCTCACCTTCCCCGTGGAGCTGCCCGCGAACACATCGCCCGAGCAGGTGGAGCAATGGCTGTCGGCCAGCGGTTTCACCAGGGTGCAGGCCGAGCGCGAGCACGAAGGCCGCAAGCTGCTCGACGTGGTGGCCGACCGCTTCCGCATGGGCAACACCGAGCGCGTGCGCGCCGTCGAGGCGATCGAAGTGGCCTTGAAGCGCGGCGGCGGGCGGCTCAACGTCTACCGCCTGCGCGACGAAGGCGAGCCGGAGCTGTGGCGTTTTTCGACCGGCCTGCACTGCCCCGACAGCGACCTGCGCTACAGCGAGCCCATCCCCTCGATGTTCTCGTTCAACTCCGCCGTGGGCGCGTGCGAGGCGTGCCGGGGGTTCGGGCGCGTGATCGGCGTGGACTGGGGCCTCGTCATCCCCAACGACAAGCTCACGCTGCGCGCCGGCGCCGTCAAGCCCATCCAGACGCCCGCGTGGAAGGAATGCCAGGACGACCTGATGCGCCATGCCGAAAGCGCCGGCATTCCGCGCGACACGCCCTGGTACAAGCTGACCGACGACCAGCGCAAATGGGTCATCGAGGGCACGCCCGGCTACCGCGAAGGCAACTGGAACAAGCAGTGGTACGGCATCCGCCGCTTCTTCGCCTACCTGGAGAGCAAGGCGTACAAGATGCACATCCGCGTGCTGCTCTCCAAGTACCGCAGCTACACGCCGTGCCCCGTGTGCGCGGGCGCGCGGCTCAAGACCGAGAGCCTGCTGTGGCGCATCGGCGGCAAGGACGATGCCGATGCAGTGCTCGACCCCGCGAAGCGCTTCATGCCCCAGGGCGTGCAATGGTCGCGCGCGCAGCTCGAAGCGCTGCCCGGCCTCACGCTGCACGACCTGATGCTGCTGCCCATCGAGCGGCTGCGGCGCTTCTTCGCGCGCATGGCGCTGCCTATGGCCGGCGCGGCGGGCGAAGCCCAGGCGCTGAAGCTGCTGCACGAGGAAATCACCACCCGCCTCAAGTACCTGTGCGACGTGGGCATCGGCTACCTCACGCTCGACCGGCAGAGCCGCACCCTGAGCGGCGGCGAGGTGCAGCGCATCAACCTCACCACGGCGCTGGGCACCTCGCTGGTCAACACCCTGTTCGTGCTCGACGAGCCCAGCATCGGCCTGCACCCGCGCGACATGCACCGCATCACCGAGGCCATGCTGCGCCTGCGCGACGCGGGAAACACGCTGGTGGTGGTGGAGCACGACCCGGCCGTGATGCTCGCGGCCGACCGCGTGATCGACTTCGGCCCCGGCCCTGGCGAGCGCGGCGGCTCCATCGTGTTCGACGGCCCGGTGGCCGATTTGCGCCGCGCAGACACGCTCACGGGCCAGTACCTGGGCGGGCACAAGCAGATCGGCACGGGCTTGAAGCGCATGGTCACGGAAAGCACGCCGCGCCTGGTGCTGGAAGGCGCGCGCGAGCACAACCTGAAGAACGTGAGCGTCGAATTCCCCTTGCAGCGCCTCGTTGCCGTCACCGGTGTGTCGGGCTCGGGCAAATCCACGCTGATCCAGGACGTGCTCGCGCCCGCGCTCATGCGCCACTTCGGCAAGGCCACCGAGGCGGCCGGCGCGCACGACCGGCTGCTGGGCGCGGACCACCTGGGCGACGTGGTGTTCGTCGACCAGTCCCCCATCGGCAAGACCGCGCGCTCCAACCCCGTGAGCTACGTGGGCGCGTGGGATGCCATCCGCGAGCTGTTCGCCGTGGCGCCGCTGGCGCGCGAGCGCGGCTACACCGCCGCCAAGTTCAGCTTCAACAGCGGCGATGGGCGCTGTCCCACCTGCGGCGGCTCGGGCTTCGAACACGTGGAGATGCAGTTCCTCTCCGACGTGTACTTGCGCTGCCCCGACTGTGACGGCAAGCGCTACCGGCCCGAGATCCTGGAAGTGCGCATCGAGCGCGCGGGCCGCCTCTTGAACGTGGCCAGCGTGCTCGACCTCACGGTAAGCGAGGCCGCCACGCTGTTCGCGCAAGACCGCGACGTGATCCGCGCCCTGCAGCCCATCGTGGACGTGGGCCTGGAATACGTGAAGCTTGGCCAGCCCGTACCCACGCTCTCGGGCGGCGAGGCGCAGCGGCTGAAATTGGCGGGCTTCCTCGCCGAGGCCGCGCGCACGCAAAGCAAATCGCGCCAGCCCGTCGCGCGCAAGGGCACGCTGTTCCTGTTCGACGAGCCCACCACCGGCCTGCACTTCGACGACATCGCCAAGCTCATGCGCGCGCTGCGCAAGCTGCTGGACGCGGGCCACTCGCTGATCCTCATCGAGCACAACCTCGACGTGATCCGCGCCAGCGACTGGGTGATCGACCTCGGCCCCGAAGGCGGCGACGCGGGTGGCCGCGTGGTGGCCGAGGGCACGCCCGAGGACGTGCGCCAGCATCCGCAGTCGCACACCGGCGAGGCGCTGCGCGAGTACGAACAGGCGCTGGGCGCGGGCGGCCACTCGGTGCACGAGCGCGCGGCGGTGCTACGAAAAGAGAAGCTGCTCGCGCTTGATGGGCAAGCGCTGGAAGCCAAAAACGCCATTGAAATCGTCAACGCCAAGGAGCACAACCTCAAGCACCTGAACGTGGACATTCCGCGCGGCAAGTTCAACGTCATCACCGGCGTCAGCGGCTCGGGCAAGTCCACGCTCGCGTTCGACATCCTGTTCAACGAAGGCCAGCGCCGCTACCTCGAAAGCCTGAACGCCTACGCGCGCAGCATCGTGCAGCCGGCCGGCCGGCCCGAGGTGGACGCGGTCTACGGCATCCCGCCCACGGTGGCGATCGAGCAGCGCCTCTCGCGTGGCGGGCGCAAGAGCACGGTGGGCACGACCACGGAGGTGTGGCACTTCCTGCGCCTGCTGTACGTCAAGCTCGGCGTGCAGCACTGCATCCACGACGGCGCGGCCGTGCAGCCGCAGACGCCCGACCGCATCGCCGCGCAACTGCTCGCGCAGTTCAAGGGCCGGCACATCGGGCTGCTCGCGCCGCTGGTGGTGAACCGCAAGGGCGTCTATACCGAGCTGGCCGACTGGGCGCGCCCGCGCGGCTATACGCACCTGCGCGTGGATGGCGACTTCCTGCCCACCTCGGGCTTTCCGCGCATCGACCGCTTCAAGGAACACACCATCGAGCTGCCCGTGGCCAGCCTGCACGTCAGCGCGCAGCACGAGGACGAACTGCGCACGCAGCTCGCCAAGGCGCTCGACCTGGGCAAGGGCGTGGTGCACGTCTTGAGCGGGCTCGATGGGCTGAAGGAGGCGATGGAGGAGGGCCGCCCCACGGCGCACATCGGCGCGCTGCAGGTGTTCTCCACCAAGCGCGCCTGCCCTGTCTGCGCGACGAGCTACGCCGAACTCGACCCGCGCCTGTTCTCGTACAACAGCAAGCACGGCTGGTGCCCGGACTGCGTGGGCACGGGCGTCAAGCTCACGAAGGAGCAGCGCAAGGCGCTCGACGATTCCGTGCTCGATGACAAGGAAAAAGGCCGCGAGCAGACCTTCGCCGAGCCCGAGGTGGAAGACGTGGCCGACGTCGCCTGCCCGAGCTGCCAGGGCACGCGCCTGAACCCCGTGGCGCGCGCCGTGCTGTTCGCGGGCACGCCCATCACCGAGGTGGCGCGCCTGTCGGTATCGGAAGTGCGGCAGTGGATCGAGGGGCTGCAACTCTCGGGCCGCGAGGCGGACATTGCCCGCGACCTCGTTCCCGAAATCAAGAGTCGCCTCGAATTCCTGGAGGAAGTGGGCCTGTCGTACCTCACGCTCGACCGCGGCGCGCCGACGCTCTCCGGCGGCGAGGCCCAGCGCATCCGCCTCGCCGCGCAGCTCGGCAGCAACCTGCAGGGCGTGTGCTACGTGCTCGACGAGCCCACCATCGGCCTGCACGCGCGCGACAACCAGATCCTGCTCGACGCGCTGCACAAGCTCGGCGACAAGGGCAACACGCTGGTGGTGGTGGAGCACGACGAGGACACCATCCGCCGCGCCGACCACATCATCGACATCGGCCCCAGCGCGGGCAAGCGCGGCGGGCGGCTCGTCGCGCAGGGGAAGGTGGCGGACATCACGGCGGCGGAGGATTCGCAGACCGGGCGCTACCTGCTGCATGCGATGCGCCATCCGCTGCGGCCGCGCCGCCCGATTGATGCTCCTGAAAAAGGAGCTGCCAGCGCTCGTCCAGCAAGCGCTACAGGCCAAAAAGACCAAGAAACCCTGCACTGGCTCACCGTGCACGGCGCGCGCATGCACAACCTGCAAGACGTGACCGCGCGCGTGCCGCTCAAACGCCTCGTCGCCGTCACCGGCGTCAGCGGCTCGGGCAAATCCACGCTTGCGCGCGACGTGCTGCTCGCCAACGTGCAGGCGTGGGTGCAGCAGCGCTCCACCAAGGCCGGGCGCGACGCGATGGACGCGGGCAAGGCCCCGCCGCTCGCCGGCTGCGCGGGCCTGTCGGGCTTCGAGACCATCGACCGCGTGCTCGAAGTCGACCAGACCCCCATCGGCAAGACCCCGCGCTCCTGCCCCGCCACTTACATCGGCTTCTGGGACACCGTCCGCAAGCTCTTCGCCGAAACGCTGGAGGCCAAGGCGCGCGGCTACGCGGCCGGCCGTTTCAGCTTCAACACCGGCGAAGGCCGCTGCCCCGCCTGCGAAGGCCAGGGCGTGCGCACCATCGAGATGAGCTTCCTGCCCGACGTGAAAGTGCCCTGCGAGGTCTGCCACGGCGCGCGCTTCAACCCCGAAACCCTGGCCGTTACCTGGCGCGGCAAGAGCATCGGCGACGTGCTGCAGATGGAAGTGGACGAGGCGGTGGAATTCTTCGCCAGCATGCCCAGCATCGCCCACCCGCTGCAACTGCTGAAGGACGTGGGCCTGGGCTACCTCACGCTCGGCCAGCCCAGCCCGACGCTTTCCGGCGGCGAGGCGCAGCGCATCAAGCTCGTCACCGAACTCACCAAGGTGCGCGACGACGTGGGCCGGCGCGGGCAGAAAAGCCCGCACACGCTCTACGTGCTTGACGAGCCCACGGTGGGCCTGCACATGGCCGACGTGCACAAGCTCATCCACGTGCTGCACCGCCTGGTCGATGGCGGCCACAGCGTGGTGGTGATCGAGCACGACCTCGACGTGATCGCCGAGGCCGACTGGATCATCGACCTGGGCCCCGAGGGCGGCAAGGACGGCGGGCGCATCGTGGCGGCGGCCACGCCGGAGGACGTGGTGCGGCTGGGCACGCACACGGGCATGGCGCTGGCGCCGGTGCTGGCGCGGTGAATGGAGGGCTGTATGACGGACGACGTTCAACCTATGCGGTTCGAGGGCTACAAGCCCGGTGTCTGGCGCCAGCAGTACCAGTACAAAAGCTTTTCGCCCGAGCTGGTGAACCGGCCCTGGCGCTGGGAAGACCCGCGCATCAACACCCTCCTGGAGCAGGCCACGCGGGCCCTGGGCGAGTTGAACGCGTTCTCGCTCATCGTGCCGGATGTCGATCTATTCATCGAGATGCACATCGCGAAAGAGGCAAACCAGTCCAGCCGGATTGAGGGCACACAGACGGCGATGGATGAAGCGGTGATGAGCGAGGAACTGATTGCCCCGGAAAAGCGCGACGACTGGCGCGAGGTGCGCAACTACGTCGATGCCATCAACATGGCGATTGCCGAACTGCAGACGCTGCCGCTGTCGAACCGCCTGCTGCGTGACACGCATGCCGTGCTGATGCGGGGCGTGCGCGGCGAGCACAAGATGCCTGGGGAATTCCGCACCTCGCAGAACTGGATCGGCGGCTCGGGGCTCAAGGACGCGGCCTTCGTGCCACCCCATCCCGCCGAGGTGCCGGACCTGATGGGCGACTTGGAGAAGTTCTGGCACAACGAAATGATTGAGGTGCCCGACTTGGTCCGCATTGCGATCAGCCACTACCAATTCGAGACCATCCACCCGTTCTGCGACGGCAATGGTCGCATCGGCCGCCTGCTGATCACGCTGTACTTGGTGAGCAAGGGGCTGCTGCACAAGCCTGCTCTGTACCTGTCCGACTTCTTTGAGCGCAACCGTGCCAGCTACTACGACGCGCTGATGGCAGTGCGCACCTCGGGTGACCTGAACCACTGGGTGCGGTTCTTCCTGACGGGTGTGGCGGAAACAGCGAAGAATGGGCGCGATACCTTCCAGAAAGTGCTGAGCCTGCGCACCGAGTCCGAGGCGCGCATGCATGAGTTGGGGCGGCGCGGCAAAACGGGCTTGGAGCTTCTACGGCTGTTGTACCGCCGGCCGGTGGTTACCGTGTCGGATGTGGGCGAGGCGCTGACGATGAGCGTGCCCACGGCGAACAAGCTGGTGTCCGAGTTTGAGCGGTTCGGGCTGCTGAAGGAGCAGACTGGATATGCACGAAACCGGATCTTTGCGTTCGAGGCTTATTTAAAGCTTTTCCTTGTTTAAATTTTCCCGATGAAAATTAAACAAGGAAATTTAAATGAAAGTTTAATTATTGCGAGCACCGCTTGTGCTCCCGCACGCTGCTGCGCACGGCCGGCGGCGCCAGCTCGGTGAACTGGCCGTTCCAGTACGGGTAGTACGGATAGGGTGGCATCACGGCGCTGGCGTCGTCCAGCCTGCGCTGCTGCGCTTCGGTCAGCGCCCAGCCGATGGCCCCTAGGTGTGCGCGTCGAAGGCGTGCAGTTGCAGCAGGTCGATGTGGTCGGTTTTGAGGCGGCGCAGGGAGGCTTCCACGGCGGCCGTCAGGTGCTGGCGCGAACTGCCCGCTGCCCACAGGCCTTTCTCGGTGCGCAATCCCACCTTGGTCGAGATCTGCGCCGGCCTGCCAGCGCTTCGCCCAGCACGCTTTCCGAGGCGCCGTCGGAACACACGTCGACCATGCGGCGCGCGTGCTCCATGCCGCTCGTGCCCCATGCGCTGAACAGCGGCCCCTGGCCGCCGAAGGTGCCGCAGCCGAAACCCAAGGCGGGGACTTTGAGGCCGCTGCGGCCGAGATAACGGTATTCCATGAATTGAACTCCTTTGAGTGAATGAAGGAATAAGTCATGCGGCGGCCGGCGCGCCCAGCGCCCTGCCGCCCGTGCGTGCGCTCCAGCCCGCCAGCAGCAAACCAATGGTGGTGAGCCCCGCGCCCGCCCAGGCCAGCGCGGTCAGGCCCAGCCCACCCGCCAGCACCAGAGCGCCCACCCACGCGCCCAGCGCGTTGCCCAGGTTGAAGGCGGCGATGTTCAGGCTCGACGCCAGCGTGGCCCCATGCGGCCCGGCTTGTTGCAGCACGCGCATCTGCATCGGCGCCACGGTGGCGAAGGCCACGGTGCCCAGCAGCACCACGTAGCCCATCGCCAGCGCCGAATGGCCGAAGGCCCAGCGCCCGGCGGCCAGCACCGCCATCAGCGCGGCGATGGTGAGCACCAGCGCGCGCACCACCCCCCGGTCGGCCAGCTTGCCGCCCAGCAGGTTGCCTGCCGCGAGGCCCGCGCCGAACAGCAGCAGCGTGGCGGCGACCAGCCCATCGCCCATGCGCGTGACCTGCGTGAGCAGCGGCTCCACGTAGGTGTAGAGCGCGAACAGCCCGGCGAAGCCGAACACCGTCACGCCCAGGCCCAGCCAGACCTGCGCGCGGGCGAGCACGGCCAGTTCCTGCCGCAGCGGCGCCGCCTCGGGGCGGCCCGCATCGCGCGGCACGAAGGCGGCCAGGATGGCGAGCGCCAGCACGCCCACGCCCGCCACGGCGGCGAAGGCCATGCGCCAACCGAAGTGCTGGCCGATCCACGCGCCCGCCGGCACGCCGAGCAGCGTGGCGAGCGTGAGGCCCGAGAACATCAGCGCGATGGCCGAGGCGCGCTTGTCCGGCGCCACCAGCCCCGTCGCCACCACCGCGCCCACGCCGAAGAAGGTGCCGTGCGTGAGCGAGGTGAGCACGCGCGCGGCCATCAGCCATGCATAGCTGGGCGCCACTACGGCGGCGGCGTTGCCCGCGATAAAGATCAGCATCAGCGCCAGCAGCAACTGCTTGCGCGGCCAGCGGCGCGTGGCGAGGGTGAGCAGCGGCGCGCCCACGGCCACGCCGACGGCGTAGCCCGAGATCAGCGTGCCCGCCGTGGGGATGGAGATGTGCAGGTCCTGGCTCACCTGCGTGAGCAGGCCCATGATGATGAATTCCGTGGTGCCGATGCCGAAGGCACCAGCCGCCAGGGCGAGGAGGGAGACGGGCATGGAAAGCTCTGAAAAATGACGATGCCCATCACTGTGGCGGCGCGCCCGGTCTTTGTGTAGCCGGAATAATGGAAATGCGCCTGTGCCTTGCAGGCATCAATCCAAGAGCCATGCCATCCCACATCAACGAACCCGAAGGCACTGCCGTCAACCGCGCCGCCGAGCTGGAGGCGCTGGTGCTCGTTGCCGAGCGCGGCAGCCTGTCGGCGGCGGCGCGGCAGCTCGGCGTATCGCCCTCGGCCGTCAGCAAGACCATGTCGCGGCTGGAGGCGCGCCTGGGCGTGCAACTGCTCCAGCGCAGCACGCGGCGCGTGCACCTCACGCCCGAGGGCGCGCGGCTCTACGAGCGCGGCAAGTGCCTGCTGGCCGACCTGGACGAGCTGGAATCCGACGTGGCCGCGCGCGGCGCGCCCCGGGGCACGGTGCGTATCGGCGCGAGCACGGCCACGGGCTACCTGCTGCTCGCGCCGCTGGTGCCGCGCCTGCTGGCGCAGCACCCGGGCCTGAGCGTGGACCTGCACTTCACCGACCACGTGGTCGATCTGGCGGAGGCGGGCATCGACATCGCCATCCGCTGGGGCCGCCTGCCTTCGTCCGACATGGTGGCGCGCCTGCTGGGGCGCACGCGGCAGGTGGTCGTGGCCTCGCCCGACTACCTCGCGCGCCACGGCGAGCCGCGCCATCCGGGCGACCTGCGCGGCCACCTGCGCCTGGGCTGGAACTACCAGCGTGCGGTGCCGCACTGGCCCTTTCTCGTCGACGGGCGGCGCGTGGACGTGGAAACGGACCACGCGGTGCGCGTCAACGACGGCGATGCGATGCGCCGCCTGGCGCTGCACGGCACGGGTCTGGCACGGCTGTCGCTCTACCACGCCTGGGACGACTTGGTGGCCGGGCGGCTGGTGCCGGTGCTGGAGGCTTTCAACACCGGCGAGCTGGAGCCCATCCACGCCGTCTACCTCGGCAAGCCCGACCGCCTGCCGCCACGCACGCGCGCGGTGCTGGACTTCCTGCAGGCGCACGTGGACCTGCGCCAGGCCGAGCGGGCCTTCGTTCCTGCGGCCGCTGCCTGACCCGGGGCCGACGCCACGGCGCGCCCTGGTCCTACGCGGCGGGGTGCGCTGGGCCGACGGGCGCGGCACGGGCGCTCCCTAGCATTCACCCATCGTTCCCGCGGGACGGGGTTGGACAAGGTTTCCGGCCCGGCACGCGGAGTTGTCACCCGCCTCTCGATGGAGAACCACCATGCGCCCGACCTTCCGCACACTGCAACTGGCCGCCACCTGCGCAGCCGTCGCCCTTCTGGCCGCCTGCGGCGGCGGCAACGACGACGATCCGAGCCCGAGCGACCAGCCCGGCGTGCTGACCGTGACGGGCTCCACGGTGGACGGCCTCAACGGCATCTATGGCGACGGCAACATCAACCTGACCGACGTGGACAAGAAGAACCCTGTCGGCTCCTACCCCGAGGTCTGCACCTTCCGCTTCGACGGCGCCAACCGCGTGGGCGGCAGCGGGCAGGCGTTTGGCGACATCCGCTACCGGCCGAACGAAGGCGTGGTGTACGAGGCCTTCCTCACCTTCCTGGGCCGCGAATTCCGCGCCGACGACGGCTGGAGCGACGTGAGCGTGGTGCGCGACACCGACCGCATCCGCATGCTGAACAAGACCCTGGTGGCTACCGACGGCTCGGGCGCGCGCGTGACTGTCTCCGGCGTCATCCCCATGCGGCCCAACCGCCCTTCGGGCTGCTGACCGATTACCCCTCGCCCCTTCACGGGGTTTGCCCCGGCCGCCTCGCGGTGGCCGGGGCCTTTTCCGTGCGCGGCGGGCCATCCGGCGTAGCATGCGGGCCGCCATGGGCTCCTCACGCATCGTCCACATCCAACCGGCCGCGCCGCCCAAGCCCGCGCACGGCGCGCCCTGCAACGGCTGCGGCCTGTGCTGCCTGGCCGAGCCATGCCCGCTGGGCATGCTGCTGTCGCGCCGCCGCACGGGCGCATGCGCGGCGCTGTGCTGGTCGCCCGAGGCCCGGCGCTACCTGTGCGGCGCGGTGGCCGTGCCCGCCGGCGCGCCGCCCTGGCGCCGTGCGGCTGCGGTGCTTGCGCGGCGCTGGATAGCGGCGGGCGCCGGGTGCGATGCCGACCTGTGGGCGAATGCTATTGAATAAAGAGCTGCTCGCGCTTGCCGGATAAGCGCTGGAGTCCCTTTTTGCTTGAAAGACGAGGCGCGGCGGCCCCGGATGGGAAAATGGCGGTCATGACCGCCACCCCCTCGACACCCTCACGATCACCCGCCCCGACGACTGGCACCTGCACGTGCGCGACGGCGAACCGCTCGCCACCGTGGTGCCGCACACGGCCGCGCAGTTCGGCCGCGCCATCATCATGCCCAACCTGCGCCCGCCCGTGACCACGGCCGCGCAGGCGCTGGCATACAAGCAGCGCATCCTGGCCGCCGTGCCGCCCGGCGTGCACTTCGAGCCGCTGATGACGCTCTACCTCACCGACAACCTCGCGCCGGACGAGATCGCGCGTGCCAAGGACGCGGGCGTGGTCGCCCTCAAGCTCTACCCGGCCGGCGCCACCACCAACAGCGACGCGGGCGTGACCGACATCCGCAAGACCTACAAGACGCTCGAAGCCATGCAGAAGGCCGGCATGCTGCTGCTGGTGCATGGCGAGGTGACCAGCAGCGACATCGACCTGTTCGACCGCGAGGCCGTGTTCATCGACCAGCACCTGATCCCGCTGCGCCGCGACTTCCCCGAGCTGAAGATCGTCTTCGAGCACATCACGACCAAGGAGGCCGCGCAGTACGTGGCGCAGGCCGACCGCTTCACGGCCGCCACCATCACCGCGCACCACCTGCTCTACAACCGCAACGCCATCTTCACCGGCGGCATCCGCCCGCACTACTACTGCCTGCCCGTGCTCAAGCGCGAGACGCACCGCCAGGCGCTGGTGCAGGCCGCCACCAGCGGCAGCGACCGCTTCTTCCTGGGCACCGACAGCGCGCCGCACCCCGCGCACCTCAAGGAGCACGCCACGGGCTGCGCGGGCTGCTACACCGCGCACGCGGCCATCGAGATGTATGCCGAGGCGTTCGACAACGCGGGCGCGTTGGACCAACTGGAGGGCTTCGCCAGCTTCCACGGCCCCGCGTTCTACGGCCTGCCGCGCAACCAGGGCACCATCACCCTGCGCCGCGAGTCGTGGACGCCGCCGGACAGCTTCCCCTTCGGCGAGGCCGAGCTGAAACCCCTGCGCGCGGGCGAGGCACTGCCCTGGCGCCTGGTATGAGGAACACCCCCTGAGGCCCTGCGGGCCTTCCCCCGCTCTCGCAGCGCTGCGCGCTGCGGGCAGGGGGACGCCGCCAGTGCGGCGGGGCGGCGCGGCCGGCTAAGGCCCTTGCACGGCGGCCCTGGCCTGACGCGCGCCAGTTTCAAGCAACACGAACGGTGCACAGCGCCATTCATTTGAAGGAGCCGCTCATGACCTCGCCTGAACGCCAGTTGCGCATCGCCCTGCTGATCGACGCGGACAACGCGCCGGCCGAGAAGATCGACGAGATCCTCACCGAGCTGTCCACCCTGGGCGAGATCAGCATCCGCCGCGCCTATGGCAACTGGACCAAGCATGGCCTGGGCGGCTGGCAGGAGCGGCTGCTGGAGTTCGCCATCCGGCCCATCCAGCAGTTCGACTATTCCAAGCGCAAGAACGCCACCGACATGGCGATGACGGTGGACGCGATGGAGCTGCTCTACAGCGAGCGGCCGGATGCGTTCGGCATCGTCTCGTCGGACGCCGATTTCACGCCGCTGGTCATGCACCTGCGCTCCAAGGGCGCGGCCGTGTACGGCTTCGGCGCGGCGCAGACGCCCAAGCCGTTCGTGAACGCCTGCTCGCGCTTCCTCTACCTGGAGTCGCTGGTGGGCGAGGGCGAGGAGCAGGGAGAGGCCGCCAAGCCGGCCGCGCCCGAAGCGCCCCAGCAGCCGGAGGTGCCCGCGCCCGGCGTGCCCGAATGCCCGGCCCGGCTGCGTGTGCCCACGGCCCAGCTGCGCCAGGACACGCGGCTCATGAACCTGCTGCGCTACGCCGTGCAGGCCTCGCAGGACGAAACCGGCTGGGCGCGCGTCGGCGCCGTGGGTACGCAGATCGGCAACAAGACCTCGTTCGACGCGCGCAACTACGGCTACGCCACGCTGTCCAAGCTGCTCGCGGCCACGCAGGCCTTCGAGTTCCGCGACGAGGGCACCTCGCGCGTGGCCGTGCGCGACAAGCGCACGCCGTGAACGCCATCGACTGGGAGCGCCCCTGGCTCGCTCCCCTGGCGCGGCTGGGCCGCGCCGGCGCGCAGCGGGTGGCGGCGGGCGCCAGCGTGGCGCAGGCGCTCAACGCGCTGGCGGACGGCGGCCTCGCCCCCGCGCCCGGCGTGCGCTTCGTGCCCCAGGCGGCGCTGCCGGAAGGCATGGCCTACGAGCGCTTCATCTTCGAGACCGGCCAGGTGCCCACGCGCGACAACCTGCACGACTTCTTCAACGGCCTCGTCTGGCTGCACTACCCCGCCACCAAGCGCCGGCTCAACCAGTGCCAGGCCCGGGCCATCGCGGCGCACGGCGTGGGCGCGGTGCGCGGGCCGCTGCGCGACGCGGCCACCGTGTTCGACGAGAACGGCGCCATCTTCTGCGCCCCGCCCGCGCTGCACGCGGCGCTGGCCGCGCGCCAGTGGCGACGGCTGTGCGTGGAACTGCGCCCGCTCTGGGGCCAGGCGCGCCTGCTGCTGTTCGGCCACGCGCTGCTCGAAAAGCTGGTTGCGCCACGAAAACCGATCACGGCGCATGCCCACCAAGCGCCAGCAGCTATCGAAGGCATAGCAAGCGCCGATGCCTGGTTGGCCGCCGCCCTCGCGCCCGAGGTGCTGGCGGCCAAGCCGTTCAATCCCCTGCCGGTTCTGGGCGTGCCCGGCTGGTGGCCCGAAAACGAGAACTTTTGCTTCTATGATGACTCTCTCGTTTTCCGCAGCATGCGCCCCGCATAAGCCAACCACAACAGGGCCGCCCACCGTTGCACGCGCGGCTTGGAAAACGCCGCGCACTCCCCATATACCCGCAGACACTTGTTCCCGAGTGGAGAACCCACCTCTATGAAACGCATCGCGCTTTTTCTGTTGACCAACGTCGCCGTCGTGGTGGTGCTGGGCATCGTCGCCAGCCTGCTCGGCGTGAACCGCTACCTCACCGCCAACGGCCTGAACCTGGGGGCGCTGCTGGGCTTCGCCTTCATCATGGGCTTCGGCGGCGCCATCATCTCGCTGCTCATGAGCAAGCCCATCGCCAAGATGAGCATGGGCGTGCAGATCATCAACGAGCCGCGCAACGCTGACGAGGCCTGGATCGTGGAGACCGTGCGCCGCTTCTCCGAGAAGGCTGGCATCCAGATGCCCGAGGTCGGCATCTACCAGGGCGATCCCAACGCCTTCGCCACCGGCGCGTTCAAGAACTCGGCCCTGGTGGCCGTTTCCACCGGCCTGCTGCAGGGCATGACGCGCGAGGAGGTCGAGGCCGTCATCGGCCACGAGGTCGCGCACGTGGCCAACGGCGACATGGTGACCATGGCGCTGATCCAGGGCGTGATGAACACTTTCGTCGTGTTCCTCTCGCGCGTGATCGGCTACGCGGTGGACAGCTTCCTGCGCAAGAACGACGAGAACAGCTCCGGCCCCGGCATCGGCTACTTCGTCACCACCATCGTGCTCGACATCCTGCTGGGCTTCCTGGCCGCCATCATCGTGGCGTGGTTCTCGCGCCAGCGCGAGTTCCGCGCCGACGCGGGTGCCGCGCAGCTCATGGGCCGCAAGCAGCCGATGATCAATGCGCTGTACCGCCTGGGCGGCATGCACCCGGGCGAGATGCCCAAGAGCCTGCAGGCGATGGGCATCACGGGCAGCATCGGCAAGCTGTTCAGTTCGCACCCGCCCATCGAGGAGCGCGTGGCCGCGCTGCAGCAGGGCTGACCGCCTCGCGTCTTTACCCGGCCTTCACACAGCCCCTGTCAACACCCGGCAGGGGCTTTTTCGTTGAAGGGGTATCACGTTCCCGGGAGCATGCCGTGAGATTCCTTCGACCTTCTTTCCTCGCCGCAGCCGCCGCCAGCGTGCTGCTCGGCGGCTGCGTGGTGGCGCCCGCCTATCCCGTGGCTGGGCCCGGCGAAGCCGTCTATGCGCCCATGGCGCCGCCGCCGGTCTACACCGAAGTCGTGCCTGTGGCGCCGTCCCCCGTGCACGTATGGATCAACGGCTACTGGGGCTGGGGCGGCAGCCGCTACGACTGGCGGCCCGGGCACTGGGCAGTACCGCCGCGCCCGGGCTACGTGTGGCACCCGCGCCAGTGGCAGCCCGGCCCGCGTGGCTGGCAACCGCGTGGGGGGCGCTGGGGGCCGCGCTAGGCCGTTGCCTTCTCCAGCAGGAAATCGATGCAGGTGCGCACCGCGCGCGTCTGGTGGCGGTTGGGCATGTAGAGCAGGTACATGCGCGTGCCGAAGATGCTCAGGCGGTAGTCCTGCAGCGTGGTCAGCACCGCGCCTGCGGCCACCTGGTCCTGCACCACGTAGTCGGGCACCACGCCCACGCCCAGGCCCGCGAGGATGGCCGAGCGCAGGAAGGGGAAGTGCTCGGAGATCAGCGTGGGCTCCAGCAGCACCTCGTGGCGTTCCTCGCCCTGGTAGGCCGACAGGCGCAGCTGCCGCCCCACGGCGCCCGAGGTGACGACCGGCGCGGTGCGCAGTTCCTGCAGCGTGCGCGGCAGGCCGTGCTGCTCGGCCCAGGCGCGCGAGGCGCAGGCGAGGTAGCACACGTCGCCCAGGCTGCGCGCCACCAGGGACAGCGGCGGCTCCTGGATCACGCGGATGGCGATGTCCACTTCGTCGCGCAGGTTGTCGGCGCGGTTCTCGAACAGCACGTCGAGCACGATGCGCGGGTACTGCCGCTTGAACTCGATCAGCCAGTCGCCCATCACCATCTGCCCGTAGCCGCTGGGCACGCTGATGCCCACGCGGCCCTGCAGCTCCTGGCCCAGGCTGGTGACCGTCTCGCGCGCGGCCAGCATCTCGTTGCGGATGTTGCGGCCGTGCTCGTAGAGGCGCAGGCCCACCTCGGTGGGCTCCATGCGCCGCGTGGTGCGGCGCAGCAGTTGCACGCCCACGGACTTCTCGAGCTGCGCGAGGTGGTAGCTCACGTTGGCGCGCGTCATCTTGAGCTTGCGCGCGGCCTGGCTCAGGTTGCCGCAGTCCACGATTTCCACGAAGAGGCTGAGCGCGGTGAGGTCCATGGGGCTTGATCGTCAAATGATGTTTGACGGTTTGTCAACGGGGCCTGGGATTGTAAAGACGGATTGTCGCCAACAGAATCCCGGCACCGTTCACAACGACCTTTCGAGAGACATCCGCCATGCCCGCTTCTCCCGTCCACACCACCCGCCAGGGCTCCGTGCTGGTGGTGCGCATCGACAACCCGCCCGTCAACGCGCTGGGCCAAGCCGTGCGCGCCGGGCTGCTGGCCGCCGTGGAGCAGGCCGATGCCGATGCCGCCGTCCAGGCCGTGCTGATCGTGGGCGAGGGCAAGGCCTTCATCGCGGGCGCGGACATCCGCGAGTTCGGCAAGCCGCCCGTGCCGCCCTCGCTGCCCGAGGTCTGCGACCGCATCGAAGCCTCCGGCAAGATCGTCGTCGCTTCCATCCACGGCCCGGCGCTGGGCGGCGGGCTGGAAATCGCCATGTCGGCCCACTACCGCGTGGCGCTGCCCGCTGCCAGGCTGGGCCTGCCCGAGGTGAACCTGGGCCTGCTGCCCGGCGCGGGCGGCACGCAGCGCGCGCCGCGCCTGATGGGCGCCAGGGCCGCCGCCGAATTGATGCTGAGCGGCAAGCACCTCTCCGCCAAGGCCGCGCAGGCCGCCGGCCTGGTGGACAAGCTGGTGGAGGGCGATAGTGCCGAGGCCGTGGGCCTGGCCTACGCCAACGAACTGCTGGCCCGGAACGCCCCGCCGCGCCGCACGCGTGACCTGCAGATGGCGGACAAGGCCGCCGCGCTGGCCGACCTGGACGCGCTGGCTGCCGAGACGGCCAGGAAGTCGCGTGGCCTGTTCTCGCCGCTCAGGATCGTCGAATGCGTGCGCGCCGCCGTGGAGCTGCCCTTCGCCGAAGGCCAGGCCAGGAGCGCGCGCTGTTCGTCGAATGCCTGGACAGCCCGCAGCGCGCCGGCCTGGTGCACGCCTTCTTCGCCGAACGCGAGACGGCGAAGATCCCCGAGGCCAAGGCCGCACGGCCGCGCCCCTTCCACCGGATCGCCATCATCGGCGGCGGTACCATGGGCGCGGGCATCACCGTGTCGGCGCTGGATGCGGGCCTGCCCGTGACCATGATCGAGCGCGATGCAGAGTCCATCGCGCGCGGCCGCAAGAACGTGGAGAAGGTCTACGACGGCCTGATCGCCAAGGGCCGCATGACGCCCGAGGCCAAGGCCGCCGTGATGGCGCGCTACACGCCTTCGACGAGCTACGACGACATCCGCGACGTGGACCTCGTGATCGAGGCGGTGTTCGAGGACCTGGACGTCAAGAAGGCCGTGTTCGAGGAGCTCGACCGCGTGTGCAAGAACGGCGCCGTGCTCGCCACCAACACCTCGTACCTCGACATCGACGCCATCGCCGCTGCCACCCGCCGCCCGCAGGACGTGATCGGACTGCACTTCTTCAGCCCGGCCAACATCATGAAGCTGCTGGAGATCGTGGTGCCCGCCCAGGCCGCGCCCGACGTGGTGACCACCGCGTTCGAGCTGGCCAAGAAGATGAAGAAGGTGCCGGTGCGCGCGGGCGTGTGCGACGGCTTCATCGGCAACCGCATCCTGGCCGTCTACAAGCAGGCCGCCGACTACATCATGGAAGACGGCGCCAGTCCCTACGAGATCGACGAGGCCGTGCGCGGCTTCGGCTACCCCATGGGGCCGTTCCAGGTGACCGACCTGGCCGGCGGCGACATCGGCTGGGCCACGCGCAAGCGCCGCGCAGCCACGCGCGACCCCCGGGCGCGCTACGTGGAGATCGCGGACCGCATCTGCGAGCGCGGCTGGTTCGGCCAGAAGACGGGCCGGGGCTTCTACCTCTACCCGCAGGGCGCGCGCACCGGCCAGCCCGACCCCGAGGTGCTCGCCATCGTCGATGCCGAGCGCGCCAGGAAGGGCATCACGCCGCGCCCATTCACCCCTCAGGAAATCATGCACCGCTACATGGCCGCGATGGTCAACGAAGGCGCGAAGGTGCTGGAAGAGGGCATCGCGCTGCGCCCGCTCGACATCGACGTGACCTTCCTCTCCGGCTACGGCTTCCCGCGCTGGCGCGGCGGCCCCATGAAGTGGGCCGACATGACGGGGCTGGACAAGGTGCTGGCGGACATCCGCGCATTCGCCCACGAAGACCCGCTGTTCTGGAAGCCCGCGCCACTGCTGGAAAAACTGGTGGCAGAAGGCAGGAACTTCGACAGCCTGAATCAAAAATAAGAGCGGCTTGCGCTTGTCTCTCGGGGTTTTCAGCATCAAAACATGTTGAAAACCACGGATGGATGACGCAAGCAGCTATCAAAACCAAAGCACCCAAGGAGCGCACGCCATGCGCGAAGCCGTCATCGTTTCCACCGCACGCACGCCGCTGGCCAAATCCCACCGCGGCGAATTCAACGTCACCCCCGGCGCGCAGCTGGCCGCCTATTCGGTGCGCGCCGCCGTCGAGCGCTCCCAGGTCGATCCGGGCCTGCTCGAAGACCTGGTCCTCGGCTGCGGCTTTCCCGAGGGCACGACGGGCCGCAACATCGGCCGCCAGGCCGCGCTGCGCGCCGGGCTGCCGGTGACGGTGGGCGGCACGGTCATCAACCGCTACTGCTCCTCGGGCCTGCAGGCCATCGCCGTGGCGGCGGGCCGCATCGTCGTGGAAGGCGTGCCCGCCATCGTCGCGGGCGGCGTGGAAAGCATCTCGCTGATGCGCCCGCACGGCAAGACGCCGACCGACACCGACCCGTGGCTGGCCGAGCACAAGAGCGCCGTGTTCATGGAGATGATCGACACCGCCGACATCGTGGCCCGGCGCTACGGCATCTCGCGCGAGGACCAGGACGCCTTCGCGCTGCAGAGCCAGCAGCGCACCGCCGCGGCGCAGGCCGCCGGGGTGTTCGCCGACGAGATCGTCGCCTGCGACACGCGCATGGCCGAGAAGAACAAGGAAACCGGCGAGCTCACCTGCAAGGACGTGACGGTGCGCATGGACAACTGCAACCGCCCCGCGACCACGCTGGAGGGCCTGGCCCAACTGGAGCCCGTGAAGGGGCCGGACAAGTTCATCACCGCGGGCAACGCCTCGCAGCTCTCCGACGGCTCCGCCGCCTGCGTGTTGATGGAAGCCAGGGAAGCCGAGCGCCGCGGCCTACAGCCGCTGGGCGCGTTCCGCGGTTTCTCCGTCGCGGGCTGCGAGCCCGACGAGATGGGCATCGGCCCCGTGTTCGCCGTGCCGCGCCTTTTGGAGCGCACGGGCCTCACGGTGGACGACATCGATCTGTGGGAGCTGAACGAGGCCTTCGCCTCGCAGGCCCTGTACTGCCAGCGCAGGCTGGGCATTCCGATGGAGCGCCTCAACGTCAACGGCGGCGCCATCTCCATCGGCCACCCCTTCGGCATGACGGGCGCGCGCCTGGCCGGGCACCTCCTGCTCGAAGGGCGCCGGCGCAAAGCCCGGGACGCGTCAGTCAAGTGGGGCGTGGTGACCATGTGCATCGGCGGCGGCATGGGCGCGGCCGGGCTGTTCGAAATTTTCTGAGGATCACACGCATCATGGATCTGCAATTCACCCCGAAGAACTCGCCTTCCGCGAGGAAGTGCGCGCCTTTCTGAAGGACAAGCTCAGCCCCGCGCTGGCGAACAGGGTCAAGGGCGGCCTGATCCTGGGCAAGCAGGACCTGGAGGGCTGGCACGCCGCGCTGAACGAACGCGGCTGGCTGGCCAACCATTGGCCCGCGCAGTGGGGCGGCCCCGGCTGGAGCGCGGTACAGAAGTTCATCTTCGAGCACGAGTGCGCGCTGGCGGGCTCGCCGCGCATCGTGCCCTTCGGCGTGAGCATGCTCGGCCCCGTGCTCATCAAGTACGGCAGCGAGGTGCAGAAGCAATACTGGCTGCCGCGCATCCTGAGCGGCGAAGACTGGTGGTGTCAGGGCTATTCGGAGCCGGGCGCGGGCTCCGACCTGGCCTCGGTCAAGACCACGGCGGTGCGCGATGGCGACCACTACCTCGTCAACGGCCAGAAGACCTGGACCACGCTGGGCCAGCACGCCAACATGATCTTCTGCCTGGTGCGCACCAACAAGGAGGCCAAGGCCCAGGCGGGCATCAGCTTCCTGCTGGTGGACATGAACACGCCCGGCGTGGAGGTGCGCCCCATCATCACGCTGGACGGCGAGCACGAGGTCAACGAGGTCTTCTTCACCGACGTGAAGGTGCCCGTGGAGAACCTGGTGGGCGAGGAGGACAAGGGCTGGACCTACGCCAAGTACCTGCTGACCTACGAGCGCACCAACATCGCGGGCGTGGGCTTCTCGGTCGCCAGCCTGGACAAGCTCAAGGCCGTCGCCAGCCGCATGCTGTGCAACGGCAAGCCTTTGTCGCAGGACCCGCTGTTCGCCGCGCGCGTGGCGCGCGTCGAGATCGACCTGGAGAACATGAAGACCACCAACCTGCGCGTGATCGCCGCCGTGGCCGGCGGCGGCGTGCCGGGCGCGGAAAGCTCCATGCTCAAGATCAAGGGCACCGAGATCCGCCAGGAAATCCTGTCGCTGATCCGGCGCGCCATGGGCCCGTACGCCGCGCCCTTCGTGGAAGAGGCCATGCATGGCCGCGGCAGCGAGCCGCCGATCGGCCCCGAGGAGGCCGTCTCCGCCGCAGCCGCCTACTTCAACCACCGCAAGCTGTCCATCTTCGGCGGCTCCAACGAAATCCAGAAAAACATCATCTCCAAGATGATCCTCGGCCTCTGACCGGAAAAGGAATCGCGCCATGAACTTCGAGCACACCGAAGACCGCCGCATGCTGGCGGACACCTTGAACCGATTCGTCTCCGAGCAGTACGGCATCGAGCACCGCAACCGGCTGGCCTACGGCGAAGAGGGCCACAGCCCCGGGCTCTACGCGCAGTTCGCCGAACTGGGCGCCATCGGCGCGCTGTTTCCCGAGTCCGCCGGCGGTTTCGGCGGCGTGGGCTTCGACATCAGCGTGGTGTTCGAGGCGCTGGGCCGGGGCATCGTGGCCGAGCCGCTGCTGGGCGCGCTGGTCGTGGGCCAGGCGCTGGTCGCCGCGGGCACCGATGCGCAGCAGCAGAGGCTGGAAGACATCATCGCCGGCAGCGTGGTCGCAGCGCTGGCGCACGACGAGCCGGGCAGCCACTACGAGCTGAGCCATGTCGCCACCACGGCTGCCCGCGCAGGCGGCGGCTGGGTGCTGAATGGCGCCAAGGGCGTGGTGGCCTTCGGTGAGAAGGCCGGCCTGCTGCTGGTGTCTGCGCGCACCTCGGGCGGCCAGTACGACGAGGCCGGCATCAGCCTGTTCCTGGTGGACGGTGGCGCTGCGGGCATCGCCCGGCGCGGCTACCAGTGTTTCGAGGGCGGCCGCGGGGCCGAGCTGACGTTCAGCGACGTGCATCTGCCCGCCGACGCGCTGCTGGGCGCCGAAGGCCTGGGCCATGCGGTGCTGGAGCGCATCCAGGGCTACGCGCTGCTGGCGCTGGCCTCGGAGTCGGTGGGCGCGATGGACGTGGCCAAGCAGTTCACGCTGGAATACCTGCAGACGCGCAAGCAGTTCGGCGTGGCCATCGGCACCTTCCAGGCGCTGCAGCACCGCATGGCCGACGTGCTGCTCGAAGTCGAGCAGGCGCGCTCGGCCGTCATCAACGCGGCCGACGCCATCGACAACGCTACGGGAGCAGCGCGCGAGAAGGCCCTTTCCGCCGCGAAATACACCGTGGGCTGCGTGGGCACGAAGGTGGCGCAGGAGAGCATCCAGATGCACGGCGGCATCGGCATGACCTGGGAGCTGCCGCTGGCGCACTACGCCAAGCGGCTGGTGATGATTGACCACCAGTTCGGTGACGAGGACCACCACCTCGCCCGCTTCATCGCGCTAGGCAGGCAGCGGCCATGACGCAGGAGCTGGACCTGCCCCTGGCCGGGGTGCGCGTGCTCGACCTCTCGCGCGTGTTCGCCGGGCCGCTGTGCGGCCAGGTGCTGGCCGACTTCGGTGCCGAGGTCATCAAGGTGGAGCATCCGTCCCGCGGCGACGACACGCGCGACTGGGGCCTGCGCATCGGCAAGACCGAGACCACCTACTACAACAGCATGAACCGCAACAAGCGGTCCATCACCGTCGATCTGCAGACCCCCGAGGGCACCAGGATCATCCACGACCTGCTGCCCGCGTGCGACGTAGTGATCCACAACTTCAAGACCGGGGGCGCCGAGAAGCTGGGCCTGGGCTACGCGCAGCTCAAGGCCATCAAACCCGACCTGGTCTATTGCGCCGTGGCGGGCTACGACAGCAGCGGCCCCGAGGCCGCGCGCCCCGGCTACGACCTCGTGATCCAGGCGGAGGCCGGGCTCATGGCGCTCAACGGCGAGGCGGGCACCCCTGCCGCTGAAGTTCGGCGTGGCCGTGGTCGATCTGATGACCGGCATGTACGCGGCGCAGGCCGTGCTGGCCGCGCTGCTGCGGCGCGAGCGCACGGGCAAGGGCCGCCTGATCGAGATGGCGCTGTACGACTGCGGCCTGATGGTCACCGGCTACTACGGGCTGGAAGCGCTCCACCTGGGCCACGCGCCGCCGCGCTGGGGCAACGCCCACCCGTCCATCGTGCCCTACGGCATGTACGAGTCGGCGGACGGCCCGCTCATCATCGCCGTGGGCAACAACGCCCAGTTCGAGAAGTTCTGCCGCCTGTGCCTCGAGCGGCCGGACATCGCCCGGGACGAGCGCTTCGCCACCAACGTCAACCGCGCCAGGCACCGCGACGCGCTGGTGCCGCTGCTCAACGGGCTGATCCGCGCCTTGCCGCGCGCCGTGCTGCTGGAGCGCCTGACGGCGGCGGGCATTCCCTGCGGCGAGGTGGCCGGGCTGCACGAGGCGCTGACCAGCGAGCGCACGCGCCGCGGCCGGCTGGTGCAGGACCTGCCGCACCCCGTCGCGGGCACCACGCCGGTGTTCGCGCCGCCCTACCGGCTGGACGGCCAGCGCCTGCCCATCCGCAACGCGCCGCCCACGCTGGGCGAGGGCACGCGCGACGTGCTCAAGCAGCTGCTGTCCATGAGCGACGAGCAACTCCAGATGCTCAAGGACAAGGGCGTGCTGACGCTGCCCCGGGGCTGAACCTCAAAGGCGTATCCACGCCGCATCACGACAAGGAGACAGACATGAAGACATCCATCACGCGCCGCACCGTCCTGCAAGGCTTGGCCGCCGTGGGCGGCGGCTGCCTGCCGGGCGCCGGCGCCATCGCGCAGGCCGGCAAGGCCGCCTGGCCCGCCAGGCCCATCCGCGTGGTCGTGCCCTTCAATGCGGGCGGCGCCACCGACATCATCGCCCGCACGCTGGGCGAAGCCCTCGCGCAGCGCGTGGGCCAGCCCGTGGTCATCGACAACAAGGGCGGCGCGGCGGGCATCCTGGGCACGGACAACGTCGCCAAGTCGCCGGCGGACGGCCACACGCTGCTGGTGTCCCTGAGCACCTCGATGCTCATCAACCAGTTCCTCTATGCCAAGCTGCCCTACAACCCGCAGAAGGACCTGGAGCTGATCACCCAGATCGCCGCGGCGCCGGTCACGCTGGTGGTGCACCCCTCGGTGCCCGCGGGCAACATGAAGGAGCTGCTGGCCTACGTGAAGGCCCACAAGGGCAAGCTCTCCTACGGCTCCTGGGGCGTGGGCTCGTACGCGCACCTGGGTGGCGCCTACATGAGCAAGACGATGGACGCCGACATGATCCACTCGGCCTACAAGGGCGAGGCGCCCATGATCCAGGACCTGCTCGGCGGCCAGCTGCAGCTGTGCTTCTCCAGCGCGCTCAACACCAAGCCCTTCATCGACGCGGGCCGCCTCAAGGCCATCGGCGTGACGGGCCGCGAGCGCATGGAAATCCTGCCCCAGCTGCCCACCATCCACGAGCAGGGCGTGCAGGACGATGCGTATTCCATCGCCGGCTGGGTGGCGATGGGCGCGCCCGCCGGCACCCCCCAGTCCATCGTGGACCAGCTCTCCGCCCACGTGGCCGAGATCGCCAAGGAGCCCAAGATGCTGGAGCGCATCCGGGGCGCGGGCTTCATGCCCCTGATGAACAGCCCCGCCGCCTTCCGCGAGAACTACCGGCGCGACCTGCCCATCTGGAAGTCGCTGGTCGAGCTGGCCGGCGCCAAGCTGGACTGACCCGTGACGCAGCCGATTTTCACCATCAAGGAGGCAAGTATGGCCATTTTCCGAATCCACCGACGCACCGTTCTGCAAGCCGCAGCCGCGCTGGCCTGCGGCGGCTTCATGGGCGCCGCTGCGGCGCAGGGCTTTCCCGCGCGGCCCATCACCATCATCGTGCCGTTCTCGGCGGGGGGCACCACCGACATCCTCGCGCGCATCGTGGGCCAGGGGCTCACGGCGGAGCTGGGCCAGTCCGTGGTGGTGGACAACAAGCCCGGCGCGGGCGGCAACATCGGCGCCACGCTCGCCGCCAAGTCGCCGGCCGACGGCTACACGCTCTTCATGGGCACGGTGGGCACGCACGCCATCAACCAGGCGCTCTACAAGAAGATGCCGTTCGACCCGGTGAAGGACTTCGCGCCGCTCTCGCGCGTGGCCACGGTGCCCAACCTGCTCGTCGCGCACCCGAGCCAGCCGTTCAAGACCGTGCAGGAGCTGATCGACTACGCCAAGGCCCACCCTGGCGACGTGACCTACGGATCGCCCGGCTCGGGCGCGTCGCCGCACGTCTCCGGCGCGCTGTTCCAGAGCCTGACCGGCGCACAGCTCACCCACGTGCCCTACAAGGGCAGCGCGCCGGCGATGAGCGACCTGCTCGGCGGCCAGATCGCCGTCATGTTCGACAACATGCCCTCGGCCATCCAGCACGTGCGCTCGGGCAAGCTGCGCCCCATCGCCGTGACCACGGCCAAGCGCTCGCCCGAGCTGCCCGACGTGCCCACCATCGCCGAGGCCGGCGTGCCCGGCTACGAGGCCACCTCGTGGTTCGGCATGTTCGCCCCCGCGGCCACCCCCAAGCCCGTGCTGGACAAGCTGCACGCCGCGCTCGTGAAGGTGCTGGGCCAGGCCGAGGTGAAGAAGAAGATCGCCGAGCAGGGCGGCGACCCGGTGGCCGAGACGCCCGCGCAGTTCGCCGCCTTCATCCAGGCCGAGGCCGCCAAGTGGGGCAAGGTGGTCAAGGAATCGGGCGCTTCCGCCGATTGATCGGTTGCTCTGTTTTTAATAGCTGCTGGCGCTTTCTGGATAAGCGCTGCGGCCGGTTTTTTCATATAGGAGACTTTTTCATGCAACGTTCCGCCTCGTTCCCCAGCCGCCGCGCCGTGCTGCAGGGCATGGCCGCCCTGGGGGGCGCCGCGCTGCTGGGCCGCGCCGCCGCGCAGACCGGCCAGTGGCCAGCCAAGCCCATCCGCATCGTCGTGCCCTACAACGCGGGCGGCGGCACCGACATCATCGCGCGCGCCCTGGCCGAGCCCATGTCCAGGCTGCTGGGCCAGCCCGTGGTGGTGGACAACAAGGGCGGCGCGGGTGGCATCCTGGGAACCGACGCGGTGCTCAAGTCCCCGCCCGACGGCCACACGCTGCTGGTGGGCCTGGGCACGTCGATGATGGTCAACCAGTACCTCTACGCCAAGCTGCCGCACAACCTGCAGAAGGACATGGCGCTGGTCACCCAGATCGCTACCGCGCCGGTGGTGCTCGTCGCGCACCCCTCGGTGCCCGCCGGCAACATGAAGGAGCTGCTGGCCTATCTGGGCGCGAACAAGGGCAAGTTCTCCTACGGCTCCTGGGGGCAGGGCTCGCAGGCGCATCTCGTGGGCGCATACATCAGCAAGTCCGCCAACGCCGACATGGCCCACGCGGCCTACAAGGGCGAGGCGCCCATGCTGCAGGACCTGATCGGCGGCCCGATCCAGTTCTGCCTCGCCAGCGTCGCCAGTACCCGCCCCTTCATCGAGGCGGGCCGCCTCAAGGCCATCGGCCTGATCGGCCGCCAGCGCGTGCCGTCCCTGCCCAACGTCCCCACGATCTACGAGCAGGGGCTGACGGACGATCCGTACTCCCTCGTCGGCTGGATCGGCATGGGCGCGCCCGCGGGCATTCCCAGGCCCGTGCTCGACAAGCTCGCCGCGGTGATGGCCGAGGTCGCCAGGGACGCGAAGGTGCAGGAGCAGATCCTCAGCATCGGCGGCGTCTCCGCGATAGCCGGGCCCGAGGCGTTCCGCACGGCCTACCTGGGCGACGTGCCCCAGTGGAAGGCGCTGATCGAGGCGGCCAACGTGCGCCTGGATTGATGCCCACGTTCTCGCAAGCAAAGGAAAACCGCCATGAAGATCCTCGTCCCCGTCAAGCGCGTGGTGGACTACAACGTGAAGGTCCGAGTGAAGTCGGACGGCACGGGAGTGGACATCGCCAACGTGAAGATGAGCATGAACCCCTTTGACGAAATCGCCGTCGAGGAAGCCGTGCGCCTGAAAGAAAAAGGCATCGCCACCGAAGTGATCGCCGTCAGCTGCGGCGTGGCGCAGTGCCAGGAAACCCTGCGCACGGCCATGGCCATCGGCGCCGACCGCGCCATCCTGGTGGAAACCGACGCCGAGTTGCAGCCCCTGGCCGTCGCCAAGCTGCTCAAGGCCCTGGTCGACAAGGAGCAGCCCCAGCTCGTCATCCTGGGCAAGCAGGCCATCGACGACGACGCCAACCAGACCGGCCAGATGCTCGCGGCCCTGGCCGATCTGCCCCAGGCCACCTTCGCCAGCAAGGTCGAAGTCGCCGACGGCAAGGCTGACGCGCCCCGGGCCAGCGTCACCCGCGAAGTCGACGGCGGCCTGGAAACCCTCTCGCTCACCCTGCCGGCAGTCATCACCACCGACCTGCGCCTGAACGAGCCGCGCTACGTCACGCTGCCCAACATCATGAAGGCCAAGAAAAAGCCGCTCGACACCCTCAAGCCCGAAGCGCTGGGCGTCGACGTCGCCCCGCGCCTGAAGACCCTCAAAGTCTCCGAGCCCCCGAAGCGCGGCGCCGGCGTCAAGGTGCCCGACGTGGCCACCCTCGTGGCCAAGCTCAAGAACGAAGCCAAGGTGATCTAAAAATGCCCGTACTCGTCATCGCAGAACACGACAACGCCTCCATCAAGAGCGCCACCCTCAACACCGTCACCGCCGCGCAGGCCTGCGGCGGCGACGTGCACGTGCTCGTCGCCGGAGAAAACGCGGGCGCCGCAGCAGACGCCGCCTCCAAAATAGCCGGCGTCGCCAAAGTCATCCACGCCGACGGCGCCAGCCTCAAGGACGGCCTCGCCGAAAACATCGCCGCGCAGGTGCTGCAGATCGCCGGCAACTACAGCCACATCCTGTTCCCCGCCACCGCCAGCGGCAAGAACGCCGCCCCGCGCGTGGCCGCCAAGCTCGACGTGGCGCAAATCAGCGACATCACCAAGGTCGACAGCCCCGACACCTTCGAGCGCCCCATCTACGCGGGCAACGCCATCGCCACCGTGCAAAGCGCAGACAGCGTCAAGGTCATCACCGTGCGCACCACGGGCTTCGACGCCGCCGCCGCCACGGGAGGCAGCGCCGCCGTCGAAACCGCAGCCGCTGCGGCAGACAGCGGCAAGAGCGCCTTCGTCGGGCGCGAAGTCACCAAGAGCGACCGGCCCGAGCTGACCGCCGCCAAGATCATCGTCTCGGGCGGGCGGGCGCTGGGCAGCAGCGAGAAATTCCAGGAAGTGCTCACGCCGCTGGCCGACAAGCTGGGCGCGGCCATCGGGGCCAGCCGCGCGGCGGTGGACGCGGGCTACGCGCCCAACGACCTGCAGGTGGGCCAGACGGGCAAGATCGTGGCGCCGCAGCTGTACGTCGCGCTGGGCATCTCGGGGGCCATCCAGCACCTGGCCGGCATGAAGGACTCCAAGGTGATCGTGGCGATCAACAAGGACCCGGAGGCGCCGATCTTCAGTGTGGCCGACTACGGGCTGGAGGCGGACCTGTTCGCGGCCGTGCCGGAACTGGTGCAGGCGCTCTGACCGGCGGGTTTGCAAAGAAAAATGCTCGAGGGTCTTATGGATAAAGCGTAAGCAGCTATCTTTTTTGATGAATGGACCACGCAATGACCGCCGACCTATTCACCCCCGATGCCCCGTTCCGCACGCTGCCCGGGCTGATCGCCCTGCACGCGCGCCACCAGCCCGGCCACCCCGCACTGCGTGACGAGCAGCAGGTGCTGAGCTACGCGCAGCTCGACGCCCTCATGGACCGCGTGGCCGCCGCGCTGCAGCGCGATGGCGTGCAGCCGGGCGAGGCCATCGCCATCTGCGCGCTGAGCTCGGTGCGCTATGCCGCGCTGTTCCTGGGCGTGCTGCGCGCAGGCGCGGTGGCGGCGCCGCTGGCGCCCTCGTCCACGCCCGAGAGCCTGCGCGGCATGCTGCGCGATGCCGATGCGCGGCTGCTGTTCGTGGACGGCACTGCCCCCACCGCCGAGGGCGCGCCGCGCACCATCGCGCTGGACGGGCCCGCGTTCGATGCATGGCTCGCACCCGAAGGCACGGTGCCCGCGCCCGTGGAGATCGGGCCCGAGGCGCCCTTCAACCTCATCTATTCCTCGGGCACCACCGGGGTTCCGAAGGGCATCGTGCAGCCGCACGGCATGCGCTGGACGCACATGCGCCGCGTGCCGGTCTACGACTACGGCCCGCACGGCACCACGCTGCTGGCTACGCCGCTCTACTCCAACACAACGCTGGTCGTGTTCCTGCCCACGCTGGCGGGCGGCGGCTGCGTGCTGCTGATGGCCAAGTTCGACGCGCTGCGCTACCTGCAGCTCGCGCAGCAGTACCGCGTGACGCACACCATGCTGGTGCCGGTGCAGTACCAGCGCATCATGGCGCTGCCTCAGTTCGGCGATTTCGACCTCTCGGCGTTCCGCTTCAAGTTCTGCACCAGCGCGCCGTTCAGTGCCGCGCTGAAGGCCGACGTGCTCGCGCGCTGGCCCGGCACGCTGACCGAGTTCTATGGCATGACCGAGGGCGGCGGCACCTGCATCCTCGACGCGCACCTGCACCCGGACAAGCTGCACACCGTGGGCCGGCCTGCCGAGGGCCACGACATCCGCCTGATCGACGAGGAGGGCCGCGAGGTGCCGCCCGGCGAGGCGGGCGAGGTTGTGGGCCACTCGCCCGGCATGATGACCGGCTACCACAACCAGCCCGACAAGACGCGCGAGGCCGAGTGGTTCGACGCCTCGGGCAAGCGCTTCATCCGCACCGGCGACGTGGGCCGGTTCGATGCCGACGGCTTCCTCACCCTCATCGACCGCCGCAAGGACATGGTCATCAGCGGCGGCTTCAACATCTACCCGAGCGACCTGGAGGCGCAACTGCGCCAGCACCCGGCCGTGGCCGACGCGGCCGTGGTCGGCGTGCCCTCCGTGCAGTGGGGCGAGACGCCCGTGGCCTTCGTCGTGCCGCATGCCGGGCATGCCGCCACGCCCGCCGAGGTCCTGGAATGGTTCAACCAGCGCGCGGGCAAAACCCAGCGGCTGGCGGACCTGCGCTTTGTCGGCGAGCTGCCGCGCAGCCCCATCGGCAAGGTGCTCAAGCGCGACCTGCGCGACGGCTACGCCGCCCGCTGACCCCGTTCATTCAACCCAAGGAGACAACACCATGCAACGCCGCTTCATCACCACCGCGCTCGCCTGCGCCGCCGCATTCGCCGCCACGGGCGCCCACGCCCAGGCCGACTTTCCGAGCCAGCCCATCACCCTCATCGTGCCCTACGCGCCCGGCGGCACCACCGACGTGATGGGCCGTGCGCTGGCCCAGGGCATGTCCAAGCATCTCAAGCAGACCGTGATCGTGGACAACAAGCCCGGCGCGGGCGGCACGCTGGGCGTGGTGGAGATGCTGCGCACCAAGCCCGACGGCTACCGCCTGACCCTGGTGCCGGTGAGCGTGTTCCGCCAGCCCTACGTGCAGAAGACGCAGTACGACCCGGTGAAGGACCTGACCTACATCGCCTCGTTCTCGGCCTACGACTTCATCCTCGGCGTGGCCGCCGATTCGCCGTTCAAGACCGTGAAGGACGTGGTGGAGCACGCCAAGAGCCACCCAGGCGGCGTGGACTACGGCACGCCCGGCAAGTTCACCGGCAACCAGGTCGCCATGGCGCTGCTGGGCAAGGCGGCTGGCGTGCAGTTCACGCACGTGCCGTTCAAGGGCGATTCCGAGGCCACCAACGCGCTGCTCGGCGGCCACGTGAAGACCATGGTCAGCACCAACGGCATCCGCAACTTCATGGAGTCGGGCAAGGTGCGCGCGCTGGCCATCGCCGCCGAAACGCGCCCGCCGGCCTTCGCCGGCGTGCCCACGTTCCGCGAGGCGGGCTACGACGTGGTCGTGCCCTCGCCCCTGGGCATCGCCGGCCCCAAGGGCATGCCGCAGGCCGTGGTGCACAAGCTCGACGCGGCGGTGAAGGCCGCACTGGAGGACCCGGATATGAAGCGCATCATCGAGAACGCCGGCGTGCGCACCGACTACCGCGACAGCGCGGCCTACGCCGAATTCGCACGCAAGACCTTCGCCGAGGAAAAGACCATCGTCGAGTCGCTCGGCCTGAATGACTGAGTCACGCCGCGCCGCCGGAGCCGCGCGTGCCCGATGAGGGCAGCGGCAGCCCGAGGAGGGCACAGGCCACGGCCTCGCCGACCTTGATGCCGTCCACGCCCGCCGAGAGGATGCCGCCCGCGTAGCCCGCGCCCTCGCCCGCGGGGTACAGGCCGGGGGTGTTCAGGCTCTGGAAGTCCTCGCCCCGGCCGATGCGCAGCGGGGACGAGGTGCGCGTCTCCACACCGGTCATCACCGCATCGGGCATGTCGTAGCCGTGGATCTTGCGGCCGAAGGCGGGCAGGGCCTCGCGCATGGCGGCGGTGGCGAAGGCGGGCAGGGCGTCGTCCAGGCTGACCAGCGTCACGCCGGGCTTGTACGAGGGCTCCACGTCCCCCAGCGCCGTGGAGGCGCGGCGCGCGAGGAAGTCGCCCACACGCTGCGCGGGCGCGTTGTAGTTGCCGCCGCCGAGCTGGTAGGCGCACGATTCGAGCTGGCGCTGCAGCACGATGCCCGCGAGCGGGTGCACGGCGTCCGGCGCCAAGACTTCCACGCCGTGCGTGGCGCCGAGCAGCGCCTCGAACGCGGCGGGATCGCGCGGGTAGTCCAGCGGCTCCACGCCCACCACCATGCCCGCATTGGCGTTGCGCTCGGCGCGCGAATACTGGCTCATGCCATTGGTCACCACGCGCCCGGGCTCGCTGGTGGCGGCCACCACGGTGCCGCCAGGGCACATGCAGAAGCTGTAGACGGTGCGCCCGCCACTCGCGTGGTGCACCAGCTTGTAGTCGGCCGCGCCGAGCAGCGGGTGGCCGGCATGCTTGCCCCAGCGCGCGCGGTCGATCACGCTCTGCGGGTGCTCGATGCGCACGCCGACCGAGAAGGGCTTGGCCTCCATGGCCACGCCGTGCGCGTGCAGCATGGCGAAGCTGTCGCGCGCGCTGTGGCCCAGGGCCATGACCACGTGGTCGGCACGCAGCTCCTCGGTAGCGCCGGTGGCGAGGTCGTGCACGCGCAGGCCGCGCACATGGCGTTGTCCGGGGCGGCCTTCGAGCACCACGTCGCTCACGTGCTGCTCGAAGCGCACCTCGCCGCCCAGCGCGATGATCTGCGCGCGCAGCGATTCCACCACCTTCACCAGCTTGAAGGTGCCGATGTGCGGGTGCGCGGCGTAGAGGATCTCGGGCGGCGCGCCCGCGTCCACGAACTCCTGCATCACCTTGCGGCCCAGGTGGCGCGGGTCCTTGATCTGGCTGTAGAGCTTGCCGTCGCTGAACGTGCCCGCGCCGCCCTCGCCGAACTGCACGTTCGATTGGGGGTTGAGTTCGCACCTGCGCCACAGGCCCCAGGTGTCCTGCGTGCGCTCGCGCACGGGCTTGCCGCGCTCCAGCACGATGGGGCGAAAGCCCATCTGTGCCAGCACCAGCGCCGCGAAGATGCCGCAGGGCCCGAAGCCCACGACCACGGGGCGCAGGGCCGCCCCGGCGGGTGCACGGCCCACGGGGCGCCAGGCCATGTCGGGCGTGGGCTGCACGTGCGGGTGGCCGGCGTGGCGGGCGAGCAGCGCGTCTTCATCGGCCACCTGCACGTCGACGATGTAGACGGCCAGCAGGTCGGCCTTGCGCGCGTCGAAGCTGCGCTTGTGCACGTGCAGGCTGGCGATGGCGCCTTCCTCCACGCCGAGCTGCTGTGCCGCGAGCGTGCGCAGCGCTTCCTCAGGCGGGTATTCGGTGTGGTTCTCGGGGTGGTAGCGCAGCGCCGCGAGGGGCAGCTTGAGTTCGGAGAGGCGGATCATGGCTTGTGGCGATCAAGCAAAAGAGGGTGGCGATTATGCGGCGCGCGCGTGGCGCAGCCAGTGCCGCAGCGCGTCGGGTTCCTCGCGCAACGCGCGCAACTGCAGCCGCAGGTGCTGGATGTCTTCCTGCAGGTCGCGCACCTGTGCGCGCAGATGGCCCATGAGCTTGGCGGGCTTGCTGGCGGCACCTGGCTCCAGCCCGTAGTCGGCGCAGAACGCCTCCTGCGCGGCGCGGGTCTGCCGCTGCAGTTCGGCGAGCTGGTCGGCCAGCAGGCGGTTGTAGGGCGCGAGGCGGGCGTCGCTGAAGGCGGCGATGCGCGCGGGGTCGATCTGGTCGGCTTCGAGCTGCAACTGCAGCAGGCCGGTCAGGTCGCCGGCCGCGTAGGCGAGGTTGACGCGCTGCATGAGCGCGGTCTTGCGCGTGCGCTCGGCGGGGTCGCTCTCGCGGTCGGGGTGCAGGGTGCTGGCGAGGCGGCGGTAGATCTCGCGCAGCGGCTGGGCGGCCTCGCGCGCGGCAGCCTGGGCCTGGCGTTCGCGCGCGCCGGGCTTGCGCGCGCGGCGCGCGGCGTGGTGGGTGGCGCGCGCCTGCTCGGCCTGGGCCTGGGCGGCGTGCATCTGCGCCTCGACGCGGCGCAGCACTTCCTCGGGCGAATCCGGGTCGGCGGTGTCCGGTGCCGCTTCGTCGGCATTGGCGTAGCGGTCGTGCAGCGCCTGCATCGCTGCGCGCAGGGCTTCGTCGCGCACGCCGGCGGCCAGGCGGGCGGCGAGGCGGGCGATGGCCTCGCCCAGCGCGGCGCGGTCGGCCTTCGACAGGCCCTTGCGGCCGGCCTCGGCGTCCAGCACCTGCGCCAGCTCGCAATAGAGCGCGTGGTAGGTGGCCAGCAGCGGCTCCACGTCGCGCGCATACCGCGCATGGAAGGCGGCGGTGGCCTCGTTCCAGGCGGCCAGCAGTTCCTGCTGGGCGGCGATGCGGCGCAGGTGCTCGTTGAACTGCGCCTGCTGCGCACTCAGCGGCGCGGCATGGGTGGGCGTGGCGATGGGAAGGACGGAATGGCGTGGCGGCATGCGGGCATTGTGGCCTCCGCATTCGCTGCATCGCTATCTATTCAATAGCTGCTTGCGCTTGTGCATCAAGCGCTGGAGGCCGATTTGGCTTGTATTTTCCCACGCCACTCCCAGGCCAGCAGCGCCACGCCCGCGACCGCGAGCGGCGCGAAGTAGTAGAGCGCCCGGTAGGCCAGCACGACGGCCAGCGCCTGGCTGGCGGGCATCCAGGGGTTCAGCACGGCGGTGCCCACGGCCTCGATCACGCCCAGCCCGGCGGGGATGCGCGAGAGCAGCCCCGCCACCGCGCCCAGCAGCACGGCGGCCAGCGCCGCGGCGTAGGGCGCCTGGCCGCTCGCCAGCGCCCACAGCGCGCCGCCCATCAGCGCCCAGTTGACGCACGACAGCAGCATCTGCAGCAGCGCCACCCGCGCGCGCGGCAGCGGTAGTTCATGCCCGCGCACGGCCAGCGGCCGCCCGCCGCGCCAGGCGCACAGCGCCAGGTACAGCGCGGCGACGGCGGCCAGCACGGCGCCCAGCAGGCGCATGCGGTGCGGGCCGATTTCCCAGCCCGGCGGCAGCGGCGGCGCCCAGGCCCAGAACACGGCGCAGGCCAGCACGCAGTAGCCCAGCCAGTTGGTGATGATGGACAGCACGATGACCTGCCCGATCTGCCCCGGCTGCAGCCCCTGGCGCGAGTACAGCCGCCAACGCACGGACACGCCGCCGATGATGGAGCCCAAATTGAGCGCGAACGGATAGGCCGTGAGCGTGACGCCCATGGTGCGCGCCACGCCCAGGCCATGGCGCAGCACGTGGCGGCCGAACAGGTCGAAGCAGCCATAGGCCAGGTGGCTCGCCCAGGCCAGCAGCGCGCCCAGCGCCAGCGTGCCCGGCGGGAGCGCGCGCAAGGCCTGCCACACGCCGGGCCAGTCCACCTGCCGCGCCTGGCGCAGCAGCAGCCATACCACCAGCGCAATCAGTGCGGCCGTGAAGGCGCCCGCCAGCCAGGGCCAGGCGCCGCGGCTGCGGCGCTGTGGCGGAGCGGTGTGTGCGTGCATGGGAGGATCAGGCCGCCGGCTTGTGCAGCCCGTCGGCCTCCACGATTTCGATCACGGGTGCATGGCGCGGCAGCCAGCCGGCCCAGGCGGGGAACCAGCGCATCAGGTGGTAGACGCAGTAGCCGCGCAGCAGGCGCAGGCCCTCCCAGCGCGTGCGCGGCGCGGGCTCCACCTGCTTGCAGCTCTCGCGCATCAGGCGCGACAGGCGCTCGTGCAGCGTGGCGTTGAAGCGCGCGTCGCGGATGACGACGTTGGCCTCCAGGTTCAGCGACAGGCTCAGGGGGTCGAGGTTGCTGGAGCCCACGGTGGCCCATTCGCCGTCCACCAGCGCCACCTTGCCGTGCAGCGGGCGTTCGCAGTATTCGTGGATGCGCACGCCCGCGCGCTGCAGGTGGTCGTAGAGCAGGCCGGCGGCGGTCTTCACGATCGGCATGTCGGGCTGGCCCTGCAGGATCAGCGCCACCTGCACGCCCCGGCGCGCGGCGCGGCGCATCTCGCGCACCAGCCGGTAGCCGGGGAAGAAGTAGGCGTTGGCGATCACCACGCGCTCGCGCGCGGCGCGCAGGGCGATGCGGTAGTGGCGCTCGATGTCGGTGGTGTGGTGGCGGTTGTCGCGCGTGACGAAGAGGGCGCCCGCCTCGCCCGCCGGCGGCGGCACGGGTGGGGCGGCGCGCAGCCGCTGGCGCAGCTCGGCGCGCGGCAGCACGGCGGCCTGCACGAAGCGGTGCATGTGCGCGACGATGGGGCCGCGCACCTCCACGGCGTAGTCCTGCTTGGCCTCGGGGCCGAAGTCGGCCACGTGGTCGGCCGAGTAGTTGATGCCGCCGATGAAGCCCAGCTCCCCGTCCACCACGACGATCTTGCGGTGCATGCGCCGTAGCAGGTTCAGCCGCTGGCCGAACAGGCGCCGCCCCGGGTCGAACACGCGAAAGCGCACGCCGGCCTGCACCAGGCTGGCCACGAAGTCCTCGGGCAGGTCGGGCGAGCCGAAGCCGTCCACCAGCACGTGCACCTGCGCGCCGCCCTGGGCGGCCTGCAGCAGCGCGGCGTGCAGGCCGCGGCCGATCTTGTCGTCGAACAGGATGAAGGTTTCCACGAACACCTCGCGGCGCGCACCGGCGATGGCCTCGAACACGCACGGGAAGTACTCCTCGCCGTTCTCCAGCAGGCGGAACTGGTTGCCGCCCACCCAGCGGGCCGATGGCCGGGGCTTCACAGCGCGATCTCCGCGGCCAGCGGCGCGTGGTCCGACAGCCGGTTCCAGGGCCGGCGCGGCAACGCCAGCGGGGTGTGCACGGACACGCCGCGCACGTAGATGCGGTCCAGCGCCAGCAGCGGCATGGGCGCGGGGAAGGTGCGCACCGCGCGGCCGCTGGCGTGCACGAAGACCTCGTGCAGCCCGGCCTCGCGCCGCAGCACCTCGTGCGCGCGGCCGCGCCAGTCGTTGAAGTCGCCCGCGAGGATCACGGGCTCGGCCTCGGGCAGCCCGCGCGTCAGCGCGCCCACGCGGCGCAGCTGCTGCTGGCGGTGCGCCTCCTGCAGCCCCAGGTGCACGCAGATGGCGTGCACCGGCGTGGCATGGCCCGGCGGTTGCAGTGTGCAGTGCAGCATGCCGCGGCGCTCGGGGCCGCTCACGGAAATATCGTGGTTCTCGAAACGTGCGATGGGGAACTTGGACAGCACCGCGTTGCCATGGTGGCCGTTGTCGTAGACCGCGTTGCGGCCGTAGGCGTACTGCTGCCAGATCGAGTCGGCCAGGAACTCGTAGTGCGGCTCCTGCGGGAAGTTGGCCACGCGGCCCGCGTGGCGCTGGTGGGTGCCCAGCACCTCCTGCAGGAACACCACGTCGGCCGACACCTCGCGCACCGCGTCGCGCAGCTCGTGCAGCATGAAGCGGCGGTTGAAGGAGGTGAAGCCCTTGTGCACGTTCACGGTGAGCACCTTGAACGCGAGGGGACTGGAAGGGTGTGGCGCGGTCATCGTCCCGATTGTTCCGGGCGCGCCCCGCACGGGCCTGTAGGACGGCTGGCTGAAGGCGTGCCTGTGCCTGCCGCAAAAAAGAAAAGGCCCTTGCGGGCCTTGGGGGTCAGGTCGGCAGGAAGCCTTCGACCGACAGGTAGCGCTCGCCCGTGTCGTAGTTGAAGCCCAGCACGCGGCTGCCCGCCGGCAGTTCGGGCAGCTTCTGCGCGATGGCCGCCAGCGTGGCGCCCGAGGAGATGCCCACGAGCAGGCCTTCCTCGCGCGCGGCGCGGCGCGCGTATTCGCGCGCGGGCTCGGCGTCGACCTGGATCACGCCGTCGAGCAGGCTGGTGTCCAGGTTCTTCGGGATGAAGCCCGCGCCGATGCCCTGGATGGGGTGGGGCGCCGGCTGGCCGCCGGAGATCACGGGCGAGGCCACGGGCTCCACGGCGAACACCTTGAGCTGCGGGAACTGGGCCTTGAGCACGCGGCCCACGCCGGTGAGGTGGCCGCCCGTGCCCACGCCGGTGATGAGCACGTCGAGCCCCTCGGGGAAGTCGGCCAGGATCTCGCGCGCGGTGGTGCGCGCGTGCACGTCGACGTTGGCGGGGTTCTCGAACTGCTGCGGGATCCAGGCGCCGGGCGTCTGCGCGGCCAGCTCCTGGGCGCGGGCGATGGCGCCCTTCATGCCCTTTTCCTTGGGCGTGAGGTCGAAGCTGGCGCCGTAGGCCAGCATGAGGCGGCGGCGCTCGATGCTCATGCTGTCGGGCATCACCAGCACCAGCTTGTAGCCCTTGACGGCGGCCACGAGCGCCAGGCCCACGCCGGTGTTGCCGCTGGTCGGCTCGATGATGGTGCCGCCGGGCTGGAGCTGGCCGGAGCGCTCGGCCTCCTCGACCATGGCCAGCGCGATGCGGTCCTTGATGGAGCCGCCGGGGTTGGAGCGCTCGGACTTGACCCACACCTGCGCGGCCGGGCCGAACAGGCGGTTGATGCGCACGTGGGGCGTGTTGCCAATCGTATGCAGGATGTTGTCAGCTTTCATCGGACCTCCGAGGGTTGTGGTGGCGGGAATGCGGCGCATTGTGGCCCACCTCTTCGACGCCGGGGCTATATCGATATGGCCCGATCCGCTTGATGCGCATCAAGGACCGCGCGCGCGGCCGCTGCGCCCGGGCCCCGCGCGCGGGACAATGGCCGCAGACAGACCACGGAGGCGAAGCGATGACCCTGCTGCACACCACCATGCTCATGCTGGGCGCGAGCTGCGCGCTGATGCTCGTCGGCTTTTCCGCGCGCGAGTCGCGCTGGGGCCCGGCGCTGATGATGCTGGGCATCGTGGGCGCGCTGCTGCTCATCGCCTACAACATCTACGAGATGTCGTCGGTGCACTGACCTGGTGGGATAATCGCCCCCGTGAAGCCCGCCAGACCGCCGCTGGTGCGATCTGGGAAACCAGGCACTGGAGGAACGTCCGGACTGCACAGGGCAGCGTAGCAGCTAACGGCTGTCCACCGCGAGGTGAGGATCAGAGCAACAGAGACGAGTCCCGGGGGAGTGCCTGCGAAGGCAAACCACCGGGGGTGAAACGGGCAATCTCTACGCGCAGCAACACCAAGTAGGCACACGTTGACGGGGCCCCCGGAGTGTGCGGGTAGGTGGCATCGAGCCGGGTGGGCGACCCCCGGCCCAGAGTAATGGCGGTCACGCCGCGGGCAACCGCGGTGCACAGAATCCGGCTTATCGGCGGGCTTCACACTTTTCAAATCAAAAAGGGCTGTAGCGCTTGCCAGTCAAGCGCGAGCAGCTCTTTTTCAGGAGCAATGCGGCGCATGCCCGGCGCGCAGCTCGCGGGCGCGGGCGGCGGTGTCGGGGTGGCTGGAGAGCAGCGACCACAGGCCGTCCTCCTCCTGCGGCGCCTGCGCGGGGCCGTCCTGGCCCTTGCGGCGCGCCGCACCGTCCTGGGCGATGGCCAGCAGCAGGTCGGCCATGGGCGCGGTGGGCAGGCCGGCTGCGCGCATCAGCGCGAGCGCGTGGCAGTCGGCCTCGCGCTCGTGGTTGCGGCGGTAGGCCAGGCCGGTGAGCAGCGAGCCGCCGGTGGACAGCAGCCCCGACACGTCGCCCAGCGCCAGCCCCAGCCCGATGTTGAGCACGCCTTGCTCCACCACCATGCGCGTGGTGTGGCGGTGCGCCACGTGGCCGATCTCGTGCGCCAGCACGCCGGCGATGGCGTCGTCGCCCAGGCGGTGCGCGCGCGCGGCTTCGACCAGCGCGTCGGTGACCACCACGGTGCCGCCGGGCAGCGCGAAGGCGTTGGCGCCCAGGCCGGAGCGGAACTGCAGTGCGTAGCGCGGCGCATAGCCGGCGTAGCGCCCGGCGCCGGCCTGTGCCGCCAGCGCGTCGAAGCGCGCGCGCAGCTCGGCCTGGCGCTCGGGGGCGAGCTTGCTGGGCTTGAGCGTGCCATCGTCCATCTGGTGCAGCACCTGCTGCGACAGCGCCGTCTCCCAGGCCAGCGGCACGTGGCGCGTGAGCTGGGTGGCCAGCCAGGGCGTGCCGTGCCGGTAGAACAGGAACAGGCCCGCCGCCGCCAGCACCAGCACGGCGGCGAAGACGGGCCAGCGCGTCTGCATGCGCTGCGCTAGGCCGGGCCGGTGGCCCGCGGCGGAGAGCATCGCCTGCCAGGCGGCGGGTTCGTCGATCTCCAGGCTGCCGCCGTCGCCCAGGTCCACCACCAGCCGGGGCGGCGGGCGGCGCGGGTTCCACTCCTCGGGCCACTCCACCGCGCCGTGGGCGAAGCGGCGCGGCGGCTGGCCCGGCGCATGCAGCGCGAGTTGCGGACCGCCGGGCGCGGGCTCCAGCACGACGAGGACGGTGCGGGCCTGGCTGCTGGCGCCATCGAACCAGCGTGCACGCAGGGGCGTGGGGGGCGTCATCCGATCAGGTCGAGGCCGGCCGCGTCGGCCAGCGCGTCGCCGATGCCGCCGGGCTGCTGGCGCCCGAGGCGGCCGGCCACCTGGTCCACGCCGCCCTTGACGTACAGCGTGACGGATTCGAGCTTCATGCGGTATTCGCTCACCATGGCGAATGGCCGGAAGAAGCCCAGTGTGACGAGCGTGAGCAGCATGTTGCGCAGCCGCAGCAGGATGTAGGCGCCCACGCGCAGCTGGCACTTGAAGCGGGCGATGCGGCTCACGCCGATGTGGCTCCAGGTGAGGCGAAACAGCGCCGCCTCGCGGTAGGCGCGCGCGGGCGCGGTGGCCAGCAGCAGCACGAACAGCATTGCCGCGATGCCCGCGAGGATGAGCAGGAACAGCCCCAGGCCCATGCCGCCGCCCTGGCCCAGCGCCTTGAACAGCGCCCACGAGCCGCGCAGCAGCCCCGCGGCCACGGCGGCCAGCACCGCCACGGAGGCGATGAACACCCCCAGCGTGGCCAGCCAGAGCTTGACGAAGTCCAGGTACACCGGCTTCCAGCGCCCGGGCTCATCGCCGATGCGCGAGCGCAGCACCAGCAGGCTGCGGTAGTTGAACTCCAGGCGGATGACGCACAGCACCGACAGCAGCAGCCCCAGCGCGATCAGCCCCCACATGGGCGCGGTGATGGTGGGCAGCTTGCGGCCCGTGTCCTCGTCCAGCGCAGCGGGCGGCGCCAGCGTCTGCAGGCCCCAGGCCACGGCCAGCCAGACCAGGGCCAGCGCGAACACGGGCCAGCTGGCGGTGTACACCTCGCGCCAGTTCGCGGTGAAGGCCAGGCGCAGGCCGCGCCAGCGCGTGTTGGCCAGGCGAAAGCGCATGGCGCTGCCCCAGATCAGCGGCGCGAGCGCCGCGCCGCCCAGGATGAACAGGCCCACGGCCACGTCCTGCCCGGTGTTGGAGGCGATGTTGTAGGCCAGCGTGAGCAGCGCCACCACCAGGAAGCCCACCACCATGCGCCGCTGCTGGGCGGTGAACTCCAGCGGGCTGCCCGCCACCAGCGTGTGGCCGTAGAAATACTGCGCCGTGCGCCGCCGCGCCCAGGGCGTGTAGAAGCCCAGCGTGACGATGGACAGCAGCACGTTCACGATCCACACGCGGAAGTATTCGCCGCCGCTGCCGGTGAAGCGCAGCCGGTGCGGCTCGATGTCCTGCGACTCGAACGACGAGCGCATGCCCGTGCGCCCGCCCGTGTCGGACAAGGTCTGTGCGTCCATGTTTCCCCTCTCTCCCTGTGTGTGGTGGCGCGCAGTGTAGCCGCGCGCGGTGCATCAGAGGAAAAAGAGGCTCCAGCGCCCGCCCATCAAGCGCAGGCAGCTATGTTTTTAGAAGCGTTCCCAGGGCTGCAGGTAGCGCCAGTGCCCCTCGGGCAGCTTGGCCAGCGGCACGCGGCCGATGCGGATGCGCCGCAGGGCGACCACGTTGAGGCCCACGGCCTCGCACATCGCGCCGACCTGGCCCGGGCGGATGCCCTTGAGCGCGAAGCGCAGGCGCCGCTCGCTCTGCCAGCTCACCTTGATCGGGGGCAGGGGGCGGCCGTTGACGCTCAGTCCGTGGCAGAGCTTTTGCAGGCCGCCGGGGGCGATCTCGCCCGCCACCTCGACGATGCATTCCTGTTCCAGCGTCTCGATGTCCTCGGCGAGCTTGCGCGCCATGCGCCGGTCCTGCGTGTAGACCACGAGGCCGCTGGCCTCGGTGGGCAGGGGGGTGAAGCATTCGAGCTGGCGGAAATGCCGCTGCAGCACGCGCGGCGGCGGGCCGCCTTCCTTGCGCAGGGTGTCCGGGCCCACGAGCGTCAGCGCCTCGGGCGCGCCCTGGCTGCGGCTGCCGCGCACGTCGCCCGCAGCCGCGCCCAGCCCGGCCTCGTAGCCGGGCGGCTTGTGCAGGATCAGCGTGACGGGCGGCGCCTCCTCGGGCCGCGCGCCGGGGGCCAGCACCACCTGCTGGGCGGGCAGTACGCGCGCCCCGGGCGCCTCGACCACCGCGCCGTCCACGCGCACCCAGCCGCCTTCGATGTACAGCTCGGCCTCGCGGCGCGAGCAGGGCAACTGCTCGGCCAGGCGCTTGGACAGGCGGACCGGCTCAGTCATTGCCCGGCTCCAGCATGCGGATGCGTTCCACGTGTGCCAGGAGTGAGCGCTGGGCCACGGGCCACAGGCGCTCGGGCACGTCGTCGTAGGCCAGGCGCACCCAGTCCTCCATGGTGCCCTCGGGCCGCGCCTGCATGGCGGCGACCACCTTGGCCTCGCGCGCGAGGCGGTGGGCCTTCAGACGGGCGATCGCCTCGCGGGCGTTGCCCAGCACGTAGCCGTGGGCGGGCAGGATGAATTCCACGCCGTGCTGCGCGCACAGCGCATCCAGCCGGTCCAGCGAATCCAGGTAGTCGGCCATGTTGCCGTCGGGCGGGTCGATGACGGTGGTGCTGCCGTTGAGGATGTGGTCGCCGGAGAACAGCAGCCCGTCCTCGCGCAGCAGCAGGCACAGGTGGTTGGCGGCGTGGCCGGGGGTGTGCACCACCTCCAGGGTGTGGGTGATTCCGGCGTCCGGCCCTGTGCCGGAAAGCGCGAGCAGCTCTCCATTTTGTAGCGGCCGGTCGGGCGCGAAGTGGCTGGCCGTGCGCGCCGTGGGGGCCGAGGGCAGGCCCAGCACCGGCGGGCGCGGGCGGCCGTGGGCGGCCACGAGGTCGGCCAGCGGGTGGCTGCCGGGCGAATGGTCCGGGTGCGAGTGGGTGCACACGACCATGCGGATGTCGCCGCCGGCGGCGCGCCACAGGCGGTCCAGGTGCTCGCCGTCCTGCGGGCCGGGGTCGATGGCGATGTAGCCGGTGGCGGGGTCGCCCACGAGGTAGCTGTTGGTGCCGGGGCCGGTCATCACGCCCGGGTTGGGCGCGGTGAGGCGCTGCAGGTTGCGCAGCAGGGACACGGGCGTCTCGCTCTGCCAGTCCAGCGTGTGGGCGACCTGGCCGTCGGGGCAGACCAGGGCCAGTTCGCCGTAGGCCGCCTCGTGCTCCATGTGGGGCGCGCGCTTGCCGCCTAGCAGGCCCGAGCGGGGGCTGCTGGCCCACAGGGGCTGCTCGTGCGCCACGGCGGCCAGCACGGCGTCCACGTCGGGGAACTGGCCCAGGCGCTGCAGCGTGCGGATGGTGGGGAAGATCATGAAGAACTGCCCGGCGTCGTGGCGGGCCAGCGCATCCGAGGGGCGCACCCAGATGGGCTCGAACTGCTCGGCTTCGTCGGCCACGGGCTCCTGGCCTTCGGGCATGCGCGCGACGAGGAAGGGCACGGCGAAGCGCTTGGGCAGGTTGCGGTCGGCGGTCCAGTGGGCGAAGAGCCAGAGCGCGTCGGCCGCGGGCCGCAGCCCGCGCGCGGCGCACTGTGGGGACAGCGGGGCCCTGCGGTCGATCGCGGCGATGTCCTCGGGGCCGGCCCAGCGCCCGTCGGCGCGGCGGGCCAGCAGGATGCCCAGCTCCTCGAAGCTCTCGCGGATGGCGGCCAGCGCGTCGGTCAGGCGCCGGCCGCTCTGGGCGGGGCGGTGGTCGGCCAGGGCGTGGGTCTCGGGCGCGGCGTCCTGGGCCTCGATGCCGCCGCCGGGGAAGACGTGCGCGCCGGGCACGAAGCTGGCCTTGTCCGAGCGGCGGGTCATCAGCACCTCCAGCGCGGTACCGCCGCCGGGCTGGGGCGCGTCGCGCAGCAGCAGCACGGTGGCGGCGTCGAGGGGGGTGACCGGGGTGAAGGGGGCGTGGAGGTATTGGTTCTGGCGCGGCATCGCCGCATTATTCCCGCATCACTCGGCGGGGTGCAGCTGCGCCAGGCGCTCGAGCACGGGTGCGATGAGCGCCTTGGCGCGCGGGATGCCGATGTGCCAGAGCATCTCCAGCAGTTCGATGAGGGCGGCGCCGTCGCTGCTGCGCTGCACCAACGCGGCGGCGGTGTCCACGTCTTCGGCGTGCAGCCGGTCCAGTACGTCTACGGTGAGGGTCATGGTGGGGTTTTCTTGGGGATGGCCGGAGCACCGCATGCTGCGCAGCCCGGGCGGGCGCAGGCTGATGCACATCAATATCCGAGCAAAAACATCGGGATTTGCGGGTTGGCCCGGACCGGTGGCCCGCGCAAGGGCGCGGCCCGATAATCGCGCCATGCACATCCGCTTCACCAAGATGCAGGGCGCGGGCAACGACTTCGTCGTGCTCGACGAGACGCAGGGCCGGCTGGGCCTCACGCCCGCGCAATACCGTTTCCTGGCGGACCGCCACTTCGGCGTGGGCGCCGACCAGATCCTCACCGTGCGCCCCTCGCCGGCGGCGGGCGTCGACTTCGAATACGTGATCCACAACGCCGACGGCGGCGAGGTGGAACAGTGCGGCAACGGCGCGCGCTGCTTCGCGCGCTACGTGCGCGACAAGGGCCTGACGGGCAAGGACGCGATCCGCGTGCAGACGCTGGCTGGCGTGATCGAACCCCGGCTCGCCGCCGACGGCCGCGTGACGGTGGACATGGGCCGCCCCGTGTTCGCGCCCGAGCGCGTGCCGTTCGATGCGTCGGACCTCGTGCCCGTGCCGCAGGGTTCGGGGCAAAAATGGCCTCTGGCGCTTGAGGGGCAAGCGCAGGAGGCTACTGTTTTGGTAGCGGTCGTCTCCATGGGCAACCCGCACGCCGTGCAGCTCGTCGATGACGTGGACACCGCCCCCGTGGCCCGCACCGGCCCGCTGGTGGAGGGCCACGCGCGTTTTCCGCAGCGCGTGAACGCGGGCTTCCTGCAGATCGTCAGCCGCTCCGAAGTGCGCCTGCGTGTGTACGAGCGCGGCGCGGGCGAGACGCTGGCCTGCGGCTCCGGCGCCTGCGCGGCGGTGGCGGCAGGCATCCGCCTGGGGCTGCTGGACGCGCGCGTGGATGTGCACACCCGCGGCGGCCTGCTCACCATCGCGTGGAGCGGCTCGCCCGAGGACTCCGTGTTCATGACCGGCCCCGCCACCACGGTCTTCGAAGGCCAGATCGACATTCCCGACGCACCATGACCTCTTCCCAGATCCCCCCATCACCGAGGCGGACATCGCCGAGTTCCTCGTCAATACGCCCAGCTTCTTCGAGCGCCACGCCGAGGTGCTGGCTGCCGTCACCATCGCCAGCCCGCACGGCCAGCGCGCCGTGAGCCTGCACGAGCGCCAGGCCGAGATGCTGCGCGACAAGATCAAGGGCCTGGAGCACCGCGTGATGGACATGGTGCGCCACGGCGGCGAGAACGCCGCCATCGCCCACAAGATGCACCAGTGGGCGCGCGACCTGGCCGCCGTGCGGGACCCCGCCGCGCTGCCGCAGGTCGTGGAGCAGGGCATGCGCGCGCTGTTCGACGTGCCGCAGGTCGCCCTGCGTGTGTGGGGCACCGCGCCGGCCTACGCCGGCGCCGCTTTCACCGAGGGCGTGAGCGAGGACGTGCGTTCCTTCGCCTCCTCGCTCACCATGCCGTTCTGCGGTCCCAACCTGGGCTTCGAGGCCACCGCCTGGCTGCCCGATGCGCAGCAGGCCCAGTCGCTCGCGCTGCTGCCGCTGCGCGAGGGCGCGATCGACAGCGCCGAGCAGCCCGCCTTCGGCCTGCTGGTGCTGGGTTCGCACGACCCGCAGCGCTTCGATGCCACCATGGGCACCGACTTCCTCGCGCGCATGGCCGAGCTGGCCAGCTCCGCCCTCTCGCGCCTGCGCTGAGAACGTGTGAACGAATCCGCCATGCCCGCTCATCACGCCAAAACACGCCTGCCCGTCGTTGCAAATGCTCGCCATAGCCCGCGCTATGGCTGCGCTTTGCGCCTAGTGCAGCCGCGTTTTGACGCGCTGTTCGGCCACGCCGGATTCATTCACACGTTCTGACTCCCATGCCCGCGCCGCTGCCGCCCGAGGCCCGGCAATACCTGGAGCACGTGCGCGTGGAGAAGCGCCTGGCCGCACGCACGCTCACGCTCTACACGCTGGACCTGGAAAGGCTCGCGGCCTTCGCCGAAACGGCCGGGCAGCCGCTGCTGCAGCTGACCAGCGCGCACATCCGCCGCTTCGTCGCGCAAATGCACGCGGGCGGGCGCAGCGGGCGCGGCATCGCGCTCATCCTCTCGGGCTGGCGCGGCTTCTTCGCCTGGGCAGCGCGCCAGGGCCTGGTGCCGCACAACCCGGTGCAGGACGTGCGCGCGCCCAAGGCGCCCAAGCCCCTGCCGAAGGCCCTGCCGGTGGACGACGCCGTGCGCCTGGCCGAGCACGAGCAGCCCGGGGCCGACCCGTGGCTGGAGGCGCGCGACGCCGCCATCGTCGAGCTGCTCTACGGCTGCGGCCTGCGCGTGGGCGAGCTCGTCGGGCTGGACGTGGCCCCCAGCCCGGCCGCGCACCAGCAGGGGCGCGGCTGGGTGGATCTGCAGGCGGGCGAGGCGCATGTGTTCGGCAAGGGCTCCAAGCGCCGCAGCGTGCCCGTGGGCCGCGCCGCCGCCGAGGCGCTGCGCGCCTGGCTCGCCGTGCGCGGCACGTCGCAGGAGGCCGCGCTCTTCATCGGCCAGCGCGGCACTCGCCTGAGCGCCCAGTCCGTGTGGCTGCGCCTGCGCCAGCGCAGCCAGACCGCGGGCCTCTCCACGCCCGTGCATCCGCACATGCTGCGCCACTCGTTCGCCAGCCACCTGCTGCAGTCCAGCGGCGACCTGCGCGCCGTGCAGGAGCTGCTGGGCCACGCCAACATCACCACCACCCAGGTCTACACGCGCCTGGACTTCCAGCACCTCGCGCAGGTGTACGACCAGGCCCACCCGCGCGCGCGCCGCAAGCCGCCAGGGTCTTGACAGGCTCGGTACACTGGTTTTTTTGTCGCGCGGCGGTCCGTCCAAGGGCCGCCGCTTTGCATTGGAAAGCACGTCCCATGTCCTTGATTCCCGCCACCATCCTCACCGGCTTCCTGGGCTCCGGCAAGACCACGCTGCTCAAGCGCGTGCTCTCGGAGTCGCACGGCCAGAAGATCGCCGTGATCGAAAACGAATTCGGCGAGGAGAACATCGACACGGACATCCTGCGCACCGAGTCCAAGGAGCAGATCGTGCAGATGAGCAACGGCTGCATCTGCTGCACCATCCGCGAAGACCTGCGCGAGACCCTGCAACTGCTGGCCGCCAAGCGCCGCAAGGGCCTGGTGGAATTCGACCGCATCGTGATCGAGACCACGGGCCTGGCCGACCCGGGCCCCGTCGCCCAGACCTTCTTCATGGACGACGAGATCGCCGAAACCTACCTGATCGATTCCATCATCACCCTGGTGGACGCCAAGCACGCGCAAAAGCAGCTCGACGACCGCCAGGAGGCGCGCCGCCAGGTGGGCTTCGCCGACCAGATCTTCCTGTCGAAGACCGATCTCGTGAGCGAGGACGAGAAGAACGCCCTCGTCCACCGCCTCAAGCACATGAACCCGCGCGCGCCCATCCGCGCCGTGCACTTCGGCGAGGTGCCGCTGTCCGAGGTGCTGGACCTGCGCGGCTTCAACCTCAACGCCAAGCTGGACATCGACCCCGACTTCCTGAAGGAAGAGGGCGACGCGCACGACCACGCGCACTGCGATCACGACCACGGCCAGTGCGACCATGACCACCACCATCATCACCACGAACACGGCGAGCACTGCGACCATCCGCACCACCACCATCACGACGATGACGTGAAGAGCTTCGTCTACCGCGCCGACCGCCCGTTCGACCCCGCCAAGCTCGAGGACTTCCTGGGCGCCATCGTGAACATCTACGGCCCGCGGATGCTGCGCTACAAGGGCGTGCTGGACATGAAGGGCACCGACCGCAAGGTCATCTTCCAGGGCGTGCACCAGCTCATGGGCAGCGACCTGGGACCGCAGTGGGCCGAGGGCGAGGCGCGCGGCAGCAAGATGGTGTTCATCGGCATCGACCTGCCGCGCGACATCTTCCAGCAGGGGCTGGAGCAGTGCCTGGCCTGACCGCCAATGTGAACGAGTGTGAATCCTGCGGCCCGCCACAAGCCGCACGATTCGCTCTGGTATCCGGCGCGGGTTGCCCTGCGCGCCGACATCGATACAATCGCGCCCCGGCAAAAAGCCGCCCGCACCGCGCCGCTCCAAGCGGCCGGACCCGCCCCACTTGCGAGGAGACGAGGAAGTGAAAGCCGAGCCCTGCACGTCCCCGGCCCGCGCCCGCTGCCGCAGCTGCAGCGCCGGTAACCGCGCAGACGCGTCGGCCTTCTTCCCGTCCGGCGCAATTGAACGTACCATCCACGGCAACGACAGGGGCGTGTGCCGCCCCATGAGCCAGCTTCATTGACACCATGCCTACGACCCTGCAAACCCCTGTGGCGGCCGCCAAGAGAGACCCCAAGCTGGCCAACAACTGGAAAACCAAGTCCGCTGAAGAGCTGAGCGACGCCGAAGTGCTGTCCATGCCCGACAGCGAGTACATGAACGACAAGCAGTTGGCCTTCTTCCGCCACAAGCTCGTTCAGCTCAAGCAGGACATGCACAACAACGCCGGCGAGACCACCGAGCACCTGCGCGAGGACACCGTGGTCGTGCCCGACCCGGCCGACCGCGCCACCATCGAGGAAGAACACGCCCTGGAGCTGCGCACGCGCGACCGCGAGCGCAAGCTGCTCAAGAAGATCGAGCAGTCCATCGCGCGCATCGACGCCGGCGACTACGGCTACTGCGACGAGACGGGCGAGCCCATCGGCGTGGGCCGCCTGCTGGCACGCCCCACGGCCACGCTGTCGCTGGAAGCACAGCAGCGCCGCGAACTCAAGCAAAAGATGTTCGGGGACTGAGCGCACGGCGCTCCCCCGCATCCCGACGGAAAGGACGGCGCACGCGCCCGATCTGGTACGCACATGAGCAAGGAAGAGTCCTCCTCCGGCCGTGGCCTGCTGTCCAAGATGGTGCGCTTCGTGCGCAATCCGACCGTCAACTGGTCCGAGCTCGATTCGATCGACGCCGATCGCGAGAGCCAGTACAGTAAGCAGATGCTCAAGGAGATGATCGAGCGCAAGCGGCGCAACGACTTCGTGCGCCGCCGCGAGTTCGATCAGCTGCGCAAGCTGCGCCAGCGCGAGGCCCTGCAGGGCCAGCGCGTGGAAGACCCCACGGCACGCACTTCCTTCTTCCAGACCAGCATGACATCGCCCGACGACCGGGCCGAGACGCTCAAGAAGATCGACGAGATTGAGGCGCAGATGTCCCAGCAGTGGTGGAAGAGCAAGCCCGCTTCCGGCATGCCCTCCCAGCCCGCGCCTCCGGTGCCCCCCGCCGGGCGGCCGTTGCCCGCGACGGGCGTGGACGCCACGCAGCCCGCGCCCGCGTCGGCGGCCATCGCCGCGGCCCTGGCGGCGGCGCAGGCCGGCCCGCACGGCAATGCCTTCGCACCCACTGCGCCGCTGAGCATGCCCATGCCGCTCGACCGGGCGGCTCCCGTCGAGCCGCTCTTCGCCGACGATGCCTTGGGCAGCGGCTTCGGCACCGTCGAGCCGCCCGCCGTGGCGGCAAGCAGCGCGCCGGCTGCCCCCGTGGCTGAGCCCGAGAAATTCGTGCATGAGCCCGATCTGGAGGAAGCTGCGATCCGTTTCGCCAACGGCGACTACGCCGGCGCGGAAACCGGCCTCACGGAAGTCCTGGCACAGCACCAGCAGGATGCGCCGCAGCAGCAGCACGACCTCTGGATGACGCTGTTCGACCTGTACCGCGCCACGGGCCAGCAGGACCGCTTCGACACGCTGGCGATCGACTATGCGGCGCGCTTCGGCCGCTCCGCGCCGCTGTGGTTCTCCCTGCCCGAGCAGCTCGGGCTGCAGGGCGTGGCGGTGGCCGAGCCGGCGCAGCCGGCCCCGGCGCAGCGCGAGCTGAGCTGGAGCGCCCAGCCCATGCTGGCGCAGCAGTCCGTGGCGGCGCTGCAGGCCTCGCTGGCACGCGCCGCGCCGCCGTGGACGCTGAACTGGGCGCGCCTCACGGGCATGGACCTGCCCGCCGTGTCCGCCCTGGCCGACCTGTTCGAGCGCTGGGCCGACCAGGACGTGGAACTGCGCTTTCTCGGCATGCAGGCGCTGCAGTCCGTGCTGCAGGCCCACACCCAGTCGGGCGACCGCGGCTCCGACCCGCAATGGTGGCGCCTGCGCATGGCCGCGCTGCGCCTCATGGGCCAGCCGGACGAGTTCGAGCTGGTGGCCCTCGACTACTGCGTGACCTACGAGGTCTCGCCCCCATCCTGGGCTGCGCCGCGCTGCTCCTTCAGCGGCGACGACGGCATGCAGGCCGCCCCGCAGGCAGAGGCGAAGGACAGCGACCTGTTCATGTCCGGCTTCCAGCTCTCGCAGCCCGCCGGCATGGACGATGCGGCCCCGGCCGCCGCGCTGTCGGGCCACATCGAGGGCGATGCGGCACCGCTGCTCGACCCGCTGGAGGCCCTGGTGCCCCCCGGCCAGCCGCTCACCGTGGCCTGCGACCGCCTGATTCGCATCGATTTCGCGGCCATCGGCTCCGTGCTCAACTGGGCGGCGGCGCAGCAGGCGCAGGGCCGCGTGGTGCAGTTCATCAACCTGCACCGCCTGGCCGCGGTGTTCTTCAACGTGATCGGCGTCAACGAGCACGCCTGGGTGATCCCGCGCAAGAACTGAACCGCGTTCGCTGCGGCTTGCAAACGGCGCAGGTAGCCCCATCTGCCTTCCCCATGGAACAGTACCACGGCACCACCATTCTCAGCGTCCGGCGCCAGACGGCGGACGGCCTCCAGGTCGCCATCGGCGGCGACGGGCAGGTCACCCTCGGCAACATCGTCGTCAAGGGCTCGGCGCGCAAGGTGCGCCGGCTCTATGGCGGCAAGGTGCTCGCCGGCTTCGCGGGCGCCACGGCCGACGCGTTCACGCTGTTCGAGCGCTTCGAGGCCAAGCTGGAGAAGCACCAGGGCCACCTGACGCGCGCGGCGATCGAGCTCACCAAGGACTGGCGCACCGACCGCGTGCTGCGCCGGCTCGAAGCCATGCTGGCCGTGGCCGACCATTCCGCCTCGCTCATCATCACCGGCAACGGCGACGTGCTGGAGCCCGAACAGGGCATCGTCGCCATCGGCTCGGGCGGCGCCTACGCGCATTCGGCCGCCAAGGCGCTGCTCGCCAACACCGACCTGCCGGCCGCCGAGATCGTGAAGAAGTCGCTTGAGATCGCGGGCGAGCTCTGCATCTACACCAACATGCACCACACCATCGAGACGCTTTGAGCGGCACGGTGGAAACTCTTGTTTTGATAGCTGCTGGCGCTTGATGGGTAAGCGCTGGGGCCTGATTTGGGTATCAACATGTCTTCCATGACTCCCCAGGAGATCGTCTCCGAACTCGACAACCACATCGTCGGCCAGGCCGGCGCCAAGCGCGCCGTGGCCATCGCGCTGCGCAACCGCTGGCGCCGCCAGCAGGTCGATGCCGGCCTGCGCCAGGAGATCACGCCCAAGAACATCCTCATGATCGGCCCCACGGGCGTGGGCAAGACCGAGATCGCACGGCGTCTGGCGCGGCTGGCCGATGCGCCCTTCATCAAGGTCGAGGCCACCAAGTTCACCGAGGTGGGCTACGTGGGCAAGGACGTGGACTCGATCGTGCGCGACCTCGTCGAGGTGGCCGTCAAGCAGACGCGCGAGACCGACATGAAGAAGGTGCGCGCCCGCGCCGAGGACGCGGCCGAGGAGCGCATCCTCGACGTGCTCGTTCCCCCGCCGCGCGGCGGCAGCGAGGTCGCCGAAGGCGGCGCGGCGCGCCAGGTATTCCGCAAGAAGCTGCGCGAAGGGCAGCTCGACGACAAGGAGATCGAGATCGACCTGGCCGACGCGCGCCCGCAGCTGGAGATCATGGGCCCGCAGGGCATGGAGGAGATGGCCGAGCAGCTGCGCGGCATGTTCAGCCAGATGGGCCAGGAGCGCCGCAAGACGCGCAAGCTCAAGATCGCCGAAGCGCTCAGGCTGCTGACCGACGAAGAGGCGGCGAAGCTGGTCAACGAGGAAGAGGTGAAGACCCGCGCGCTTGCCAACGCCGAGCAGAACGGCATCGTCTTCATCGACGAGATCGACAAGGTGGCCGCGCGCCAGGAGGCGGGCGGCGCCGAGGTCTCGCGCCAGGGCGTGCAGCGCGACCTGCTGCCGCTGGTGGAGGGCACGACGGTTTCCACCAAGTACGGCATGGTCAAGACCGACCACATCCTGTTCATCGCCTCGGGCGCTTTCCACCTGGCCAAGCCCAGCGACCTGATTCCCGAGCTGCAGGGGCGCTTCCCCATCCGCGTGGAGCTGGGCTCGCTCTCGGTGCAGGACTTCGAGGCCATCCTCACGCAGACCCATGCTTCGCTGGTCAAGCAGTACCAGGCGCTGCTGGCCACCGAGGGCGTCACGCTCGACTTCCGGCCCGAGGGCATCACGCGGCTGGCCCATATCGCCTACGAGGTCAACGAGCGCACCGAGAACATCGGCGCGCGGCGCCTGTCCACGGTCATGGAGCGGCTGCTGGACGAGGTGAGCTTCGATGCCGCCAGGCTCTCGGGGCAGACCGTGGTGGTCGATGCCGCCTATGTCGACGGGCGTCTGCAGTCCCTGAGCCAGGACGAGGATCTGTCCCGATACATTTTGTGAAGGTTGTCCGGCGGCGCCGTCAAGCCTTCACAAAGCACTTGCATACCTGCTCCTAAGTGCTTAATCAATAAAGGATTTTTCCCGGTATTGCCTGCAAATTCGGCGCTAAGTCCTTGATTTCATTGCAAAATTTTGTTGCGAGGCCTCTTGCTCGGTGTTCTTTTCCTGCTACAGTGCAAAAAAGTGCAATTAAGTGGTGAAAAGTGCCCTCGAAGCCCCCGTGTGTGGGGGAGGGCGACAACGACCGGGGTTTCCAATCCGTGTTTCAAGGGGCGTCATCGCTGAGTCTGGATGCAAAGGGGCGGCTGTCTGTGCCGACCCGGCATCGTGACGTCCTCACGGAGCAGGCAGGCGGCCAGCTCACCATCACCAAGCACCCCGACGGCTGCCTCATGGTCTTCCCCCGCCCTGAATGGGAGCAGTTCCGCGAGCGCATCGCCCAGCTCCCCATGTCCGCCCAGTGGTGGAAGCGCATCTTCCTGGGCAATGCCATGGACGTGGAAATGGACGGCACCGGCCGCGTGCTGGTCTCGCCCGAGCTGCGCGAAGCCGCTGGCATCACCAAGGACACCGTGCTGCTTGGCATGGGCAGCCATTTCGAGCTGTGGGACAAGGCGACGTACGACGCCAAGGAGGCGGCGGCCATGCAGGCCGGCATGCCGGACGTACTCAAGGATTTCGCTTTCTAGGGGCGCATGTGAACCAGCCCCTGCAGCACACCACGGTCTTGCTCGATGAGGCGGTCGACGCCTTGCTCGGCGGCGCGGCCGCGGCCGAAGGCTGCTTCGTGGACGGCACCTTCGGCAGGGGAGGGCATTCGCGGCGCATCCTGCAGCGGCTGGGGCCGCGCGGTCGGCTGGTGGCCTTCGACAAGGACCCCCAGGCGATCGAAGAGGCGGCGCGCATCCAGGATGCGCGCTTTTCGATTCGGCACCAGGGCTTTTCGCACCTGGGCGAGCTGCCGCCCGCCAGCGTGACGGGCGTGCTGCTGGACCTGGGCGTCAGCTCCCCGCAGATCGACGATCCGGGGCGCGGATTCAGTTTTCGTTTCGACGGCCCGCTCGACATGCGCATGGACACCACGCGCGGCCAGAGCGTGGCCGAGTGGCTGGCGGATGCCGAAGTGGCACAGATTGCGGAGGTGATACGTGACTACGGTGAAGAACGGTTTGCTGGCCCCATTGCAAAGGCGATTGTTGCTCGGCGCGAAGAACGGGGCCCTATTGCAGGCACCGCCGAACTGGCCAGCATCGTGGCTGGCGCGGTCAAGTCCCGCGAGCCGGGCCAGAACCCTGCAACGCGCACATTTCAGGCTCTTCGGATTTTCATCAACGCCGAGCTTGAGGAGCTGCAACAAGCGCTAGAGGCCAGTCTGCACGTGCTGGCCCCCGGCGGGCGGCTGGCGGTCATCAGCTTCCATTCTCTGGAAGACCGCATCGTCAAGCAGTTCATCGCGAAGCACTCCAAGGAGGTCTACGACCGCCGCGCGCCGTTCGCGCCGCCGCAGCCCATGCGCCTCAAGGCACTGGAGCGCATCAAGCCCGGCGCGCACGAGGTGCAGGCCAACCCGCGCGCGCGCAGCGCCGTGATGCGCGTGGCCGAGCGCACGGAGGTGCCCGCGTGACGCGCATCTCCGCCATGCTGCTGGTGGCCGTGATGGCCAGCGCGCTCTATCTCGTGCACACGCAATACGAGTCGCGGCGCCTGTTCACCGAGCTGGACCGCGCGGTGGCGCAGGCGCGCCAGCTGGAGACCGAACACCAGCGCCTGCAGGTGGAAAAGCGCGCCCAGGCCACGCCGCTGCGTGTGGAGCGCCTCGCGCGCGACCGCCTGCACATGCGCTCGGCCACGCCGGCCATCACCCAGTACGTGACGGACGACGGCTCGCCCGTCGTCTCCGCCGCGGCGGCGGGAGGCAGGCCGTGAGCAGCCGCAGCGTCAACTACACCTCCAGCCCGCTGCTGGCCAGCAAGACGCCCGTGTGGCGCAGCAAGTTCATCGTCGCCGCGGTGGCGCTGGGCTTCGTGGGGCTGGCCGCGCGCGCGGCCTACGTGCAGGTGGTCGGCAACGAGTTCTTCCAGCGCCAGGGCGAGGTGCGCTTTGCGCGCACGCTGGAGCTGCCCGCCAACCGCGGCCGCATCCTGGACCGCAACGGGCTCATCCTGGCCTCCAGCGTGCCCGCCGCCAGCATCTGGGCCATTCCCGAGGACGTGGAGAACGACAAGCCCGAGGTGAAAGCCAAGCTCAAGGAGCTGGCGCGCCTGCTGGAGATGCCGCTGCCCGCGCTCAACGCCAAGCTGGCCGACGAGGACAAGACCTTCGTGTGGATCAAGCGCCAGCTCGACTGGGACGTGGGCCAGAAGATCGCCGCGCTGAACATCAAGGGCATCTACCAGCGCAAGGAGTACAAGCGCCAGTACCCCGAGGGCGAGGCCGCCGCGCACGTGGTGGGCTTCACCAATGTGGAGGATCACGGCCAGGAAGGCATGGAGCTGGCCTTCGACAAGGACCTGGCCGGCAAGCCCGGCTCGCGCCGCGTCATCAAGGACCGCCTGGGCCGCGTGGTCGAGGGCGTGGGCGCGGAAGTGCCGCCGGTCGATGGCAAGGACATGCAGCTTTCGATCGACAGCAAGGTGCAGTTCTTCGCCTACCAGAAGCTGCGCGACACCGTGGCCGCGCACAAGGCCAAGGCCGGCAGCGTGGTGGTGCTCGACGCCCACACGGGCGAGGTGCTGGCGCTGGCCAACTATCCGAGCTACGACCCCGGCAACCGCCGCAACCTCACCGGCGAGCAACTGCGCAACCGCGCGCTCACCGACGTGTTCGAGCCCGGCTCGACCATGAAGCCCATCACCATCGGCATGGCGCTGGAGCTGGGCCGGGTGCGCCACGACACGGTAATCGACACCACGCCCGGCCGGTTCGCCATCGGCGGCTTCAACATCTCGGACACGCACAACTACGGCGTGCTTACCGTCGATGGCGTGATCCAGAAATCCAGCAACGTCGGCGCGCTCAAGGTCGCGCAGCGCATGTCGCCGCAGGAGATGTGGAACGTGCACACCGCGCTGGGCTACGGGCAGAAGCCCCAGATCGCCTTCCCCGGCGCGGCCAGCGGGCGCCTGCGGCCCTGGAAGAACTGGAAGCCCGTGGAGCAGGCCACCATGTCCTATGGCTACGGCCTGTCGGCGTCGCTGTTCCAGATGGCGCGCTCCTACACCGTGTTCTCCAACGACGGCATGGTGATCCCGGCCACCATGCTCAAGGCGAGCGGCTCCCCGGTGGGCACGCCCGTCTTCTCGCCCAAGACCGCCAGCCAGGTGCGCCACATGCTGTGGCTGGCCGCCGGCCCCGGCGGCACGGGGCAGAAGGCGCAGACCGTGGGCTACTCGATTGGCGGCAAGTCCGGCACCGCGCGCAAGCAGGTCGGCAAGAGCTACGCCGCCGGCAAGTACCGCGCATGGTTCACCGGCATGGCGCCCATCGACAAGCCGCGCATCATCGTCGCGGTGATGATCGACGAGCCCTCGGCCGGCAGCTACTACGGCGGCACCGTCGCCGGCCCCGTGTTCGGCGAAGTGGTGCAGCAGACGCTGCGCATGATGGGCGTGGCGCCCGACATGGCCGTCAAGCCGCAGATCGTGGCGAACGCGGTGGAGGAGCCGCTGTGACGCCGCGCACCTTCACCACCGTCGCCGAAGCCGTCGCCTTCCTGCGCGCGCGCGTCACCGGCACGCTGCAGACCGACAGCCGGCTGATCCAGCCCGGCGACGGCTTCATCGCCTGGCCCGGCGCCGCCACCGATGGCCGCGCCCATGTGGGCGATGCCATCGCGCGCGGCGCCACGGCCTGCCTCGTGGAGCGCGAGGGCGTGGAGCCGTTCGCGTTCAGTGGCGCGCACATCGCCGCGCTGCCCGGCCTCAAGGCCGCCACCGGCCTGATTGCCGCCGAATGGTTCGGCCAGCCGGGCGAGCGGCTCACCGTGCTCGCCGTCACCGGCACCAACGGCAAGACCAGCACCGCATGGTGGCTGGCCGATGCGCTTGGCGTGCTATCGAAAAAAGAGCTGCCTGCGCTTGCTGGATGTGCGCTGGTGGGCACTTTGGGCATCGGATTCCCGCCCGCCGTGGAATCCACCGGCCTGACCACGCCCGACCCCGTGCGCCTGCAGCGCGCGTTCCGCGCATTCGTGGCTGGCGGCATCGCGCACGCGGCCATCGAGGCTTCGTCCATCGGCCTGGCCGAGCACCGCCTCGCGGGCACGCGCATCCATACCGCCCTGTTCACCAACTTCACGCAGGACCACCTAGACTACCACGCGAGCATGGACGCCTACTGGCAGGCCAAGCGCGCGCTGTTCGACTGGCCGGGGCTGCGCGCCGCCGTCATCAATATCGACGACGAACGCGGAGCGGCGTTGCACGCCGAGCTGCAAGGCAAAGGCCTCGAACTCTGGAGCGTCTCGATGCACGGCCCCGCGCGGCTCATTGCGCGGGACGTGTCGCACACCGGCGAAGGGCTGGCCTTCACCGTCGCCGAAGGCGATGACGCGCATGCGCTGCAGACGCGCCTCGTCGGCCTCTACAACGTCGCCAACCTGCTCGGCGTGATCGCCGCGCTGCGCACGCTCGGCGTGCCGCTGGCCGCCGCCGTGCGCGCCTGCGCGCGGCTTGCACCCGTGCCGGGCCGCATGGAGCAGATCGCGCTGCCCGGCCAGCCGCTCGTGGCCGTCGACTATGCCCACACGCCCGACGCCCTGCGCCAGGCGCTGGCCGCGCTGCAGCCCGTGGCGCAAGAGCGCGGCGGGCGGCTGTGGTGCGTGTTCGGCTGCGGCGGCAACCGCGACGCGGGCAAGCGGCCGCTGATGGGCGCGGCCGCGCAGCATGGCGCTGACCAAGTGATCGTGACCAGCGACAACCCGCGCGGCGAAGACCCGCAGGCCATCATCCACCAGATCCTGCTGGGCACCATCGCCGCCACGCACGTGCGCGCCGAGCCCGACCGCGCCGCCGCCATCCGGCTGGCGCTGGCCGAGGCCGATGCGCTGGATGTGGTGCTGATCGCCGGCAAGGGGCATGAGGATTACCAGGAGACGGCGGGCCGGCGCCAGCCGTTCTCCGACATGGCGCAGGCGCGCGACGCGCTCTCGCTGCGCAAGGAGGCGGCATGAACGGCCGGCCGATGATGACCCTGGCGCAGGTGCATGCCTTCGTGCCCGGCTCGCGCCTCGTGGGCGACGGTGCCACGCTCATCGTGCGCGTGCACAGCGACACGCGCACGCTGGCGGCGGGCGACCTGTTCGTGGCGCTCAAGGGCGAGCGTTTCGACGCGAACCAGTTTCTGGCCCAGGCGCGCGAGGCGGGCGCAGTGGCCGCCGTGGCGCATGCGGGGCTGCAGTCCGCGGGCCTGCCCGGCATCGAGGTGCCCGACACGCTGCGCGCGCTCGGCGCGCTGGCTGCGGGCTGGCGCGCGCAGTGGCGCCTGCCGCTCATCGGCGTGACGGGCAGCAACGGCAAGACCACCGTCACGCAGATGGTCGCAGCCGTGCTGCGCGCCTGGAAGGGTGCGGCCGCCTTTGCCACGCAAGGCAACCTCAACAACGACATCGGCGTGCCGCTCACGCTGCTGCGCCTGGGGGCCGCGCACCAGGCGGCCGTGGTGGAGATGGGCATGAACCATCCCGGCGAGATCGCCTACCTCGCGGACATCGCCCGGCCGACGGTGGCGCTGGTCAACAACGCGCAGCGCGAGCATCTCGAATTCATGCACACCGTGGAAGCCGTGGCGCGCGAGAACGGCAGCGTGCTCGCCGCGCTGCCCGCCGACGGCGTGGCCGTGTTCCCCGCCGCCGATGCGTTCACGCCGCTCTGGCGCGAACTGGCGGGCGCGCGCCGCTGCGTCACGTTCGGCGATGCGGGCGAGGTGCGCTGCGCATCCGCGCGGTGGCGGGACGGCGGCTGGGCCGTGCGCATCGCCACGCCGCAGGGCGTCTTCGATACGCACCTGTCTATCGCGGGCCGCCACAACGTGACGAACGCGCTGGCTGCCACTGCCTGCGCCGTCGCGGCGGGTGTGCCGCTCGATGCGATCGCGCAGGGCCTTGCGGCCTTCGTGCCGGTCAAGGGCCGCTCGCGCGCCTTCAGCGTGCGTGGCATCACCGTGGTGGACGACAGCTACAACGCCAACCCCGACTCCGTGCGTGCGGCCATCGACGTGCTGGCCGGCCTGCCCGGCCCGCGCCTGCTGGTGCTGGGCGACATGGGCGAGGTGGGCGAGCAGGGCCCGCAGTTCCACGCCGAGGCCGGCGCGCATGCGCGCGCGAGCGGCATCGAGCAGGTGTTCGCGCTGGGCGCCTTGAGCGCCCACGTGGCGGGCGCGCGGCATTTCGACGACATGGCATCGCTCATCGCGGCGGTGCGTGCATGCTTGCCCGAGGTGGGCAGCGTGCTGGTGAAGGGATCACGATTCATGAAGATGGAACAGGTGGTGCAGGCCATCGAAACCCAGGGGGAGGCCGCATGCTCCTGATGCTGTCGCAGTGGCTGCAAGGCCTGTCGCCGGAATTCAGCTTCCTGCGCGTGTTCCAGTACCTCACCTTCCGCGCGGTAATGGCGGCCCTGACAGCGCTGCTCATCGGCCTGTTCGTGGGGCCGAAGGTGATCCGCATGCTCACCGCGCTCAAGATCGGCCAGCCGATCCGCGGCTATGCGATGCAGTCGCACTTGTCCAAGAGCGGCACGCCCACGATGGGCGGCGTGCTGATCCTGGGTGCCATCACCCTCTCGACGCTGCTGTGGTTCGATCTTTCAAACCGCTTCGTGTGGATCGTGCTGGCCGTCACGCTGGGCTTCGGCGCCATCGGCTGGGCGGACGACTGGCGCAAGGTGGTCAACAAGGACCCCGAGGGCATGCGCTCGCGCGAGAAGTATTTCTGGCAGTCGCTGATCGGCCTGGCGGCGGCGCTCTACCTCGTGTTCTGCATCTCCGAGAACTCCAATGCGCGCGTGTTCGAGCTGTTCATCACCTGGGTGCAGTCGGGCTTCTCGCTGGACCTGCCGCCGCAGGCCGGGCTGCTCGTGCCCTTCTTCAAGGAGGTGAGCTACCCGCTGGGCGTGCTGGGCTTCGTGATCCTGACCTACCTCGTCATCGTGGGGTCGAGCAACGCGGTCAACCTGACCGACGGGCTGGACGGCCTGGCGATCATGCCCGTCATCATGGTCGGCTCGGCGCTGGGCATCTTCGCCTACGTGACGGGCAACGCGGGCCATGCCAAGTACCTGCTGTTCCCCTACATCGCGGGCTCGGGCGAGCTGCTGATCTTCTGCGCTGCCATGGCGGGCGCGGGCCTGGCCTTCCTGTGGTTCAACACCCATCCCGCGCAGGTCTTCATGGGCGACGTGGGTGCGCTGGCGCTGGGCGCGGCGCTGGGCACCATCGCCGTCATCGTGCGACAGGAGATCGTGCTGGCCATCATGGGCGGCATCTTCGTGGTCGAGGCGCTGTCGGTGATGCTGCAGGTCACCTGGTTCAAGTACACCAAGCGCCGCTACGGCGAAGGCCGGCGCCTGCTGAAGATGGCGCCGCTGCACCACCATTTCGAGAAGAGCGGCTGGAAGGAAACGCAGGTCGTCGTGCGCTTCTGGATCGTCACCATGCTGCTGTGCCTCGTAGGCCTCACGACGTTGAAACTGCGATGAACGACGAGCGCCACGACCTCCCGAACCCCGAGGTGCCCGCTCCCGAAGCGGCGGCCCCGGCGCCTGCGCCTGCGCCCGTGCCGGCGCCCGCGTTCGACTACACGGCCCCCGCGGTGTCCGCCGCGACGCAGGCCAAGGAGTTCGTCGCGCGCATCTTCGCGGACGTGGGCGCCGCCGACGATCCCGCCGAGGCGCAGCAGGAAGCCACGGAAGGCGCGGCGGCCGAGGCGCCTCCCGAAAGCCCGCTTCCCGCCATCCGCCCCGGCGAAGCGCTGGACTACATGGCGGGCCGCAGCGTGCTCATCCTGGGCCTGGGCGCCTCGGGCCTGGCGATGGCGCGCTGGTGCGCGCGCTGCGGCGCGCAGGTGACGGTGGCCGACACGCGCGAGAACCCGCCGCAGCTCGCCCAGCTTCGTGCCGAGCTGCCGCAGGCGCAGTTCCTTGCCGGGCCGTTCGACGCGGCCCTGGTCGAAGGCCGCGCGCTGCATGCGGTGTACCGCTCGCCGGGCCTGGCGCCAGCGGATATTGCTCCTGTAATGGTAGCTGCCAGCGCTTGCCAGATAAGCGCAGAGGGCGAATTGGGCTTGTATTCCGAGGCGCTGCGCGAACTGCGCGCGCGCCACGGCTATGCGCCCGCCGTGCTGGCCATCACGGGCACCAACGGCAAGACCACGGTCACCTCGCTCACCGGCCTGCTCGTCGAATGCGCGGGCAGGAGCGTGGCCGTGGCGGGCAACATCGGCCCCACGCTGCTCGATACGCTGGGCCAGCGCATCGACGCGGGCACGTTGCCCGAGGTCTGGGTGCTGGAGTTGTCCAGCTTCCAGCTCGACGGTGCGCGCGGCTTCGCGCCTGCGGCAGCCGCCGTGCTCAACGTCACGCAGGACCACCTGGACTGGCACGGCAGCCTGCAGGCCTACGCGCAGGCCAAGGCGCGCATCTTCGGCGAGGCCGGCCTGATGGTCCTGAACCGCGAGGACGCGCTGGTCATGGACATGCTGCCCCCGCCCGTGCGCGTGAAGCTGCAGAAGCCCCAGCTGCGCGCCCACGTCACCTTCGGCGCCGACATGCCGCAGCGCCCGGGCGATTTCGGCATCGAGGTGCTTAAAGGCATGGCCTGGCTGGTGCGCGCGCAGGACGCGGACGAAACCGCCAAGCGTTCCAAGGCGCACGAGGAAGAACTGCACGTGCAGCGCCTCATGCCCGCCGACGCGCTGCGCATCCGCGGCCGGCACAACGCTACCAACGCCCTGGCCGCGCTGGCCCTGGCGCAGGCCGCGGGCTGCCCGCTCGCGCCCATGCTGTACGGCCTGCGCGAATACCGTGGCGAGCCGCACCGCGTGGAGCCCATCGGCATCGTGCGCGAGGTGGAGTATTTCGACGACAGCAAGGGCACCAACGTAGGCGCTACCGTGGCCGCCCTCGCGGGCCTGGGCGCGGACCGGCGCCTGGTGGTCATCCTGGGCGGCGACGGCAAGGGGCAGGACTTCTCGCCGCTGGCCGCGCCCGTGGCGCGCCATGCGCGCGCCGTGGTGCTGATCGGGCGCGACGCGCCGCAGATCCGCGCCGCGCTGCAGGGCGTGGGCGTGCCGCTGGCCGACTGCGCCACACTGCCCGAGGCCGTGCAGGCCGCCGCGCAGCGCGCGCACGCGGGCGACGCGGTGCTGCTCTCGCCCGCCTGCGCCAGCCTGGACATGTTCGACAACTACGGCCATCGCGCCCGCGTCTTCCGCGAGGCCGTGGAGGCCCTGGCCCACGAGGCCGGGCAGCCGCTGGAAGGGGGCTCGCATGACCGCTGCCGCCGCACCGCGCACCAGTGCCTGGCAGCGCCTGCTGGGCTGGCTGGGCGCGCTGCCCGCCAAGACCGCCGACGTGCTGCCCGTGCGCGTGGGCGGCACCGAATACCGCCGCACCACCGCCACGCCCGCGCGCGTGCTGGGCTTCGACCAGGCGCTGTGCTGGGTGGTGGTGCTGCTGCTCGCGTTCAGCGTGGTCATGGTGTATTCGGCCTCGATCGCCATGCCGGACAACCCGCGCTTCGGCAAGATCGCGCCCACGCACTTCCTCGTGCGCCATGTGCTGGCGATCGGTGTGGGCTTCGTGGGCGCGCTCATCGCGTTCCAGATCTCCATGAACACCTGGGAGCGCATGGCGCCGTGGCTGTTCGTGGCGTCCATCGTGCTGCTGATCGCGGTGCTGATCCCGCACGTGGGCACGGTGGTCAACGGCGCGCGGCGCTGGCTGTCGCTGGGCATCATGAACTTCCAGCCGTCCGAGCTGGCCAAGTTCGCGGTGCTGGTCTACGCCTCGGACTACATGGTGCGCAAGATGGAGGTCAAGGAGCGGTTCTTCCGCGCCGTGCTGCCCATGGCCGCCGCCGTGGCCGTGGTGGGCGCGCTGCTGCTGGCCGAGCCCGACATGGGGGCGTTCATGGTGATCGCCGTGATCGCCATGGGCATCCTGTTCCTGGGCGGCGTGAACGCGCGCATGTTCTTCCTGATCGCGCTCATCCTGGTGATGGCGTTCGCGGCCATGGTCTGGTTCTCGGACTGGCGGCGCGAGCGCATCTTCGCCTACCTCGACCCGTGGAGCGAGAAGCACGCGCTGGGCAAGGGCTACCAGCTCTCGCACGCGCTGATCGCCATCGGCCGCGGCGAGATCTTCGGCGTGGGGCTGGGCGGCAGCGTGGAGAAGCTCCACTGGCTGCCCGAGGCGCACACCGACTTCCTGCTGGCCGTGATCGGCGAGGAGTTCGGCCTGGTGGGCGTGCTCACGCTCATCGTGGCCTTCCTCTGGATGACGCGGCGCATCATGCACATCGGCCGCCAGGCCATCGCGCTCGACCGCGTGTTCTCGGGGCTCGTGGCGCAAGGCGTGGCGATCTGGATCGGCTTCCAGGCGTTCATCAACATGGGCGTGAACCTAGGCGCGCTGCCCACCAAGGGGCTGACCCTGCCGCTCATGAGCTTCGGCGGCTCGGCCATCCTCATGAACCTTGTCGCCATCGCGGTCGTTCTGCGCGTGGACTATGAGAACAAGCTGCTGATGCGGGGAGGCCGCGCATGACGCAGAAGACCGCCCTCATCATGGCCGGCGGCACCGGTGGCCACATTTTCCCTGGCCTGGCCGTGGCCGAGGAGCTGCGCGCGCGCGGCTGGCGCGTGCACTGGCTGGGCACGCCGGGCAGCATGGAGTCGCGCATCGTGCCGCCGCATGGCTTCGCCCTGGAGACCATCGACTTCTCCGGCGTGCGCGGCAAGGGCCTCGTCACGCTGGCGCTGCTGCCGCTCAAGCTGCTGCGCGCGTTCTGGCAGGCCCTGGCCGTGGTGCGGCGCGTGCGGCCCGACGTGGTCGTGGGCCTGGGCGGCTACGTCACTTTCCCCGGCGGCATGATGGCCGTGCTGGCCGGCAAGCCGCTGGTGCTGCACGAGCAGAACTCCGTGGCCGGCATGGCCAACAAGGTGCTCGCGGGTGTGGCCGACCGCATCTTCACGGCCTTCCCCGGCGTGTTCAAGAGGGGCCAATGGGTGGGCAACCCGCTGCGCGCGGCGTTCACGCAGAAGGCCGGCCCCGCCGAGCGCTTCGCGGGCCGCACGGGGCCGCTCAGGCTGCTCGTCGTGGGCGGGAGCCTGGGCGCGCGCGCGCTCAACGAGATCGTGCCGCAGGCGCTGGCGCTGATCCCCGAGGGGCAGCGCCCAACCGTCACGCACCAGAGCGGCGCCACGCAGATCGACGCACTGCGCGCGAACTATGAAGCCGCGGGCGTGCAGGCCGAGTGCACGCCCTTCATCGACGACACGGCCACGGCCTATGCCGAGGCCGACCTGATCGTCTGCCGCGCGGGCGCGAGCACGGTGACTGAAATCGCCGCCGTGGGCGCGGCGGCCGTGTTCGTGCCCTTCCCGCACGCGGTGGACGACCACCAGACCGCCAACGCGCGCTTCCTCGTCGATGCGGGCGCGGGCTGGCTCGTGCAGCAGCCCGACCTGACGCCGCGCTGGCTCGCCGATCTGCTATTGAATACAGAGCGCCCTGCGCTTGTCCAGAAAGCGCTGGAGGCCAAAAGGATGCAAAAGACCAACGCCACCCGCGAGGTGGCGACCGCCTGCGAGGAACTGGCCGCATGAAGCACGCGATTCGCCACATCCATTTCGTCGGCCTGGGCGGCGCGGGCATGTGCGGCATCGCCGAGGTGCTGCACAACCTGGGCTACCGGATTTCGGGCTCGGATCTTTCCGACAGTGCCACGCTGCGCCGCCTGCAGTCGCTGGGCGTGACCACGCACGTGGGCCACGCGGCGGCGAACATCGAGGGCGCCGATGCGGTGGTCACCTCCACGGCGGTGCAGGCGGACAACCCCGAGGTGCTGGCCGCACGCGAGAAGAAGATCCCCGTGGTGCCGCGCGCCATCATGCTCGCCGAGCTGATGCGCCTGCGCCGCGGCATCGCCATCGCCGGCGCGCACGGCAAGACGACCACGACCAGCCTCGTCGCCTGCGTGCTCGCCGAGGCGGGGCTGGACCCGACCTTCGTGATCGGCGGGCGCCTCAACAGCGCGGGCACCAACGCCAAGCTGGGCCAGGGCGAGTACATCGTGGTGGAGGCCGACGAGTCCGACGCCTCCTTCCTCAACCTGCTGCCCGTGATGGCCGTCGTGACCAACATCGACGCCGACCACATGGAGACCTACGGCCACGACTTCGGCCGGCTCAAGCAGGCGTTCGTGGACTTCCTGCACCGCATGCCGTTCTACGGCACGGCCATCCTGTGCGTAGACAGTCCGGCAATCCGCGACATCCTGCCGAGTGTGACCTGCCCGGTCACGCGCTACGGCCTGTCTCACGATGCCGAGGTGCGCGCCATCGACGTGCGCGCCGTGGGTACGCAGATGCACTTCACCGTGCAGCGGCGCAACGGCGTCACGCTGCCCGACCTGCAGGTGAAGCTCAACCTCGCGGGCGAACACAACGTGCTCAACGCGCTGGCGGCCATTGCGGTGGCGGTGGAGCTCAACGTGCCTGACGACGCGCTGCTGCGGGCGCTGGCCACCTTCACCGGCGTGGGCCGGCGGTTCCAGGGCCATGGCGACCTGCCCGCGCAGGGCGGGGGCCGCTTCACGCTGATCGAGGACTACGGCCACCACCCGGTCGAGATGGCCGCCACGCTGGCCGCCGCGCGCGGCGCATTCCCCGGCCGCAGGCTGGTGCTGGCCTTCCAGCCGCACCGCTACAGCCGCACGCGCGACTGCTTCGAGGACTTCGTGAAGGTGCTGGGCAAAGCCGACGCCGTGCTGCTCACCGAGGTCTATGCGGCGGGCGAGGCGCCCATCGTCGCGGCCGACGGCCGTTCGCTGGCGCGCGCGCTGCGCGTGGCGGGCGCGGTGGAGCCGGTGTTCATCGACACGGTGGCCGACCTGCCCCAGCGCATTGCCGCGCTCGCGCAGGGCGGCGACGTGGTGCTCTGCATGGGCGCGGGCTCCATCGGCGCGGTGCCCGCCAAGGTGGTGGAGTTGCTTCGAAAAAATGAGCTGCCTGCGCTTGAAGGACGGGCGTTATGAGCCAATTTGATTCAAAAATCGACGTGCGTGCACTGGGCAAGGTGGCCGTGCTCATGGGCGGCTCGTCCGCCGAGCGCGAGGTGTCGCTGATGTCCGGCGGCGGCGTGCTGCAGGCGCTCGCGCGCGCGGCGTGGATGCGCATGCGTTCGACCCCGCGCACGCCGACCTGTCCGAACTCAAGACCCACGGCTACGCGCGTTGCTTCATCGCGCTGCACGGCCGCCATGGCGAGGACGGCACGGTGCAGGGCGCGCTGGAGCTGCTGGGCATTCCCTACACGGGCCCGGGCGTCATGGCCTCCAGCATCGCCATGGACAAGATCATGACCAAGCGCATCTGGCGCTTCGAGGGCCTGCCCACGCCGGACTGGCGCCTGGTCGCCGGCAGCGCCGAGACGGCACAGGCGTTCCGGGAGCTGGGCTCGCCGATGATCGTCAAGCCCTCGCGCGAGGGCTCCACCATCGGCCTGACCAAGGTGACCTCGCTCGGCCAGTGCGAGCAGGCCTACCGCCTCGCCGCGCAGCACGACCCCGAGGTGCTGTGCGAGCAGTTCATCGAAGGCGACGAAACCACCTGCCCCGTGCTGGGCCAGGGCGCCGGCGTCACGGCGCTGCCCGTGATCCGCATCGTCGCGCCCGAGGGCAACTACGACTACCAGAACAAGTACTTCACCGACGTCACGCAGTACCACTGCCCGAGCGGCCTGCCCGAGGACGAGGAGCGCGAGATCCAGCGCATCGTCGTCGCGGCCTTCCGCACGCTGGGCTGCCGCGGCTGGGCGCGCGCGGACATCATGATCCGCGCCGGCGACCGCAAGCCCTTCCTGCTGGAGATCAACACCTCGCCGGGCATGACCGGCCACTCGCTCGTGCCCATGTCGGCGCGCGCGGCCGGCATCAGCTACGAGGACCTGTGCCTGCGCATCCTCGCGGGCGCGTCGCTGGACGCGCTGCAGGGACGGGGCTAGGAGCCAAGCATGGCCACCGCGCTGCCCGCACCGCTCGACGTCAAGCTCATGAACCTGACCGCCACGGTCCTGTTCATGGGCGCGGTCGTGGGTGTGCTGGCGGCGGGCGGCGGCTGGCTGTTGCGGCATCCGGCCTTCGCGATCGGCCGCATCGCCGTGGAGGGCGAGCTGGTGCACACCAGCGCCGTGGCCCTGCGCGCCAACGTGGCGCCGCAGCTCGTGGGCAACTTCTTCACGCTGGACCTGGAGGCTGCGCGCCGCGCGTTCGAGCAGGTGCCCTGGGTGCGGCGCGCCTACGTGCACCGCGAATTCCCGAGCGGTTTGCGCGTGCAGCTGCAGGAGCACGACGCGGTCGCCTACTGGGGCGCAGAGGGCAGCGCCACGCTGGTCAACAGCCATGGCGAGGTGTTCGAGGCCGGCAGCGACGATCTGGAGCAGGACAACCTGCCGCGCCTGGTGGGCGTGCCCGAGCGCTCGGCCGAGATGCTGCGCGTGTACCAGCGCCTGGCGCCTGTGCTTGCGCCCCTGCAATCGGACATCGACACGCTGGAGCGCACCGGCCAGGGCGGCTGGCGCGCCACGCTGGACAGCGGCGCGGTGCTGGAGCTGGGCGGCGGCGACGAGGCCGCGCTGATGGAGCGCGTGCGCCGGCTCGTGAACACCCTGCCGCGCGTGGCGCAGCAGCAGGGGCGGCGCGTGGACGCCCTGGAATACGCGGACCTGCGGCACGCCAGCGGCTACGCGCTGCGGCTGCGCGGCGTGACCACCGTGAGCGGCGATGCGCCCGCACCCAAGCCGGCGGCCAAGCCCAAGGCGCCCGCCAGGCCCGCACAGAACAACCACCGGGGGTAGGACTCAAAGATGGCAAGAGAATACAAAGACGTAGTCGTGGGGTTGGACATCGGCACCGCCAAGGTCATGGCCGTGGTGGCCGAGGTGATGCCGGGCGGCGAGCTCAAGCTCGCCGGCCTGGGCGTGGCCCCGAGCAACGGCCTCAAGCGCGGCGTGGTCGTGAACATCGACGCCACGGTGCAGAGCATCCAGCAGGCGCTGAAGGAGGCCGAGCTGATGGCCGACTGCAAGATCCAGCGCGTCTACACCGGCATCACCGGCAGCCACATCCGCGGCCTCAATTCGAGCGGCATGGTGGCCGTGAAGGACAAGGAAGTCACCCAGGCCGACGTGGCGCGCGTGGTGGAGACGGCCAAGGCCATCAACATCTCCAGCGACCAGCGCCTGCTGCTCGTGGAGCCGCAGGAATTCGTGATCGACGGGCAGGACGTGAAGGAGCCCATCGGCATGAGCGGCATCCGCCTGGAGGCGAAGATCCACATCGTGACCGGCGCGCAGAGCGCGGCCGAGAACATCATCAAGTGCGTGCGCCGCTGCGGGCTGGAGGTGGAGCAGCTCATGCTCAACCCCTGGCCAGCAGCCAGGCCGTGCTGACCGACGACGAGCGCGAGCTGGGCGTGGCCGTGGTGGACATCGGCGCGGGCACGACCGACGTGGCCATCTTCACCGGCGGCGCGATCCGCCACACGGCCGTGATCCCGATCGCGGGCGACCTCATCACCAGCGACATCGCCATGGCGCTGCGCACGCCCACCAAGGACGCTGAGGACATCAAGGTCGAGAGCGGCTATGCCAAGCAGCTCCTGGCCGACCCCGAGGCGCAGGTGGAGGTGCCGGGCCTGGGCGACCGCAGCCCGCGCATGCTCAGCAAGCAGGCGCTGGCCGGCGTGATCGAGCCGCGCGTGGAAGAGATCTTCTCGCTCGTGCAGCAGGTCGTGCGCGAGTCGGGCTACGAGGAAGTGCTGTCCTCGGGCATCGTGCTCACGGGCGGCAGCGCCGTCATGCCGGGCATGGTGGAGCTGGGCGAGGACATCTTCCTCAAGCCCGTGCGCCGCGGCATTCCCAAGTATTCGAGCGCGCTGGCCGACATGATCGCCCAGCCGCGTGCGGCCACCGTCATGGGCCTGCTCGAAGAGGCGCGCCTGGCGCGGCTGCGCGGCTTCAAGGTGGCGGCCAAGAGCGGCTCGGTGAAGACCGCGTTCGGCCGCATCAAGGACTTCATCGTGGGGAACTTCTGACATGGCCGCCACACAGCTCTGGCTGGCCCGTGCGGGCCCGCCCCGCCGCAAGAGAGGGCGATGGCGAAGTACCGCGCCGCCGCCCGACGGGACCACCCGCCACAAGCAAGCACACAACCCCTATTCGCACATCACAACGCAAGTTTCAGGAGCACCAACATGACCATCGAAATGATCGAGTCCGAAGAGTTCAACCAGGGCACGCAGATCAAGGTGATCGGTGTCGGCGGCGGCGGCGGCAATGCGGTCGCGCACATGATCGCGCGCAGCGTGCAGGGCGTGGAATTCGTCTGCGCCAACACCGATTCCCAGGCGCTCGCACGCAGCCCGGCGCACCGCACCATCCAGCTGGGCAGCAACGGCCTTGGCGCCGGCAGCAAGCCCGACAAGGGCCGCGAAGCCGCAGAGGCCGCGCAGGAAGACATCCGCCAAGCCATCGCCGGCGCGCACATGCTGTTCATCACGGCCGGCATGGGCGGCGGCACGGGCACGGGCGCTGCGCCCGTGATCGCGCGCGTGGCCAAGGAGATGGGCATCCTCACCGTGGGCGTGGTCACCAAGCCCTTCGACTGGGAGGGCGGCCGCCGCATGAAGAACGCCGACGAGGGCCTGACCGAGCTGGAGGCCAACGTCGACTCGCTGATCGTCGTGCTCAACGAGAAGCTGCTCGAGGTGCTGGGCGACGACATCACCCAGGACGAAGCCTTCGCGCACGCCAACGACGTGCTCAAGAACGCCGTGGGCGGCATCGCCGAGATCATCAACGAATACGGCCAGGTGAACGTCGACTTCGAGGACGTGCGCACCGTCATGGGCGAGCCCGGCAAGGCCATGATGGGCACGGCCACGGCCAGCGGTCCTGACCGTGCGCGCATCGCCGCCGAGCAGGCCATCGCATGCCCGCTGCTGGAGGGCATCGACCTGTCGGGCGCCAAGGGCGTGCTGGTACTGGTCACGGCCAGCAAGGGCAGCCTGAAGCTGTCCGAGTCGCGCCTCGCGATGAACACCATCAACGCCTACGCCTCGCCCGATGCGCACGTCATCTTCGGCGCCGCCTACGACGACACGCTGGGCGACGAGATCCGCGTGACCGTCGTGGCCACCGGCCTGTCGCGCGCCAACGCCCGCCGCCAGCCCATGCAGGTGGTGCAGGGCAGCCTGCGCACCGGCACCGACAACGTGGCCTACCAGATGCCCATGGCCGGCGCCGCCGTGGCCGGCGGCGTGCTGGGCGGCACGGCCCAGGCCGACTACGGCAACATGGCCGTGCCCAGCGTGTGGCGCACCAACCGCACCCAGGCCGCGGCGCGCGTGGACGCGCTGTCCTCGGGCGGCATGGACGACCTGGAGATCCCGGCCTTCCTGCGCAAGCAGGCCGACTGAGCCTTTGCGGCCTTGCACGAACCGGCCGCGCCTTCCGGGGCGCGGCCGGTTTTTTTGTCTGTGCGGCTATCGCGCCGATAGCGGGATTTCCCGTGCCCCACAAGGGTGCGCCCGGTAAAATCGCCGGATGCTCCAGCAACGCACCATCAAGACCCTGACCCGCGCCGTCGGCGTAGGCCTGCACAGCGGCCAGCGGGTCGAGTTGACGTTGCGCCCGGCTCAAGCAGACACGGGCATCGTGTTCCGCCGCGTCGACCTGCCCGAGCCGGTGGACATCCCCATCACCGCGACGGCCGTGGTCGATACGCGCATGGCCTCGACCATCGGCGCGGGCGGCGCCAAGGTGCATACGGTGGAGCACCTCATGTCCGCCTGCGCGGGCCTGGGGCTGGACAACCTCTACATCGACATCACGGCCGAGGAAGTGCCCATCCTCGACGGCTCCTCGGCCTCGTTCGTGTTCCTGCTGCAAAGCGCGGGCGTGGAACTGCAGAACGCGCCCAAGCGCTTCATCCGCGTCAAGCGTCCCGTCGAGGTGCGCGAGGGCGAGGGCAACAACCTCAAGTGGGCGCGGCTCGACCCGTACCACGGCTTCAAGCTGCGCTTCGAGATCGACTTCGCCCACCCGGCCGTCGATTCCACGGGGCAGAGCGTGGAGTTCGATCTGGGCAGCGGCAACTACACGCGCGACATCGCGCGCGCGCGCACCTTCGGCTTCACCAAGGACGTGGAGATGCTGCGCTCCAACGGCCTCGCGCTCGGCGGCGGGCTGGACAACGCCATCGTCATGGACGACTACAAGGTGCTCAACAGCGACGGCCTGCGCTACGACGCCGAATTCGCCCGGCACAAGATCCTCGACGCGATGGGCGACCTGTACCTCGTGGGGAAGCCGCTGCTGGCCGCCTACAGCGCCTTCCGCTCGGGCCACGCGATGAACAACCTGCTGCTGCGTGAACTGCTCGCGCACGAGGATGCGTGGGAGATCGTCACGTTCCAGAACGAGCGCCACGCCCCCGCGGGCTTCGCGCAGCCCGCGCGGGCCTGGTGACGGAGTGCCCGCGCGATGCTGATCTTCCGCTGGGCCGTGATGCTGCTGCTGCTCGCGGCGGCCGTCTCCTTCGCCTTCTTCGCTGCCACGGGCCAGCAGCGCTACAAGCGCTTCGGCCTGGTCATCGTCAAGTGGACGATCATCGCGGCCTTCATGTTCTTCGCGGTGCTGGTCCTGGAGCGTTTGGCGTAAACTGCGCCTCGCTCCGGGGTGCACGTAGGAGTCTGTTCAAGTTTTTTAGCGATCTCTAGAAAACCTTGAACAGGCTCCTGGGCGTGCTGAGACGGCGGACCTGACCGCCGGAACCGCGAACTTGATCTGGTTAGTACCAGCGTAAGAAGAGCTGCAGTGGGAATCCGTGCGTGTGCCATGGCACGCGCGCGGGCCATCCCGCCGATTTGCGGAGCATTCCATCCACCTTCACCGGAGTGCCCGCCATGAACGCCCCCGACAAGTTCGCCCAACTGCTCGCCCTTACGCGCGAGCCCTTTCCCGCATCCACCAAGTCGTACATCGACGGCAGCGCGCCGGGCCTGCGCGTGCCCGTGCGCGACATCGCGCTCACCAACGGCGAGGTGGTGAGCGTGTACGACACCTCGGGCCCCTACACCGATCCCTCCGTGCAGATCGACGTGCGCCAGGGCCTGGCCAGCGTGCGCGGCGCCTGGATCGCCGCACGCGGCGACACCGAGAGCTACGAGGGCCGGGTGCGCCAGGCGCTCGATGATGGTCAGAAGGGCGAGGACGGCGAACGCCTCGCGCACCTGCGCGCCGAGGCGGCCGCGCTGCAGCGCCGGCCGCTGCGCGCCAAGAGCGGAGCCAACGTCACGCAGATGCACTACGCGAAGAAGGGTATCGTCACGCCGGAGATGGAATACGTGGCCCTGCGCGAGAACGGCCGCCGCGAGTGGATGCAGCAGTACATGCAGGACGTGGCGCGCGAGCAGCGCCTAGCCGGCAACCCCCTGGGCGCGAGCATCCCGAAGTTCATCACGCCCGAGTTCGTGCGCGACGAGGTGGCGCGCGGCCGCGCCATCATCCCCGCCAACATCAACCACCCCGAGGTGGAGCCGATGGCCATCGGGCGCAACTTCAAGGTGAAGATCAACGCCAACATCGGCAACTCCGCCGTCACCTCCAGCATCGAGGAAGAGGTGGAGAAAATGGTCTGGGCCATCCGCTGGGGCGCGGACAACGTGATGGATCTCTCCACCGGCAAGAACATCCACACCACGCGTGACTGGATCGTGCGCAACGCGCCCGTGCCCATCGGCACCGTGCCGATCTACCAGGCGCTGGAGAAGGTGGGCGGCATCGCCGAAGACCTGACCTGGGAGATCTTCCGCGACACGCTGATCGAGCAGGCCGAGCAGGGCGTGGACTACTTCACCATCCACGCGGGCGTGCGCCTCGCGTTCATCCACCTCACGGCGCAGCGCCGCACTGGCATCGTCTCGCGCGGCGGCTCCATCATGGCGAAATGGTGCATGGCGCACCACTGCGAGAGCTTCATCTACGAGCACTTCGAGGACATCTGCGACATCATGAAGCAGTACGACGTGTCCTTCAGCCTCGGCGACGGCCTGCGCCCCGGCTGCGCGAGCGACGCGAACGACGAGGCGCAGTTCGCCGAACTGCGCACGCTGGGCGAACTCACGCAGACCGCCTGGAAGCACGACGTGCAGACCATGATCGAAGGCCCGGGCCACGTGCCCATGCACATGATCCAGGCCAACATGACCGAGCAGCTCAAGCACTGCCACGAGGCGCCGTTCTACACCCTGGGCCCGCTGACCATCGACATCGCGCCCGGCTACGATCACATCGCCAGCGCCATCGGCGCCGCCATGATCGGCTGGATGGGCACGGCCATGCTCTGCTACGTGACCCCCAAGGAGCACCTGGGCCTGCCCGACCGCGACGACGTGAAGCAGGGCATCATCGCCTACAAGATCGCCGCGCACGCGGCCGACGTCGCCAAGGGCCACCCGGGCGCCCGTGCGCGCGACGACGCTTTGAGCCAGGCGCGCTTCGACTTCCGCTGGCAGGACCAGTTCAACCTGGGCCTGGACCCGGAAACCGCGCGCGAATTCCACGACGAGACGCTGCCCAAGGACTCCGCCAAGGTGGCGCATTTCTGCTCGATGTGCGGCCCCAAGTTCTGCTCGATGAAGATCACGCAGGAGGTGCGCGAGTTCGCGCAGCAGGGGCTGCAGGAGAAGGCGGCGGAATTCAACCGCACGGGCGGCGCGCTGTACGTGCCGATCCAGCCCGTGGCCTGACGGCGTTCAGGCGCCGGGCAGCAGGGCGAGCCGCGGCGGCTCGCCCGCCCGCGGCGCTGGCAGCACGAAGCGGCTGATCAGCGCGCTCAGCTCGCGCGCCTGGGTGTGCAGGCCCTCGGCCGCGGCGGCCGATTCCTCCACCAGCGCGGCGTTCTGCTGCGTCATCCGGTCCAGGCCCGAGACGGCCTGGTGGATGGCGGCGATGTCGCGGTCCTGCGCCTGGGCATGGGCGGTGATCTCGCCCATGGTCTGCGCGGCATGCCCGACCGCCGCGACGATGCGCTGCATGGTGGCGCCGGCCTGGCCCACGAGGTGGCTGCCCGCCTCCACCTGCTGCACCGATGCGCCGATCAGCGCCTTGATCTCCCGGGCGGCCTGGGCCGAGCGGTTGGCCAGGCTGCGCACCTCCTGCGCCACCACGGCGAAGCCCCGACCCTGCTCGCCAGCGCGCGCGGCCTCCACGGCGGCGTTGAGCGCCAGGATGTTGGTCTGGAACGCGATGGAGTCGATCACGCCCGTGATGTGGGCGATCTTGCGCGAGCTGGCCGTGATCTGGCCCATGGTGCCCACCACCTGCGCGACCACGCCGCCGCCCTCGCGCGCCACCCCCGCAGCCTCGGCCGCGAGGGCCTCGGCGCGGCGCGCCGCGTCGGTGGATTCGTGCACCTTGCGCGTCACGTGCTCCAGCGCCGCGGCCGTCTGCTGCAGGCTCGCGGCCGCCTCCTCGGTGCGGCTGGAGAGGTGGGCGCTGCCGCCCGCGATCTCGTGCGAGGCGCCGCTGATGTTCTGCGCGGCGGACTGCACCTGCCGCGCGACGGTGCGCAGCGCGTCCTGCATCACGGCCAGCGAGGCCAGCATGCGGCCCGTCTCGTCGCGCGCATGGCCTGCGATTTCCTGGCGCAGGTCCAGGCCCGCCACGCGGTCGGCCGTGGCGCTGGCCAGTGCGATGGGACGGGTGATGCTGCGCACGAGCCACAGCGCCAGCAGAGTGCCCAGCACGAGCGAGAGCGCGCCGAAGGCGATCTGGGCGATGCGCGCCAGCGCGCTGAGCCGGGCGACCTCGGCGGCGGCGGCATCGATCGCCGCGCGCTGCGCCTGCGTGAGCGCCTGCAGCGCGTCGAGCAGGCCCGCGGCGGCGGGCACGAAGCGCTCGGCATAGGTCTTGCGGATGCGCTCGGTCAGGCCCGCGTCGCGTGCCGCGACGAGTTCGGTGCGCGCCTTCAGGAAGTCCTGGCCGGCCGCCTGGATGCGCGCGAGCCGCTCGGCGTCCTCGGCGGCATCGAGCCGCTGCGTGAGCTGGGCGACGAGCGCGTCGTACTGCGCCTGGGTGCGCGCGATGTCGGCGCCCAGGATCTCGCCCACCTCGGGCTCCGAGCTCAGGGCCACGGCCTTGTCGCGCTCGGCGTTGATGGACTGCAGCCGGAAGGCGTCGGCCACGAGGCGCTCCGTGCCTACGCTGCGTTCCACCATCGCCTGGGTGGCGGCGTGGATGCGCACGAGGGAGCGCACGCCGATGGCCGAGCCCGCGAGGCCGAGGGCGAGCACGGCCAGGAAGACGGTGACGAGGCGCCGGCCCAGGGCGCTGGAGGCGGAAGAGGGGCGGGGTGCGGATGCTGGTGCAGTCATGGGCGGGTCGATCAGGACCCGCCCACTATGCGGTGCGGTTGTGACAATTTGTTTTAAGCGCACGCCGCATCCGGATTTGCGGTGTGCTCCGCTGCTCCTGAAAGAGGAGCTGCCAGCGCTTGTTGGGTAAGCGCTGGCGGCCAAAAAGGCTTGAAGCGCTCTCCCAGGCTACATCTTTTCCGGCAGCATCGTGGCGATGCCGGGGAAGAACCACAGGATGACCAGCGCCAGCACCATCAGCAGGAAGTAGGGTGCGCAGACCCGGGCGATGTAGGTGATCTGCTTGCCCGTCATGCCCTGCAGCACGAACAGGTTGAAGCCCACGGGCGGGGTGATCTGCGCCGTCTCCACCGTGATGACGAGGAAGATGCCGAACCACAGCGGGTCGATGCCCGCGGCCTGGATGATGGGCAGCACCACGCTCATGGTGAGCACGATGGTGGAGATGCCGTCCAGGAAGCAGCCGATCAGGATGTAGAAGATGCCCAGCACGATGATGAGCATGGCGGGCGAGAGGCCCAGGCCGCCCACGAACTCGGCGAGCTGGCGCGGCAGGCCGATGTAGCCCATCGACAGCGTCATGAACGCCGCGCCCGAGAGGATCAGCCCGATCATGCAGTAGAGCCGCGTGGCGCCGAAGAGCGACGCCTTGAAGCTCTCCCAGGTGAGCGACTTCTGCGCGGCCGAGAGCACCAGCGCGCCGGCCACGCCGATGCCCGCGGCCTCGGTGGCCGTGGCGATGCCGGTGTAGATGCTGGCGATCACGCTGCCGATGAGCACCACCACGGGGATCAGGTGGCGGGCCTCGTAGACCTTCTCGCGGAAGGTGAGCTGGCCGTCGGCGCGCGGCACCTTCTCGGGGTTGAGCAGCGCCCAGACCATGATCCAGCCGCTGAACAGCACGGCCAGCATCAGGCCCGGCAGCACGCCGGCCATGAACAGCTTGGAGATCGACAGCTCGGCCGACACGCCGTAGACGATCAGGATGATCGACGGCGGGATCAGGAGGCCCAGCGTGGCCGGTCCGCCCAGCGAGCCGATGGTCTGCGCCTCGGGATAGCCGCGCTTTTGCAGCTCGGGCAGGTTCATCTTGCCCACGGTGGCGCAGGTGGCCGCCGACGAGCCCGACACCGCCGCGAAGATGGTGCAGCCGATGACGTTGGTGTGCAGCAGCCGCCCCGGCAGCGCGTTGACCCAGGGCGCGAGGCCCCGGAACATGCTCTCCGACAGGTTGGTGCGGTAGAGGATCTCGCCCATCCAAACGAAGAGCGGCAGCGCCGTGAGCGTCCACGAGCTGGCCGATCCCCAGATGGTCATGGCCATGGCGTCGCCCGCCGCACGGGCGGTGAAGAACTCCATGCCGAACCAGGCCACGCCCGCGAGCGTGAGGCCCACCCACACGCCGCCGCCCAGGAGGGCCAGCAGCACCACGATCAGCGCGATGCTGGCGGTGATTTCATTCATGGTGTGCGTCCTCGATGTCGCGGGGCTTGCGCTGGCCCCGCAGTTCCAGCACCAGTTCGTCGCAGAAGGCGATGAAGAACACCAGCGTGCCCAGCGCCATGAAGATCTGCGGGATCCACAGCGGCGTGGCGTCGATGCCGACGGAGATGTCGTCGATCTCCCACGACTGCCACACCAGCCGCGCCGAGTAGAACGCGAGGAAGCCTGACAGCAGCGTGGCGATGACGAGGCACGCCACCTCTAGCGCCTTGTGCGCGCCGCCCTTGAGCGCGCCCAGCAGCAGCGTCACGCGGATGTGCTCGCCCGCCTTGAGCGTGCTGGCCAGCGCCATGAAGCCCGCGCCCGCCATGGCGTAGCCCGCGTAGGCATCGCTGCCCGGCGCGTGGAAGCCGAACAGGCGGCTCACGATGGTGAGCAGCACCATCGCCAGCACGCCGATCATGGAAAGCCCCGCCACCCAGGCGCTGGCGGAGTACAGGCCGTCGAGCCATCTGCGCATCGTGCGTCCCCGGTGGGTTTACTTGGCGGCCTTGTAGGCGTCCAGCACGGCCTTGCCGTCGGCGCCGGCCTTCTCGGTCCATTCCTTGATGACCACGTCGCCCACCTTGGCGAGGTCGGCCTTGAGCTGCGCGGAGGGCTCCTCCACGCTCATGCCGCCGGCCTTGAGCGTGGCGATGGAGCGCGCATCCACCTCGCGCGATTCCTTCCAGCCGCGCTCCTCGGCGGCGGCGGCGGCCTTCAGCACGGCCTCCTGCTCGGCCTTGGGCAGCGCGTTGAAGGCCTTCTTGCTCACCGTCACGGCATTCTTGGGGATCCAGGCCTGCACGTTGTAGTAGTGCTTGAGGTGCTCGAACAGCTTGTTGTCGGCGCCCGTGGCGCTGGAGGTGATCAGGCCCTCGACCACGCCGGTGGCCAGCGCCTGCGACAGTTCGGCTTCCTGGATGGTGGCGGGCTGCGCGCCCACCAGCTCGCCGATGCGCGCCGTGGTGGGCGAATACACGCGCCACTTCATGCCCTTGAGGTCGGCGGCGGACTGGATCGGCTTCTTGGTATAGATGCCCTGGGGCGGCCAGGCCACGGAATACAGCAGCACCTGACCCTGCTTGTCGAGCAGCTTCTGCAGCGCAGGCTTTTGCGCCTGGTAGAGCTTGAACGCTTCGTCGTAGCTGCCGACCAGGAAGGGCAGGCCATCGACGCCGAAGATCTGCGATTCGTTCTGGAAGCTGACCAGGAAGAACTCGCCCATCTGCGCGTTGCCGGTCTGCACGGCGCGCTTAATCTCGGGCATCTTGAACAGCGATGCGCCGAAGTGCGGCGTGATCTTGAGCTTGCCCTGGGTGGCGGCGTCCACGTCCTTGACGAACTGCTCGTTGTTCTTGGAGTGGAAGTTGAAGGCCGGGTAGGCCGTGGCGAAGTCCCACTTGGTCTGGGCGAGCGCGCTGCCTGCAAAGCCGACGGTGGCGGCCAGGGCGGCGGTGGCGCAAAGGATTCGACGCTTCATGGATGGCTCCTTCAAGGGTAGGGGTTCAGGGGAATGCCTGTGCAAGGACGGTTGTGTCCAAGGCAATTCGCGTGCCAAACGTACCACCTTGTGGGTGGGGAGTCATCAGGGATTTCAACGATACGCCCTGCTCGTTGATGTTGTAGTGTTGAATTGTCGGAAACTTGATTAGAGATTGTTCAACCAAATTTGGTGCATTGCCTGGGCATCTGCACCGCATTGGTGACGGCATGCACCTTGGCACATCACGGAACCTGTCTGGCGTAGACCGCCAGCACCATGCGCTCGGACTGCACGAGGTAGGCCTCCAGTTCGCGAGCGGCGGCGGCGGTCTGCCCGTCCACGAACATCTGCAGCAGCCGGGCGTTGTAGTCCACGTAGGGCGCGTGCAGGTATTCGGGATCGTCCAGCATGCCGAAGGCCAGGCGCAGCTCGGCGGCGATGTCCTCGAACATGGCCGAAAGGCGCGCGCTGTCGCTCAGGGCGACGATGGCGGCGTGGAAGGCCATGTTGGCCGAGCCCACGCGCTGCCAGTCGCGCGCCTCCAGGGCGACGGTGGCGTCCTCCACGGCCTGGCGCATGCGCTTGTGGGCCGGGTGCAGGGGCCAGGCCTTCTCCAGCGCCTGGCACTCGATGAGGCGGCGCACGCGGTAGATGTCGATGATGTCGGCGATCGAGGGCACCACCACCGACACGCCTCGGTTGGGCTCGTGCAGCAGCAGCCCTTCCTTGATGAGGGTGCGGAACACCTCGCGCAGCGTGTTGCGCGAAATGTCGAGCTGTTGGGCGAGCTGGGCCTCCGACAGCCGCTGGCCGGCGCGCAGCTGGCCGTTGATGAGCTGCTGGCGGATGGTGTCTGCCACGGTGTCGGTCAGGCTCGCGGGCTCGGAGCGGTTGGTGAAATGCCGGGACTGCATGGAATGCCTTTTGCTGGGAAATTTGCCACTGCCTGTTGAACAATCAACGGGCCCCATTTGACAAAACGAGGATACAACGATGGACATCAACAGCGACCTGGGTGAAAGCTATGGTGCATGGCGCATGGGCGACGACGCCGCCATGCTCGACGTGGTGACCAGCGCCAACGTGGCCTGCGGCTTCCACGCGGGCGACCCCGCGGGCATCCTGCAGACCGTGCGGGGCGCCGCCGCGCGCGGCGTGGCCGTGGGTGCGCACGTGTCGTACCCCGACCTGGTGGGGTTCGGCCGCCGCAACATGGACCCCACCAGCACCGAGCTGGTGGCCGACGTGGTCTACCAGATCGGCGCGCTGCAGGGCCTGGCCCAGGCGGCGGGCACGCGCGTGCGCTACGTCAAGCCGCACGGCGCGCTCTACAACACCATCGCCCACGACGAGCGCCAGGGCAACGACGTGATCACCGCCATGCTGGAGATCGACCCCGGCCTCACGCTGCTGGCGCTGGCGGGCTCGCCGCTCATCGAGCGCGCCCGCGCGCGCGGCCTGCGCGTGGTGGCCGAGGCGTTCGCCGACCGCGCCTACAACGACGATGGCTCGCTCTACTCGCGCCGCCTGCCCGGCGCGGTGCTGCACGACCCCGACGAGGTAGCCGAGCGCATGCTGCGCATGGTGCAGACGGGCGAGTTGGTGAGCGTCACCGGCAAGACCATCCGCATGGAGGCCGGCTCCATCTGCCTGCACGGCGACAGCCCCGGCGCGGTGGCGATGGCGCGCCGCGTGCGCGAGCGGTTGGCGCAGGCGGGCGTGGAGCTGCGCGCCTTCGTGGACTGACCCCATGCACATGCGCTTCATCTCCGCCAGCGACGCGGCGCTGCTCGTCGAGCTGGAAAGCCTCGCCGCCGCCATGGCGCTGCACCGCGCGCTGCTGGCGCGGCCCGTCGCGGGCGTGCAGGAGCTGGTGCCCGCGGCACGCACGCTGCTCGTGCACTACCGGCCCGCCGCCATCGCGCTGCCCGCGTTGATCGAGGCGCTGCGCGAGCGCGGCGCAGCGGCGGACGTTCATGAAACCGGCGCGCAGCCGGGCCGCACCGTCGAAATCCCCGTGTGCTACGACGGCGAAGACCTGCCCGAGCTGGCCGAGCTGCTCGGCCTCGACGTGCGCGAGGTCATCGCCCGCCACACCGGCCAGCCCTGGCAGGCCGCGTTCGCGGGCTTCGCGCCGGGCTTCGTCTACATGGCGGGCGGGCACGCGAGCTTTCGCAACGTGCCGCGCCGCCAATCGCCGCGCACCAGGGTGCCCGCGGGCGCCGTGGCGCTGGCGGGGGACTTCAGCGCCGTCTATCCCAGCGCCAGCCCCGGCGGCTGGCAGCTGATCGGCGTGACCGGCGTGCCCATGTGGGACATGCGCCGCGCCGAGCCTGCCTACGTGCAGCCGGGTTTCCAGGTGCAGTTCCGCGACGCAGGCCAGGCTGCGCTGCACGTCAGCCTGCCGCCCTTGAGAAAGTCAGAGCCAAAAACGCCTCCAGCGCTTTCTGGGCAAGCGCTGCCAGCTATTGAAATCGTAGCGACAGGCCTGCAGGCGCTGGTGCAGGACGCTGGTGCAGGACGCGGGCCGTGCCGGCATGGCGGGCCTGGGCCTGTCGCCCTCCGGCGCGCTGGATGCCGCCGCCATGCGCGAGGCCAACCGCCTCGTCGGCAACCCCGTGCATGCGCCCGTGCTGGAGAACGTGCTGGGCGGCCTGCAGCTGCGCTGCCACGGGCAGGCCACCGTGGCCGTCACCGGGGCCGATGCGCCGCTCACGCTGCGCGCCGCCGATGGCCGCGCGTGGCCAGTCTCCAGCCACCAGGGCGTGGCGCTGGACGAAGGCGACGTGCTCATCGTCGGCGCGCCCGCGGCGGGCGTGCGCTGCTACGTCGCCGTGCGCGGCGGCTGGCAGGTGGAGCCCGTGCTGGGCAGCTGCGCCACCGACACGCTCGCGCAGGTCGGCCCGCCTGCGCTGCAGGCCGGCCAGCGCCTGCGCGTAGGCGGCCAGCCCTTGGAGGCGGCACAGGCTGCGGGCGATGCCCGCCCCGCGCTGCCGCGGCCCGGCGACGTGGTCACGCTCGACGTGGTGCTCGGCCCGCGCACCGACTGGTTCACGCCCGAGGCACTGCAAACCTTCGCCGAGCAAGAATGGCGCGTCACGCCCCAGTCCAACCGCGTCGGCATGCGCCTGGAGGGCGCGCAGCCACTCGTGCGCAGCCGCGCGGGCGAGTTGCCCAGCGAAGGCACGGTGACCGGCGCCATCCAGGTGCCCATCAACGGCCAGCCCGTGCTGTTCCTGGCCGACCATCCCCTGACCGGCGGCTATCCCGTCATCGGCGCCGTCGCCAGCCACCACCTGGGCCTGGCCGCGCAAATCCCCGTGGGCTGCCGCGTGCGGTTCAACGTCATCGCTCCGTTCTTCGAGCAGGTCACACCATGATTACCAAAGTCCTGATTGCCAATAGAGGCGAGATTGCTGTTCGGGTGGCCCGCGCCTGCCGCGACTACGGCGTGCGCTCCGTTGCCGTCTATGCCGACCCCGATACCGACGCGCTGCATGTGCGCGCCGCCGACGAGGCCTATGCGCTGCAGGGCATGCGCCCGGCAGACACCTACCTCGACATCGCCAAGCTCCTCGACGTGGCCCGGCGCAGCGGCGCCGACGCGGTACACCCCGGCTACGGCTTCCTGTCGGAGCGCGCCGAGTTCGCGCGCGCCGTGATCGCGGCGGGTCTGGCCTGGATCGGCCCGCGTCCCGAGACCATCGAGGCCCTGGGCGACAAGGTGGCCGCGCGCCGCATCGCGGCCCAGGTGGGCGCGCCGCTCGTGGCGGGCACGCCCGGCCCCGTCTCCAGCGCCGCCGAGGTGCTGGCCTTCGCCGAGCGGCACGGCCTGCCGATCGCCATCAAGGCCGCGCACGGCGGCGGCGGGCGCGGGCTGAAGGTGGCCTGGCGCATGGAGGAGGTGGCCGAGCTGTATGAATCCGCCGTGCGCGAGGCCACGGCCGCTTTCGGGCGCGGGGAATGCTTCCTGGAGCAGTTCCTCGACCGGCCGCGCCACATCGAGGCGCAGATCCTCGCCGACCAGCACGGCCGCGTGGCCGTGGTCGGCACGCGCGACTGCTCGCTGCAGCGGCGCAACCAGAAGCTGGTCGAGGAGGCGCCCGCGCCCTTCCTCACCGACGCCCAGCGCGAGCACATCCACCGCGCCGCGCGCGACATCTGCGCCGCGGCGGGCTACGTGAGCGCGGGCACGGTGGAGTTCCTGCTGGGCCAGGGCGGGCAGATCTCGTTCCTCGAAGTCAACACCCGCCTGCAGGTGGAACACCCCGTGACCGAGGAAACGGCGGGCGTGGACCTTGTGGTGGAGCAACTGCGCATCGCCGACGGCCATCCGCTTTCCTTCACCGAGGCGCCGCCCCGCGCGGCCACAGCATCGAATTCCGCATCAACGCCGAAGACCCCGGGCGCGGCTACCTGCCCACGCCCGGGCGCATCACGCGGTTCGACGCGCCCGGCGGCCCCGGCGTGCGCGTGGACACGGGCGTGGCTGCGGGCAGCACCGTGCCCGGCAGCTTCGATTCGCTGATGGCCAAGCTCGTCGTCACCGGTGCCACGCGCCAGCAGGCCCTGGCCCGCGCACGGCGCGCGCTGCGGGAGTTCGAGATCGAAGGCGTGGCCAGCGTGCTGCCTTTCCACCGCGCCGTGGTGGAAGATGCCGCCTTCACCGGCGAGCAGGGCTTCGCCGTGCACACCCGCTGGATCGAGACCGAGATGGCCGCGCGTTTCGACGCCGCCGCGCGGCCCGAGGCCGAGAGCGCGGCACCGTTACTGCGCACCTTCGTGGAGATCGACGGCAAGCGCGTGCGCCTGGGCTTGCCCGCGGGGCTCGCGCTGCCGCAGTCCGCTGGTGCTTCTGCGCCAACGCCCGCCGCCGCGCCGGCCAGCGCACCCGGCGACGTTCCGGCTCCGCTCACCGGCAGCCTCGTCGCCTGGCACAGGCAGACCGGCGACACGGTGGAGGCCGGCGAGGTGATCGGCGTGATGGAAGCCATGAAGATGGAAACCGCCCTGCACGCGCCGCAGGCGGGCACGCTGCAGTGCCTGGCAGCGGCGGGCGAGGCGCTGGCTGCGGGGCAGGTGGTGGCGCGCGTCACCCCGTAGGCGCGGGGATGCCCGGCGCCAGCCGGTGAATACCCTCTGTCAGGACCGATTCTTGCAACATAAAGTTGCAAAATTGTCCGCCCACAAGGCGGAGCTTTGTGGCACGCGGCGGGTGCCGTCCTGTCCGGACCGTGTTCAGCCAAAAGGAACGACATGACCACCCTGGGGCGCCTCTCCATCCGTGCACGCCTGTATTTCGCCACCGTCTTCTCCCTGGTCCTGCTGGCCGTCGTCGGCGCGATGGGCTACACCGCGCTCGACCGTACGCGCGGCATCCTGCAGGAGCTGTTCGCGCAGCGCGTGCAGACCCTCACCGACATGACCAACCTGCGCACCAGCCTGGGGCACCTGCGCCGCGCGGAGAAGGACATCATCATCAACTTCAACAACGCCGTGGAGGTGGAGGCGCTGCGCGAGGGCTGGGGCCGCCAGCTCGCGGCGCTGCGCAAGGACCTCGCGCAGGTGCGCGCGGTGCAGGCGGGCGAGGCCGATTTCACGGCCGCCATCGACCAGTCGCTGGGGGAGATCCGGCAGTACGAGAGCGGCCTGGTGCCGATCTTCGAGCAGATCGAGCGCGCCCAGCTCGACGGCGCGGGCGCGGGCGCCTACGCCGAGCGCCTCAAGGGCCACATGGAGGCCACCGATGCGCTGTTCGCCAGCCTCGCCACGCACGCGCGCGACCGCATGGACGAGGCGCGCGCCGCGCTGGACGCGCGCACGGCCACCATGGCGGTGCTGATCGCGGGCGCCGTGGTGCTCGGCCTGGCCGTGCTGGTGCCGCTCACGCTGTTCAGCGTGCGCTCCATCACCCAGTCGCTGGCGCAGGCGCGCGAACTGGCCGAGCGCATCGCGGGCGGCGACCTCTCGCACGAGGTGCGCGCGCGCCAGGACGACGAGATCGGCAGCCTCATCAACGCCATGGGCCGCATGCAAGACGCCCTGCGCGCCCTCGTGGGCCAGGTGCAGCAGGCGGCGGGCAGCATCTCCACCGCCAGCGCCGAGATCGCCACCGGCAACCAGGACCTGAGCCAGCGCACCGAGCAGACGGCCGCCAGCCTGCAGCAGACCGCCTCGTCCATGGAAATGCTCACCGGCACGGTGCAGCAGAGCGCCGAATCGTCGCGGCAGGCCAGCGGCTTCGCGGCGTCGGCCGCCGAGGTGGCGGTGCGCGGCGGCGCCGTGGTGGCGCAGGTGGTGGACACCATGGGCGAGATTTCCGACAGCTCGCGGCGCATCGGCGACATCACAGGCGTGATCGACTCCATCGCGTTCCAGACCAACATCCTGGCGCTCAACGCCGCGGTGGAGGCCGCGCGCGCCGGCGAGCAGGGCCGGGGCTTCGCCGTGGTGGCCAGCGAGGTGCGCAGCCTGGCGCAGCGCTCGGCCGAGGCGGCCAAGGAGATCAAGGAGCTCATCGGCGCGTCGGCCCAGCGCGTGGAGGGCGGCGCGCGCCTCGTGGCCCAGGCCGGCGAGACCATGACCGAGATCGTGGGCAGCGTGCGCAAGGTTTCGGACATCGTGGCCGAGATCACCGCCGCGGCGGCGGAGCAGGCCGGCAGCATCGGCCAGGTGGGCGAGTCCGTGAACGACCTGGACCGCATGACCCAGCAGAACGCCGCGCTGGTGGAACAGTCTGCGGCGGCCTCGCAGTCGCTGCGCGAGCAGGCGGAGCAACTGGCGCGGGCCGTCCGCCGCTTCAAGCTCGGCGGCGCCGCCACGGCCGTGCCGGCCCCTGCCGCGGCCCTGGAGCTGTCCGCCGTTCCGCTGGCGGTGGCTGCCGCGTAACGGATGCAAAGCGCAGGTAATCCACCGGCAAATCTTGGGTAAAAGCGCTGCCCGGGCGTGCCGCGCGGGCACTGGCGGGTGCACCATGGAGACGTGTTCACTGCCCAGGAAGGAGGCACGACATGCCCGCCATCACGACCACTCCCGCAACCCCTCGCGCTGCCGCAGGCGTGCGGCGGCGCCCCGCCGCGGCCTGGGGCGCCGCCTGCATGGCGCTGCTGATGGGGCTGTCCGCCGTCGGCGCGCAGGCCCAGCCGCGAGACCACCGCCAGGATCCGCGGCATGACCAGCGCTACGACCAGCGCCACCGTCCCAGCCACATGCAGCCCCGCCCGCCCCGGCCGCCGCAGATGCGCCCCCGCCCCGGCCCGCCGCCGCATGCGCAGGGCCCCTGGCGCGGCGCGGGTCCGGACCGCCGCTGGCACCGGGGCGACCGCCTGCCGCCCGCATACCGCACCCGCCACTACGTGGTGAACGACTGGCGCGTGCACCACCTGCGCCCGCCGCCGCGCGGCTACCACTGGGTGCAGTACGGCTCGGACTACCTGCTGGTGGCCATCGCCACGGGGGTGATCGCGCAGCTCATCCTGAGTCAGTAACTGCGCCCGCCCTTGTACATCGCGTGCTGGCGCCGAGACAGCGGCGCCACCTGCGCGATGCGGGCCATCGCCGCGCCCGCGTGCGCATGCGTGACGGCCAGGCCCAGCGCGTCGGCCGCATCGGTGCCGGGCAGGCCCGGCAGCTGCAGCAGGCGGCGCACCATCTCCTGCACCTGGGCCTTGGCCGCGCGGCCGTGGCCCACCACGGCCTTCTTCATCTGCAGGGCCGTGTATTCGGCCACGGGCAGGTTGGCGTTCACCAGCGCCGTCAGCGCGGCGCCGCGCGCCTGGCCCAGCAGCAGGGTGGACTGCGGGTTGACGTTCACGAACACGATCTCCACCGCCGCCGCGTCGGGCTGGTAGCGCGCCGCGACCTCGCTGATGCCGTCGAACAGCACCTTGAGCCGCCCGGGCAGGTCGCCCAGCGCCAATCCCGTGGTGCGGATGGTGCCGCTGGCGACGTAGCTCAGGCGGTGGCCGTCGACGTCCACCACGCCGAAGCCGGTGGTCTGCAGGCCGGGGTCGATGCCGAGGATTCTCATTTCAGTGATCCACGACGCTACGCGCTGCCGGTGGCGCACGAAATCGGCGCGGCCCATGTGCGGGCAGCCGCGCAGGGCCGCCCCGCCGCGCTGGCTGCGTCCCCCTCCGGTAGCGCGTAGCGCTACGAGAGGGGGAAGGCGCGAAGCGACTCAGGGGGTGTTTCATGGAAGTTCCGCCCGTCCCATGCGGGCCAGGATGGTGCGCGTGCGTCCTGCGAGGTAGGCCGAGCCCGGCGCTTTCTCGAAGCGCTTGGGCGCGGGCAGCATCACCGCCAGGCGCGCGGCCTCGCTCGCGCTGAGCTGGCTGGCGCTCTTGCCGTAGTAGCGGCGCGCGGCGGCTTCGGCGCCGAACACGCCCGCGCCCCATTCCACGTTGTTCAGGTAGATCTCCAGGATGCGCTGCTTGGGCAGCAGTTGCTCCAGGGCCAGCGTGAGCACGAATTCCTGCCCCTTGCGCACGAAGGTGCGCTCGCCCGACAGCAGCAGGTTCTTGGCGAGCTGCTGGGTGATGGTGGAGCCGCCGCGGATCCTCGGCGCGCGGGCGTTGGCCCTGGCGGTGGCCTGCTCCTCGGCCTTGGCGTTGCGCTCCCAGGCGCGTTCGATCGCGTTCCAGTCCACGCCGTCGTGGTTGACGAAGCCGTCGTCCTCCGAGGCGATCACGGCGCGCTTGAGATGGTCGGAGATGCGCCCGTAGGGCACCCACTCCTGGCGCCAGCGCAGATCGTGGCGCAGCGCCCAGGCTTCGGAGCGCTGGAAGGCCGTGGACTGCGGGTCGATCACCGCCATGGCGGCGATGCGCAGCACGAAGAACAGTTGCAGCGCGGCAAGGGCGAGCAGCACGAGGCCGAGCCAGCGCAGCAGGGGCTTCATGCGCTGCGCAGCTCGGCCAGCACCTGGGCCGAGGGCGGGCGCACGCCGCGCCAGATCAGGAAGGCCTCGGCCGCCTGCTCGACGAGCATGCCCAGGCCGTCGCGCGGCGTGGCGCCATGGGCGCGGGCCCAGGCCAGGAAGCCCGCGGCCGCGGGGCCGTACATCATGTCGTAGGCCAGGCTGCCGGGGCGCAGCACGTGCGCGGGCACGGGCACGGCGTCGCCCGCGAGGCTGCTGGTGGTGGCGTTGATGATGAGGTCGAAATCACGCTCCAGCGCTTGTGGGACAAGCGCGAGCAGCTCTGTTTTGTGTAGCGCCGCCAGCGCCGCGTGGCTGGCGGTGAGCGCCTCGGCCTTGGCCAGCGTGCGGTTGGCCACGGTGACGTGGCGCGCGCCGGCGGCGATCAGCGGCCCCAGCACGCCGGCCGCCGCGCCGCCCGCGCCCACCAGCAGCACGTCGCGCCCGGCGAGGGCGAAGCCCGCGTTACGCTCGATGTCGGCGACCAGGCCCAGGCCGTCGGTGTTGTCGGCGTGGATGGCGCCGCCCTCGAAGACCAGCGTGTTGGCCGCGCCGGCGAACTGCACCCGCTCGCTGCGCGTGGTGGCGCACTGCGCGGCCTCCAGCTTGAAGGGCACGGTGACGTTGCAGCCGCGCCCGCCCTGCGCCGCGAAGTCGCGCAGGGCCTGGGGAAAGCCGTCCAGCGGCACCAGGCGGGCCTCGTAGCGCAGCGGCGCGCCCGTGAGTTCGGCGAAGCGCGCATGGATGCGCGGCGAGCGGCTGTGGGCGATGGGGTGGCCCATCACGCAGTAGAGGTCGGTGGGGTCAGCGGACACTGGTTTCGAGGGTCTGGTCACGGGTGAACTTGAAGCGCGAGACCACGGCGATCTGGTCGGCCTGGGCGCGCATGGCGGGGCCGAAGTGGCCGAACGGGCCGGCCCCGCGGGCGATGGCCTCGGCGCGGCGGTCCAGCAGGCGGTTGCCCGAGCCCTGCACGACTTCGGTTTCCAGCACGCGGCCGTCGTGGTTCACGGTGACGATCATGATGAGCTCGCCGTAGAGCTTCTTGCCCGCCTGCTCGGGGAAGTTCTGCGTGCCCTTGTCCTCGATCTTGCGGCGCAGGGCGTCGTAGTAGACCGCGTCCACGCGCTCCATGGTGGCGGGGCTGACGTAGCGCTTGCGCGGGCGGGCGTTTTCCTCGTTGATGCGCTTCTCGATCTCGGCCAGCAGTTTCTGGAGCTGGCGGCGCTTCTCGTCCTGGTCCTGCCGCTCGGCGCTCTGGCTGGGCTGGCGCAAGTCGGGCACGGGCAGCGTGGCGATCTGCTGGCGCACCTGGGCCAGCAGTTGGCTCTGCTGCTCGAGCATGCTGTCCATCTTGCGCTGCGCGTCCTCCAGGTCGTCGCCGATGGCGGTGAGGGCGGAGTAGGGCAGGGGGCTGGTGGCGCGCCCCTGCTCGGCGGCGCCACCGCCTGCGAACGACGCCTGGGCGATGGCCTGGGCCTTGTCGGGGCGCTCGGTGGACTGGGCATTGACCAGGATCACCTCCAGCGGCGTGTCCTGGAAGACGCGGTTGAAGCCCTCCGGGTCGACGAAGCGCACGGTGAGCAGCGCCGCGTGCACGGCGATGGAGACGCCCAGGGCGATCTGCAGCGTGGAGAAGCGGCGCAGGAAATTTTTCATCGACGGGCCGCCCCTAGATGAAAAAGCGGCCCTCCCAGGGGGCGCCCGGCGTAGGGGCAGCGACCCGCGTAGCGGCGGAGCGTGGGGGTCATGTTCACGGGGCCGGATTATCGGGCTCGTTCATATCGACGGCGATGGCGATGGGGCCGGCCACGGCATCGTCCTCGCCGCCGTCCTCCTCGTCCACCGGGCCGTCGTCGGACGGGTCCTGCGGATCGTCCAGGCGGGCCACCAGGGTGCCGCTCACGTCCAGCGCGATCTCGTCGATCTCGCCCAGCCGCACGCGCACGCGCGCGCCGCGCGGCAATTGCTGCGCGCCCAGCACGGGCAGCACCAGCGGCAGGGTGTCGGCGCGCACCAGGAAGCCGCCGTTCACGCCTTCCTTGATGACGGTGGCCTCCAGCTCGGTGATCTGGTTCTGCTGCAGGTACTTGAGCGTCCAGAAGCGCTCCATGCCGGCCTGGTAGCCGTTGTAGGCGCCATAGGCCGCGTCGAAGCCGCTGATGATGGAGAACAGCTCCGCGTCCTTGGGCTTGAACGGCGCGGCCAGCGCCGCGGTCTTGCCGTGGCGCGCGCAGGCGATGATCTGCCACTGGTTCACCAGGTCCACGTAGCGGCGCAGCGGCGAGGTGGCCCAGGCGTAGCTCTTCACGCCGATGCCCGCGTGCGGCAGTGCCTTGGTGCCCATGCGCACCTTCACGCCGGGCGCCAGGCTGGCCTGGCTGCGGTAGATGCCGGGCACGCCGTGCTCGGCCAGCATCTGGCCCCAGGCGCTGTTGGCGACGATGGCGGCCTCGGCCACGATCAGGTCCAGCGGCGCGCCGCGCTTGCGCGTGCCGATCTGCACCATCTCGCTGCCGTCGGGCTCGCCCTCGTGGCCCTGCAGGCGGAAGGTGTAGTCGGGCCGGTTGAAGTTCTCGGGCTTGCCGCGCACCGCTTCGCGTCCGATCTTGAGCTGGCGCGCCAGGCGGTGCAAAAGGAGAGCTGTTCGCGCTTGTCCAGCAAGGGCTGGGGCGTGTTTTCATGCTCAAAGGCGGGGTCGGCCAGCCAGGCTTCGGTGACGATGTGGTCGAGTTGGTCGTGGCGGAAGTTGACCACCACCGGCACGCGCTCCAGGCGCGTCTCGGTGGCGGTGATGGCCAGCGTGGCCTCGTCCACCGTGGCGTAGAGCGACACGGCGGGGTTGGCCCGGCCCGCGTCCAGCGTGTAGATCTGCACCACGTCGTCGGGAAGCATGGTGATCTTGTGGCCCGGCATGTAGACGGTGGACAGGCGCGTGCGGCCGAGTTGGTCCAGCGGCGAGCCGGGCACGATGGCCAGGCCCGGCGCGGCGATGTGGATGCCCACCGTCACCGTGCCCGTGCCCAGGCCCTGCACGGACAGGGCGTCGTCGATCTCCGTGGTGCTGGAATCGTCGATGGAGAACGCATCCACCGGCGCCAGCGGCAGGTCCGCGGGCGGCTGCGGCGCGGCGATGGCGGGAAAGCCCGTGCCCTTGGGGAAATGGTCGAACAGGAAGCGCTTCCAGTGGAACTGGTAGGGCGAATCGATCGCGCCGGCCGCCTGCAGCAGCGCCAGCGGGGCCTTCTGCGCGGCGCGGCTGGCCTCCACCACGGCCTTGTACTCGGGGGCGTTCTTGTCGGGCCTGAAGAGGATCTTGTAGAGTTGCTCGCGCACGGGCTGCGGGCAGGTGCCGGCGGCCAGCTCGCGCGCCCAGGCCTCGATCTGCGCCTGGATCTGCTGCTTCTTCTCGATGGCCGCCAGCGCCTGCTGCAGGATGTCGGCCGGCGCCTTCCTGAAGCGCCCCTTGCCCGCGCGGCGGAAGTAGTGCGGCGCCTCGAAAAGGGCGATCAGCATCGCGGCCTGCTCGGTCACGGGCGCGGATGCGGAGAAATAATCGCGCGCCAGATCGGCGAAGCCGAACTCCTCCTCGGGTGCGAACTCCCAGGCCAGCGGCAGCTCGATGGTGGCGGCCAGCGTGCGCGCGCCGGCCAGCAGCTCGGCCGGCGCGGGCTTGTCGAATTTCAACAGGATGTGGGCGGCCTTGACCTTGACGCGCTTGCCCGAGTCCAGCTCGATCTGCGCCGAGCTTTCGGCCTCGGAAAGGATGCGGCCGGCCTGGAACTTGCCGGCGTCTTCAAACAGTGCATGCATAGGGACGGCATTTTCCCATGCACGCCCATGCACAATGCCCGGCCATGCCCTGGCGCCGCGTGCCTTCATGAATTCCCCTTCCCCATCCCCCTGGCCGCACGGCGGCGCCGTCGCTCTCGTGGCGCTGGCGGCGGGGCTGCCCTTCGTCTTCGGCGTCACGCAGGCGCCGCAGACCAGCTTTTGGCCGCTGATGGCCAGCGCCGCCTGCGCCTGGGGCGTCGCCGCGCTGGCCTGGGCGGGCCGGCTCCCCGGCACGCGCCTGGGGTGGGGCCTGGCCTGGGGGCTGTTAATGGGCGCGGTGGCGGGCGCGTGCATCGGGCTGCTGCAGTATTTCGTGGGCGATCCCGGCTGGGCGCCCTGGGTCCACCCCGCCGCGCCCGGCCAGGCGCTGGGCAACCTGCGCCAGCGCAACCAGCAGGCCACCCTGATGCTGCTGGGCCTGTGGGCGCTGCTGTGGCTGGTGGCGCGGCTGCAGGCCGTGGCGGGGGAGCGCCCTGCGTCCCGCTGGCCGCTGGCGCTGGCCGTGGCCGTGCCCTGGGCCGTGGTGCTGCTGGCCGCCTGCGCGGCGGCCACGGCCTCGCGCACCGGCGCGCTGGAGTGGCTGGTGCTCCTGGGCCTGCTGCTGCTGTGGCGGCGCGGCCAGGGCGCGCTGGCGCCGGCCGTGGCCGCCGTGGGGCTGGCGGCCTACCTGCTGGCCGCGTGGTGGCTGCCCGAACTGCTGGCGCAGTGGACGGGCGTGCGCGCGGACAGCCTGTTCTCGCGCCTGGCGGACGAATCCAGCCGCTGCACCAGCCGCCGCGTGCTCTGGGCCAACGTGCTGCACCTGATCGGCGAGCGGCCCTGGACGGGCTGGGGCTGGGGCGAGCTGGACTACGCGCACTACATCACCGCTTTCCCCGGCGAGCGCTTCTGCGTGCTGCTGGACAACGCCCACGACCTGCCGCTGCACCTGGCCGTGGAGCTGGGCCTGCCCGTGGCGCTGCTGCTGTGCGGCGGCGCGCTGTGGGCCGTGTGGCGCGCCCGCCCGTGGCGCGAGACGCAGCCCTTGCGCCGGCTGGCCTGGGGCGTGCTGGCCCTGGTGGGCGTGCACAGCCTGCTGGAGTTCCCGCTGTGGTACGGCCCCTTCCAGCTGGCGGCGCTGCTGGCCGTGGCGGTGCTGCTGCCGCCGAAGGTGTGGCAGGTGCTGCGGTGGCCGGTGGGCGCGGCGCTGCTGGCGGCGCCCGTGCTGGCCTGGATGCTGGCGCGCGACTATGCGCAGGTCAGCGCCCTCTACCGTCCCGCGGCCGAGCGCCCCGCCGCGCTGCGCGGGCTCACGGCGCAGGAGGCGGCGCGGCGCGTCACGTTCTTCCGCGCGCCGGCCGAGTTCGCCTGGCTCACCACCACGCCCGCCACGGCCGCCAACGCGCAGGCCATGCACGCCACGGCCCTGCGCCTGCTGCACTACTCGCCCGAGCCGCGCGTGGTCGAGAAGCTCATCGCCAGCGCCCGCCTGCTGGGGCGGGAGGACGAGGCGGCGCTGCACGAGGACCTCTACCGCCGCGCCTACCCGCGCGACTACGCGCGCTGGCGCAGCGGTGCCCCGGCCACGGGCGCGCCGCAGCGCGATTGACTCACACCAGGTTGCAAAAGCGCAGCACCTCGTCCAGGTGCCGGGGATAGTCGTTCAGCGCATGCTCGCCGCCCGGCAGCACGCGCTGGGCGGCCTGGGGGTAGCGCGCCACCATCTCGCGCCAGTCCAGCACCTCGTCGCCCTGCGTGGCGATGAGCAGCTCCGGTCCCGCGGGCGGCAGTCCGCGCACGTCGAGCGCCTGCAGCTCGGAGATGAACTCCGGGCGGAAGAAGAAGCGCTCCTCGGGGTTGTGCCAGGCGGTCTGCTCGCCGATGTAGCGCGCGAGGTCGCGCGCCGGATCGACGGCGGGGTTCAGCAGCACGCTGGGGCAGTGCGCCTGCTGCGCGACCCAGCTCGCGTAGAAGCCGCCGAGCGAGGAGCCGATCACCGCCATGCGCGAGCGGGGCCAGGGCGCGATGCCGTCCGCCACCAGCGCCATGGCTTCGCGCGGCGAAGGCGGCAGCTGCGGGCACCAGAAGGTCACCCCGGGGTGGCGTTCAGCCACGCGCTCGGCCGTCAGCCGGGCCTTGGCGGACTGGGGCGAGGAGCGAAAGCCGTGCAGGTAGAGCAGGTGGGTGGCGGGCATGGGGCGAGGATAATCGCGGGCGCACGACATCACCATGGCCACCGCGACCTTCGACTCCCCCACCCTGGCGCAGCGCATCCTGCCGTTCTTGCGCGGCTTCGACTGGCCGCTCATCGCGCTGCTGCTGGTGCTGGCCTCCATCGGCCTCACGGCCATGTATTCCTCGGGCTACGACCACGGCACGCGGTTCGTGGACCACGGGCGCAACATGCTGCTGGCGGCGGGCATCCTGTTCGTGGTGGCGCAGGTGCCGCCGCAGCGCCTGATGATGCTGGCCGTGCCGCTCTACACGCTGGGCGTGGCGCTGCTGGTGGCGGTGGCGCTGTTCGGCATCACCAAGAAGGGTGCGCAGCGCTGGATCAACGTGGGCGTGGTCATCCAGCCGAGCGAGCTGCTCAAGATCGCCACGCCGCTGATGCTGGCCTGGTGGTTCCAGAAGCGCGAGGGACAGCTGCGCGCGCTGGACTTCGTGGTGGCCGCCGTGCTGCTCGCCGTGCCCGTGGGGCTGATCATGAAGCAGCCGGACCTGGGCACCTCGCTGCTGGTGATGGCGGCGGGCCTGTCGGTGATCTTCTTCGCGGGCCTGCCGTGGCGGCTGGTGGTGCCGCCGGTGCTGGTGGGCGTGGTGGGCATCGCGCTCATCGTGTGGTTCGAGCCGCAGCTGTGCGCCGACGGCGTGGACTGGCGCGTGCTGCACGAATACCAGCGCCAGCGCGTGTGCACGCTGCTCGACCCCACGCGCGACCCGCTGGGCAAGGGCTTCCACATCATCCAGGGCATGATCGCCATCGGCTCGGGCGGCGTCTGGGGCAAGGGCTTCATGGCCGGTACGCAGACGCATCTGGAATTCATCCCCGAGCGCACGACCGACTTCATCTTCGCCGCCTATTCCGAGGAGTTCGGCCTGGCGGGCAACCTCACGCTGATCGTCTGCTTCATCCTGCTGGTGTGGCGCGCCCTGGCCATCGCCGCGGGGGCGCCCACGCTGTTCGGCCGGCTGATGGCGTCGGCCGTGGCCATGATCTTCTTCACCTATGCCTTCGTGAACATGGGCATGGTCAGCGGCATCCTGCCCGTGGTGGGCGTGCCGCTGCCCTTCGTGAGCTACGGCGGCACGGCCATGGTCACGCTGGGGCTGGCGCTGGGGGTGCTGATGTCGGTGGCGCGCGCCCAGCAGCAGGCCGAGGACGCGTAGCCGCGCGCAAGCGGGGGCATGCCCCGCTGCCTACAATCCCCGGATGATCTCCCGCGAACCCACCATCGAACGCTTAGGCCTGGCCCGCGAGCTGCTGCTCACGCCCTTCGGACTGGATGAATCCCACCTCTCCCGCGCGCTGGCGGAGATCCGCGCGCACCGCGTGGATGACGCCGACCTGTACTTCCAGTACACGCGCAGCGAGGGCTGGAGCCTGGAGGAGGGCATCGTCAAGACGGGCTCCTTCAGCATCGACCAGGGCGTGGGCGTGCGTGCCGTGAGCGGCGAGAAGACGGCCTTCGCCTATTCCGACGACATCTCCGAGGCCTCGCTGCTCGATGCCGCCCGCACCGTGCGGTCGATTTCGGCCACGGCGCAGGCTGGTAAAGCGCGGGTAGCTTCCAAGAAGATAGCAAGCAGCCGTTCGCTCTACCCGCACATCGACCCCATCGCCTCGATGGACAGCACGGCCAAGGTGCAGCTGCTGGAGCGCGCCGAGCAGCGCGCCCGCGCCAAGGACCCGCGCGTGGTGCAGGTCATGGCGGGCCTGGCGAGCGAGTACGACGTGGTGCTCGTCGCCCGCGCCGACGGCACCCTGGCGGCCGACGTGCGCCCGCTGGTGCGCCTGTCGGTCACGGTGATCGCCGAGCAGAACGGCCGGCGTGAGGTGGGCTCGGCGGGCGGCGGCGGGCGCTTCGGCCTGGCCTATTTCACCGAGGAGCAGATCGGGCAGTACGTGGATGAAGCCGTGAACGCGGCCCTGGTCAACCTGGAGTCGCGCCCCGCGCCCGCGGGCGAGATGACCGTGGTGCTCGGCCCCGGCTGGCCTGGCGTGCTGCTGCACGAGGCCGTGGGCCACGGGCTGGAGGGCGACTTCAACCGCAAGGGCTCGTCGGCATTCAGCGGCCGCATCGGCCAGCGCGTGGCTGCCAAGGGCGTGACCGTGCTGGACGACGGCACGCTGGCCGACCGCCGCGGCTCGCTCAACGTGGACGACGAGGGCCACGCCACCCAGCGCAACGTGCTCATCGAGGACGGCATCCTCAAGGGCTACATCCAGGATTCAATGAATGCCCGCCTGATGGGCGTGAAGCCCACGGGCAACGGCCGCCGCGAGAGCTACGCCCACATCCCCATGCCGCGCATGACCAACACCTACATGCTGGGCGGCGACAAGGATCCGCAGGAAATCGTCGCTTCCATCAAGAAGGGCCTGTACGCCACCAACTTCGGCGGCGGGCAGGTGGACATCACCAGCGGCAAGTTCGTCTTCTCGGCCAGCGAGGCCTATTGGGTGGAGAACGGCAAGATCCTCTACCCGGTCAAGGGCGCCACCATCGTGGGCAGCGGCCCCGAGTCGCTCAAGAAGGTCAGCATGATCGGCAACGACATGCGGCTGGACAGCGGCGTGGGCACCTGCGGCAAGGAAGGCCAGAGCGTGCCCGTGGGCGTGGGCCAGCCCACCATGCGCATCGACGGGCTGACCGTCGGCGGCACCGCCTGACCGCGGCGGCCCACCCCGCCCGCACACTCGGCGCAGGGCAGCCCCATGTCCGCACCATCCTCCAGCCGGCTGCACCACACGCCTGCCTCGTTCGCCGGGCTGAGCCGCTTCCTGCGCGAAGGCGTGGCCCAGGAGGAAACGCGCGAACTGCGCGGCAGCCTGGGCGCGCTGTCGGAGCACATCGAAGCCGCCACGCGCGCGCGGCGGACCAGCGCCGACGCGCAGGCCGTGGCGCGCAGCATCGAGGCGCTGGCGCGCTGCGCCCGCGAGCACCAGCTCCAGCTCACCGGCATGGGATCGGCGTGGCACGCGCTGCACGAATTCGGCGCCTACCAGCGCGCACTGCGCGAGCTGCGGGACGCGCTGGCGCGCTGGCAGGAGGCACTGCAGCAGCGCAGTCCGTCGGAGGCCGAGCGCTTCGGCGAATTCGAGCGCCTGGCCTGGCGCACGCTGGGCGAGGCGCTGCTGGTGCTGGACATGTACGAGCAGGGCGACGCCCATCCCGGCGACTCCGGCATGGGCCGCACGCCGCGTCCGGCGCGCAGGCGCCCGCTGCTGTCGCGCCTGCGTGGCTGGCTGGCGCGTGTAGCGTCATAGCAACGCTGCCCGTATGTTGCGCCGCCGCAAACCGTGCTACATTGAAGCGCATGCCAGTCCGTAGCGCGTTTTACTTTTACTTTTGGTTCTCTGTCCCCGGCGGATGAGAGGTATGCGCGCACCCTGACTGAGCCCCCTTCTCAAAGAAAACCGCCGAAGCTGAAAAGCCCGGCGGTTTTTTTTGCCTTTCCCCTAGACCCCCTTCCATACCCCCGAGAGGACACCCCATGACCGCCCCTGCTTCCAGCGATGCCTGGTACCGCAACGTCGAGAAGACCAGCCAGACCGACGACCAACGCATCAAGGACATCACCGTGCTTCCACCGCCCGAACACCTGATCCGCTTCTTCCCCATCCGCGGTTCGGGCATCGAATCGCTGATCGCGCAGACGCGGCGCAACATCCAGCGCATCATGTCCGGCGAGGACGACCGCCTGCTGGTCATCCTCGGCCCCTGCTCGATCCACGACCCGGCGGCCGCGCTGGAATACGCGCGCAAGCTCCAGGCCGTGCGCGAGCAGTACAAGGACACGCTGGAAGTCGTGATGCGCGTCTATTTCGAGAAGCCCCGCACCACCGTGGGCTGGAAGGGCCTCATCAATGACCCCTACCTGGACGGCAGCTACCGCATCGACGAGGGCTTGCGCATCGCGCGCCAGCTGCTCATCGACATCAACCGCCTGGGCGTGCCGGCGGGCAGCGAGTTCCTGGACGTGATCTCGCCGCAGTACATCGGCGACCTGATCTCCTGGGGCGCCATCGGCGCGCGCACCACCGAGAGCCAGGTGCACCGCGAGCTGGCCTCGGGCATCTCGGCACCTATCGGCTTCAAGAACGGCACGGACGGCAACATCCGCATCGCCACCGACGCCATCCAGTCCGCCAGCCGCGGCCACCACTTCCTGTCCGTGCACAAGAACGGCCAGGTGGCCATCGTGCACACGGCGGGCAACAAGGACTGCCACGTGATCCTGCGCGGCGGCAAGGCCCCCAACTACGACGCGGCCAGTGTGGAGGCCGCCTGCAAGGATTTGCAGGCCGCCGGCCTGCCGGCCACGCTGATGGTGGACTGCAGCCATGCCAACAGCAGCAAGCAGCACGAGCGCCAGTGCGACGTGGCACGCGACATCGCCGGCCAGATCGCGGGCGGCTCGCGCAGCGTCTTCGGCGTGATGATCGAGAGCCACCTGCACGCCGGCGCGCAGAAGTTCACGCCCGGCAAGGACGATGCGGCGCAGCTCGAATACGGCAAGAGCATCACCGACGCCTGCCTGGGCTGGGACGACTCCGTCGCCTGCCTGGCCGACCTGGCCGCCGCCGTGCAGGCGCGCCGCGCCGTGTAAGCTCGGGGATTCATTACCACGGAAGGCAACGAACCATGCACAGCGAAGTTTTGGTCACCCTGGCGCCCGGGCAGGAATTCCAGCTGGACCCGCAGGGCACGCCCCTCTCGCACGAGGAAGCGCGCCGCTGGCTGGACGACGAATTCACCCGCCTGGAGTGCGAGCCCCTGCGCGCCAGCGGCAAGGTGCTGCTGGCCGACAAGGTGTTGACCGTGGCGAATGCGGCAGGCGCCACGCTGATGGCCGACGCGGCCTGGTCGTCCCAGTTCGCGCGCGCCACCGTCGCGGCGCTGTCCAAGCCAATCGTGCGCGTGGACGTGCCGGCGATGGCGGTCAGTTTCTAAAGCAGAAAATTTAAGCCGAATTGGCTGCCAGCGCTTGTACAGCGAGCGCTGGCAGCTATTTTTTTGAGAGCGCGTCGAGCAGCCGCGCGTGGATGCCGCCGAAGCTGCCGTTGCTCATGCAGACGATGTGGTCGCCGGGCCGGGCCGCCTCGGCGATCTGCGCCAGCAGCGTGGGAATGTCCGCTGCCGTGCGTGCCCGCGCGCCCAGCGGGGCCAGCGCCTCGGCCGCGTCCCAGTCCAGGCCCGCCGTGTGGCAGAAGGCCAGGTCGGCCGCCTCCAGCGCCCATGGCAACTGGGCCTTCATCGTGCCCAGCTTCATGGTGTTGCTGCGCGGCTCGAACACGGCCAGGATGCGGCTGCCAGGGCTGTCCGCCCGGATGCTGCGGCGCAGCCCGTCCAGCGTGGTGCGCAGCGCCGTGGGGTGGTGGGCGAAGTCGTCGTACACGCGGATGCCCGCAGCGGTGCCGCGCAGCTCCATGCGGCGCTTGACGTTCTGGAAGCGCGCCAACGCCTCGGCTGCCTGGGCGGGGGCCACGCCCACGTGTTCCGCCGCTGCGATGGCGGCCAGCGCGTTGAGCTGGTTGTGCACGCCCGACAGGGACCAGCGCACGTGCGCCACGGCGCGGCCGCGCCGCAGCACCTCGAAATCGTGCGGCTCGCCCTGCGCCGTGAAGTCGCTCACCGTCGCGCCGAAGGTGGCCACCTGGCTCCAGAGTCCCAAGTGCAGCACGCGCGCCAGGCTTTCCTCCAGCCCGTTGGCCACCACGCGGCCCGAGGGCGGCACGGTGCGCACCAGGTGGTGGAACTGGCGTTCGATGGCGGTCAGGTCGTCGAAGATGTCCGCGTGGTCGAACTCCAGGTTGTTCAGCACGGCGGTGCGCGGCCGGTAGTGCACGAACTTGCTGCGCTTGTCGAAGAAGGCGGTGTCGTACTCGTCCGCCTCGATCACGAACAGCGGCCGCTCCTGGCCCGCCGCCTGCGCGCCCAGGCGCGCGGAAATGCCGAAGTCGAGCGGCACGCCGCCCACGAGAAAGCCCGGCGACAAGCCCGCAGCCTCCAGCACCCAGGCCAGCATCGACGTGGTGGTGGTCTTGCCGTGCGTGCCGGCCACGGCCAGCACGTGGCGGCCCTGCAGCACGTGCTCGGCCAGCCACTGCGGGCCGCTGGTGTAGGGCGCGCCCGCGTCGAGGATGGCCTCCATCAGCGGGAACTTCGGCGTGCCGTCCGGCAGCCGGGCGCGGCTCACCACGTTGCCGACCACGAACACGTCGGGCTGCAGCGCGAGCTGGTCGGCGCCGTAGCCTTCGATGAGCTCGATCCCCAGGGCGCGCAGCTGGTCGCTCATGGGGGGTAGACGCCGGCGTCGCAGCCGGTGACGCGGTGGCCCGCCTCGCGGGCCAGCGCGGCCACGCCGCCCATGAACGTGCCGCAGATGCCCAGGATGTGGATATGCATGGGCGCCGATTCTAAGGCGGGGTGTCGAATGGGCCTGCAGCGCTCGCGGGTCAAGCGCAGGCAGCTATGAAAAACGGAGTGAGCCGTGCGGCTGCTGCGTGCAATGCCCCTGTGCCGTGCGCGTTGTCCGTGCCGTGTCAAGGCTGCGCCATGGCATTCGGTCCACAATGCCACGTCTGCCCGGGACCACCGCCATGGAAAACGCCCTCGTCACCGAAATCGCCAACGTCGCCGCCCGCCTGGTTGTCGAGGAGGGCATGGAGTGGGGCCCGGCCAAGCGCCGTGCCGTCAAGGAACTGGGCCTGTCCGCGCGCACGCCCTTGCCCGACAACGACTTGGTCGAGGATGCGGTGCGCGAGTACATCGGCCTCTTCCATGCCGACACCCAGCCGATGGAGCTGCGCGCGCTGCGCGAGCTGGCGCTGGTGTGGATGCAGCGCATGCAGGCCTTCCGTCCCTACCTGGGCGGCGCCGTCTGGCACGGCACGGCCACGCGGCTGTCGGATATCTATTTGTCTTTGTTCTGCGACGACTCTAAATCCGCGGAGATCGCCCTCATCGACCACCACGTGAACTACGAGCCGCGCACGGTGACGGGCTTGCGCGGCGAGCCGGTCGACGCGCTGAGCCTGAGCAGCCGCTCGCCCGTCCTGGGCGAGGAGATCGGCGTGCACCTGCTGATCTACGATCTGGACGACCTGCGTGGTGCCCTGCGCCCCGACGCGCGCGGCCGCGCGCCGCGCGGCGATGCCGACGCCGTGCGCAAGCTGCTGCAGGAGTCGCCTTCTTCCCCTCTTGCTCCATGAACGATTCGCTCTCTCCTGCTTCTTCCGACACCTCGCGCCGCCGCTGGCTCACCGTCGGCATCGGTGCGCTCGCGGCGCTGGGCGGTGCGGGCTTCGCGTTGTGGCGCCTGCAGCCCCAGCCGGTACGTGACGGCGCGGCCGAGGCACTGTGGGGCGCGAGCTTCGACGGCCCCGCGGGCGAGGCTGTGCGCATGGCGTCCTTTCAGGGCAAACCCTTGCTGCTGAACTTCTGGGCCACCTGGTGCCCGCCGTGCGTGGACGAGCTGCCGCTGCTCAACCGCTTCCACGCCGAGCACCGCGCGAAGGGCTGGCAGGTGGTGGGCCTGGCGATCGATCAGCCCTCGAACGTGCGCCAATTCCTGCAGCGGCTGCCGCTGGATTTTCCGGTCGCGCTGGGTGGCCTGGCAGGATCCGACATCGGGCGTGCGCTGGGCAACGAAAAAGGGGGATTGCCGTTTACCGTGCTGTTCGGGGCAGATGGCAACATTTTGAAGCGTAAAATGGGCCAGCTGACGGCGCAGGACCTGCAAGAGTGGTCCAAAACGTTGTGAGTGCCGTGTCTCGTCAAAAGGAGATGATGGCAAAAGGGGAAAGTTCGGTGAAATAGGCCGAAATTGGAGTAAATTCACGCCCCATTCCGTTTTAGCCGTTGGAGCTCCCATGGATTTGCGAAAACTCAAGACCCTGATCGATCTGGTCTCCGAGTCGAATGTTTCCGAACTCGAGATCACCGAAGCCGAAGGCAAGGTGCGTATCGTCAAGGGTGGTGGCGCTGTCGTGCAGCAATTCGTTGCCACGCCCGTGCAAGCACCCGTTGCTGCTCCCGCCACAGCGCCGGCCGCGCCCGCGGCCGAATCGCCCGCACCTGTTGCCGCCCCCACGGGACATGTGGTGAAGTCGCCCATGGTGGGCACGTTCTACCGCGCGTCCAGCCCGGGGGCCAAGCCCTTCGTCGAGGTGGGCAGCCAGGTCAAGGAAGGCGAGACCATCTGCATCATCGAGGCCATGAAGATCCTCAACGAGATTGAGGCCGACAAGAGCGGCACGGTGACCCGCATCCTGGGCGAGAACGGCCAGGCCGTCGAATACGGCCAGCCGCTGTTCGTGATCGAGTGACCCGCCCGATGAGTTTCCCAACCCCCGCCATGCGAGGGCCTGCTTATGTTTAAGAAGATCCTCGTCGCCAATCGCGGCGAAATCGCCCTGCGCATCCAGCGCGCCTGCCATGAGCTGGGCATCAAGGCCGTGATGGTCTATTCCGAGGCCGACCGCGACGCCAAGTACGTCAAGCTGGCCGAGGAAGCCGTGTGCATCGGCCCGGCGCCTTCGCCGCTGTCGTACCTGAACATGCCGGCCATCATCTCGGCGGCCGAGGTGACGGATGCCGAGGCCATCCACCCCGGCTACGGCTTCCTGTCGGAGAACGCCGACTTCGCCGAGCGCGTGGAAAAGAGCGGCTTCCAGTTCATCGGCCCCACGCCCGAGTCCATCCGCATGATGGGCGACAAGGTGTCGGCCAAGCAGGCCATGATCCGCGCGGGCGTGCCCTGCGTGCCCGGCTCCGACGGCGAGTTGCCCGACGATCCGGTGCAGATCCGCCGCATCGCCAAGAGCGTCGGCTACCCGGTGATCGTCAAGGCCGCCGGCGGTGGCGGCGGGCGCGGCATGCGCGTGGTGCACACCGAGGCCGCGCTGGTCAACGCCGTGCAGATGACCAAGGCGGAGGCACAGGCCGCCTTCGGCAACCCGGCCGTGTACATGGAGAAGTTCCTCCAGAACCCGCGCCACATCGAGATCCAGGTGCTGGCTGACAAGCACCGCAACGCCGTCTACCTGGGCGAGCGCGACTGCTCCATGCAGCGCCGCCACCAGAAGGTGATCGAGGAAGCGCCGGCGCCGGGCATTCCGCGCAAGCTCATTGAGAAGATCGGCGAGCGCTGCGTGGCCGCGTGCAAGAAGATCGGCTACCGCGGCGCGGGTACGTTCGAGTTCCTCTACGAGAACGGCGAGTTCTACTTCATCGAGATGAACACGCGCGTACAGGTGGAGCACCCGGTGACCGAGTGGATCACCGGCGTGGACATCGTGCGCACGCAGATCATGGTGGCCGCGGGCGAGAAGCTGCCGTTCACCCAGCGCCAGATCCAGATCCAGGGCCACGCCATCGAATGCCGCGTGAACGCCGAGGACCCCTACAAGTTCACCCCGTCGCCGGGCCGCATCACCATGTGGCATGCGCCGGGCGGTCCGGGCGTGCGCGTGGATTCGCATGCGTACACGAACTACTACGTGCCGCCGAACTACGATTCCATGATCGGCAAGATCATCGTCCATGGCGATACGCGCGAGCAGGCGCTGGCGCGCATGCGCACGGCGCTGGCCGAGACGGTGATCGAGGGCATCAACACCAACGTGCCGCTGCACCGCGAGCTGATGGTGGACGCCAACTTCGTGGCGGGCGGCACCAACATCCACTATCTCGAAGAGTGGCTGTCCCAGCGCAAGCGCTGAGCGGCCGCCACCGGCACCTGCACGCTGGCATCCGGAGACGGGTGCCAGCTTTTTTCATGGAATGCTCCTGTTTTAATAGCTGCTTGCACTTGCCGGACGGGCGCTAGATGCCAATTTGGCATGTATTTTGTGCGGAAAGGATGTCCCCATGTTCGAGTTGAGTCTGCTGTGTCCCGAAGACCGGGTCGAGACCCTGAGCGATGCGTTCGACGCGCTGGAGGCGCTGAGCGTGTCGGTGGAGGATGCCGACGCCCAGACCGATGCCGAACAGGCGCTGTTCGGCGAGCCGGGCATGCCTGCGCCGCGCGATGGGTGGCAGCGCAGCCGCGTCACCGCGCTGTTCCCCACGCAGGCCGCTGCCGAGGAGGCGCAGCGGCTGCTGCAGGCGCAGGACTTCTTCGAGGGCTGTGCCGTGCTCGGCGTCGCTGCCGTGCAGGAGCAAGACTGGGTGCGCCTCACGCAGTCGCAGTTCGCGCCCGTCGAGATCACCCCTGATTTCTGGATCGTGCCGACATGGCACGAACTGCCGCAGGCGGCCCGCCGCAGCATCCGGCTGGACCCCGGCCTGGCGTTCGGCACGGGCACGCACCCCACCACGCGCATGTGCCTGCGCTGGATCGCGCGGCATGACGGCGCCCTGGGCCGCGTGCTCGACTACGGCTGCGGCTCGGGCATCCTGGCCATCGGCGCGGCCAAGTTCGGCGCGCAGGACATCGATGCCGTGGACATCGATCCGGCGGCCGTCGAGGCCACGCGGCAGAACGCGCAGGCCAACGGCGTGCAGGTGAACGCCGGGCTGCCCGAGCGTGCGCAGGGCGGCTACCAGACCGTTCTGGCCAATATCCTGGCCACGCCGCTCAAGGTGCTCGCGCCTTTGCTGTGCGCCCACGTGGCCCAGGGTGGAAGCCTGGTGCTCGCCGGCATCCTGGAGCGGCAGGCGCAGGAGCTGCAGGAGGCCTATGCGCCCTGGCTGGCGCTGGAGGTGGCCGACAGCGAGGACGGCTGGATTCTCATGACTGCGCGCCGTTAGAACGGTGCATTCGCTTGCGGCGCGGGCGTGGGCACCCCACCTACAATCCACAGCCGATGAGCCAGATCACGCGCTGTCCCTTCTGCGAAACGTCCTTCAAGGTCGTCGCGGACCAGTTGCGCATATCGGATGGCTGGGTCCGCTGCGGGCAGTGCAAGCAGGTCTTCGATGCCTCCCAGCACTTGCACGCCGTGGAGCAGGCGCCCCTGTTGCCGGAGATGCCGCTGGACGCATTGCGCCCGCTCCCGGCTCCTGCCACGCTGCACACCGTGCAGGTCTGGGGCAGTGCCCGGGTGCCTCTCCCGCCGGCAGACCCCGTGGAGCCGGCCGTTGCGGTGCCCGAATCGGCCTCCTGGGCGCCGCCCGTCCCGCCGCCCCCGGCATGGCATGTGCCGCATCCGCCGGTTCCGTCTTTTCTGATCGCTGACGCCTCGCAGGAGAGTGCGGCGCCGCAGGCTGCTCCATTCGAAGAGTCCCTGCCTCCCCTGCCTTCCTTGCTGACGCATGAAGCCGTGGAGGACGCGCCTTCCGCCGCAGTATCAGTGGAAGAGGCGCCTGCCCTTGCGCAGCAGGAGGCAGAAGCGGTGCAAGAGCCGCCACTTTCATCCACCCCTGCGCCACTGCCGGCGCAGGAAGAGGGTGTGGAGCCCCAGGTTGCCGGCGAGCCCTCCGATGAGCCGGACTCCGATGAGCCGGAATTCGTCAGGGCCGCGCGTCGCAATGCCTTCTGGCGCCAGCCCGTGGTACGTGCCGCCGTGTTGCTCGCTGCGGTGGTGCTGGCCTGCATGCTGGCCGTGCAGGTTGCGCTGCAGGAGCGCGATGCGCTGGCTGCACGGTATCCCGCCACGCGCCCCTGGCTGGCGGACCTGTGCGCGCGCCTGCATTGCGTGCTGGAGGCGCCGCGCCGCATCTCCGCCGTCGTCATCGACAGCTCGTCGTTCGCCAAGGCGCGGGACGATGCCTCTGCCTACCAGTTGCAGGTGAGCCTCAAGAACACCTCGGCCACCGTGGTGGCCATGCCGGCGCTGGAACTCACGCTGACCGATGCGCAAGACCAGGCGGTACTGCGCCGCGTGCTGATGCCCGGCGATGTGGCCGCGCCTGCGGAACTCGCGGCCGGCGGCATCTGGAACGGCGCCGTGGCGGTGCGCATGGCGTCGGGTGCCGCGCAGGTGGCGGGCTACCGCATCCTGGCTTTCTATCCCTGAAACTTTTGTACTGGACCTTTTTCCATGGCGGCACTGATCTGCGGTTCCCTGGCATTCGACACCATCATGACCTTCGAGGGGCGGTTCGCCGAGCAGATACTGCCGCAGCAACTGCACATCCTGAACGTGTCTTTTCTCGTACCGTCGCTGCGCCGGGACTTCGGGGGCTGTGCAGGCAACATCGCTTACAGCCTTCGGCTGCTCGGAGGCGATCCCCGGCCCATGGCCATGCTGGGCAGCGATGGCGCCGACTACATGGCACGCCTTGCGCAACTGGGCATCGACACAGGCCTGGTCGGACAGGTGGACGATACCTATACGGCCCAGGCCATGATCATGACCGACCGCGACAACAACCAGATCACGGCCTTCCACCCCGGGGCCATGATGCAGGCCCACCGCAACCGGGTCGCGGCGCACGCGGACCTGCGGGTCGGCATCATTGCGCCCGATGGGCGCGACGCGATGCTGCAGCACGCGGCGCAGATGGCCGAGGCGGGCATCCCCTTCGTCTTCGATCCGGGGCAGGGGCTGCCCATGTTCCAGGGAGAGGAGCTTCGGCGCTTCATCGAGCAGGCATCATGGGTTGCCGTGAACGACTACGAAGGCAAGATGCTGTGCGAACGCACGGGCTGGACGCTGGCGGAAATCTCGCACAAGGTGCGAGGTCTGGTCGTGACGCTGGGCGCCGAGGGCTGCGAAGTCTGGGAGCGTGGCGAGCGGGTGGTGGTGCCGCCAGTACAGCCGGCGCAGGTCGTGGACCCGACGGGCTGTGGCGACGCATGGCGTGGCGCCTTGCTGTTCGGGCTGGAGCGGGGCTGGCCTCTGGTTCGCTGCGCCGCACTGGGCAACCGCATGGGCGCGCTCAAGATCGCACAGCGGGGCCCACAGAACTACGTCCTGGATTTCGACCCCGCCTGAAGGGAGCGGCCGGCCATAAAAAAACCCGGCGCAGAGCGCCGGGTCGTGGCCGATAGGCGATAGGTCGCCTTAGGGCTTGCCCCCGGTGGGGAAAGGCCAGGCTGCCTGCGGGTTCAGCGTGGTCTGCGCCGCAGGGGCAGGCGCGGCAGCGGGAGCCTTCACCGCCTTCTTGGCAGGAACTGCCTTCTTGGGCGCGGCGGCGGCCTTCTTGGCAGGTGCTGCCGCCTTCTTGGCGGGCGCTGCCTTCTTGGCTGCTACGGCCTTCTTGGCAGGCGCTGCCGCCTTCTTGGCGGGTGCTGCCTTCTTGGCCGCTACGGCCTTCTTGGCAGGCGTTGCCGCCTTCTTGGCAGGCGCTGCCGCCTTCTTGGCGGGTGCTGCCTTCTTGGCCGCTACGGCCTTCTTGGCAGGCGTTGCCGCCTTCTTGGCGGGTGCTGCCTTCTTGGCCGCTACGGCCTTCTTGGCAGGTGCTGCCGCCTTCTTGGCGGGTGCTGCCTTCTTGGCCGCTACGGCCTTCTTGGCAGGCGCTGCCGCCTTCTTGGCGGGTGCTGCCTTCTTGGCCGCTACGGCCTTCTTGGCAGGTGCTGCCGCCTTCTTGGCGGGTGCTGCCTTCTTGGCCGCTACAGCCTTCTTGGCAGGCGCTGCCGCCTTCTTTGCCGGTGCTGCCTTCTTCGCAGCGGGTTTCTTCGCAGTTGCCATCATTTTCTCCTTGGGTCGATTTGCAAAGAGCACTCCCGGCCTGCATTGGGCAGGGAGCGATCCATGGCAACAAGGCGATGCCCGCCGCCACGAATGCGGAAAACGCCCCAGGACCCCGGCACTCTCGTGGGTGCGGTCTGCAAGGAGCGTGGTTGAAAAATCATGGCCTGGATGGAAGGAAGGTCAGTCCCAGGACAGAGCTCCGCCGGATTGGTACTCGATGACGCGCGTCTCGAAGAAGTTGCGTTCCTTCTTCAGGTCGATCATCTCGCTCATCCAGGGGAAGGGGTTCTCTTCGTTCGGGAACAGCGCCTCCAGGCCGATCTGCGTGGCACGGCGGTTGGCGATGTAGCGTAGGTAGCCCTTGAACATCGAGGCATTCATGCCGAGCACGCCGCGCGGCATGGTGTCTTCGGCATAGCGGTATTCCAGGTCGACCGCCTTGAGGAACAGGCCCTTGACCTCTTCCTTGAATTCGGGCGTCCACAGGTGGGGGTTCTCCAGCTTGAGCTGGTTGATCAGGTCGATGCCGAAATTGCAGTGCATCGACTCGTCGCGCAGGATGTACTGGTACTGCTCGGCAGCGCCCGTCATCTTGTTCTGGCGGCCCAGCGCCAGGATCTGCGTGAAGCCCACGTAGAAGAACAGACCCTCCATCAGGCAGGCGAAGACGATCAGGCTCTTGAGCAGCGTCTGGTCATTCTCCGGCGTGCCGGTATGGAAGGACGGGTCCATGATCGCTTCGATGAACGGGATCAGGAACTGGTCCTTCTCGCGGATCGAGGCGACCTCGTTGTAGGCGTTGAAGATCTCGCCTTCGTCGAGGCCCAGCGATTCGACGATGTACTGGTAGGCGTGCGTGTGGATGGCTTCCTCGAAGGCCTGGCGCAGCAGGAACTGGCGGCATTCGGGCGCCGTGATGTGGCGGTAGGTGCCCAGCACGATGTTGTTGGCGGCCAGCGAATCGGCGGTCACAAAGAAGCCGAGGTTGCGCTTGACGATGCGGCGCTCGTCTTCCGTCAGGCCATTGGGGTCCTTCCACAACGCGATGTCGCGCGTCATGTTCACCTCTTGCGGCATCCAGTGGTTGGCACAGGTGGCGAGATACTTTTCCCAGGCCCACTTGTATTTGAAGGGCACCAGCTGGTTGACGTCCGTCTGGCCGTTGATGATGCGCTTGTCGACCGCGGAGACGCGGCGGTGTTGCGGATTCGCGGGGGCGGGCGCGGCGGCGGCGCGCGGTGTGGAGGCCTCGACGGTTTGCAGCGCGGGCTGCTGGAAAGCCGTGGGCGGAAGCTCCACCGGGCGGTCGTTGGAGAGACTGCCTTTCGGATGTTCTTGCGATGAGGGCTTGACTTCGTCGTCCCAGGTGAGCATAGGTTTTCCAGTGGTCGGATTATGGAAGCAGTGCTTCAAAATGGAAAGCACCAAAGCGTTGCTGCGCCGTGATTTGTTGCTTCATCACACATGCGGTGCGTGGGCGTTCATCGCTGGCCGCATGTGTGTGTGCGGCGCGGGCCTACTGGCAGGCTTCGCAGGTCGGATCGTCGATGGCGCAGAACTTCACGTCCGTTGCGGGCAGCGCTGCGGCCTGTGCTTGCGCCGCTGTCGCTGCGGCTTCGAGTGCACCGGACTTGCCGGCGTCGGTGCCCGACGACACGGCATTGAGCTGGCGCGTGTTCACGGTGCTCATCTCGACGTGCGTGGCGCTCTGCGTGCGCAGGTAGTACGTGGTTTTCAGGCCCCGCACCCATGCGAGCTTGTAGGTCTCGTCGAGTTTCTTGCCCGAGGCGCCAGCCATGTAGATGTTCAGGCTCTGCGCCTGGTCGATCCACTTTTGCCGGCGTGCCGCGGCTTCGACCAGCCATGTGGGTGCGACCTCGAACGCAGTGGCGTACAGGGCCTTGACGTCCTGCGGCACGCGGTCGATGGGGTGCAGCGAGCCCTTAAAGTGCTTGAGGTCCATGACCATCACGTCGTCCCACAGGTCCAGGCGCTTGAGGTCGCGCACCAGGTACTGGTTGATGACGGTGAACTCGCCCGACAGGTTGGACTTGACGGACAGGTTGCCGAACGAGGGCTCGATGGAGGCGTCCACGCCGACGATGTTGGAGATGGTGGCGGTGGGGGCGATGGCCACGCAGTTGGAGTTGCGCATGCCGTCCTGGGCGATCTTGGCGCGCAGGGCATCCCAGTCCAGGCGCGTGGTGCGGTCCACTTCCACGTGGCCGCCGCGCTCCTGCTGCAGGAGCTGCAGCGAGTCCAGCGGCAGGATGCCGCGGGACCACAGGGAGCCCTGGTAGCTGGAATAGGTGCCGCGCTCCCGGGCGAGTTCGGTCGAGGCCCAGTAGGCGTAGTAGCAGATGGCTTCCATGGAGGCGTCGGCGAACTCCACGGCGGCTTCGCTCGCGTAGGGAATGCGCAGCTCGTACAGCGCGTCCTGGAAGCCCATCAGGCCCATGCCCACGGGGCGGTGGCGCATGTTGGAGTCGCGCGCCTTGTCCACGGCGTAGTAGTTGATGTCGATGACGTTGTCCAGCATGCGCATGGCCGTGGCCACGGTCTTGCGCAGCTTGTCGTGGTCGACGCTGCCGTCCTTGAGGTGGCGCGCGAGGTTCACCGAGCCCAGGTTGCACACCGCGGTCTCGGTGTCGCTGGTATTGAGCGTGATCTCGGTGCACAGGTTGGACGAGTGCACCACGCCCACGTGCTGCTGCGGAGAGCGGATGTTGCACGGGTCCTTGAACGTGATCCAGGGGTGGCCGGTCTCGAACAGCATCGAGAGCATCTTGCGCCACAGATCCACGGCCGGGATGCGCTTGAAGAGCCGCAGCTCGCCGCTGTCGGCCTTGGCTTCGTAGGCGAGGTAGGCGCGCTCGAAGGCCTGGCCGTACAGGTCGTGCAACTCGGGCACGTCCGATGGGGAGAACAGCGTCCAGTGGCTCTTTTCCATCACCCGCTTCATGAAGAGGTCGGGAATCCAGTTGGCCGTGTTCATGTCGTGCGTGCGGCGGCGGTCGTCGCCGGTGTTCTTGCGCAGTTCCAGGAACTCCTCGATGTCCAGGTGCCAGGACTCCAAGTAGGTGCAGACGGCGCCCTTGCGCTTGCCGCCCTGGTTCACGGCCACGGCCGTGTCGTTGACTACCTTGAGGAAGGGCACGACGCCTTGGGATTCGCCGTTCGTGCCCTTGATGCGGGCACCCAGGGCGCGCACGCGCGTCCAGTCGTTGCCCAGGCCGCCCGCGAACTTGGACAGCAGGGCGTTTTCCTTGATGGATTCGTAGATGCCGTCCAGGTTGTCGGGCACCGTGGTCAGGTAGCAGCTCGACAGTTGCGAGCGCAGGGTGCCGCTGTTGAACAGCGTGGGCGTGCTGCTCATGAAGTCGAAGGACGACAGCAGCTCGTAGAACTCGATGGCGCGCGCGTTGCGGTCGTCCTCCTGCAGTGCCAGGCCCATGGCCACGCGCATGAAGAAGGACTGGGGCAGCTCGATGCGCGTCTTGCGCACGTGCAGGAAGTAGCGGTCGTACAGCGTCTGCAGGCCCAGGTAGTCGAACTGCTGGTCGCGCTCGGCCTTCAGCGCGGCAGCGAGGCGGGGCAGGTCGAAATCGAGCAGGCGCGGGTCGAGCAGCTCGTGCTCCACGCCCTTGTGGATGAATTGGGGGAAGTGCGCCGCATAGGCCGGGCCCATCTCGGCGGGCACGACGTCCTTGGCCAGCACCTCGCGCACGATGGTGTGCAGCAGCAGGCGCGCGGTGGCATAGGTATAGCCCGGATCCTTCTCGATGAGAGTGCGCGCTGCGAGGATGGAGGCCTTGTACACCTCTTCCATGGGTACGCCGTCGTACAGGTTGCGCATGGTTTCCGCCACGATGGGCGTGGCCTGCACGTCGGCGCCCAGGTGGGCGCAGGCGGCTTCGATCAGGGACTGCAGCCGCAGCACGTCCAGCTCGACGCGCTGGCCGTTCTCCAGCACGTGCAGCGCTGCGGCCTGGGGCAGCAGTTGCTCCTGGCGCTGGGCGCGCTCCTGGGCGCGGCGCTCGCGGTAGAGCACGTAGGCGCGCGCGACCTCGTGGTGGCTGCCGCGCATGAGGCACAGCTCCACCTGGTCCTGCACGTCCTCGATGTGGAAGGTGCCGCCGTTCGGGCGCGAGCGCATGAGCGCACGCACCACGGTCTGGGTCAGCTCGTCCACCACGTCGCGCACGCTGGCGGAGGCCGCGCCCTGCGTGCCGTGCACCGCCAGGAAGGCCTTCATCATGGCCACGGCGATCTTCTGCGGCTCGAAAGGCACGACCGCGCCGTTGCGGCGGATGATCTGGTAGTGGGCGTACGGATGTTCCGGCGCGGCGCCCTGTTCTTCGCCCGGGGCGGAGGCGTGCGAGGGCCGTGCGGTGTCGGCGGCGGATGGATGAGGCGCAGCTTGCATGTATTCCTCTCTGGGTGTGGTCGGGAATGGCCAAGCGGGCTGGAACTGACCGCCGGGCACGAAGTGGCAGGCATCGCTGCACACTATATCTAGGGTGTCGGTAGGGTTCAAGACACTACCGGTAGTGTATCCGTGCCAAGTGCGCGCTGTGCCAAGATGCGTGACCGAATGTTGCTGGGCGGGTGCCTTCGCCGGCTTCCAGGCCCTTGGCGTGCTTGCGCTGAGCACGTGCGGGCCAGCAACGGCGCGCGTTTCCCGGCCTTTGTCCGCCGAAAGCGCTGCCATGCCAGCGCTTGTGCCGGGTCGCCAGAATGCGGCCTGCGTGTCGTCAAAACCCTTTTTCAAAAGGGTCAGTGGGTTCCAGGAGGCAGCAGGATGCCCGTGCCGGCGAATGCGCTTCGCAGAGCATGCCAGTCGAACCCCGCTCCCGGATCGTGCTTGCGGCCGGGGGCGATGTGCTCATGCCCGGCGAGATAGCGGATGGGGTAGCGCTGTGTGAGCGCTGTGCACAAAGTGCGCAGCGCGGCGTACTGCGCGGCTTCGAACCCGCAGCCCTCCAGACCTTCGAGCTCGATGCCGACGGAGTCGTCGTTGCAGGCGCCGCGGCCCCGGTAGTGCGAGGGCCCTGCATGCCAGGCGCGCTGGTCGCAGTCCACGTATTGCCAAAGGGCGCCCTGCCGGGTGACGAAGAAGTGGGACGACACCTGCAGTCCGCGGATCTGCCCGTAGTAGGGGTGCGCGTCCCAGTCGAGCTGGTTGGTGAACAGGTCGTGCACGCCGGTGCCGCCGTATTGGCCTGGCGGCAGGCTGATCGAGTGCACCACGATCAGGTCGATCTCGGCGCCTGCGGGCCGGGGGCCGAAGTTGGGCGATGCGGCGTGGCGCGCGGGGCGGTACCACCCGCCGCTCCACAGGGGCTGCCGCTCACTCCGTCTCGCCATGGCTGTCGCCGTCCTGGGGCACGGCGATATTCAGCCGGTCGATGCGGTAGCGGATCTGGCGCAGACTGATGCCCAGCCGCGCTGCGGTGGCCGTGCGGTTGAAGCCGGCCTCGCGCAGCGCACGCACCAGGATCTCGCGCTCCTGCTGGTCCAGCCAGGCCTGCAGGTCGTGGGGCAGCGGCATGTCGGCCGTCACGACGGAGCTGGCGGCGGGTCGTGCCTGCCCTGCCGGCAGGGGGCAGAAGGGCGGTGCCTCGCTGGCGCATTCGAGCTGCAGCTCGCCGCCGTCGCTCAGCGCGACGGCACGGTGCAGCAGGTTCTCCAGCTCGCGGACGTTGCCGGTGAGCGGGTGCTGGGCGATGCACTGGAGCGCGGCGTCGGTCAGCCGGGGCGGCGTGATGCCGGACTCGTGCGCGATGCGCGCCAGCAGGGCCTCGCACAGCGCGGGCAGGTCTTCGCGCCGCTCGCGCAGAGGGGGGATCAGCAGCTCGATCACGTTGAGCCGGTAGTACAGGTCCTGGCGGAACCGTCCGGCCTGCACGTCCGCCGCCAGGTCGCGGTGCGTGGCGCTGACGATGCGCACGTCCACCGATTCTTCCTGCGTGGAGCCCAGCGGGCGCACGCTGCGCTCCTGGATGGCGCGCAGTAGCTTGGACTGCATGGCCAGGGGCAGGTCGCCGATCTCGTCGAGGAACAGCGTGCCGCCCCGGGCTGCCTGGAAGTAGCCGTCACGGTCTTGCGTGGAGCCGGTGTACGAGCCCTTGCGCGCACCGAAGAATTCCGCCTCGAGCAGGTTTTCGGGAATCGCGCCGCAATTGACGGCGACGAGCGGCCCGTCCGCGCGCTGGCTGCTGGCGTGCAGGGCGCGCGCCACCAGCTCCTTGCCCGTGCCCGATTCGCCGTGGATGAGCACTGGCGCCATGCTGCGCGCCACCTTGGCGATGCGCTGCTTCACGTTGCGCATGGGCTCGGAGTCGCCGATGAGGCCTTGCAGCGCAGGGTCCTGCGTTTCTGTCCACGTGCTGGAGGCCGGGGGGTGGCCGGGCCGGGGCGCACGCGGCTGCAGCACGCCGCCCATGCCTTGCACCGCCGAGGCCACGACGGCGCGGAACTGCTTCAGGTCCACCGGCTTGGTCAGGTAGTCGAACGCGCCTGAGCGCAGCGCCTCCACGGCGTTCTCGGCCGAGCCGTAGGCGGTCATGACCACGCAGCGCTCGCGGCGCTGCTGGTCGCGCAGGTCGCGCAGCAGTTCCATGCCGAAGCCGTCGGGCAGGCGCATGTCGGTGATCACCGCATCGAAGCGCTGCACCTGCAGCTGCTGGCGCGCCTCGCTCACGCTGGCGGCGGTCTCCACGCGGTAGCCTTCGCGCAGCAGCGTCAGCTCGTACAGCGTGCGCAGGTCGGGCTCGTCGTCCACGACGAGGATGGAGGCATTGGCGGTGGCGGAGGCAGACATCAGACCACGATTGTGTCAAACAGCGAAGCGGTGGTGTCCGCGGGCCGGCTGGTGCCGCGGAACGTGACGGTGAAGGCGTTGCCCGGCACCGGGCCGCGCGCCAGGTGCCGGGTGATGCGCTGGTAGCCGATGGAGGCGCCGTGGCGCTGGCACAGCTCGCGGCAGATGTACAGGCCCAGGCCGCTGGAGCGGCTCTCCGACGAGAAGAAGGGCTCGAACAGGTGCCGCTCCACCGACTTGTCCAGCGGGGCGCCGTCGCTCCAGACCTGCAGGCCCGCCTTGCCGGCGGCGGTGGCGCGCGTGGTGATGTAGAGCGAATCGGGCTCGGGGCCCATGTAGCGCAGGGCGTTGTCCAGCAGGTTCACCAGCACGCGCCGCAGGTGCTCGGGGTCGAACTCGACCTGCGCGGCGCCCGCGTCCAGCACCAGCTGCGCCCGGCGCCGCGCGGGGTCGTGCGACTGCCAGTCCTGCCATGCCTGCAGCACCATGGCGTCCAGCGCCAGGGTGGTGGAGGCGCTGTGGCTGATCTGGTGCTGCACGCGGGCGATATCGAGCACATCCTCCGTGATGCGCACGAGGCGTTCGGCGTTCTGCCGCACCATGTGCGACAGGCGCTTGTGGCCGGGGTCGGTCAGTTCCTCGTCCAGCAGCTCGTTGGCCTGGGCGATGGCCGCCAACGGGTTGCGGATCTCGTGCGCGACCGCCGCCGACATGCGGCCCATGGCGGCGAGCTTTTCCGTGCGCAGCCGCGCTTCCATCTCGCGCAGGTCGTGCAGGAACATCACGCACAGCGGCTCACCGTCCTCCGCTGCGCCGGCGGTGAGCCAGGCGCGCACGCGCAGCCCCATGGGGCTCTGGCTCTCGTGGAGGATGCTCAGGTCGGCGGTCTGCGGCTGCGCCCGGACGAATGCATGGTGCGCCAGCTCCGCCAGCGGCTTCCAGGCGGGCGCGTCCGCCAGCACGAAGGGCACGCGGGCCTGCGCCTCGCTGCCCAGCAGCTGCAGCGCCGCAGGGTTGGCCAGGCGCACCAGCCCCGCGCGGTCCAGCACCAGCACGCCGTCGGCCACGTGCTGGATGACCAGGGCGCTCACCGCCGTCTGGGTGCGCGCGTCCATCTGGCTGCGGTGTGCCACCTGCTGCTCGCTCGTCAGCCGGGTGGCCAGCTGGTGCACGAGGTAGGCGACGATGAAGTAGCCGGTGCCGGTCAGGGCCGTCTGCAGGTAGCGCTGGGTGTTGTCCGCGCCGCTTTGCCCGCCCAGCCACCAGGCCCAGGCCAGCAGCAGCAGCGTGACCCCGGCGGTGGTGCCCAGCGCCAGGGTCAGCGTGCCCAGCACGCCCGCCATCAGGATGGGCAGGCCGAAGAGGGGCGTGAAGTTCATCGCGCCCGATTGCTGCAGCCACTGCAGGCTGCTGACCAGCAGGATGTCCACGCCGATGGAGGGCAGCCACTGGATGCCGGGCTGCGGGTTTGGCGGGGCGTGCCGCGCGAGGATGCGCAGCGCTGCAGTGGCCACGAGGTAGCCGAAGCTGGTGGCCAGCAGCGCGGGCTCGCCCTGCTGGTTGAGCGCCAGGCCCAGCAACTGCAGCGCCAGCAGGGCCAGCGCCACCATGACGCGTGCCGTCAGGAAACCGGTCCACAGGCGCAGGAAGGGGGTGTTGTCGGTGGCTGCAGGCATGGCGTGGCCGCTCACGCCGATGCACCCTGGTCGCGGTGGGCCGGGCAGCAGTAGCTGCGCGCGCCCTTGCGCAGCGCTTCGCTTTGCGGCACGTGCAGGCCGCAGTGCGCGCAGGTCACCATGTCCTGCGGCGCGGCGCGAGGGCCGGCGGCGGGCGGGCGGGGCGTTTTCTCGGGAGGCAGGCTGCGCTGGCTGCGCCAGATGGCGTAGACGACGGCCAGCACCGCGAAGAGGACGAGGTATTTCATGCGCCGCGTCCCAGGACGACCTCCAGCACGAAGCGCGAGCCCACGTAGGCCAGCAGCAGCAGCGCCGCGCCCGCGTAGAGCACGCGCACGGCGCTGCGCCCGCGCCAGCCGAAGCGCGAGCGCCCGAGCAGCAGCACGGCGAACGTGATCCAGGCCAGCAGCGAGAAGATGGCCTTGTGGTCCCAGCGCCAGGCGCGGCCGTAGAGCTGCTCGCCGAAGGCCCAGCCCGCGACCAGCGTGGCCGACAGCAGCACGAAGCCCGCCATGACGAAGCGGAAGGTGAGGCGCTCCAGCGTCAGCAGCGGAATGCCGCTCTGGGAGTCCGCGGCCAGGCGGATCTGCCGCTCGGCACGGCCCATGAGCCAGGCGTGGACCACGGCCGCCGCGAACAGCCCGTAGCAGGCGATGCCCAGCGTGAGGTGCAGCGGCAGCCAGGGCGAGGCCGTGCCGTGCAGCGGCAGGCCGGGGAAGGCGGCGGCCGCGAGCACCGCGATGCCGCCCAGCGCGGACAGGGCCCAGCGCGCGCGCATCTGCGGGAACAGCTGGCGCTCCACCGCATAGGTGGTGAGCACCAGCCAGGCCGTCATCGACAGCGCGGGGGCGAAGCCGAAGTGCGGCGTGCCGTCCAGCAGTAGCCCCCAGGCCAGCGCGGCGGCGTGCAGCACCCAGGCGGGCGCCATGGCCAGGCGGCCGGCGGCGCCGGCGCGCGGCGCCAGCGCCGCGGGAAGCACGTAGGCCACGGCGGTGGCCAGTGCCAGCAGCCAGCCGAGCGGAGATGCACTGGGTAAAATCATAGACTTCGCAGTTTAGCCGCCCACCATGCTGTTGACGGGGTGGCCGCCGGCACGGCGCTGCGCCCGTGCCGATGCATCTGGAGCACTTTTCCATGGCCTCCGCGCTCACCGACAAACTCACCCGTCTCGTCAAGGAGATGCGCGGCCAGGCCCGCATCACCGAATCCAACGTGCAGGACATGCTGCGCGAGGTGCGCATGGCGCTGCTCGAAGCCGACGTGGCCCTGCCCGTGGTGCGCGACTTCATCGCGCGCGTCAAGGAGAAAGCGCTGGGCCAGGAGGTGCTGGGCAGCCTGAAGCCCGGCCAGGCGCTGGTGGGCATCGTCAACAAGGAGCTCGCCGCCACCATGGGCGAGGGCGTGGCCGACATCAACCTCAACGCCCAGCCGCCCGCCGTCATCCTGATGGCTGGCCTGCAGGGCGCGGGCAAGACCACGACCACGGCCAAGCTGGCCAAGCACCTGCAGGAAAAGCGCAAGAAGAAGGTGCTCACCGTCTCGGGCGACGTGTACCGCCCGGCGGCCATCGAGCAGCTCAAGACCGTCACCAGGCAGGCCGGCGCCGAGTGGTTCCCCAGCACGCCCGACCAGAAGCCGCGCGACATCGCCACCGCCGCGCTGGACTACGCGAAGAAGCACTACTTCGACGTGCTGCTCGTCGACACCGCCGGCCGCCTGGCCATCGACGAGGTGCTGATGCGCGAGATCCAGGACCTGCACGCGGTGCTGAACCCGGTCGAGACGCTGTTCGTGGTCGATGCCATGCAGGGCCAGGACGCGATCAACACCGCCAAGGCCTTCAAGGAGGCGCTGCCGCTGACCGGCATCGTGCTCACCAAGCTGGACGGCGACTCGCGCGGCGGCGCGGCCCTGTCGGTGCGGCAGGTGACGGGCGCGCCCATCAAGTTCGCCGGCGTGTCCGAGAAGATCGACGGCCTGGAGGTGTTCGACGCCGAGCGCCACGCGGGCCGCATCCTGGGCATGGGCGACATCGTGGCGCTGGTCGAGCAGGTCACGGCCGGCGTGGACCTGGAAGCCGCGCAGAAGCTCGCCGCCAAGGTCAAGAGCGGCGACGGGTTCGACCTCAACGACTTCCTGGCCCAGCTCCAGCAGATGAAGCAGATGGGCGGGCTGTCCAGCCTCATGGACAAGCTGCCCTCGGAACTCACGGCCAAGGCTGGCCAGGTGGACATGGACAAGGCCGAGCGCGACATCCGCCGCAAGGAAGGCATCATCTGCAGCATGACCGCGCTCGAGCGCCGCAAGCCTGACCTCATCAAGGCTACGCGCAAGAAGCGCATCGCCGCCGGCGCGGGCGTGCAGGTGCAGGACGTCAACCGCCTGCTCAACGAGTTCAGTCAGATGCAGGGCATGATGAAGAAGATGAAGGGCGGCGGCCTGATGAAGATGATGAAGAAGCTCGGCGGCATGAAGGGCGGGCTGCCCGGCATGGGCGGCATGCCGCGGTTCTAGATACAGCTGCGGTAGCTCTCAAAAAGGAGCTGCTTGCGCTTGCTAATCCTGGTTTTCAGATAGAAAACTATCTGAAGCCGGCTTGTAGCAAGCGCAAGCAGCTCCTTTTTTGATGCTTCAGGCCGCCTTCAGTGCGGGCTGCGCGAACTGGTGGGCATGCAGCCGGGCCCGGCGCAGCACGTGCGGGGACCAGGCCTCTTCCGGGATCAGCAGCAGCCGGCGCGTGCGCGCGGCCTCGCCCAGGCGGATCTGGCTGGTCACCACCGCCAGCGGGATGGCCAGCGCCAGCGGCAGGCCCACGGGCAGCAGCCAGACCAGCGCGCTGCCGTCGATGAAGGCGATGCCGGCGGCCAGCAGGCCCACCACGGCGGTCATCGGCGCCAGCCGGGCGGCGGCCTCGCGCCAGGGCACGGCGGCCGCTTCGCGCGGAGGAGACTTCCATTCCAGCTTCAGGCCGGTGAGCGCCACCAGCACGAATAGCGAGTGCGCCAGCATGCGGATGGGCGCCTGCAGGATGGCCAGCATGCTCTCCAGCAGGGCGCTGCGCAGCAGGGCGAAGGTGCCGCCGTAGCGGCGCTGCTCGCCGCGCAGCAGCACGGCGGCCACGCCCAGCATGCGCGGCAGGAACAGCATGCACAGCGTCCATGCCCACAGGGCCAACAGCTCGCCGGGCAGAACGGACCAGCTCGCCACCAGCGGCGCGCCCGACAGCCACAGGGCCGTGCCGAAGGTGATGAAGGCCAGCCACAACGGCGCCGACAGGTAGGACATGGCGCCCGTGGCGAACATGGCGCGGTGCACGGGGTGCATGCCGGGCTCGGCCATCAGGCGGGCGTTCTGCAGGTTGCCCTGGCACCAGCGGCGGTCGCGCTGCAGTTCGGCCAGCAGGTCGGGCGGCTGCTGCTCGTAGCTGCCCACGAGGTCGGCGGCCAGCCACACGTGGTAGCCCGCGCGGCGCATGAGCGCGGCCTCGACGAAGTCGTGCGACAGGATGCCGCCGGCCAGGCCCCCTTGCCCTGAATGGGCGCGAGCGCGCAGTGCGCCATGAACGGCTCCACGCGGATGATGGCGTTGTGGCCGAAGTAGTGCGACTCGCCCAGCTGCCAGAACTGCATGCCCAGCGTGAACAGGCGCCCGGTGACGCGCGAGGCGAACTGCTGCGCGCGTGCATGCAGCGTGACGTGGCCCACGGCCTGCGTGGCGGTCTGGATGATGCCGGCGCGCGGGTGGGCTTCCATGAGCTGGGCGAGGGTGACGATGCACTCGCCGCTCATCACGCTGTCGGCGTCGAGCACCACCATGTAGCGGTAGTCCTTGCCCCAGCGGCGGCAGAAGTCGGCCACGTTGCCGGCCTTGCGGTGCGTGCGGCGCGCGCGCAGGCGGTAATAGACCTCGACCTGGGGCTGGGCCGGGTGGGCGGCCAGGACCGAACGCAGTTCCTCCCAGGCGGCGCGCTCGGCGGCGGCGACCTGCGGGTCGGAGGTGTCGGACAGCACGAACACGTCGAACGTGGTTCCATGCCCTGTCGCCGCCACCGATTCGCAGGTGGCGCGCAGCCCGGCAAAGACGGTGGCTACGTCCTCGTTGCAGATCGGCATGACGATGGCGGTGCGCGCATCGGGGCTCAGGCCGTGGCCGGCCACGCTGCGCGCCGACAGCGCGTGCGGGTCGCCGCGCAGCATCACCCAGGCGCCCATGACGGCGGTGGTGAAGCCGCTCACCACCCAGGCGGACAGCAGCGCGAACAGCGCCAGCTGGCCGTATTCGAGCCAGGCGCTGTCGTAGGCGGGCTGCACCTGCGCGAACAGGGAGGTGGCCGCCGCGCTGCACAGCAGCGTGAAGGCCAAAAACACCTGCCGGCGCCGCTGCGCGGCGTCCTGCCAGGGCGCGCGCGGGGCGGTGTCGCTGGCAGTGGCCTTGCGGCCGGTCAGGCGTATGAGCATCGCGGTGCCGATGCTGTTCCAGAACCCCCGCCACGGCTGCGGTGCCATGGAACCGCGGTGCACGGGCGGCGCGGTGACGGCGTTGGGGTGGCGCTCTTCGCGCAGCAGGCTCCGCTGCGAGACCACGGGCCGCGGATAGCTGGCGCCACGGCGCGCCACGGCGGCAGGGCGGTAGGGCTGGGAGGAGGTGGCGGTCTTGTGCATGCTGGCGATAGGGCAAACCCTGTGCCAGCCTGGAAAAAACCTTGTGTATCAACAGCTTGGGATGGATCCGTGCTGTAAGCGCATGTACAGCGGCGCTGCGGGGCCCTGAAAGCCGCCCTTTTGTCGCCAAAGGGCGACGCCCCGAAGGGGAAGGGCCGAGAAGCCAGCCAGATCAAGGACTTAGCCCTGTCGCTCTTCGGCGACAGGCGGGCCTGCGTCCCCTTCGCCCTTGAAATGCCCGGGCGTAAGCCCGTGCTTTTGCAGCAGACGGTAGAACTCGGTGCGGTTGCGCTGGGCGAGCCGCGCCGCATCGGCCACGCTGCCGTCGGTCATCTTGAGCAGGTCCACGAGGTAGCCGCGTTCGAAGCGCTGGCGCGCCTCGGCCAGGCTGAGCACCTGCACCGTGGGCGTGCGCAGCGCGCGCTGCACCAGGGTAAGCGGCACCAGCGGCGTGGTGGACAGCGCGCACGCCTGCTCGACCACGTTGTAGAGCTGGCGCACGTTGCCGGGCCAGGGCGCGGCGGCCAGGGCCTTGAGCGCCTCGGGCGAGAAGCCCGACAGGCGCTTGCCGTACTTGGCGGCCAGCGTGTGCAGGAAGTGGTTGGCCAGCAGCGGGATGTCCTCGCGCCGCTCGGCCAGCGTGGGAAGCTGCAGCGTGACCACGTTCAGGCGGTAGAACAGGTCTTCGCGGAACAGGCCCGCGGCCATGGCCTCTTCCAGGTCGCGGTGCGTGGCGGAGATGATGCGCACGTCCACGGCCGTGGCCTGGGCCGCGCCCACGGGGCGCACCGCGCGCTCCTGCAGCACGCGCAGCAGCTTGACCTGCAGCGCCAGCGGCATGTCGCCGATCTCGTCTAGCAGCAGCGTGCCGCCGTCGGCCGCCTGGAACAGGCCCTTGTGGTGGCTCACCGCGTCGGTGAACGCGCCCTTGACGTGGCCGAACAGCTCGGACTCCAGCAGCGCCTCGGGAATGGCGCCGCAGTTCACCGCCACGAAGGGCCGCGCGGCGCGCGGGCTGGCGCGGTGGATGGCGCGGGCCAGCAGCTCCTTGCCGCTGCCGCTGTCGCCCAGCAGCAGCACGCTGGCGTCCGAGCGCGCCACCATGTGCGCCTCGGCCAGCAGGTCGGCCATGCGCGCGGAGCGGCTGACGATGGCGCTGCGCCAGGTTTCGCTGGCGTGCGGGCTGGCGGGCGCCGGGGCGCTCAGCGCCAGGGCCTGCTGCACCTTGTCCAGCAGCTCCTGCGCGTCGTAGGGCTTGGTGAGGTAGGTGAACACGCCGCGCGCGGTGGCCTCCACCGCGTCGGGGATGGTGCCGTGGGCCGTGAGCAGGATCACCGGCAGCGCGGGGTGGCGCGTGCGCACCTCGTCGAACAGGGCCAGCCCGTCGCGGCCGGGCAGGCGCACGTCGCTCAGCACGAGCTGCGGGCGCGCCAGCTCCAACTGGGCCAGGGCCTCCTCGGCGGAGCCGGCGGTGGTGATCTCGTAGCCGCTGGCGGCCAGGCGCAGCGACAGCAGGCGCAGCATGTCGGCGTCGTCGTCCACGACGAGGATGCGGGGCTTGTGCGCGTGGGTGTGGGGCATGGCGTTACCTGCCGTTGGTGGGCGGGCGGGTGTTCAGGCTGCGCTCGATGGCGCGCATGGCCTCCAGGCGCTCGTTCAGTTGGTCGGTCTTGCGCTGCAGTTCTTTGACCTGCTGGGCCTGGCGGTCGGCCTGGTCTTCCAGGCGGCGCTGCTGCAGGTAGAAGTTTTCCAGCAGGCGTGCCAGCGCGCGGTAGGCGGGGGGCCGTCGCTGCGCGCGATCACGCGCTGCACCAGGGCCAGGGCGCGGGCCGTGTCGGCCGGCTGGCGCGTCTGGCCCAGGGCCAGGGCTAGCTCCAGCTGCTGCTGGGCCGAGGCGTCCTGCTGCGGCGTGAGCCGCGCGAGCTCGGCCGCCAGCTCGGCGGGCGTGAAGCGGGCCGCGCGGTGGGCGTAGGCCAGGATGTCCTTGAGCGGCGGCGGCTCGATGGCGGCGGGAGTCTCCTCGTCCGGCTGCGGCTGCGGCTGCACGGGGGCAGGCGGCGGCGGGGCAGGCGGTGTGGCGGGCACGGTTTCCACGGCCTGCGGCCGCTCCTGGGCGCGCGGTGCCCAGGCGCCGCAGCCTGCGAGCAGCATGGCCGCGAGGAGGACTGCGGAGCGGAAGGCCTCAAGGGGTTGTCGTTTCATTGCACAAGCTCGATGCGGAAGAAAGTGCGCGGGCCGTCCTGCACCACCTCGACGCGCCCGCCGTGGGCCTGGATGTATTCCTGGACGATGGACAGGCCGATGCCCGAGCCGCGCGCGGCGTCGGCCGGCTGGCGCACGCCGCGGTAGAAGGGTTCGAAGATGCGCGAGCGGTCATTCTCGTGCACTCCGGGCCCCTGGTCCATGAAGTCCACACGCACGCATCCGGGCTGGCGCGTGAGGGTGATGCGGATCACGCCGCCCTCGGGCGAGAAGCGGATGGCGTTGGACAGCAGGTTGCCCACGGCAGAGGCGATTTTCTCCGCGTCCAGCGGCAACTCCACCGACGGGCCTTCGACGACGACCTGCAGCCGGCGCGCCTGCCATTGCAGGCGCTGGGCTTCCACCTGCGCCTCCAGCAGGGCCAGCAGGTCGGTGGGGCGGCGGTGCAGCTGGCGCGCCTCGAAGGCAGCGGCGTTGAAGCGCAGCAGGGCCTCGATCTCGCCCTGCAGCGCCAGCGTATTCTGGTGCAGGATGCCCACCACCTCGCGCTGCTCGGCGTTCAGCGCGCCGGTCACGCCGTCCTGCAGCAGGGCCACGCCCTCGCGCAGGGAGGCCAGGGGCGTCTTGAGCTCGTGCGACACGTGGCGCAGGAAGCGCGCCTTGTCCGCGTCCAGTTCCAGCAGGCGCACGCGCAGCCATTCGAGCTGCTGGCCCACGCGCCGCACGTCGGCCGGGCCGGCGATGTCCACGGGCCGGTCCAGCGCGTTCTCGCCCAGGCGGCGGATGGCGCGCTCCAGCCGCTTGAAGGGGCGCGCCAGGCCGATGCCCAACGCCAGCGCCAGCACCAGCGCCAGCACGATCACGCCCACCACCTGGTGCGTGACCGAGCGGCGGCTGGCCTCGATCTGGTCCTGCAGCGTGCTGCTGCGGCGGGTGTTGATGTCCTGCACCTGCTGGGCGATCAGCGTGTTGAGCGCGTCGATCTCCAGGAACAGGGCCGCGGCCGCGCGCTCGTTCTCCAGCGACTGGGCCTTGGGGCCGGCGAGCAGGGCAGCCACCTCGGCCAGGTGCATGCGCCAGCGCTCGGCCACCTCGCTTTGCAGGCCGCTGGCCTGCAGCCGCTGCAGCAGGGCCAGGGCCTCGCCGGTGCCCTCCTCGAAGCGGCGGCGCAGGCCCGCGTCGGCCAGCACCAGCGACTGCCGGGCGGCGCGCTCCAGGCTCTGGCTGTGCACGCCCAGGCTCTGCGCCGTGGTGGAGAGCGCGATGGCCTCGGCCGCGCCCTGGCGGCTTTGCAGCATGAGCTGCTCCAGCGTGAACAGCGCCCGCAGGGAGCTGGCGCCGAGCAGCGTGCCTATCCACACGAAAGCCAGCAGCAGCAACTGCTGGAAGGACAGGCCGGCGAAAGGCCTCATGCCGCCGCGTGCACCGCCTCGGCCGTGAGCACTTCGCCGCGCAGGGTGTAGGTGCGGGCCTCGGTGATGCGCACGTCGGCCATCTGGCCGATCAGGCGCGGGTGGCCGGGGAAGTTGACGACGCGGTTGCACTCGGTGCGGCCCATCAGCTCGCCGCCGTCGCGCTTGGATGCGCCCTCGACCAGCAGGCGCTGCACGGTGCCTACGCGCTCCTCGCTGATGTCCTTGATGTTCTGGTTGATGACGGCCTGCAGCTCCTGCAGCCGGCGCAGCTTCACGTCGTGCGGCGTGTCGTCGGGCAGGTTGGCCGCGGGCGTGCCGGGGCGCGGGCTGAAGATGAAGCTGAAGGAGTTGTCGAAGCGCACGTCGTGGATCAGCTTCATCATCTTCTGGAAGTCTTCCTCCGTCTCGCCGGGGAAGCCCACGATGAAGTCGCTGCTCATCGCCATGTCGGGGCGGATGGCGCGCAGCTTGCGGATGGTGCTCTTGTATTCCATGGCCGTGTAGCCGCGCTTCATCGCCATGAGGATACGGTCTGAGCCGTGCTGCACGGGCAGGTGCAGGTGGCTGACGAGCTTCGGGATCCGCGCATACGCTTCGATCAGCCGGGGCGTGAATTCGTTGGGGTGGCTCGTGGTGTAGCGGATGCGCTCGATGCCGGGGATCTCGGCCACGTATTCGAGCAGCAGGGCGAAGTCGGCTTTCTCCGCCGTGTCGCCCATCGCGCCCAGGTAGGCGTTCACGTTCTGGCCCAGCAGCGTCACTTCCTTCACGCCCTGGTCGGCCAGGCCCGCCACCTCGACCAGCACGTCGTCGAACGGGCGGCTCACCTCCTCGCCGCGCGTGTAGGGCACCACGCAGTAGCTGCAGTACTTGGAGCAGCCTTCCATGATGGAGACGAAGGCGCTCGCGCCCTCCACGCGCGCGGGCGGCAGGTGGTCGAACTTCTCGATCTCGGGGAAGCTGATGTCCACCTGCGGCCGCGCCTTGGCCGCGCGCGCGGCCAGCAGTTCGGGCAGGCGGTGCAGCGTCTGCGGGCCGAAGACCACGTCCACGTAGGGCGCGCGCTTGATGATCTCTTCGCCCTCCTGGCTGGCCACGCAGCCGCCCACGCCGATGAGCACGCCGCGCTCCTTCAGGTGCTTGACGCGGCCCAGGTCGGAAAACACCTTCTCCTGCGCCTTCTCGCGCACCGAGCAGGTGTTGAACAGGATCAGGTCGGCCTCGTCGATATCCTGCGTGGGCTCGTAGCCTTCGGCGGCCTGCATCACGTCGGCCATCTTGTCCGAGTCGTACTCGTTCATCTGGCAGCCGAAGGTCTTGATGAAGACTTTCTTGGTCATGGCGCGCCTCACGTACCGGTGCGGATGTTGGTGACCGTGGCGCCGCTGCTCTTGCGCGGCTGCTTGGCCTCGGCCTCGGTCAGGATCCAGGCAGTGTGCAGCATGCCGGTGCTGGCCTCGATCACGTAGTTCACCTTTAGGGATTTGCCAGCCAGGGTGTGGGCGAACACCAGGGCGTTCTGGGGCGTGAAGATGCGCAGGCCGGGCGCCAGGCGGATGGGCTTGCCGTTGAGCTCCGCGCTGGTGCCGTTCACGATCTTCAGGGTGCCGCGCTGCGCGGCTTCGGGGAAGGTGCGCTGACCGGCGGGAGGGGGCGCCTGTTGCGCCTGTGCCGCCAGGGGCAGGGCCAGCGTGGCGGCCAATGCCAGTGTGGCCAGGGCGGACAGCGGGGGGCAGCGTGTCATGGTGTGTATCCAGGGGCTGTTGACGAGAGGGCCACAAGAAAAAAACCCACAGCACCTAGGGTACTGCGGGTTTCTCGTTGTGTGGTGGTGGTACCGGGACTTGAACCTGGGACATCAGCATTATGAATGCTGCGCTCTAACCAACTGAGCTATACCACCGAAGCGCGAGATTATAGCCTAAAAAATCACTGGTGCGTGAAATTTGCGGCGCGCTTGTTCACGAAGGCGTCCATGCCTTCCTTCTGGTCCTGCGTGGCGAACAGCGCGTGGAACAGGCGGCGCTCGTACATCAGGCCGTCGGACAGGGTGCCCTCGAAGGCGCGGTTCACGGTTTCCTTGGCGGCCATCACGGCGATCTGCGAGAAGCCGCAGATGACCAGGGCGGCGCCCAGGGCTTCTTCCATGAGCTTGTCCATGGGCACGACGCGGCTGACCAGCCCGGCGCGCTCGGCTTCCTGGGCGTCCATCATGCGGGCGGTGAGGGCCATGTCCATGGCCTTGGCCTTGCCCACGGCGCGCGGCAGGCGCTGCGTGCCGCCCGCGCCGGGGATCACGCCCAGCTTGATCTCGGGCTGGCCGAACTTGGCGTTGTCGGCGGCGATGATGAAGTCGCACATCATGGCCAGCTCGCAGCCGCCGCCCAGGGCGTAGCCGCTGACGGCGGCGATGACGGGCTTGCGGATCAGGCGAATCTGCTCCCAGTTGCGCGTGATGTAGTCGCCCTTGTAGGCGTCGGCGAAGCTGTACTTGGCCATGGCGCCGATGTCGGCACCGGCGGCGAAGGCCTTCTCGCTGCCCGTGAGGACGATGCAGCCGATCTTCTCGTCGGCATCGAAGGCCTTCAGAGCCTCGCCCAGCTCGTTCATGAGCTGGTCGTTGAGGGCGTTGAGCTGCTTGGGGCGGTTGAGCGTGATGACGCCGACCTTGTCCGCTTCGGTGCGGACTTCGATGCATTCGTAGGCCAAGGTGCTGTTCTCCGGTGTGTAGTGGTTCAAACCGGCTGACTATACCCAAGCCATTGCTGGGCGATGCTGGCGTCGGACACGTCGATGCGCACCGTGTCGCCCGTGGTGCCGGCCGCCGGCAGCGTGAGCGGCAGGCGCAGCAGGCGCCGGTCGCGCGCCACCAGGGCGGTGACCTGGGCGTTGATTTGGCTGGTGTTGCCCGCGTAGAGCGGCACGTCGTCGAGCTTGTGCACGCGCCAGGCCTCGCCCGGGGTTTCCACGGCCAGCCATTCGTCGCCGGCCATGAAGCCGGCGGCTTCGGCCGCGCCGCCGCGCAGCACGGCCTTGATTTGCAGGCCGGCGCTTTCCTGCACGCGCAGGCCCAGGCGCTGGGCGAGCTGTGCGGTGTCGGCCTGCAGCCGCAGGCCGTGGGCGGCCAGCAGCTTGGCCAGGGGCAGCTCGCCGGTGCCGTGCACCCACTGGGCGATCTCGGCGGACCAGTCCCGGCCCGAGAGCGTGCGCAGCTGCGCGAGCAGGTCGGCCTCGGCCATGGGGCCCGCGCCGGTGTGCTGCCACAGGGCGCGCATCACCGCGTCGAGCGTGGTGCGGCCTTCGCGGCGCAGGGCGAGGTCGAGGCACAGGGCGACCAGCGCGCCCTTGGTGTAGTAGCTCACCGTGGCGTTGGGCGTGTTCTCGTCCTGGCGGTAGTACTTGACCCAGGCGTCGAAGCTGGCCTGGGCCACGCTTTGCACATGGCGGCCGGGCGTCTGCAGCACCTGGTTGGCGGTCTTGGCGAGCAGGCGCAGGTAGGTGGCGTGGTCGATCAGGCCGGCGCGGCGCAGCAGCAGGTCGTCGTAGTAGCTGGTGAAGCCTTCGAAGAACCACAGCAGCTCGGTGTAGTTCTCGCGTGTGTAGTCGTACTGGGCGAATTCCTGCGGGCGCAGGCGCTTGACGTTCCAGGTGTGGAAGTATTCGTGGCTGATGAGGCCCAGCAGCTGGGTGTAGCCTTCGCTCGCCTGCAGCTCCTTGTCGCTCTGGCCCACGCGCGGCAGGTCGCGCCGGCCGCAGATGAGGGCGGTGGAGTTGCGGTGCTCCAGCCCGCCGTAGCCGTCGTGCACCACATTGAGCAGGAACACGTAGCTGGCGAAGGGCGGGCGGCCTTCGCCGTGCCAGAAGGCGATGGCCTCCTCGCAGATGCGCCGCACGTCGCGGACCAGGCGCTTGCCGTCGAACGAGGGCGCCGCGCCCGCGACTACCAGCCGGTGCGGCACGCCGCGCGCGGTGAAGCGGATGCTCCAGAACGGGCCCATTTCCACGGGGCAGTCCACCAGCTCGTCATAGCCGTGCGCGCGGTAGGTGCCGAAGCCCGAGCGCGCAGTGTGGTGCGCGGGCAGGCCCGTGGCCAGCGACCAGCCGGCCATGGCGCGCGGGCGCACCACCTCCAGGTCGTGCGGCTGGTCTTCCTGGCCGTGCACGCGCAGGCACAGGCTGGTGCCGTTGAAGAAGCCGCGCGTGGCGTCCAGCCACGCGGTGCGCACGGAGGTGTCGTAGGCGGCCACCTCGTACTCCAGCACCAGCGGCTTGCCGGGGCGGCAGCGCGCGCGCCAGCGGTGTTTGTCCAGCTGCTCCAGCGCCACCTCGGCGCCGCCCTGGCTGGCGCGCAGCGACTGCAGGTTCTTGGAGAACTCGCGCACCAGGTAGCTGCCGGGGATCCACACGGGCAGCGACAGCTCCTGCCCAGCGGCGGGCCGGGCCACCGTGAGGGTGACTCGGTAGAGGTGGGCGTGCTGCTGCGCGGGGTCGATGCGGTAGTGGATGGGCGCCATGGCGGTATCGATTCAGGAGCTGCTTGCGCTTGGCTAGCAAGGGTTTCAATGGGTTTTCTATCCGAAACCCAATGCGTGAAAGCGCAACCAGCTCCTGAATAAGGAGCGGCACGCGCTGCCCGCCCGGCTACTTGCTGCTGGCGACCTCGGCCAGGCGGCGCTCCACTTCCTGCGCGCCGATGGCGCCGGGCACGCGCGAGCCGTCGCTGAAGATCAGCGTGGGCGTGCCGGTGATCTTGTGCTTGCGCCCGAACGCCAGGTTGCGCTGCAGCGCCGAGGTGTCGCAGCTCGCGGCGGCGGGCACCTTGTCGCGCAGCATGTGGTCGTCCCACGCGGCCACCCGGTCCTTGGCGCACCAGATGTTGCGCGACTTCTCGGCCGAGTCGGGACTGAGGATGGGGTAGAGGAACATGTAGACGGTCACGTTGTCCACGTTCTGCATGTCCTTCTCGAAGCGCTTGCAGTAGCCGCAGTTCGGGTCCTCGAACACGGCCAGCTTGCGGCTGCCGTCGCCGCGCACCACGGTGAACGCGTCCTGCAGGGGCAGCGCCTTGAAGTCCACCGCCGTCAGCTTGTTGATGCGGTCCTCGGTGAGGTTGCGCCGCGCCTTGGTGTCGATCAGCTCGCCCTGGATCAGGTAGTTGCCCTGGGCGTCGGTGTAGAACAGGTCGGTGCCGATGCGCACCTCGTACAGGCCCTTCATCGGCGTGGGGCGCACTTCGTCGATCTGCTGCAACTGGGGGATGCGTTCGCCCAGGGTCTTGCGGATCGCCGCGTCCTGCGCGCTGGCGCCCAGGCTGGTGGAGAGGGCCGCGGCGGCGAGCAGGGTGGGGAGGAGTTTCATGGTCTTCATTCGGAGAGTGTTCGTTCGGTCAGCGCGCGCCCATGGCCTGGCGGGCCACCCAGTGCTTGAGCGGTCCGCTGCGCTCGAAGCCCTTCATGCCCCAGTTGCGCAGCGCGGCCAGGGCGCTCTCGCGGCGGGTAAAGAGCTGCTGCAGGCCGTCCATGACCAGCCCCATGGGCAGCAGCGCAGCCTTGCGCTCGCGCTCGTAGCGGCGCAGCGGGCGCGGGTCGCTCAAGGCGCGCCAGGGCTCGCGCGCATGCAGCACGCGCGCCAGCGCCTGCGCGTCGGCCAGGCCCAGGTTCAGCCCCTGGCCGGCCAGCGGGTGCACGTTGTGCGCGGCATCGCCCGCCAGCGCCCAGGCCTGCCGGGCCTGCCCGGGCAGCAGCCCGCACCAGTGGCGCGCCTGGGCCTGCTGCAGCGGCCAGCTGGCGCGCGGGGCGATCATGCGCAGCGCGCCCAGCGCGCCGCGGCTCGCTTCGTGCAGGTGGTGGGTGAAAGTGTCGTCATCGGCGTGCAGCCATTCGGTGGCGCGCTCCTGGGGAACTGACCACACCACGGCCACGGAGTTCCCCTGCGCGCCTTCCAGGGGCAGGAAAGCGAGGATGCCGCCGTCGGCCAGGAACCACTGGCGCGCCGCCTGGCCGTGGGGCTGCTCGCACACCAGGCGCGTGGCGATGGCGTGCTGGGCGTAGGGCGTCACGTCAAATTCCACGCCGAACTCCGCGCGCGTGCGGCTGGCGCGGCCCTCGCAGACCACGGTGAGCGGCGCGGCCACGGGCGCCTCCACCGCCTCCACCAGCGGCTGGTAGCGCACGGCCTCGGCCAAGCGCGCCTCCAGCGCGGGCACGTCGACGATCCAGGCGAGTGCGTCGCTGCCTTGCTGCGCGGCGTCGAAATGCACCGCGCCGTCCTGGTCGGCCTGCACCTGCATCTGCCGCACCGCTGTGGCGTGCTGCGCATCCGGCCAGCCGCGCACGGACTCCAGCAGCGCGCGCGAGGCGGCATTGAGTGCATAAGCACGCACGTCTTCGCGCACGTCCTCCTGCGCCGGGCGCGCGGGCGGCGCCACCAGCGCCACGCGCAGCCGGTCGCGGGCCAGCAAGAGTGCCAAGGTGCGGCCCACCACGCCCGCGCCGCGGATACATACGTCAAAAGTCTGCGCCATGCGCGGGATTGTAGGAGGGCACAATCGGCGCCCCTGCAACCGCGGAGCGCCACCGTGTTTCGTCCTGACCACGACCTGGCCGGCACCATCGCCCGGCTGTTCATCCACCCCGTCAAGTCCTGCGCCGGCATCGAGGTGCGCGAGGCCTTGCTGACCGACACCGGCCTGGACCTCGACCGTGCCTGGATGGTGGTGGACCCGCAGGGCGTCTTCCTCACCCAGCGCGACTGGCCGCGCATGGCGCTGGTGCGCCCCGAGCTGCGCAGCAGCGACCTGGTGCTGCGCGCCCCCGGCATGCTGGCGCTGCACCTGTCGCTGGACCGCGTGGAGCAGCCCGCCACCGTGCGCGTGTGGGACGACACCGTGCCCGCCTGGGACATGGGCGCGGTCGCGGCGCAGTGGTTCACCGACTTCCTCGGCACACCCTGCCGCCTGGTGCGCTTCGATCCGGCCCACCGTCGCCTGTCGAGCCTGAAGTGGACGGGCGGCGTGGAGGCGCCCAACCAGTTCGCCGACGGCTTTCCGGTGCTGGTGGCCAGCCAGGCGTCGCTCGACGGCCTCAACGAGCGGCTCGCCGCTGGCGGCCACGCGGCCGTGGGCATGGAGCGCTTCCGGCCCAACCTGGTGATCGCCGGCGTGGAGGCGCACGACGAAGACCGCATCGACGGCCTGCACATCCTCGCGGACGGGGGCGAGGCATGGCTGCAGCACGTCAAGCCCTGCACGCGCTGCCCCATCCCCGACATCGACCCCGCCACGGCGCAGCGCGGCACGGCGGTGGGCGACACGCTGCGCGGCTACCGGCAGGACGCGCGCATGAACGGCGGCATCACCTTCGGCATGAACGCCATCGTGCGGGAGGGCGCGGGCCTGCTGCTGCGCGTGGGGCAGCCCGTGGCCGCCAATCTCAAATTCGACTGAATAGAATCGCAGGCTTTCCCCAGAACACCTGAAAGCCCTGCCATGAGCCTGAAATGCGGCATCGTGGGCCTGCCCAACGTGGGCAAGTCCACCCTCTTTAACGCCCTCACCAAGGCCGGCATCGCCGCCGAGAACTATCCCTTCTGCACCATCGAGCCCAACACCGGCGTGGTGGAAGTGCCCGACCCGCGCATGGCGCAGCTCGCCGAGATCGTCAGCCCCGAGCGCACCGTGCCCGCCATCGTCGAGTTCGTGGACATCGCGGGCCTGGTGGCCGGCGCGAGCAAGGGCGAGGGCCTGGGCAACCAGTTCCTCGCGCACATCCGCGAGACGGACGCCATCGTCAACGTGGTGCGCTGCTTCGAGGACCCGAACGTGATCCACGTCGCGGGCAAGGTGGATCCGATCGCCGACATCGAGGTCATCCAGACCGAGCTGTGCTTGGCCGACCTCGCCACCGTCGAGAAGGCCCTCAACCGCTACAGCAAGGCCGCCAAGAGCGGCAACGACAAGGAAGCGGCCAAGCTCGTGCAGCTCCTCACGCCCATCCAGGCCGCGCTCGACGAAGGCAAGCCCGCGCGCACCATCGAGGTGAGCAAGGAAGACGCGCCCCTGCTCAAGCAGTTCTGCCTCATCACCGCCAAGCCCGCCATGTTCGTGGGCAACGTGGCCGAGGACGGGTTCGAAAACAACCCGCTGCTCGACAAGCTCAAGGACTACGCCGCCGCGCAGAACGCGCCCGTGGTGGCCATCTGCGCCAAGATCGAGGCCGAAATGGCCGAGATGAGCGACGACGACCGCGCCATGTTCCTGGAGGAAATGGGCCTGGCCGAGCCCGGCCTGAACCGCCTGATCCGCGCGGGCTATGGCCTGCTGGGCCTGCAGACCTACTTCACCGCCGGCGTGAAGGAGGTGCGCGCCTGGACCATCCACAAGGGCGACACCGCGCCCCAGGCCGCGGGCGTGATCCACGGCGATTTCGAGCGCGGCTTCATCCGCGCGCAGACCATCGCGTTCGACGACTTCATCCAGTACAAGGGCGAGCAGGGCGCCAAGGACGCGGGCAAGATGCGCGCCGAAGGCAAGGAATACGTCGTCAAGGATGGCGACGTGATGAACTTCCTGTTCAACGTATGACGGCGCTGGAACAACCGGCCGACGGCTGGATGGTGGACGGGCTGGCGCACGGCGAGGTGTTCTTCGCCTCGCCCACGCTGCAGCAGCGCTCGCACGGCGTGCAGGACGCCGTGCGGGCCCACGAGCCGGTGAGTGCCGACGGCATCCGCCGGCTGTTCGCCAGCGCGCGCGAGGCGGGCATCGCCCAGCCCGTGCTGTTCGGCCTGGTGCCGTTCGACACCGCGCGCAAGGCCAGCTTCACCATCGCGCCGCAGCTGCAGGCTGCACCCGTGCCGCCGCGCGGCGTGGCCGCGCCGGCAGGGCGCCGGCCGGCCGTGCTCCAGCGCCAGCCCGTGCCCGCGCCGGAGGTCTATGGCGACATGGTGCGCAAGGCGCTCGATTTGTATGAGCAGGGCGGCGTGCGCAAGATCGTGCTGTCGCGCGCCATGGACGTGGAGCTGGACGCGCCCATCGAATACGCCGACGTGCTGCGCGACCTGCTGCGCCGCAATGCGCACGGCTACACCTTCGCCGTGCCCGCCTGGTCTGAAGATGCGGCCGCCGGCAAGCCCGCCGCCGTCATGCTCGGCGCCAGCCCCGAACTGCTGGTGCGCCGCGAGGGCGACCGCGTGTTCATCAACCCGCTGGCCGGCTCCATCCCGCGCGTGGCCGATCCGGCCGAGGACCAGGCGCGCCGCGAGGGCCTGGCCGTCTCCGAGAAGGATCTGCGCGAGCACGGCTACGTGGTGAGCGACATCGTGCGCATCCTGCGCGCGCACTGCGACGACTTGGACGTGCCCGAGGGCCCGTCGGTGATCGGCACCGACGCGCTCTGGCATCTGTCCACCTTCATCACCGGGCGCCTGCGGAATCCCGCCGTGTCGGCGCTGGAGCTGGCCTGCGCGCTGCACCCCACGCCGGCCATCTGCGGCTTTCCCACGGCGCAGGCGTTCGCGCACATCCAGGCGCTGGAGCCGTTCGACCGCGAATACTTCGCCGGCCTGGTGGGCTGGCAGCGCGAGGGCGGTGACGGCGAATGGGCGCTGACGCTGCGCTGCGCGAAGTACGACGGCGACCGCTACCTGCGCCTCTACGCGGGTGCGGGCACGGTGGCCGGCTCCGACCCGGACAGCGAGATCCGAGAGACGGCGATGAAGATGGAAACCTTCATGCGCGCCATCGCCTGACGGCGGCGCGGCGCCCGCAAAAAGGCCTGCCAGCGCAATACGCTGGCAGGCCTTTTTGCTGGCGAGGCGGATCAGTTTTCCGCCAGGTTCAGCCGCTTGATCAGCGGCGACCAGCGCTGCAACTCCTCGGCCATGTATTGGCCGAAGGCTTCCGGCGAGGTGGGGGCCGGTTCCATGTGCATGGTCTTGAGGCGCTGGCCCACGGCCGGGGAGGCAAGGGCTTGGGTCAGGGCCGCATTGAGGCGGGTCTTCACGTCGGCCGGAATGCCGGCGGGCGCCACGAAGCCGATCCAGCCGGAGCCTTCCACGCCGGGGTAGCCCAGCTCGGCCATGGTGGGCGTGTCGGGCAGGAAGGACAGGCGCTTGGCCGACACGGCGGCGATGGCGCGCAGGCGGCCGTCCTGCACCATGGGCATGGCTGCCACGGGGGGCAGGGCGGCGAAGGTGGTGTCGCCGCTCAGCAGCGAGGTGACGGCGTCGGGCGAGGACTTGTAGGGCACGTGCAGCGCCTTGCCGCCCACGCGGTCCAGCAGCAGTTCCACCGCCAGGTGCGACACGGTGCCCGCGCCGGTGCTGGGGAAGTTCAGCTTGGCGCCGGGCTTCTTCATTTCGGCCACCAGGTCGGGCAGCGACTTGATGGGCGAATTGGCGGGCACCACGAGCACGTTGTACTGGTGCACGGCCAGCGTGAGCGGCGTCAGGTCGGTGGCGGGCTTGTAGGGCAGGTTCTTGTAGATGACCGTGTTGTTCACCAGCGGGCCGGTGATGGAGACGCCGAAGGTGTAGCCGTCGGGCTTGGCCTTGGCGATGGCGTCGGTGCCCAGGTTGCCGCTGGCGCCGGGCTTGTTCTGCACCACGATGGTCTGCTGCAGGGTCTTGCCGGCCTCCTCGGCCACGGCGCGGGCCATGGTGTCGGGGCTGGAGCCGGGGCCGAACGGCACGATCAGCGTGAGGGGCTGCTTGGCGGGCCAGTCGGTGCCTTGGGCGCTGGCGCCGGCCACCAGGCCGAACGACAGCAGGGCAGCGAGGCTGCGCAGGGCGAAGGATTTCATGTCGGGCGGTCTTTCGAGAGGGTCAGGAAGAAGAGGGCGAACGAGTGTAGCAGTGCGGATTCTGGGCATAAAAATGGGGCGTGGAGCCCGCCCACAAAGCGCAGTCCGCTACAGTAATGAGAGCGTGCAAGTCACGGCGTCCACAGGCCGGGCACGAGGTGCAGCAGCCCCGCCGTCATGGTCGTGTAGCGCAGCAGCTTGCCGATGGCCATGTACATCACGCAGGGCCAGAACGGCAGGCGCAGCCAGCCGGCCACGGCGCACAGCGGGTCACCCACCACGGGCAGCCAGCTCAGCAGGCAGGTCTTGGCGCCCCAGCGGCGCAGCCACACGCGCGCGCGGCGCTCGGTGCGCGAGAGCTCGCGCGGCGCCCGGGCGCCCTCCAGCGGCAGGCCGTCCGCGCGGCGCGTGCGGGCGGCATGCCAGGCCTTGTGCGCGCCCAGGCCCATCCACCAGCTGATGGCGCCGCCCAGCGTGTTGCCGGCCGTAGCCACGAGCACGGCTGGCCAGAACAGCTCCGGGTTGAGCTTGACCAGCCCGAACACGGCAGGCTCCGAGCCGAGCGGCAGCAGCGTGGCCGAGACGAGCGAGACCACGAAGACCGTGGAGAGGCCGAACTGCGGCAGGGCCAGCCATTGCAGCAACTGGTGCATCCAGATTTCCATGGAGGCGGAGTTTAGGGCGTGTCATCCCATGATTTCCCCACGCGAGGGGCATGCGGGCGGTGCAGTGCTAGGCGCGGTGAGTGCCGCGTAGCTCGGCTACGCAAGCGAGCCGCAACGACGCAATGCGCCGCCCGCATGCCCCTCCCTTCGGGCTGGCTGCGCAATGGGGCGTCTGCTTTGTCGCACGGCTTGCCAATAGCTACGGCTATTGGCTGCGCCGCGCTTCGTGCATCCATCCCCATTGCGGGGCCAGCGCGTGGGGAAATCATGGGATGACACGCCCTAAGGGGCGCCCGTGCGCTCTTGTGCAGTCCGCGAGGGGTCTTGTATCGTGGGTGTTTTCGTACAGGAGGGAGCCATGCCGGGAGTTTCATGCATGCGTTCGCCCAGCCGCTGGCGCGCCCTGGCCGCCCTGGCGTGCGTGTGGGCGCTGGCCGGCGCCCAGGCGGCCACGCTGGAGGTCGAAGGGCCGGGCGGCCGCCGGCAGTACGACGGTGCGGCGCTGGCTGGGCACGCGCAGGCGCGCGAGATCGACGTGCCGCGCGACGGGGCTTACCACCGCCCCATGCGCTGGCGCGCCGTGCCGCTGGCCGTGGTGCTGCAGGGCCTGGGCCTCACGCCGGCCGACACGCTGGAGGTGGTGGCCACCGACGGCTTCGTGGCGCAGCTGCCCGGCGCGCTGGCGCTGCGCACGGGCGCGGGGCAGCCCTGGCTGGCCGTGGAGCCGCAGGGCGCCCCTTGGCCCGCGCTGCCGGGCAAGGCCGCCGGGCCGGGGCCGTTCTACATCGTGTGGCCCGTGGCCACGGGGGTGTCGGACGAGCAGTGGCCCTACGCCGTCGCCCGCATGGCGGTGCGCGAGCCGCCGCAGCGCCGCTGGCCGCAGATCGACGTGGCCGCGCGGCTGCCGGCGGACGACCCCGCGCGGCGCGGGCTGTCCGTGTTCGTGGCCCAGTGCCTGGCCTGCCACACCCTGAACGGTGGCGGCGCGGCCACCATCGGCCCCGACCTGAACCAGCCCATGAGCCCGGTGGACTACTTCCAGCCGGCGGCGCTGCGCCGCCTGATCCGCGACCCGGCGAGCGTGCGCCACTGGCCCGGCCGGTCCATGCCGGCCTTCGGCCCGCAGCAGCTCGACGAGCGGGCGCTGGACGACCTCATCGCCTATCTGCGCCACATGGCGCAGAGGCGGCGCGTCGCCCCGTAGCTGCTCCACCGTGGCCCCCGCAGGCATTTTGGTTGCTGAAATTTTGAGCAGGTACAATCCCGCCTCCCTCGCGCGTCCTCCCTCCATGCCCGCCCTGCAGATCGGCCCCTATTCCCTGGCGAACCGCCTGTTCGTCGCCCCCATGGCGGGCGTGACGGACCGGCCTTTCCGCCAGCTCTGCAAGCGCTTGGGCGCGGGCTACGCGGTCAGCGAGATGGTCACCTCGCGCAAGGACCTGTGGGCCAGCCTCAAGACCAGCCGCCGCGCCAACCACGAGGGCGAGCCGGGTCCGATCGCCGTGCAGATCGCGGGCACCGACGCGGCCATGATGGCCGAGGCCGCGCTCTACAACGTGGACCGGGGCGCGCAGATCATCGACATCAACATGGGCTGCCCGGCCAAGAAGGTCTGCAACAAGTGGGCGGGCTCCGCCCTCATGCAGAACGAGGTGCTGGCGGTGGAGATCGCGCAGGCCGTGGTCGACGCCTGCGCGCCGCGCGGCGTGCCCGTCACCCTGAAGATGCGCACAGGCTGGTGCGCGCAGCACCGCAACGCCGTGCAGCTCGCGCGCCGGTTCGAGGCCGTGGGCATCCAGATGCTCACCGTGCATGGGCGCACGCGCGAGCAGGGGTACAAGGGCGAGGCCGAATACGACACCATCGCCGCCGTGAAGGCCGCCGTGCGCGTGCCCGTGGTCGCCAATGGCGACATCACCAGCCCCGAGAAGGCGCAGGGCGTGCTGGCGGCGACGGGGGCCGACGCGGTCATGGTCGGCCGCGCGGCGCAGGGCCGGCCGTGGATCTTCCGCGAGATCGGCCATTTCCTCGCCACCGGCGAGCACCTCGCGCCGCCGCTGGTGGCCGAGGTGCGCCGCCTGCTGCTGGAGCATCTGCAGGACCACTACGGCCTCTACGGCGAGGCCAGCGGCGTGCGCAGCGCGCGCAAGCACATCGCCTGGTACGTACGTGCGCTGCCGGGCGGCGAGGATTTCAGACAACACATCAACACCATAGAGGACTGCGCGACGCAGTGGCAGGCCGTGGCCGATTACTTCGACGCGCTCGGCGCGCGCATGGACCGGCTGCCGCCTGCGCGCGCAGGGGTGGAAACAGAACATGAGCCAGAACATCAGCATTGAGCAATGCGTGCGCGAGAGCCTGCAGAGCTACTTCCGCGATCTGGACGGCGAGGCGCCCGACGGCGTGTACGACATGGTCGTGCGCCTGGTGGAAAAACCTCTGCTGGAAGTGGTGATGAGCCACGCCGACAACAACCAGTCCCGCGCTGCCGAATGGCTGGGAATGAACCGCAACACGCTGCGCAAGAAGCTCGCGCTGCATAAGCTCCTATAACCATAGCTGCCAGCGCTTGGCTGAAGGGCGCTGGAGCCGGATTTTTATCTTGAAGCCCGAGGCCCCCATGAACGCACTTCTCTCCGTCTCCGACAAGACCGGCATCGTCGAATTCGCCCAGGCGCTGCATGCGCTCGGCATCCGCCTGCTCTCCACCGGCGGCACCGCCAAGCTGCTTGCGGACAACGGCCTGCCCGTCACCGAGGTGGCCGAGGTCACGCAGTTCCCCGAGATGCTCGACGGCCGCGTGAAGACGCTGCACCCCAAGGTGCACGGCGGCCTGCTGGCGCGCCGCGACGTGCCCGCGCACATGGCGGCGTTGAAGGAGCACGGCATCGACACCATCGACCTGCTGGTGGTCAACCTCTACCCGTTCGAGGCCACGGTCGCCAAGGCCGGCTGCACGCTGGCCGACGCGATCGAGAACATCGACATCGGCGGCCCGGCCATGGTGCGCAGCGCCGCCAAGAACTGGAAAGACGTGGGCGTCATCACCTCCGCCGACCAGTACGAGGCCGTGCTGGGCGAGCTGAAGGGCGCGGGCAAGCTGAGCGACAAGCTGCGCTTCGCGCTGTCGGTGGCCGCGTTCAACCGCATCGCGCAGTACGACGGTGCCATCAGCGACTACCTCTCGTCGGTGCAGTTCGAGGACGAGAAGCTCTCCGAGGCCTACGTGCCCGAGCGCGCCCTGTTCCCCGGCCAGAGCAACGGCATCTTCACCAAGATCCAGGATCTGCGCTACGGCGAGAACAGCCACCAGCAGGCCGCGCTGTACCGCGACCTCTACCCCGCGCCCGGCTCCATCGTCACCGGCGTGCAGCTGCAGGGCAAGGAGCTGAGCTACAACAACATCGCCGACGCCGACGCCGCCTGGGAGTGCGTCAAGAGCTTCAAGCTGCCTGCCTGCGTGATCGTCAAGCACGCCAACCCCTGCGGCGTGGCCGTGGGCACCAACGCGCTGGAGTCCTACGGCAAGGCCTTCCAGACCGACCCCACCAGCGCCTTCGGCGGCATCATCGCGCTCAACCGCCCGGTGGACGGCCCGGCCGCCCAGCAGATCGCCAAGCAGTTCGTCGAGGTGCTGATGGCGCCCGATTTCACGCCCGAGGCGCTGGAGGTCTTCAAGGCCAAGGCCAACGTGCGCCTGATGAAGATCGCGCTGCCGGCCGGCGGCGACACCGCCTGGAAGCAGGGCCGCAACCTGATGGACGCCAAGCGCGTGGGTTCCGGCCTGCTGCTGCAGACCGCCGACAACCACGAGCTGCAGCTGCCCGACGTGAAGGTGGTCACCGCCAAGCAGCCCACGCAGGAAGAGATGCAGGACCTGCTGTTCGCCTGGAAGGTGGCCAAGTACGTCAAGAGCAACGCCATCGTGTTCGTCAAGGGCGGCATGACCATGGGCGTGGGCGCGGGCCAGATGAGCCGCCTGGACTCCGCCCGCATCGCCAGCATCAAGGCCGAGGCCGCAGGCCTGAGCCTGAAGAACACTGTGGTCGCCAGCGACGCCTTCTTCCCGTTCCGCGACGGGCTGGACGTGGTGGTGGATGCGGGCGCGACCTGCGTGGCCCAGCCCGGCGGCTCGATGCGCGACCAGGAGGTCATCGACGCGGCCAACGAGCGCGGCGTGGCCATGGTCTTCACGGGCGTGCGGCACTTCCGCCACTGACACCGCCCGGGCGCCGGCCTGGCCATGGCCTTCGACGACGGCCTCGCCCTCGGGGCGCAGCACCATGCGGCGCTGGAGCGCTGCGGGCGCGTCGCGCGCATGCCCGCGGGCACGCGGCTGTTCGACGCGGGCCAGTCCGATGACCGCATCTTCCTCGTGCGCGCCGGCCGGGTGCGCACCTTCGCCATCGCGGCCGACGGGCAGGAGATCACGACGGGCGTCTGGTCGCGCGGCAGCGTGATGGGGCTGCTGGGCGCGATGGAGCAGGGCGGCAAGGTGCTGTCCGCGCAGACCCTCGATGCCGCCGAGCTGCTGGTCTTGCAGGAGGAGCGGCTGCACCGGCTGGTGCTCGATCACCCCGACCTGGGCTGGGGCCTCATGCGGCTGCTGGCGCGCATGGCGGCTTCCAGCATCCAGCGCGCGCTGCGCCTGGCCAGCGCCTCCGCGCCGCAGCGCCTCGTGGACGCGCTGGTCATGCTGGCCGAGCTGCCCGAGGCGCGCCGCGCGGGCGCGGCCGCCGCCGTCATCGAAGGCATCAGCCAGGAAACGCTCGCGGGAATGACCGGCGCGAGCCGGCCGTGGGTCGCCCAGGCCATGGGCGACCTGGCGCAGCGCGGCCTGCTCGTGCCGTCCCGGTTGCGCATCGCCGTGCCCGACGTGGCGCGGCTGCGCGCGGCTGTGTCAACTGGCTAACAGACGGCCCGCGGGGCGCTGCCTAGCATCCGGCTCTCCACCCACCTTGCCGGAGTCCGAAATGCCCCGATTCTTCCGCTGGATGGCGGGACTGGCCCTGGGCCTGTCCGCCTGCCTGTCGTTTGCACAGACCTTTCCCGACCGGCCCGTGCGCCTGATCGTGCCGTGGCCCGCCGGCGGTTCCACCGACGTGTCCCTGCGCGTGCTGGCCAGCATCGCGGCGCGGCACCTCGGCCAGCCCATCGTGGTCGAGAACCGGCCCGGCGCGGCCGGCACGCTGGGCGTCGTGGCGCTGGCCCAGGCCAGGCCCGACGGCTACACGCTCGCCCAGATCCCCATGGGCGTGTTCCGCGTGCCGCACATGCAGAAGGTGGGCTGGGACCCGCTGCGCGACGTCACCTACCTGATCGGCGTCTCCGGCTACACCTACGGGCTCGTGGTGCGCGCCGACGCGCCCTGGAAGACGCTCAAGGAGTACCTCGACGACGCCCGCAAGCGCCCCGACGAGATCACCTACGGCACGGCCGGCGTGGGCGGCACGCCGCACCTGAATACCGAGCAGCTCGCCTCGGCGGCCGGCGTGCGATTGCGCCACGTGCCTTTCAAGGGCACGGCGGACAACCTGCAGGCGCTGCTGGGCGGGCACGTGATGTCGGCCTCCGAGGCCACGGGCTGGGCCCCCTACGTCGACAGTGGCCAGTTGCGCCTGCTGGCCACCTGGGGCGCCGAGCGCACCGCGCGCTGGCCGCAGGTGCCCACGCTCAAGGAGCTGGGCTACGGCCTCGTCTCCAGCGCGCCCTACGGCATCGGCGCCCCGGCCGGCATGGACCCGCGCACCGCCGCCACGCTGCACGACGCCTTCCACAAGGCGATGCAGGACCCCGAGCACCTCGCCGTGCTGGCCCGCTACGACCAGCCGCTGATCTACATGAGCAGTGCCGACTACACCCGCTTCGCGCGCGAGAGCTTCGCCGCCGAGCGCGCTCTGGTGGAGCGCCTGGGCCTGCGCGAGAACAAGTAAGGAGCCATGCACATGAACACGTTCCACAACCCGCCGGGCCTCGCCGCCCCCAACGGCTTCAGCCATGTGGCCGAAACGCGCGTGCGCCGCACGCTGATCGTCTCGGGGCAGGTGGCCTACGACGCCAGCGGCAGTGTCGTGGGCGCGGGCGACCTGCACGCGCAGACACGGCAGGTGTACGCCAACATCCAGGCCGCCCTGGCCAACTGCGGCGCCACCATGGACGACCTGGTCAAGACCACCCTCTTCGTGCGCGACCTGGACCCGGAGAAAGCCGCGGTCGTGCGGCGCGCGCGCCAGCCCTTCCTGCCGGCGGAACACCCCTGCGCCAGCACCATGGTCGGCGTGGCGTCGCTGGCCCGGCCCGACCTGCTGCTGGAGGTCGAGGCGATCGCGATGACGGATTGAGCGCGTTTCGACGCAATGGGCAAGCCGGATAATCCGCGCTTTGCCCTCATGCCGGACGACGAGCCCACACTGCCCCCCAAACCCCGCTGGCTGGCCTGGGCCATCGTGGTATTCATGGTGCTGGCCGTGCTCGGCGTGCTCAATATCGGCTGGCGCGTCATGCGCTCCGCACCCGCCGCCGTGGCGCAGGCCAGCCCGGCCCTCGCGGCCGGCAAGGCGCTCGTGGAAGACAGCGGCTGCATGCGCTGCCACGGCTTCGCGCGCCAATACGTGGGCCCGGCGTTCCAGCAGCTTGCCGACCGCTACCGGGGGCGCGCAGATGCGCCCGAATACATCGCGCGCAAGATCCGTGAGGGCGGCGCGGGCGAATGGGGTCGAGCGGTCATGCCCCGCCACCCGCAGCTCACGCAGCAGCAGGCGCTGCAGATGGCGGAGTGGGTGCTTTCTCTGCCGCCGCAGGGTGCGGCGGATTAAGAGGGTTTTCGGCCTCCAGCGCTTTTCCATCAAGCTTTGGAAGCTCTTTTTTCGATAGCGCAATGAACGTTTCGCGCAAGGCTGCAGGGGTCGCTGGCGATGAAGATAATGCGATTCATTCTCATGTTGTCCGCTATCCTTCGCGGCTATGTCCGCGCCGCACCTCCTGCATGAATTCCCGCTGCACTACGAATCCCTCGTGCGCTTCCTGCGCCGCCGCCTCGGCTGCGACGAGCAGGCGCGCGAAGTGGCGCACGACACCTGGATGCGCCTGGCCGAGCGCCCGGCGGCGGGTGCCGAGCCCATCGGCGATGCGCGCAGCTATTTCTGCACCGTGGCGGCCAACCTGCACCTGGATCAGCACCGGCGCACGCAGTGGCTGCAAAGCCACCTGGCGCAGACGGCCGACACCGGGGCGGGCGCCACCCATGCGCCCGACGTGGCCGATGGGGTGATGTACCGCCAGGCGCTGGCGGCGCTCGATGCCGCGCTGGCGGCCCTGCCTGCGCGGGCGCGCGCGGTGTTCGAGGCCCACCGCATCCATGGCGAATGCCAGGCCGGCATCGCCGCGCGGCTGGGCGTGTCGCTGGGCACCGTGGAGCGCGACCTGGCCGTGGCGGGCGACCGGGTCGAGGCCGCGCTGCATCGCTGGCGCGGCGACAAGGCCCTGCCCACGTCCGCCAAGGGGCGGCGCAAGAGCCTGGCCTCGCTGCTGGGCCTGGGCGCGGTCGGCGTGCTGGGGTGGCAGGGCTGGCGCCACTGGCAGGCGCAGGCGCTGCAATGGCAGGCCGCCTTCGCCACGCCGCGCGGCCAGCGCCTGAACCGGGCCTTGCCGGATGGCTCGCTCCTCGCCCTCGACGCGGACAGCCGCGCCGAGGTGGCCTTCGACGCCCGCCGCCGCGCCGTGCGCCTGCTGCAGGGCGCCGCCTTCTTCGAGGTGTGTGCGGAGGCCGCGCGCCCCTTCGTCGTCGATGCGGGCGGCGTCACCGTCACCGTGCTGGGCACGCGCTTCGGCGTGGAGCTGGACCCGGCGGGTGGCGTGCTGGTGCAGGTGGAGTCGGGCCGGGTGCGCGTCGAGCGCGGCGGCCAGGTGCTGGCGGCCGCGCTCACCGCAGGCCAGGGGCTGGCCGTGCCCCCGGCGCCGCCCCGGCCCGCGCGGCGGGCGGCCCGGCGGCGCCGTGGCGCGAAGGCCGCCTGCACTTCGACGCCACGCCGCTGGCCGACGCGGTGCAGCGCCTGTCGCGCTATAGCCGCATGGACCTGCGCACCGACGCCCGCGCCGCCCCGCTGCGCGTGAGCGGCACGGTGGAGATCGCGCAGGCCCACGACTGGCTCCAGGCCCTGCCTGCCGCGCTGCCCGTGCGCCTGGTGCGCGAGCCCAATGGCGGTGTGCTGCTCGCAGGACGTTAAAAAAGCTTGGGGGTTCCGCCGCCTGGTTCGTCCTACAGAAGAAAGCCTTTTCTTTCTTCCGCACAAGGACGCATCCGCATGCACCGTTTCACGCCCCTCCGCGCTGCCCTGGCCCTGGGCCTGGCGTTCCAGATCCATGCTGCCGGCGCGCAGACCGTCCGCTTCGACATTCCCGCGCAGCCGCTGGCGCCCGCGCTGGCCGCCCTGGCCAGCCAGGCGGGCCTGCAACTGGCCTTCGCCGCCGAACTGGCCCAGGGCCGGTCGGCGCCGGCCCTGCAAGGCCCGCACGAGGTGGCCGACGCCCTGCGCGCCCTGCTGGCCGGCAGCGGCCTGCAGGGCCGCGTGCAGGGGCGCACGCTGGTGGTGGAGCGCGTCGCCGCGCCGGGCGCCGCCGCCGCGCTGCCCGCGGTGACCGTGAGCGCATCGGCGCAGGCCGAGGCCGCCCCCGGCCCCGTGGCGGGCTACGTGGCGCGCCGCAGCACCACGGCGGGCAAGATGGACATGGCCGTCATGGAGACGCCCGTGTCCATCCACGTCGTCGGCCGCGAGCAGATCGAGGCGCAGGGCGCCCAGCGCATCCAGCAGGCGCTGCGCTACACGCCGGGCATGTCGGCCGACATCCGGGGCGACATCTCGCGCTTCGACCAGATGGCGTTCCGCGGCACCGGCTGGGTGCTGGACACCTTCCAGTACCTGGACGGCCTGCGCCTGCCGCGCGGCTCCTCGTACCTGATCCCGCAGATCGACCCCTACTTCCTGGAGCGCGTGGAGGTGCTGAAGGGGCCCGCCTCGGTGGTCTACGGCCAGGCGCCGCTGGGAGGCATCGTCAGCCTGGCGGGCAAGCGCCCCACGGCGGAGCGCGTGCGCGAGGTGAACCTCGCCGTGGGCAGCCACAGCCGCGTGCAGGCCGGCTTCGACAGCGGCGGCGCGCTCAATGAGGATGGCTCGCTCACCTACCGCCTCACCGCCCTGGGCCGCAAGGCCGACACCTCGGTGCAGATGACGCGGGAGGAGCGCATCGCCATCGCACCCTCGGTCACCTGGCGCCCCGATACCGATACCGCGCTCACCCTGCTGGCCTCCTGGCAGCACGACCCGGCAGGGGGCTTCTACGGCGTGCTGCCCTCCAGCGGCACCATCCTGCCCAACCCCTACGGCCCCATCCGGCGCGATTTCTTCGACGGCTCGCCCGGCTTCAACCAGTACGACCGCACCCAGGCCAGCGCCGGCTACGAGCTGAGCCACCGCTTCGCCAGCGGCTGGCGCCTGCAGCAGAACCTGCGCTACTGGCGCATGGAGATGGACCAGAGCCAGGTGGGCACGCTGCGGCTGCAGCCGGACCAGCGGACGCTGGCGCGCTACGCCACCTGGTCGCAAGAGAGCATGCGCGCCATCAACCTCGACACCCGCATCGAGGGCGAGGCCGCCACCGGCAGCCTGGCGCACCGCATGGTGTTCGGCCTGGACCTGCAGCGCGACCACTGGACGCAGCTCCAGGCCATGGCGGGGGCGCCGTCGCTCGATCTCATCGATCCCGACTACACCCAGCCCATCCCGCGCCCGGCGGCCAACAACAGCCCGGACAGGACGCAGCGGCTCGCGGGCCTGTACGCGCAGGACCACATCCGCTGGGGCGCCTGGGGCCTGCTGCTCGGCCTGCGCGCCGACCACGCCGACATCCGCGTCGACAACGCGCTCACGCGCCGCAACACCCGCCAGGACTTCATGCGGTACACCGGCCGTGTGGGCCTGATGCACCACTTCGAGAGCGGCGTGGCGCCCTATGCCAGCTATTCGACCTCGTTCGACCCGCCGGTGAACGTGAACCCCTATGGCGACCCGTTCAAGCCGACCACCGGCCGGCAGGTCGAGGTCGGCGTCAAGTACCAGCCGCCGGGCACCCGGCAGCTCTACACGCTGGCCGCGTTCGACCTGACCCAGCGCAACGTGCTGACGCGCGACCCCAACTCGTCGCTGCCCAACGCGATGGTGCAGACCGGCGAGGTGAATTCGCGCGGCGTGGAGTTCGAGGCCAAGTTCAACCTGGCCCGGGGGCTGAACCTGGTCGGGGGCTTCTCCGTGCTCGACCCGAAGATCACCCGCAGCAACGGCGTGGACCTGAACAAGCGCCCCATCTCGGTGGCGCGCACCACGGCCTCGCTGTGGGCCGACTACCGCCTGCCCGCGGGCGTGACGCTGGGCGGCGGCGTGCGCCACGTCGGCGCGGCCTACGCCGACCCCGCGAACACCCAGCGCATCCCCGCCTACACGGTGGCCGACGCGATGCTGCGCTACGAGCTGGGCGCGGGTACCACGCTGGCCCTGAACGTGAGCAACCTGTTCGACAGGACCTACTTCACCTGCAACGCGGCCGACTTCTGCAACTACGGGCAGAGCCGCACCTTCCTGGCCACGCTGAACGTCCAATGGTGAGCTCTACCCTGGACGCGGGCGTGCGCCCGTGGCGCGTGTTCGCGGGCATCGGCGCGCTGTACCTGGGCTTCGGCGTCGTCGTGGCGCTGCTGCAGGGCGGCCTGCCGCCCATCCTGCGCGCGCGCGGCATGCCCGTGGAGCAGATGGCCTGGGTCTTCGCGCTGTACCTGCCGGTGGGCCTGTCCTTCCTCTGGGCGCCGCTGGTGGACCGGCTGCGCTGGCCGTTCCTCTCGCCGCGCATCGGCTGGATCGTGGCAGCGCAGGCCGTTGCCATGGCCGCGCTGGCGGCCGTCGCGCTGCTGGAGCACGCCGCCCTGCCACTGCTGTTCGCCCTGGGGCTGGTGGTGGCGCTGGCGGTGGCGACGATGGACTTGGCCCTCGACGCGCTGGCTGTGGAGATGACCGGCGAGCAGGCCAAGCCCCTGGCCGCGGCGCTCAAGCTGGCGGCGCTGTCGCTGGGCGCGCTGGTCGGCGGCGGCGTGTTCGTCGGCCTGCTGGCGCGCATCGGCTGGGCGCCGACCTTCGCGCTGGTGGCGCTGCTGCTGGCGCTGGCGCTGGTGCCGGTCTTCGGCCTCACAGGCGCGGATCGTGCGGCGGGTACACGGCGCCCGGCAGCCGGCGGCGCGCGGCTCTACGAGGCGCTGCGCCGGGGCGCCATGCGCCGGCGGCTGGGCCTGCTGGTGCTCGTCGCCGGCGCCATCTTTCCTTTGAGCGCGCTCAACCGCGTGATGCTGATCGACCTGGGCGTGCCGCTGGAGCGAATCGCCTGGCTGGTCGGCACCGCGCAGCCCGTGGGCATGCTGCTCGCGTCGGCCGTGTCCGGCCCGCTGATCCGCCGTCTGGGCAACGCGGGCGCCTTCGCCGCCTTCGCCGCACTGGGGCTGGCATGCCTGGCCCTGCTGTGGTGGGGCGTGCATGCGCAGGCACAGGGGCCCGCCATCGCGGGCGCCATCGGCATGGCGGCGGTGGTGGGCGGCCTGATGGTGGTGTGCGCCGCGCTCACGCTGCTGTGGTCGGTGGGCGCGCAAGCGGCCACCAGCTACGCCGTGCTGTTCTGCGGCGCGCGGCTGGCGGGCATCGTCGCCACCATGGGCGCGAGCCGGCTCGCCGCGCTGATCGACTGGCCCACCTTCTACGCCGCGGGCGCCGCCGCCCTGGCGGCCGTCACGGCGCTGCTGCTGGCATGGCTGCCTTCCCTGCAACGAGAGAACCCTGATGACCACAAGCCCTGAATTCACCCCGCCCCTGCCCGATGCCGCGCTGTTCGACATCGGCGAATGGCCCATCGCCTACGCGCGTTTCCCGGAACTGGGCGAGGCCGACCGCGTGCCGCGCACGCTGCGCTCGCTGGACGCCGTGCTGGACCAGTGCCAGCGCTTCGTGATCGTGTGGACGCCCGCCAGCCACGACCACGACGACGAGCCGCACGAGGATGAACGTGCCTCCATGGTCTGGCTCAAGCGCCGCAAGGGCGACCTGCGCGAGTGGTGCGCGGGCTACGTCTACGTGACCACCGATCCGGCGCTGCGCGCGCTGCTCACCGGGCGCTTCGTCACCGTGAGCAAGCTGCTGCCGTTCCCCAAGCTGCTGGCCGACGACCGGGACGATGCGCGGCGCCAGGCGCTCGCGCTGCTGGGATGATGCGGAGGCAGTCACACCGAACAGGGGCGTGGCCCGGGCCGGTGCGCCTCCAGCGCATCCGGTACAGACATGCCCCATCGCGCAATGGTGTGGAGCGCTTGAAGCTATTTTTATGATAGCAACCGTGGATATTTAGAATAGCGCTCCAGCACAACAGGCTGCGAACAGCGCCGCTCGCGGATTCGCCCCAACGATGACATCACTGCCATGGCCGCAGGCCGTGGCAGCCTTCTCGTCTCGTCCTGGGGAACCGTCCATGCATGTACAGCCACGCGGCCAGCGCCAGCCGCCCTTCGAGCGCTACAGCAGCTTCTACGAAAAACACTCCGACTGCTTCCGCGCCGATGCCGCCCGCGCGGTGCAGCGCCCGGGGCGCGCCAGCTCAGCTACGAGATCGCGCCGGTCTATGGCCGGGGCTGGACGGACATGCACGAGTTCGGCAGCGGCATCATGACCGGGCGCATGCACTGGCAGCTCGATGCGCCGCTGGAGAGCGTCTACGCCGAATACCCCGACACCCTCAACCTGGGCCTGATCGCGGACGGCCGGTCGATCTTCCGCCTGGCCGGGCGGGAAGACACCGTGTGCGAGCCGGGCAGCATCTTCCTGCGCAACGGCAATCCCGGCGTGTTCCGCAACCGCGCGCCCTGCGGCGTGCTGATGACCGGCGTGTCGGTGGACGTCCCGCGTGAGCTGGCGCGCGCGCTGCATGAGGACGGGGTCGACCTGGCCTGGCTCGGCCGGCGCGACAGCCACGCCATCCTGCGGCCTTCGCAGGCCACGGGCACCATGCTGCGCACCCTGGCGCGCAGGATGCTGGCGGTGCGCACCGGGGGCTCCACGCTGGCGCGGCTGGAGCTGGAATCGCTCAGCCTGGAGCTGCTGCTCAAGTTGATGGCCGCGGGCCCCGGCGCGCGCCTGCCGGCGCTGCGGCAGGTATCGCGGCGCTGGCAGGCAGCACTCGACGAGGCGCTGGACATTCTGCACACCGAATGGCAGCAGCCGCACACCATCGCGCAGTTGGCGCGGCGTGCGGGCATCAACGAGTGCTACCTGAAGAGCCTGTTTCGCGAGCGCACCGGCCTGGGCGTCGCCGCCTACCTGCGCCAGCTGCGCATGGAGCACGCGCGCAAGCTGCTGGCCGGGCAGCGCCACAGCATCCAGCAGGTGGCCGCGCTGTGCGGCTACGCGCACGCGGGCAAGTTCGCCCAGGCGTTCCGCGAGGTGCACGGCGCGCCGCCGTCGGCCATGCTCTGAAGCACCGCTTCCGCCATGGGGTGGACCCTGAATTTCCGCCCTGGAGCACTCTATTTCCCGAAGGGGGCCGGCCACCGCAAGTCGCTGAATAACACTTGGACGCATTCTTTTTCGTATCCATCGGAAAGCCATGTCCAAGCCCTCGCGCCGCCGTCCGTTCCTGCCCTTGTGCCCTACCGCGTTCGCCGCCCTGTGGGTGGCGCTGGCGGCGGCGGCCCAGCCTGCCGAGGAGGCGCGCACGCCCGGCGCGGACGAGCCGAAGACACTCGAACCCGTCGTGGTGCGCGCCCGCCTGGCTGACGAGGCGCCGCGCGAGGTGCCGTTCAGCGTCAACGTCATCGGCGGCCAGGAGATGGAGGAGCGCCGGCTGTTCTCGGTGGAAGAGGCGCTGTGGCAGATCCCCGGCGTGGAGATGAACTCCAACGGCGGCGACTCGTGGAACGCCAACGTGCGCATCCGCGGCGTGGGCGCGCTGCAGAAGGTCAGCGGCGAGGACGCCTCGGTGGGCCTGACGGTCGATGGCCAGCCGATGCTGGTCAACAACATGTCGTCGCAGGCGTTCGACCTGGAGCGCGTGGAAGTGCTCAAGGGCCCGCAGGGCACGCTGCTGGGCAACAACAGCGAGGCCGGCGCCATCAACGTCATCACCGCCAAGCCCACGCGGCACTTCGAGGGCTACGTGCGCTCCGAGATCGGTACCGACCGGCAGCGCATGGCCGAGGGCGCCATCAGCAGCCCCTTGAGCGAGACGCTCAGCGCCCGCCTGGCGCTGCGCGGCACCGCCAGCGACCACTGGGTGCACGACTGGCAGACGGGCGCCGTCGTCAGCACGCCGCGCGACACCGGCGTGCGCGGCACGCTGCTGTGGCAGCCGCTGGCCACGACCCGGCTCACGCTCACGGCCCAGCACGACAGCCTGCGCGGCCACCCCAACATCTTCGCGCTGCACCCCTACGGCGACCCGGTGACGGTGGACCGCGGCACCACCCCGTGGACCAACGACCGCCGCAGCGTGGACCGCGTGGGCGCCACGCTGGAGCACGACCTGGGCTTCGCGCTGCTGACTTCGGTCACCGGCTACGTCAAGGCCGACACCTGGATGATGAACATCCCCTACGAAGGTCACCAGTACCGGCGGCTGATCGGCATGGCGCCCGAGGACGGCGGCTACTTCGTCATGCGCAACGGGGAGGAGACCACCTCGCAGGAACTGCGCCTGTCCTCCCGACCCGGCGACCGCGTGTTCTGGGTGGCCGGTCTGAACTGGCTGCGCCACCAGCGCGACGTGGACATGCCGTTCGGCGCCTTCGACCATTTCTACCCCACCAACTACACCAACGGCACCATGCTGCGCCGGCTGGAGAGCACCAGCCGCGCCGTCTTCGGCGAGGCCACCTTCCCCGTGGCCGAGCGCCTGAAGCTGACCACCGGCCTGCGCCACACCTGGGACCGCAAGCGCCAGCGCGCGAGCTGGCAGGCCGTGCCGGGCAACGACGGCCCCATCCGCTACGCGGAGGACAACGACGCGCTGCGCGACCACTACACCACCGGGCGCCTGGGCCTGGGCTGGGCGCTGGATGCGCAGACCAACCTCTACGCGATGGCCTCGCGCGGTTACAAGAGCGGCGGCTACAACGACTACGGCACCAACGTCACCCTGGGCGGCAGGGACGCGCCCTACGCCGCCGCGCGCGTCAACGCCGTGGAGATCGGCGCCAAGCACGAAAGCGCCGACGGCCGCTTCGGCCTGAACGCCGCGCTGTTCGAGTCGCGCGGCAAGGGCGACCACATGCTGTTCTTCGACGTCATGACCTTCGGCATGTACGCCGAGAACGTGGACACGCGCAGCCGCGGGCTGGAACTCTCGGGCTTCTGGAAACCCACCGCCGGCCTGACGCTGGACGCGGCCCTGGCCTATACCGACGCCAAGATCACCGGCGTGGCCGCCACCAGCACCTCGGGCGCGGCGGCCGGCAACCGCGTGCCCGACAGCCCGAAGTGGAGCGGCAGCATCGGCGTGCAGTACCGCATGCCCTTGGGCGCGTTCATGGGCTGGCAGTCGCCCGCGTGGAGCACGCGCATCGCCGCCCGCTTCGCCAGCAGCCGCGCGGGCGATCCGCAGAACCAGTTCACGCTGCCCGGCTACCACCAGATCGACCTGCGCACCGGCGTCTCGGGCGGCAAGACCGAGCTGTATCTGTGGGTCAAGAACCTGACCGACAAACGCTACGACTCCTTCGGCTATTACTACCCAGCGATGGTGGAGGGCGGGCCGGACGCGGTCATGGGCCTGCCCGTGCGCGGGCGCACCGTGGGCGTGGGCTTCGCCTACTACTTCTGATGCGGCGCGCGATCTGGCTCGGCGTGGCGGCCGCAGTGCTGGCCTGCGGCGCGGCGGCATGGCGCGTGGCCCTGCCGGCCGGTGCCACCCAGGCGCGCGCGGACTGGGAAAAGCGCTGGATCACGCCGCTCGACCCGAACGTCTGCACCACCGAGCCGGGGCAGACCTCGCGCTTCATCGACGATGCCGCCGAGCACGCCCTGCGCGTGGCGGGCGGCGTGCTGGACATCGCCATCGACGCCGCCACCGGCCGCGCCCAGGGCACCTGGACGCTGCACGGCGTGCAGGCGCCGTGGGGCTGGCTGCACCTGGAGGCGCCACCCGGGTTCACGCTGCGCGCCGCGCGCGCCCGGCAGGCATCGCTGGCCACCGAGGCGCGCGGCGGCCACATCGCCGTCGCGCTCGATGCCTGCGCGCGCGAGCAGTGCGACGTGGCACTCGATTTCATCACCGAGATCGGCGCGCCGGGCCGCTGGCTGCCCGCCGAGCGCCTGCTGCCGCGCCTGGGGCTGGATGGCGACCGCGTGCTGCGCGACCCCGCCGAGCGCGCGCGCCACGGCCTGCCCGGCTTCGTGACCCTGCCCGACCATCTGGCCGCCGTGGCGCTCGCGGGCGTGGCCCCGGCGGGCGCATGGCGATGGCAGGCGCGCGTGCGGCAGGGCGCGTCCACCACCGTTTCCAACGGCCAGACCGGCGGCGCGCTGGACTTCGTGCTCTCCACTTCCCATGAAGGCGCCGACGCGCTGGCTGCCGAGGCCCAGGCCATGCACGCCTGCGTGGCCGCGCGCATGGGCGATGCGCCGCAGCTAGAGACCGTGGCCTACGCGCCCGAGCCAGCGTCCGCGCGCCTGTCGGCGGGCACGCTGTGGCTGCCTCCGGCGCTGCGGGACGACCCGGCGCTGCGCCGTGCCGAGATGGCGCGCGCCATCGCGCTGCGCCATGTGGCCGACGCCGGCCGGCTGCGCCAGACGCGCGGCGCGCAGTGGCTCGCCAGCGGCCTGCCGGGCGCCGTCGGGCTGCTGTGCGCCACGGAGCACGAAGCGCCCGCCGCTGCGCAGGCGCTGCTGCAGCGCGCCTCGGCCCAGGCCACGCAAGCCTTGCAGGCGCAGGCGGGCGAAGTGGGCGCCGTGGCCTTCGCTGCCTTCGATGGCTGGGTGCGCGACTACGCGCCGCTGGCCGCGCTCGACCCCGTGCGGCGCATGGGCGCGGCGCAGATCCAGACCCTGCTGGCCGAATTGGGCGGCGGCGTGCGCATCCAGTACGCGCTCTCCGCCGCGCTCGGCACGCCGCGCGCCACGCTGGCGCTGAGCATGCCGCTGGCCACCGACCTGCGCACCGGCGCGGGCGGGCGGCTGGAGGGCGAGCGCTGGCGCTGGCAGCAGGGCGGCTGGAAGCGTCTCACGGCCTTCGACCAGGGCTGGGCGCTGGCCGAAAGCGCCGACGGCGCCTTGTGGCTCGACGCCTGGCCCGGCTACGAGCGCGACTTCGCCGACAACCTGGCCTCGCCGCCCCCATTCCCTTCATCCCATCTCGCCGGAGCAAGACCATGAAACGACGCCAACTCCTCCAATACTCCGCCAGCCTGCCGCTGGTCGGCGGCTCCACCCTGCTGCTCAAGGCCTGCGGCGGCAGCGGCGGCGGCGATCCGCAACCCAAGGGCACGCTGCCGATTCCCGCGCTGGTGCGCGCCGACGCGGCCAACCCCGTCACGCTGAAGATCCAGAAGGGCCAGTACGAATTCCTCGCCGGCAAGAAGTCCGACACCTTCGGCATCAACGGTGCGCTGCTCGGCCCGGCGCTGCTGGTGAAAAGCGGCGCGCAGTTCAACGTGCGCGTGGAGAACGCGCTGGACGAAGACTCCGTGCTGCACTGGCACGGCCTGCTGGTCGATGGCGGCAGCGACGGCGGGCCGGCCTCCGCCGTCGGGCCGGGCAAGGGCTATGCGGTGAAGACCGCCGTCAGCCAGCCGGCCGCCACGCTCTGGTACCACGCCCACCCGCACCGGCGCACCGGCTACCAGACCGCGATGGGCGTCGGCGGCCTGCTGATCGTCGAGGACGACGCCAGCGCCGCGCTGGGCCTGCCCCACACCTGGGGCGAGGACGACGTGCCCCTGGTGCTGCAGGACAAGTACCTGAACGCCGACGGCAGGATCACCTACAAGCTCAACCACAACACCGTAGGCCTGGGCTGGTTCGGCCAGCACATGTTCGTCAACGGCGTGCAGCAGCCCACGCACTACGCGCCGCGCGGCTGGGTGCGGCTGCGCATGCTCAACGCCTGCAATGCGCGCGTGCTCAAGCTGCGGCTGGGCAACCATGCCGCGTTCCAAGTGATCGCCAGCGACGGCGGCCTGCTGGCCGCGCCCGTGCCGGTTACGGAGCTGGTGCTGGCGGCGGCCGAGCGCTTCGAGATCCTGGTCGATGGTTCCGCCGGCCAGCCCATTGAACTGGTCATGGCGCGCTACGACGAACAGTACGGCGCCAACGCCGCGCCGTTCGACGTGGACCGCACGCTGCTCACCATCCACCCCACGCTGCCCGCCAGGAACGGCCTGCTGCCGCCCCTGCTGGCCGACCTGCCCGAGGCGCAGGCGCCGCAGGGCGCGCGCGAGCGCCGCATCACCTTCCAGCTGATGGGGCACTTCCCCATCGACCCCGACCCCACCGGGCCGCTGCCGGAGATCTGGCCCTTCGACTTCGCCTGGAACGAGGAGGACTCTGTCTTCGACGACCACACGCTCGCACACATCAACCAGATCGAGGTGGACGGCGCGCCGATGGAGTCGTTCAGCCTGGACACGGCCGGCTTCAGCGTGCCGCGCGGCACGTACGAGCGATGGCGGCTCACGCTGCGCACGGGCGACGTGTACCCGCACCCGTTCCACGTGCATGGCACGCAGTTCCGCATCCTCGCCATCAACGCCGGCCCGGTACCCGCGCACCTGCAAGGCTGGAAGGACACCGTGAACATCCCGGGCGCGGCCAACGTCCGCGGCGAGCCCGGCCACGTGGAGGTGCTGGTGCGCTTCGACCATGCGGCGGCCATGCCGCACCCGTACATGGTGCACTGCCACAACCTCGAACACGAGGACGGCGGGATGATGCTCGGCTTCGAGGCGGTATGAGCGGCGTCGACCTCGGCGGCGTGCCCGAGACCATGCTGTGGACGCTGCACAACCGCGCCAGCGAATCGCTGCGCCCGGACGGCCTGCTGCGCGACCCCGAGGCCGAACGCATCTACCGCGCCATCGCCTACGACTGGCGGCGCAGCTTCGGCCGGCCCGACGCCTCGCACGCCGTGCGCTCGCTGCAGTTCGACGAAGTGGTGCGCGGCTGGATGCTGCGCCACCGCGGCGGCACGGTGGTGGAACTGGGCTGCGGGCTGGAGACGCAGTTCCAGCGCATCGACGACGGCAGGGTGCAGTGGCTGTGCGTGGACGTGCCCGAGTCCATCGACGTGCGCGAGCGCTTCCTGCCGCCCGCGCCGCGCTGCCGCCACCTGCGCTGCAGCGCGCTCGACACGGGCTGGATCGACGCCGTCGATCTCGCGCGCGGCGTCTTCGTCACCGCGCAGGGGCTGCTGATGTACTTCACGGAAAGCCAGGTGCGCGGCCTGCTGCAAACCATTGCCCAGCGCCTGCCGGGCAGCGAAGTGATGTTGGACACCATCCCCGAATGGTTCTCGCGCATGACCACGCGCCAGAAGGGCCTGTGGCGCACGCCGCACTACCGCGTCCCGCCCATGCCCTGGGGCATCGCGCCCGCCGCGCTGCCCGCGCGGCTGCGCGCATGGCTGCCCACGCTGCAAGACGTGCGCGTGATTCGCTACCGGCGCTTTCGCAGCTTCCCCACCGTGCTCATGCCCACGCTGGGGCGGCTGCCGGGCCTGCGCGCCCTGGTGCCGGCCATGGCGCACGTGCGGCTGGGCGGCGCCGGGAATACAAGCCAAATCGGCATCTAGCGCTTGCAGGGCAAGCGCTGGCAGCTATCAAAAGTGGAGTTGATTGACCCATGATCGCATTCACCGGCCTCGAAGTGCGCGGCCTCGCCAAGACCTACGCGGGCGGCGTGCCCGCGCTGCAAGGCGTGGATCTGCGCGTGCCGCCCGGCCTCTATGGCCTGCTCGGCCCCAACGGCGCGGGCAAGAGCACGCTGATGCGCACCCTCGCCACGCTGCAGCGGCCCGACGCGGGCAGCATCCTGCTCGACGGCGTGGACGTGCTCGCCGACCCGCACCACCTGCGCCAGCGCCTGGGCTACCTGCCGCAGCAGATCGGCGCCTACCCCGGCGTCAGCGCGCGCAGCCTGCTGGAGCGCTTCGCCTGGCTCAAGGGCCGCACCGATGCGCGCGCGCGCCGCGCCGAGGTCGATGCGCTGCTCGACCAGGTGAACCTCGCCGACGCCGCAGGCCGCGCCGTCGCCACCTACTCGGGCGGCATGCTGCGGCGCTTCGGCATCGCGCTGGCGCTGATCGGCTCGCCGCGCCTGCTGGTGGTGGACGAGCCCACCGCCGGGCTCGACCCGGCCGAGCGCAACCGCTTCCACCGCGTGCTGGCCGACGTGGCGCAGGGCGCGGTGGTGCTGCTGTCCACGCACATCGTCGAAGACGTGCAGAACCTCTGCGCGCGCCTGGCCATCCTGGCGGGCGGGCGCGTGGTGGCCGAAGGCACGCCCGCCGACCTGGCCGCGCCGCTGGCGGGGCGGCTGTGGGAATGCGTGGTGCCGCACGGCGCGCCGCTGCCCGCGGGCGCGCTGCACCTGGCCGCCGCGCCGCAGGGCACGCGCGTGGTGGTGCACGGCGAGCGGCCCGGTGACGCCTTCGCGCCGCGCACGCCCGGCCTGGAAGACGTGTACTACCTCGCCCTGGCCGGCGCGGGCCTGGCCGACCAGGCCGAGGCCGCCTGATGCGCGCGCCTCACGTACTGGCGCGCGAAGCCGCCGCCGAATTCCGCGCGGGCCTGGCGAGCGGCATCGCGCCGCTGATCTTCGCCGGCCTCACCGCCTACCTGCTGCTGGTGCTGTCCAGCGCGGGCTACCTGCGCGACATGAACGCGGCCGACGTGCCGCGCAACGCGCCCATGCTGGTGTATCTGATGACGCCGGGCATGTCCTTCTTCCTGTTCTTCGCCTGGGCCTGGGTGTTCGGCCAGTGCGTGGCGCGCGAGCGGCAGGCGCAGTTGCACGAGGTGGTGCTGGCCGCGCCCGTGCCGCTGGCGGCGCTGCTGGCCGGGCGCTGGCTGGGCGCATGGGGCGTGGCGCTGATGCTGGGCGCATCGCAGGCCGTGGGCTTCGTGGCCGCGCCGCTGCTGGAGGCGGCGGGGCTGGTGCCCGCGGGCAGCATGGGGCCCACGCCCTGGGCGGCCCTGGCCTGGAGCTGGCTCATCTACACCGTGCCGCTGTCGGCCGGCTGCGGCGCGCTGTACCTGCTGGCCGCGCTGCGCACGCGCGGCATGGCCGGGCCGTTCGCCGTGGCGGCGCTGCTGTGCGCAGTGTGGATGGCGGCGATGATCGTCATCAAGGACGGGCACATCAGCGACTTCCTCGTGGCGCTGATCGACCCCTCGGGCTTCGGCGAGGCCGAGCGCCAGGTGCTCGGCTGGACGCCGCAGGAAAAGCGCGGCGCGCTCATCGCCGTCACGCCGGGCTTCGCGCTCAACCGCATGCTGTGGTGCCTGGCGCCTGTGCTGTGGCTGGCCTGGGCGCTGCCGCGCGTGCGGCGCGAGCGGCTGGTGCTGGAGGCGCCCGCCGTCCTCCAGCCCGCGCGCCAGGCCACCGTGCGCGCGGCCACCATGCCGGTTGCGGCCCGGGCCACCTCCTGGTGGCGCGCACTGTGGCAGGAGGCGCGCTGGCAGACCGCCCAGGTGCTGCGCAGCCGCGCCGCGTGGCTCGGCGGCGCGCTGCTCGTGGCCATGGGCGTGGCGGGCGCGTTCGTGCACGTCGTCGGCCACGCCGAAGGGCCGATGGTGCCCCGGCCCGAGCTGCTGGGGCCGCTGCTGTTCAAGTTCACCTACCTGGTCACCGTGTTCATCATCGCTGCGCTGGCGGGCGGCATGGCGCGGCGCGACGAGCGCGGCGGCTTCGCCGAGATGGCCGACGCCGCGCCCATGCCCGTGGCGCTGCGCTTCGCGGCGCGCTGCATCGCCGTCGGCGCCGTGGCCTTCGTGCTGGTGCAACTGGTGGCCCTGTCCAGCCTGCTCACCACCGCCATCGCCGCGCCGCAGGCGTTCAGCCCCTGGCAGCCGGTGGCCCTGCAGGCGCTGCGCCACGGGCCCGCGCTGCTGGAAGTGGCCGTGCTGGTGCTGCTGGTGCATGCGCTGGTGCGCCGCGCGGGCGTGGCGCACGCGGCGGCCATGCTGCTGGCCTTCGTGCTCATCGTGAACCACGAGGCCGCGCTGGTCGACTATCCGCCGTACCAAATCGGGCTGCCCCTGCCCGCGACGATTTCCGCCGCCACGGGCTGGGGGCCGTGGATCGCGCCCATGCTCGCCGCCGATGCCTGGAAGCTGGCGCTGGCGCTGCTGTTCGCCGCGCTGGCGGCCTTGGCTGTGCCGCGCGGCACCGACGCGCGCTGGCGCGTGCGCCTGGCCGAGGCCGCGCAGCGCCTGCGCGGCCCGGCGGGCGCGGCGCTGGCCGTGGGCCTGGCGGGCACGGTTGCCACGGGCGCGCTCCTGCATGCGCGGCTGGTGGAAGAGGGCGGCTGGCAGCCGCCCGCCGAGGAGCGCGCCGACGATGCGCAGTGGGAGCGCCGCTGGCTGCGCGGCGATGCCACGTTTAGTGCCACGGGTGGTGAAGTCGCGCTGGCCGTGCACCCCGCCACGCGCACCGTGCAGGGCGACTGGCTGCTGCGCGGCGTGCGGGCGCCGCAGGGCTGGCTGCATGCCGAACTGCCGCCGGATTTCACGCTGCACGCCGTGCAGGTGGACGGCGCGTCGGTGGCGGCCGAATCGGACCACGACCACATCGCCGTCCCTGTGGGCGCTTGCGCTGCGGGCTGCGCGGTGCGCCTGTCGTTCACGGTCGCCCCGCGCGGCTGGACGGCTGAAGGCGAGGCGCCCTGGCTCACGCCCGCCGGCATGTGGCTGCGTGCGCAGGACGTGCTGCCGCGCCTGGGTTTCGACGCCGCCCGGCTGCTGCGCGTGCCCGCCGAACGCGCCGCCGCAGGGCTGCCTGCCGAAGTGCGCCTGCCCGCCTGGCAGTCCTCGGTGGCGGCGCAGGGTGTGGCCCCGCCGGGCGACTGGCATTGGCGCATCGCCATCGACGGCGGCGACCCACAGGAAGGCCACACCATGGGCGCGCTGGACTTCGCCGCGCTGCGCGCCCCGCGCCTGCATGCCAGCCGCATGGGTGGCCTGCAGGTGCTGCACGACGCCACGCGCACCGCCACCGCGCAGGCCGTGGCGCGGGACGTGCAGGACATGCAGGCCTGCGTGGCGCGGCGCCTCGGCGTGGACATTGCCGTGGACACCGTCGCCCAGACCCCGCGCGAACTCGGCGAGCCGCTGCTGGCCGGCGGCCTGCTCTGGCTGCCCGAAGGCCCGCACTGGGACGTGGCCGACGCCGGCGTGGGCCGCGCCAAGCGCCGCGCCGCCATCGCCCGCGCGCTGGCCGCGCGCCACGTGGCCGACGCCGCCGCGCTGCGCCAGGGGCCGGGCGGGCAATGGCTGGTGCACGGCCTGCCCGGCGCCATCGGCCTGCTGTGCGTAGCCGAATCCGGCGATGCGTCCTTCGTGCAGGGCCTGATGACGCGCGCCTCGGCCGACGTCACGCAGGCGCTGGCCGCCAGCACCGCGCCCGTCGGCGCGCTGGCGCTTGCGCCCTACGGCGGCTGGGCGCAACACCACGCGCCGCTGGCCGCGCTGCACGCGGTGCAGCGGGCGGATGCCGATGCGCTGGCCGCCCTGCTGGCGGCGGTGCGCGGCGGCATGGCGGTGGAGCAGGCGCTTGCCCGGACCTGGGGCGCCGAATATGCGGCCTGGATGCTCGGGCCGCCGCTGGCCTCCGACCTGCACGCCGACGGCACCGGCGAGCGCTGGCGCTGGCACGCGGGCGGCTGGCAGGACGCCGGCCGCGCCGAGGGCGCGTGGCGCCTGGGCGATGCGCTATGGCTGGACGGCTGGCCCGCCTACGAGCGTTCGCCTGCGGACAACCTGCAAAAACAATAGCTGCCAGCGCTTGTCATTCAATCGTTTGGATAGGAAAGCTATCCAAAATCATTGAGCGGCAAGCGCAAGCAGCTCCTATTTCGAGAGTGCCTTGAAAACCTCGCGCGCAGCCGCCACGGTGGCCTGGATGTCCGCCGCCGTGTGCGCCGCGCTCACGAAGCCCGCCTCGTACAGCGCGGGCGCGATGTACACGCCACGCTCCAGCAGGCCGTGGAAGAGCTGGTTGAAGCGCGCGCCGTCGGTGGTGAGCACCTCGGGGTAGTCCTGCGGCAGCCGCGGCAGCAGGAAGAAGCCGAACATGCCGCCCTCGCTGTCGGCGCAGAAGTCCACGCCCTCGGCCTGCGCCGCGCCTGCCAGCCCGTCGATCAACGCGCGCGTGCGCGCGGCCAGCTGCTCGTAGAAGCCGGGCTTGGCGATTTCGCGCAGGGTGGCAAGGCCGCACGCCGTGGCCACGGGGTTGCCCGAAAGCGTGCCGGCCTGGTAGACCGGGCCCAGCGGCGCGAGCTGCTCCATGATGGCGCGCGGCCCGCCGAAGGCCGCGAGCGGCATGCCGCCGCCGATCACCTTGCCGAGCACCGTGAGGTCGGGCGCGAAGCCGGGGATCTGCTGCGCATACAGGCTCTGCGCACTGCCCAGCGCCACGCGGAAGCCCGTCATCACCTCGTCGATGACCAGCAGCGCGCCGTGCTGCGTGCACAGCTCGCGCGCGCGGCGCATGAAGGGCACGCTGGCGCGCACGAAGTTCATGTTGCCGGCGATGGGCTCCATGATCACGCAGGCCACCTCCTTGCCGTGCAGCGCGAAGGCCTCTTCGAGCTGCGCCACGTCGTTGTATTCAAGCACCAGCGTGTGCTGCACCACCTCGGGCGGCACGCCCGCGCTGGTGGCGTGGCCGAAGGTGGCCAAGCCCGAGCCGGCCTTGACCAGCAGCGAGTCGGCGTGGCCGTGGTAGCAGCCGTTGAACTTGATGATCTTGCTGCGCCCCGTGGCGCCGCGCGCCAGGCGGATGGCGCTCATGCCCGCCTCGGTGCCGGAGCTGACCAGGCGGATCATCTCCATCGACGGCACGTGGCGGATGATTTCCTCGGCCAGCTCCACTTCGCGCTCGGTGGGCGCGCCGAAGCTGAAGCCCTCCAGCGCGGCCTTTTGCACGGCCTCCAGCACGGCCGGGTGGCCGTGGCCCAGGATCATCGGGCCCCAGGAGCCGATGTAGTCGATGAAGCGCTGCCCATCGGCGTCCCACATGTAGGCGCCTTGCGCGCGCGCGATGAAGCGCGGCGTGCCGCCCACGGCGCGGAAGGCGCGCACAGGCGAGTTGACGCCGCCGGGGATGAGCGCCTTGGCGCGTTCGAACAGGGTGGTGTTGCGGTCAGTGCTTGGTGTCATGGGGTGGCATCTCGAAGCCTGCGATGGGATCGGCCGCGGGCTCGTCATCGTCATCATCATCGTCGGGCTGGGCCCAGAACATCCGGTCGGGCAGCACGTGGCCCATGCCGGGGCGAAAGCCGTGCTCCAGGCAGCCGTCGAGGTAGGTCAGTGCCTCGCTGGTGGCCTCGCCCAGGTCGCAGCCGCTGGCCACCAGGGCGGCCAGCGTGGCCGAGAGGGTGTCGCCCGCGCCGATGAAGGTGGCCTCGAAGCGCTCGAACTTACCGTTGCCCAGCACCGACTGGGGCGAGGCGAGCACGTTGTCGATGTGCTGCTCCGGCAGGGGCACGCCGGTCACGAGCAGGTAGGGCACGCCGCTTTCCGATGCGGCCATGGCCAGGTCGCGCGCGGAGGGGCTGCGCTCGCTGCTCCAGTCCGGCAGCAGCCAGCGCCACAGCGTGCTGTGGTTGCCCACCAACACCGAGGTCTGCGGCAGCAGCAGCTCGCGGAAGGCGTCGTGGTACTGGTCGATGGCGTCGTCGCTCCACCAGGACAGGTCGGGCATGTAGGCGATCACGGGCACCTGCGCGTAGTCGGCCGCGATCTCGGCGATGGTGCTGAGGTTCTCGGGGCTGCCGACGAAGCCGACCTTGATGGCCTGCACGGGCATGTCCTCCAGCACGGCGCGGGCCTGTTCGGCCACGGTGTCCTCGTCGAAGGCGAAGTGCTCGAAGATCTCCGCGCTGTCGCGCGCGTAGGTGCCGGTCACGACGGGCACGGGGTGCCCGCCGACCGAGGCCACCGCGGCGATGTCGCCCGCGAGGCCGCCCGCGCCGCTGGGGTCGTTGGCGTTGAAGACCATCACGCAGATGGGCGAAGCGGCTTCGCCGCTATCGGCCTGCGCGGCCGTGTCATCCAGGGGAGAAGGGGTATTCGTGCTCATGAAGAAGTGCCAGCGTAAACGGTGGCACGAAAGCTGCATCCCGCAGTGATCACTAGATACAATCGTTGCATTCTATGTGAAGGCCCCTTAAGCTGTGACGGATCCCAAGACTTGGATGTGCTTGATTTGCGGTTGGATATATGACGAAGCAGTGGGATCTCCCGAGCACGGCATTCCACCCCAAACCCGCTGGGAGGATGTCCCGATGAATTGGACCTGTCCGGAATGCGGGGCCCGCAAGGAAGACTTCGAGATGGTCCAGATTTGAGGCGCGGCTCCTGCCAGCGTTGTTTATCGTTATTGTCAGGAGCAGTGAGAATTGGCTACGACAACAACCGGCCCCACGTTCAGGGTCCTCGTGGTGGATGACAGCAATACGATCCGGCGCAGCGCCGAGATCTTCCTCAAGCAGGGGGGGCACGAGGTGCTGCTGGCCGACGACGGCTTCGATGCCTTGGCCAAAGTCAACGATTACCAGCCGCAATTGATTTTCTGCGACATCCTGATGCCCAAGCTCGATGGTTATCAGACCTGCGCCATCATCAAGCGCAATGTCCGTTTCGCGGATACCCCGGTGGTGATGCTGTCGTCCAAGGATGGAGTTTTCGACAAGGCGCGCGGCCGCATGGTCGGCTGCCAGGAATATCTCACCAAACCATTTACCAAAGACCAATTGCTGCAGGCAGTGCAGCAATTCGGAAATGCGCAACAAGGAGCTATGTAATGCCGATCCAGAAGGTATTGGTGGTTGACGACTCGAAGACCGAGTTGATGTTTCTGACCGATTTGCTGCAAAAGAAAGGCATGCAGGTGCGCACGGCGGAGAACGCGGACGAGGCCTTCCGCCGCCTGGCCGAGGAAAAGCCGGACCTGATCCTCATGGACGTCGTCATGCCCGGCCAGAACGGTTTCCAGCTGACGCGCGCCATTTCCCGCGATCCGCAGTATGCCGACGTGCCCATCATCATGTGCACGAGCAAGAACCAGGAGACGGACCGCGTCTGGGGCATGCGCCAGGGTGCGCGCGGCTACATCACCAAGCCCGTGGATCCTGCCGAGCTGCAGGCCAAGATCGACGCGCTCAACTAAAGGCTGACCGCTGTTCGCCCATGGCCAATCGTGAAGCGCTGAAAGAGCTCCAGACACGCCTCGCGGCACGGCTGCAGGCCGCGCGGGGAGAGGGGTCGTCCGTCTCGTCCTGGCTGGCCGTGGAATCCGCCGGCAGCCGTTTCCTTCTTCCTCTGGGGCAATCGGGAGAGATTTTCCCCTGGGGCGGCGTACAGGCAGTGCCCTACACCCAGCCATGGTTCCTGGGCGTGGCCAACCTGCGCGGATCGCTGACGGGCGTCGTGGACCTCGCCGCGCTGCTCGGCGCCTCCGCGGCGCGTTCGGACCAGGCCCTGGCCGAGTCCAGCCTGCTGGCGCTGAACGGGGCGCTGGAGGTAAACGCCGCGCTGCTCGTCGACAAGCTGGCAGGATTGCGCGGCGCCGAAGCCTTCGTATCGTCCGAGCCCGCGCAGGACGATGCGCCGCCCTATTTCGGCACCACCTATCTCGATTCCCAGGGCACGCGCTGGCAGGAACTGAATCTGCAGGCCCTGTCCCAGCATCCCGCGTTTCTCAGCATCAGTGCTTGAGTTCACTCAGCAACCCGTGCTTGTGTTTCTTCCATAAGGCAGCACCATGTCCGTCGTCAATTCCCTCGGAAAACTGTTCAACCGCAAACCTGCCGACCCGGACGCCGATCCGAATCTGCAGGACGCGGGTCAGGATCCCCTGGCTGCTGGCGCGCTGTCCGAGGCCTACCAGGCCGATGCCATGCACAGCGTCCAGGGCGACCCCGGCGTGCCCTCGCAGTACGGAGACGGCGAATTCGCCGACGAGGACATGGTGGCGCTGCCCCTGCTGGGGCGTGCCACCGCGGCCAGCCACCAGCGGCGCCTGCTGCTGCTGCTGGGCGTGGGCCTGGTGGTGCTGGCGCTCATCGCAGGCTGGGTGCTGCAGCAGGCCAACCGCTCCGCGCAGCAGCTGGCCGCCACGGGCCAATCGCTGATGCAGTCGCAGCGCCTGGCCAAGTCGGTGTCGCAGGCCCTGGTGGGCAGCCCGCAGGCGTTCCCCGACGTCGTGGAAAGCTCGGGCGTGCTGGCGCGCAACGTGCGTGCGCTGGGCAACGGCGATGGCGAGCTGGACGTGCAGGCCCTGGGCGAGCCGTTCAAGCCTGAACTGGATGCCATCACGCCGCTGATGGAGCGCGCCGAGCGCAATGCCAAGGTGGTGATGGGCCAGCAGAAGATCCTGACCCAGGTCGGCGACGCCCTGCGCACCATCAACCGCCAGTCCTCCGACCTGCTGGAGATCGCGGAAACCGTGTCGTCGCTCAAGCTGCAGCAGAACGCGCCGGCGTCGGACATCTCCGCCGCGGGCCAGCTCGTGATGCTCACGCAGCGCATCGGCAAGTCTGCCAACGAATTCCAGACCACCGAAGGCGTGAGTCCCGAGGCCGTGTTCCTGCTGGGCAAGGACCTGAACTCCTTCAAGGAGATCGCCCAGGGCATGCTGGACGGCAGCGCCGACCTGCGCCTGTCTCCCACGCGCGATGCGCAGACGCGCGAGCAGCTCGACGCGCTGATCAAGCTCTACGAGCAGACGCGCACGCAGGCCGGCGCCATCCTGGGCAACCTGCAGGGCCTGGTGTCCGCGCGGGAAGCGCAATCGGCCATCATTGCCGACAGCGAGCCGCTGCGACGCCAGCTCGAGGGCCTGCAGGCCAAGCTGTCGGCCCAGTCGGGCATGGGGGCGGGGCAGTTCGCGGCCTTGGCCGTCGCCGGCCTCTTCGTGCTGCTGTGCGGCGTGGGCATTTCCCGCGTGCAGCTGCTGGACAGCCGCAACCGCCAGTCCGCCGCCGAAGCGCTGCAGCGCGATGCCAAGCGCCAGGAGCAGGAGGCCAAGCGCGTCAACGACGCCAACCAGGCCGCCATTCTGCGTCTCATGAACGAACTGCAGTCGGTGGCCGAGGGCGACCTGACCCAGGAGGCCACGGTGACCGAGGACATCACGGGCGCCATCGCCGACTCCGTGAACTACACGGTGGAAGAGCTGCGCCAGCTGGTGGGCAGCGTGCAGAACACCGCCGCCCGCGTGGCACAGACCACGGCGCAGGTGGACAGCACTTCCACGGAGCTGCTGGCCGCCTCCACCGAGCAGCTGCGCGAAATCCGGGAAACGGGCCGCTCGGTGCTGGACATGGCTTCGCGCATCAACGACGTGTCCGCCCAGGCGCAGGAATCGGCCTCGGTGGCCCGCCAGTCGCTGCAAGCCGCCGACTCCGGCCTGCAGGCCGTGCAGAACGCCATCGGCGGCATGAACGCCATCCGCGACCAGATCCAGGAAACGTCCAAGCGCATCAAGCGCCTGGGCGAATCGTCGCAGGAGATCGGCGAAATCACCGAGCTGATTTCCGACATTACCGAGCAGACCAACGTGCTGGCCCTGAACGCCGCCATCCAGGCCGCATCCGCCGGTGAAGCCGGCCGCGGCTTCTCCGTGGTGGCCGAGGAAGTGCAGCGCCTGGCCGAACGCTCGGCGGACGCCACGCGCCAGATATCGGCGCTCGTGAAGGCGATTCAGACCGACACGCAGGATGCGGTGGCCGCCATGGAGCGCTCCACGCAGGGCGTGGTCGAGGGGGCGCGGCTGTCCGACAGCGCCGGTACCGCGCTGTCCGAGATCGACCAGGTGTCGCGCCGCCTCGCGGAGCTGATCGAGCAGATCTCGTCCTCCACGTCGCGCGAGGCGGAGCTGGCCAACGGCGTGGCCGACAACATCCAGCACATCTTCGCGGTGACGGAGCAGACGGGTGAAGGCACCCGCACGACGGCGCAGCAGGTGCGCGAGCTGTCCCACATGGCCGAGGAACTGCGGCAGTCCGTGGCACGGTTCAAGATCGCCTGAGCCCATCCCTTCAACGAACTGGCTGCGCGACAGCCGGGGACGCATCCATGTCATCTATCGATGCCGCAAACGCTCCGGGTGCCGATTGGGCCCAGGGTGAGCAGGATCTCGGGCCCCTCGCATGGGTGCTTGACGAGCTGCGCAAATCCTTGGACGGAGCCGTCAAGGCCATGCGCAGGTTTGTGCGTGACGCGGAGGTCGCCCGGGAATCCGACCTGGCTTCGCTGGATGCGGGCGCGCTGCGCATCGCACGCCAGCAGTTGCACCAGGCCAGCGGCGCGCTCGAAATGGTGGGCATGACTCCGCCGGCGCTGGTGCTGCGGGCCATGGAAACCGCCGTGCAGCGCTTTGTTCAGCGGCCCGAACTGTGCAGCGACGATGCGGCTGAGGTGATCGAGCGCGCGAGCTTCGCCCTGGTCGAATACCTGGAGAACGTGCTTGCCGGCAAGCAGGTGTCTCCCGTGGCCTTGTTCCCGCAGTACCGCGAGGCCCAGGCCCTGGCGGGAGCGGACCGCGTGCACCCGGCCGACCTGTGGCCGGTGGAGCGGCGCTTCCGCGAGCCCGACCTGCCGGTGCCCGAAACGCCGTTGTCCTATGGTGCCGAGGCGCGCGCACGCCTGGACAGCGCCGTGCTGCGCATCGTCAAGAACGCCGACGCGGGCGCCTCGGCGGATATGCAGAACACCTGCATGGGGTTCGCGGCAGCGCAGACCGACCGGCAATCGCGCGCGTTCTGGAAGATCTGCGCTGGCTTCTTCGAAGCGCTGGCCCATGGCATGCTCAAGCCGGACGTGTACGTCAAGCGCGTGGCCTCGCGCGTGCTGATGCAGTATGCGGCCCTGGCCAAGGGCGATGGCGCCATTGCCGATCGGCTGGTGCAAGACCTGCTGTTCTTCTGCGCCCAGGCAGATGCGGCACGCACGGCCGCCGATGCGCCCGCGCTGCTCGCCGTGCGGCAGGCCTTCGGGCTGGACCGGTACAAGCCGGTGGACTACGACACCCCGCGTTTCGGCCTGTTCGACCCGGCCCTCCTGGCCCAGGCGCGCAAGCGCATCGCGGCCGCGACGGAGACGTGGTCTGCGCTGGCGGGCGGGGACCGCCTCAAGCTCAAGCCAGCCGCCGACCAGTTCAGCCTGGTGTGCGATTCGCTGCGCAAGCTCCATCCGGACAGTGAACCGCTGGCCCAGGCGCTGACGCGTGCCGTCGAGGCGACCACGCGCGCGGGAGAACCGCCGTCGGCGGCACTGGCCATGGAAGTGGCCACCTCGGTCCTGTACCTGCAGGCGTCCTTCGAGGAGCTGGACGTGGCCCAGGAGTACATGGCCGAGCGCGCAGCGCGCCTGGCCGACCGGCTCGACGGTGTGGCCGCGGGCGGTGAGCCCCAGCCGCTCGAGCAGTGGATGGAGGAACTGTACCGCCGCGTAAGCGACCACCAGACCATGGGTAGCGTGGTGGACGAATTGCGCGCGACGCTGGCGGAAGCCGAGAAGTCCATGGACCAGTTCTTCCGCAACCCGGAGGACGTCGCGGCGCTCAAGCCCGTGCCGGGCTGCCTGCAGCAGATGCGCGGCGTTCTGTCGGTGCTCGGCCTGGACCAGGCATCGCTGGCGGTGGTGCGCATGCGCGATACCGTCGAGCGCCTGCTGATCAACGATATCCCCGCGCAGGAGCGCCAGGGCGTCTTCGAAAAGCTCGGCAACAGCCTGGGCGCGCTGGGCTTTCTCATCGACATGCTGAGCTACCAGCGCACGATGGCGCGCAAGCTCTTCGTCTATGACGAGGAACTGGGAGAGCTGCGGATCCTCATGGGGCGTGTGCGCACGCGCGCTGCCGACAGCCCGCGAGAGGCCGAGGCCGCGCTCGAGTCACGCGGCCAGGAGCCCGAAGCCGAACTGGCGTTTCCCGATGCGCCGGAACTCACCGAGCCCTCGCCCGCGCAGGACACCGCACCCGCCCTGCTGGTCGACCTGGATTTTTCACTGCCGGCCACGCAAGAGGCCGCGGTGTCGTCCCCCGTGCCTCTGGACGTACCAGTGTCCGATGCGGCGGAGCCGGCCAGCGTGGCCCCTCCCGTGCCGCAGGACGACGATGGGGAGGACGAACTCCTGGACATCTTCCTGGAGGAAGCGCGGGAAGTGGTGGCCAACGGCCTGGCTGCCGTCGCGGCACTGCACAACGAACCCGGAGACCTGAGCGAGCAGACCACGCTCAGGCGTGCGTTCCACACGCTCAAGGGCAGCTCGCGCATGGTCGGGTTGAACGATTTTGGCGAGGCCGCATGGTCCATGGAGCAGACGCTCAATGCCTGGCTGGCGGAGCAAAAGCCCATCAAGGCGCCGCTGCTGCAATTGTCGAGCGAAGCACTGCAGGCATTTGGCCGCTGGGCGGACGATATTGCGACTGGATCGGCGGACCATTGGAATCCGCAGGCATTCCAGGCCACGGCCGATGCGATGCGCGTGGAGGGCACCCTCGTGCCCCTGGAAGTGCCCGGCGCTGCGCAGCCGCAAGCGGTTCCCGAACCTGCCGCGCTGCCGCAGGAGCCTGAGGCGGCCGAAGCGGCCGAGGTGCCCCTGCCGGAGGATGAATCCCCGGCCGATACGATGCCCGGACCCGCGCAGGCCGAGGCGGCGCCTCTCGAGTTTGACCTGCTGCTGCCCGACATTGACCTGGGGCAGGCCGATGATTTCGCGGACACCTCGATCCATGAGGCCGAAGAAGCACCCTCCCCGGAGGACGCACCTGCCGAGCTCACTGCGGCGGAGCTGGTGGAAGAGATCGATTTCGCGGTCTTCGAGCAGGCGGTGGAGGCCGCGGCGCAGCAGGAGGCGCCCGCTGCCGAGGCTCCTGCGGAGCCTGCGGTGCAGGAGGCGCCTTCACAGGAAGAGGCGTTCTTCATCGCGACGGATATCACCCCCGAATTCATCCTGGAAGAGCCCGAGGGAGCACCGGACCCGCACGCAGCCAGCGCCGAGCCCGAGATTCCCCAGGAGCCCGAGGTGCCCGCGGAGGAAAGCCTCGATGCAGCCGCGGCTGCGCCGGTCGATGAGGCCGTCAAGGTCATCGAGCACCTGCGCATCGGCATACCGCTGTACAACGTCTACCTCAACGAAGCGGACGAATGGTCGCGCCGGCTGGTCACGTCGCTGCAGGAGTGGTCGCTGGAGCTGCACCGACCGCTGCCCGATACGGCGGTGGCGCTGGCCCATTCCCTCGCAGGCAGCTCCGCCACCGTGGGGTTCGCGGCGCTGTCGGAAATGGCGCGCATGCTGGAGCATGCGCTGCAGCACGTGCAGTTGCAGCCGCGCGGCCTGCCCGAGCAGGCGGAGTGCTTCAATGCAGCAGCCGACGACATCCGCCGCCTGCTGCACCAGTTCGCCGCCGGCTTCCTCAAGGAGCCCAACGCGCAGTTGCTGGAGCAGTTGCAAGCCATCCTGCAGACCGAGGTGACCAGCGGCATGGCCCAGCTGGAGGACGAGGCTGCCGAAGGGGAGGGCGCGGACGCCGTCGAAGCCCCTGCGCCGCTCGCCGTGGCGCAGGCCCTGCCCTCGGCGCAGCCGGCCACGGAACTGGACCGCGACCAACTGATCGATGACGCCATCGCGCATGCCGTGGCATCCAGCGTCGATGACGACATCGACGTGCTGGACATCATCGACCCCGACCTGTTCCCGATCTTCGAGGAAGAGGCGCTGGAATTGCTGCCCACCCTCGGCGCCGCGCTGCGCCAGTGGTCGGCACGCCCCGAGAACCTGGGCGCGCGCAGCGAGTTGCTGCGCGCCCTGCACACTCTCAAGGGCAGCGCCCGCCTGGCGGGTGCGATGCGGCTGGGTGAAATGGCCCACCGCATGGAAACCGCCGTCGAGCAGATCGACACGGAAGCCTTGACGGCGCAGGACATCGAGCCCTTGCTGGCGAGCTTCGATGGCCTGCAGGCGAGCTTCGACGCATTGCGCACCATCGGCGCGCAGCCTTTGACCGAACCCGTGGCCGTACCGGCGGCCACCCTGCCGGACGAGCCGGCGGCTGCAGCGCCCGCGGCCGAGCTGGCTGCGGCCCAGCCCAAGCCTCTTGCAGTGGCGCCGATGGTGCGGCCCGTGGCCAGCGCGCCGGCACGCACGGCCGGCGGGCAGTCGGTGCGGGTGCGCGCGCAGCTGCTGGACCGCCTGGTGAACCAGGCGGGCGAGGTGATGATCGCCCGCTCGCGCCTGGACGCGCGCATGACGCAGTTGCGCGGCTCGCTGGACGACCTGACGGGCAACCTGGAGCGCCTGCGCCAGCAGCTGCGCGACATCGAGGTGCAGGCCGAATCGCAGATGCAGTCGCGCCTGGCGCTGTCCAAGGATTCGGCGGCGGGCTTCGACCCGCTGGAGTTCGACCGCTTCACGCGCGTGCAGGAGCTCACGCGCATGATGGCCGAGTCGGTGAACGACGTGGCCACGGTGCAGCGCAACATGCAACGCGCGATGGAGGGCGCCGAGGACGACCTGATCGCCCAGGGCCGGCAGGCGCGCGAGCTGCAGCGCGACCTGCTGCGCACCCGCATGGTGGAGTTCGAAGGCATCTCCGAGCGCCTTTATGCCGTGGTGCGCCAGGCTTCCAAGGAAACGGGCAAGCAGATCAAGCTGGACATCTCCGGAGGCTCCATCGAAATGGACCGGGGCGTGCTGGACCGCATGACGCCCGCCTTCGAGCACCTGCTGCGCAACTGCGCCGGCCACGGCATCGAGGCCCCCGAGGCACGGGTCGCCGCGGGCAAGCCTGCCGTGGGCACCATCACCATCGCGCTGCGGCACGAGGGCAACGACGTCTCGGTGGAGTTCCGCGACGACGGAGCGGGCCTGGACATCGACCGCATCCGTGCCAAGGCCGTGGCACAGGGGCTGATCGCGCAAGACGCGCCGCTCACCGACGCCGATGCGGCGCAGCTCATCTTCATGCCGGGCTTTTCCACCGCGACGGAGGTCACGGGCCTGGCGGGCCGCGGCATCGGCATGGACGTGGTGCGCTCGGAAGTCAACGCGCTGGGCGGCCGCATCGAAACCGAGACGGCTGCGGGCCGGGGCTCGTCGTTCCGCATGGTGCTGCCGCTGACGACGGCCGTGACGCAGGTGGTGATGCTGCGCGCGGGCACGCTCACGTTCGGCGTTCCTGCCAGCCTCATCGAGATCGTGCGCCGCACCACGGGCGCGGAGCTCGATACCGCCTATGCCGGCCACAGCTTCCACGATGGCATGGACGACCTGCCCTTCTACTGGGCGGGCGCCCTGCTGCAGGCCTCCGCGCGCAGCCAGGAAGTGGCGGGCAAGAGCCGCCCCGTGGTCATTCTGCGCAGCGCGTCGCAGCGCATCGCGGTGCACGTGGACGAAGTGCTGGGCAACCAGGAAGTGGTGGTGAAGAACCTGGGGCCGCAGCTGTCGCGCCTGCCGGGCCTGGCCGGCATGTCCGTGCTGGCTTCCGGCGCCGTGGTGCTGATCTACAACCCCGTGGCGCTGTCCACGGTGTATGGCGAACAGGTGCGCAGCGCCACGCATGCGCCGGCCGTTGCCGAGGCGCCCGCAACGCCCGAAGCGGCGCCGCAGGCCTCCGCCAGCCAGGTGCCGCTGGTCCTGGTGGTGGACGACTCCATCACCGTGCGCCGCGTCACCCAGCGCCTGCTGCAGCGCGAAGGCTACCGCGTGGCGCTGGCGGCCGACGGCCTGCAGGCGCTGGAGCGGCTGCAGGAGGAGCGGCCGGCGGTGGTGCTCTCGGACATCGAGATGCCGCGCATGGACGGCTTCGACCTGGCCCGCAACATCCGCGCCGACGCGGCGCTGCACGGCCTGCCGATCATCATGATCACCTCGCGCATCGCGCAGAAGCACCGCGACCACGCGATGGAGCTGGGCGTGAACCACTACCTCGGCAAACCCTACTCCGACGAGGAATTGCTGAGCCTGGTGCAGCACTACACCCGCCAGGCCGCCGAGGTGCCAAGCGCCTGACGCAGCGCATCCGCGGGGCCTTCGCCGGGCCCCGCGGCGCAGGCCCTAAAATCGGGCCATGCCTGCCGAGTCCGCGCCCATGAACCTGACGCACCACTTCCTGATCGCCATGCCGGGGCTGGAAGATGCGTCCTTCGCGCGCAGCGTGGTGTACCTGTGCGAGCACAGCGAGCGCGGCGCGCTGGGCCTGATCATCAACAAGCCCATGGACATCAGCCTGGAAGGGCTGTTCGAGAAGGTGGACCTGTCGCTCGGGCGCAAGGACCTCACGCGCGAGCCCGTGTTCCAGGGCGGGCCGGTGCAGACCGAGCGGGGCTTCGTGCTGCACGATTCCATGCGCGCCGCCGCCGCGTCGGACGACGAAGAGGCGGACGACTCCGCCTACGCCTCGACCATGGCCATCCCCGGCGGACTGGAGATGACCACCTCCAAGGACGTGCTGGAGGCGCTGTCGCACGGCGCCGGGCCGCGGCGCGTGCTGGTCACGCTGGGCTACTCGTCCTGGGGCGAGGGCCAGCTCGAATCCGAACTGGCCGAGAACAGCTGGCTGACCGTGGGCGCCGACCCGGCAGTGATCTTCGAGACCCCCGTGGGCGAGCGCTACGACCGTGCCCTGGGCCTGCTGGGGCTGCAGGCGTGGATGCTGTCGCCCGAAGCGGGGCGTGCATGAGCGGCCAGCCTGCCCCGGCCGTCCTCCCCGCGCACTTCCAATCCTTCCTGGCCTTCGATTTCGGACTCAAGCGCACCGGGGTCGCGGTTGGCACGCGTATGCTGCGCACGGCCACGCCGCAGGCCACGATCCGCGCCGAGGGCGATGCGCGCTTCGCCCAGGTGGCCGAGCGCATCCGCGAGTGGCAGCCCGACGCGCTGGTGGTAGGCGTGCCCCTGCATCCCGACGGCGCGCCGCACGAGAACACGGCGCGCGCGCAGAAGTTCGCGCGCCAGCTGCGCGGGCGCTTCGGCCTGCAGGTCTTCGAGGTGGACGAGCGCTACAGCACCACCGAGGCGCATGCGCAAGGCGCGCGGGACGCCGACGCGGCCTCTGCCTGCATCATCCTGGAACAGTTTTTGAGGAGTCTTCCATGAGTTACCTGACGCTGGACGCCGAGGCGCTCTACGCCGAGCTGCTGCGCGGCGTGCGCGCGCTGCGCGGGCCGGATACGCAACTGGCGGGCATCGCCTCGGGCGGCGCGTGGCTGGCCGAGCGGCTGCAGAAGGATCTGGGCCTGCCCGGCAGCGCGGGCGTGCTGTCGTCCAGCATGCACCGCGACGATTTCGCCAGCCGGGGCCTGGCCGCGAGCACGCAGACCACGTTGCCGTTCGACGTGAACGGCGCCGACATCCTCGTGCTCGACGATGTGCTCTACACCGGCCGCACCATCCGCGCCGTGCTCAACGAGCTGTTCGACTACGGCCGCCCGGCCCGCGTGCGCCTGGCGGTGCTAGTGGACCGCGGCGGGCGCGAGCTGCCCGTGGCGGCCGAGTTCGCCGCCGCGCGCGTCGCGCTGCCGGCCACCCAATCGCTGTCGCTTGCCCGCACCGAGGGCGGCGCCTTCCACTTCGACATCAAAGAGGTCTGACGGTGCTGTACAAGCGCAACCCCCAACTCAACAAGAACGGCGAGCTGGTCCACCTGCTGTCCATCGAGGGCCTGCCGCGCGATATCGTCACGCACATCCTCGACACCGCCGCCAACTTCGTGAGCGTGCAGGAGCGCGAGGTCAAGAAGGTGCCGCTGCTGCGCGGCAAGAGCGTGTTCAACCTGTTCTTCGAGAACAGCACGCGCACGCGCACCACGTTCGAGATCGCGGCCAAGCGCCTGTCGGCCGACGTGTTCAACCTGGACATCGCGCGCAGTTCCACCGCCAAGGGCGAGACGCTGCTCGACACCATCGACAACCTGAGCGCCATGGCCGCCGACATCTTCGTCGTGCGCCACAGCGAATCGGGCGCGCCCTACCTGATCGCGCAGCACGTGGCGCCGCACGTGCACGTGGTCAACGCGGGCGACGGGCGGCACTCGCACCCCACGCAGGGGCTGCTGGACATGTACACCATCCGGCACTACAAGAAGGACTTCAGCAACCTCACGGTCGCCATCGTCGGCGACGTGCTGCACTCGCGCGTGGCGCGCTCGGACATCCATGCGCTCACCACGCTCGGCGCGGCCGAGGTGCGCGTGGTCGGCCCGCGCACGCTGGTGCCCGGCGACCTGGCGCAGATGGGCGTGCGCGTGTTCCACAGCCTGGAGGAGGGCATCAAGGGCTGCGACGTGGTCATCACGCTGCGCCTGCAGAACGAGCGCATGAGCGGCGCGCTGCTGCCGTCCAGCCAGGAGTATTTCAAGAGCTTCGGCCTCACGCCCGAGAAGCTGCTTCTCGCCAAGCCCGATGCCATCGTCATGCACCCCGGCCCGATCAACCGCGGCGTGGAGATCGACTCCGCCGTGGTGGACGGCCCGCAGGCCGTGATCCTGCCGCAGGTCACCTTCGGCATCGCGGTGCGCATGGCCGTCATGTCCATCGTCGCCGGGAACGAGGCTTGAAGACTATTATTTTCATAGCTGCTCGCGCTTTCTCAGTAAGCGCTGGCAGCCAATTTGGCTTGAAACCATGAAAATACTCATCCAGAACGGCCGGGTGATCGACCCCGCCAGCGGCCTCGACAAGGTGTGCAACGTGGCCCTCGCGGCGGGCCGCATCATCGCGGTGGACCGCGACCCCAAGGACTTCACGCCCAACCGCGTGATCGACGCCGGCGGCTGCCTCGTGCTGCCCGGCCTGGTGGACCTCGCCGCGCGCCTGCGCGAGCCCGGTTACGAGCACGAAGGCATGCTCGAATCGGAGATGGCGGCGGCCGTCGCGGGCGGCGTGACCAGCCTGGTCTGCCCGCCTGACACCGACCCGGTGCTCGACGAGCCCGGCCTGGTGGAAATGCTCAAGTTCCGCGCCGAGAAGCTGCACCAGGCGCGGCTGTTCCCCCTGGGCGCGCTCACGCGCGGGCTGGCCGGCGAGGTGCTGACCGAGATGGCCGAACTCACCGAGTCCGGCTGCGTGGGCTTCGGCCAGGCCGACGTGCCCCTGGCCAGCACCCAGGTGATGCAGCGCGCGCTGCAGTACGCCGCCACCTACGGCTACACCGTCTGGCTGCGCCCGCAGGAGTTGCACCTGGGCAAAGGCGTGGCCGCCAGCGGGCCGCTCGCCACGCGCCTGGGCCTGTCCGGCGTGCCGGTGGCGGCCGAGACCATCGCGCTGCACACCATCTTCGAGCTGCTCAAGACCACCGGCGCGCGCGTGCACCTGTGCCGCCTGTCCAGCGCCGCGGGCGTGGACCTGGTACGCCAGGCCAAGGCCGCGGGGCTGAACGTGAGCTGCGACGTGAGCATCCACTCGCTGCTGCTCACCGATGCCGACATCGGCTACTTCGACAGCCGTGCGCGCCTCACGCCGCCGCTGCGCCAGCAGCGCGACCGCGATGCGCTGGCCGCCGCGCTGGCCGACGGCACCATCGACGCGCTGGTCTCCGACCACACGCCCGTCGATGAGGACGCCAAGACCCTGCCGTTCGCCGAGGCCGAGCCCGGGGCGACGGGGCTGGAGCTGCTGCTGTCCATCGCCCTCAAGTGGTCGCGCGATGCGGGCGTGCCGCTGGCCCGCGCGCTGGCCGTGGTCACGGCCGAGCCCGCGCGCGTGCTGGGCGCATCGCTGGGCACGCTGCAGGCCAGCGTGGGCCGCATCGTGGAAGGCGGCGTGGGCGACCTGTGCGTGGTCGACCCCGCGGCGCACTGGACGGTGGAGGCCGGCGCCCTGGCCAGCCAGGGCAAGCACACGCCGTTCTCGGGCTACGAGCTGCCGGGCCGCGTGCGCTGCACCCTGGTCGGCGGCCAGCTGGCCTTCGAGCGCGGGTGAATGGGACAACCCCTGAGCGGCTGCGCCGCTTCCCCCTTCTCCTGCGGGAAGGGGGACGGTGCCAGTGGCCGGGCCAAGCCCGCTCCACGGCACCCGCTGGCCTGCCGAGTGCCCGGAGATACGCTCCCGGTGGATGCTTGGATACCTTGAGGGAGCCCTGATCCATGTTGCGCGGACTGCGGGCCTCATGGCGGGTGCTGCGCCTGCTGGTCCACGCGCTGCATGGGCTGCTGGTCGTGCTGCTGCGCTTTCCGCGCATGGAGCCCGAGCAGCAGCAGGCCCGTGTGCAGGCCTGGGCGCTGGGCCTGCTGCATTGCGCGGGCATCACGCTTCGGGTGCACGGCGAGCCGGCGCGCCACGGGCCGGTGCTGCTCGTGGCCAACCACCTTTCGTGGCTCGACATCCCCGTGATGCACGCGGCGCGCTACTGCCGCTTCATCTCCAAGTCCGATGTGCAGGCCTGGCCCATCGTGGGCACGCTCGCCACGGCCGCGGGCACGCTCTACATCGAGCGCGCATCGCGCCGCGATGCGCTGCGCATGGTCGGCAGCATGCGCGATGCGCTGCACGCGGGCGAGGTGCTGGCCGTGTTCCCCGAGGGCACCACGGGCGACGGGCGCACGCTGCTGCCCTTCCACGCCAACCTGATCCAGGCCGCCGTCGCGGCTGGCGCGCCGGTGCAGCCCGTGGGCCTGCGCTTCGTGGACCGGCGCACGGGCGCCACCAGCCATGCGCCCAGCTACATCGGCGACGAGACCTTGGTGGGCTCGGTCTGGCGCACCCTCATGGCGCCGCCGCTGGCCGCCGTGGTGCATTTCGGCGCCCTCCAGCAGTCCGGGGGCGCGACCGCCGCGCGTGGAGTCAGGACCTGCACGCCGCGGTCGATGCGCTGCGCCGCAGCTGAGCCGCATCGCCCGCGAAAAGCCGACATATTCAACAGATCTGCGTGTAAATCGCTGTTACATACACGGAAGTGTCAACGGTTTGCAGTAACGTTGCGCGCTTTCCATACCGTTCAACGGAGAGAGGGCACCATGCATGTGATCGAGCGCGCGAAGGACATTCTGCTCAAACCAAAAGAGACGTGGGCCGCCATTGCCGCAGAGGCGGCCACGCCGGCCGGCCTGTACACCGGCTACCTGATGATCCTCGCGGCGATCCCCGCCGTCTGCGGCTTCATCGGCATGTCCCTGATCGGCGTGGGCGGTTTCGGCTTCACGTTCCGCGTGCCCGTGCTGGCGGGGCTGGCCAACATGGTGGTGTCGTACGTGCTCAGCCTGGTCGGCGTGTACCTGCTGGCGCTCGTCATCAACGCGCTGGCCCCGACCTTCGGCGGAACGCCCAGCCCCATCCAGGCGCTCAAGCTGGCGGTCTATGCGAGCACCGCGGCCCTGCTCGGCGGCGTATTCGCCCTGCTGCCGGCCATGGCAATCCTGGGGCTCGTGGCGGCGCTTTACTCGCTGTACCTGCTGTACGCGGGCCTGCCCGTGCTGATGCGCAACCCACCGGAGCGTTCGCTGCCCTACACGGCGGTGGTGGTCGTGGCGGCCATCGTGCTGGGCGTGGTGATTGGCGCGCTGGGATCGCTCTTCACGCCCAGCGGCCCTGCCATGTGGGGCGGTGCGGGCCAGGCGCCCGCAGTTGCCGCCGGGCAGGGCGCGGCGGGCCTGGAGGCGGCGGGCAAGAAGATGGAAGAGGCCGCGCGCCGCATGGAAGAGGCGCAGAAAAGCGGCGATGCCAACCAGGCCGCGGCTGCCGCCGCGCAGGCCATGGTCGCAGCCATGGGCGCCGCAGGCGGGCAGGCGGTGGCGGTGCAGTCGCTCAAGGCGGCGCTGCCCGGCACCCTGGGCGGCCTGCCGCGCACGGGCCTGGAGGCGCACGACGGCGCCGCGATGGGCCTGCCCACGAGCCAGGCCAGCGCCGAATACGGCCGCGGCGACGCCCTGGTACGCGTGTCCATCGTGGACGCGGGCGGGCTGGGCCAGCTGGCGCAGCTCGCCGGCAAGATGCAGTCCGAGCACGAGACCGAAACCTCGGTCGAGAAGACGTGGCAGGAGGGCAGCCGCACGCTGCAGCAGAGCTACGAGAAGGATGGCAGCCAGTCGGAGTTCAAGGTGGTGCTCGGGAACGGCGTGATCGTCACCGTCGAGGCGCAGAACATGGCCATCAAGGAAGTGCAGGCGCTCATGGGCCTGATCGACCTGCCGGCGCTGGAAAACCTGCAGCGCAAGGGCACTTCCTGACGGGCGCTGCCCGCCGCCTTCAAGCGCGCGGGAATGTGACGATGTGGTCCACCTGCGGCCGGATGCCGATCCACTCGCCCAGCGCGTGGTCGTGGTGGCTGGGCACGTGGGCCAGCACGATGAGGCCGCTGGCCAGCTCCAGCGTGTAGAGGAACTCCGACCCCCTGAACGCCTTGCGCACGATGCGCGCCTGCACGGGCGCCGCGTCGTCGTGCACCACGTCGTCGGCGCGCAGCAGGATGTCGCATTCGCCGCCGGGGTAGCGCGAGGGCAGGGGGCAGCCGTCGATGTCCGTCAGGTTGCCCAGCTGCGTGTGCGCGACCACGTGGCCGCCCTGCTGCACGAGCCGGGCCGGCGCGAACACGCCGTGGCCGATGAAGTCGGCCACGAAGCGCGTGGCGGGGCGATGGTAGAGCGCATAGGCGTCGTCCCACTGGTGAAGCTCGCCGCTTTCCATCACGCCGATGCGGTCGCCGATGGCGAACGCTTCCAGCTGGTCGTGCGTGACGAACAGCGCCGTGGCGCCCGCTGCCTTGAGGATGGCACGCACCTCGTGCGCGAGGCGTTCCCGCAGGTCCACGTCCAGGTTGGAGAACGGCTCGTCCAGCAGCATCAGGCGCGGGCGCGGCGCCAGCGCGCGCGCCAGTGCCACGCGCTGCTGCTGGCCGCCCGAAAGCTCGTGCGGAAAGCGCGCCTCGCTGCCCTCCAGGCCGACGAGGGCCAGCACCTCGCGCATGCGCTCGGCCTGGGCGGCGGCGGGCAGCGCGTGGATGCCGAAGGCCACGTTGCGCCCCACGTTCAGGTGAGGGAACAGCGCATAGTCCTGGAACACCATGCCGATGCGGCGCTGTTCGGGCGGCACGCTGCGGCCGCTGGCGCCCACGACGTCGCCCTCCAGGCGGATCTCGCCGGCGGACACGGGCTCCAGCCCGGCCACGGCGCGCAGCAGCGTGGTCTTGCCGCAGCCCGACGGGCCGATCAGCACGCCGATCTCGCCGGCCGCCAGGCCCAGGGTCACGCCGCGCACGGCGGCTTGGGGGCGGTTGGCATACCGCACGTCGAGCTGGGAGACTTCGAGGAACATGGCCGGATTCTAGGGTGCAGTTGCGTAGAATCATTCCCATTTGCATCCTGACGGCCGCATCCTTCGCGGCTGCCTCCCCTCCCTTGATCCTCCGCGCCTTGCGTCTCGCACCCCTGGCGGTGCTCGTCCTGTTGCTCACCCTGCCGGTGCTGGCCCTGCTGGGCGCCTGGCTGCCGCTGGGCGCGGACGGCGCGCAGGCCGGCGCCATCCTGCGCGAGATGGCGGCCACCGTGCTGCCCGAATACCTGTGGACCACGCTGTGGCTGGGCCTGGCCGTGGCCGTGGGCGCAGCCGTGGTGGGCACGGCCTGCGCGGCGGCGGTGACGCTGTTCGACTTCCGCGGGCGGCGCGCCATGGAATGGCTGCTGCTGCTGCCGCTGGCCATGCCGGCCTATGTGACGGCCTATGCGTATACCGACTTCCTGCAGTTCAGCGGCCCGCTGCAGGTGTGGATGCGCGCTGCCTTCGGGCTGGAAGGACGGCTGCTGCCCGAGGTGCGCAGCCTGGGCGGGGCGGTGTGGGTGTTCATCTTTTCGCTCTACCCCTACGTCTATCTGCTCGCGCGCACCGCCCTGGGCGAGCGCGCGGCGCACCTCATGGAGGCCGCGCGTCTGCTGGGCGCTTCGCCCGCGCGGCGCATCCGCAGCGTGGCGCTGCCGCTGGCGCGCCCGGCCGTGGCGGCGGGCGTGGCGCTGGTGCTGATGGAGACGCTGGCCGATTTCGGCGTGGCGAGCTACTTCGGCATCCAGACCTTCACCACGGGCATCTACAAGGCCTGGCTGTCGATGGACGACCGGCTGGCAGCCGCGCAGCTCGCCACCTTCCTGCTGGCGCTGGTCGTGGTGCTGCTGCAGCTCGAACTGCGCGCGCAGCGGCGCATGCGCTTCGCCACGGGCGGCGTGGGCCGCGCGGGCTCGGCCGAGGCGCAGCCCACGCGCCTGGCGGGCGGGCACTGCGCGCTGGCGTGGCTGGTGTGCCTGCTGCCGATGGCCATGGGCTTCGTGGCTCCGGTGCTGTTCATGCTGCGGCCGCTGGCGGCCGACTGGTCGGTCCTGCCATGGACGCGCTTCCTGGAATGGGCGGGCAACAGCGTGCGGCTGGGCGCCATCACCGCCGTGCTGGCCGTGGCCATCGCCGTGGCGCTGGCCTTCGCGGTGCGCCGGCGCAAGGACGCGGCCACGCGCGCCGCGGTGCAGCTCGTGGGCCTGGGCTACGCGGTGCCGGGCGCGGTGATCGTCGTGGGCTTGCTGCTGCCCGTGGGCTGGCTGCAGGCGGCGGCGCCCGAATGGGGGCTGCCCGCGCTCATCACGGCGACGGCCGTGGGTATCGTCTGGGCCTACCTGGTGCGCTTTTGCGCCGTGGCGTTGCAGTCGGTGCAAAGCGGCTATGCGCGCATCCCCGCCAGCCTGGACGACTCCTCGCGCATGCTGGGCGTGGGCAGCTGGGGACTGCTGGCGCGCGTGCACTGGCCGCTGCTGCGGCGCTCCACCGCGGCGGCGGCGCTGCTGGTGTTCGTGGACGTGATGAAGGAGCTGCCCGCCACCATGGTGCTGCGCCCCTTCAACAGCGACACGCTGGCCGTGGTGGCCTACCAGCTCGCGCGCGACGAGCGCCTGGGCGAGGCGGCGCTGCCCTCGCTGGCGCTGGTGGCCGTGGGGCTGGTGCCGGTGATCCTGCTCAGCCGCACGCTGCGCGCTTCGTCCCGGTAAGCTGCGGCGCATGACCGACATCACCATCTACCACAACGCCCGCTGCAGCAACTCGCGCGGCGCCCTGGCGCTGCTGCGCGAGCGCGGCATCGAGCCCGCCATCGTGGACTACATCGCCCAGCCGCTGGACGAGGCCCGGCTCACCGCGCTGGTCGCTCGCCTGGGCGTGCCCGTGCGCGACCTGCTGCGCAGCAAGGAGGCGGCCTACCAGGAGCTGGGCCTGGGCGACCCGCAGCGCACCGACGCGGAGCTGATCGCCGCCATCGCCCGCCACCCGGTGCTGCTCAACCGCCCCATCGTCGTCACGCCCCGCGGCGCGCTGCTGTGCCGCCCACCCGAGCGGGTGCTGGAGCTGCTCCAGGGGATTTGAGCCAAAATGGCCTGCAGCGCTTTCTGGATAAGCGCTGGCAGCTATGGAAAATGGAGCGAATCGCCTGTGCCTTGCCGTACGTCGAGACACATCTGCGTCATATTCGTCAAGACTAGACACATATTGTTTCCCTTGGTGTAGGTTTATGAGCGATTACCGGCGGCCCAGCCGTCTTTGACTTGCCTCACATAAGTGCGTCCCTAGAATCCGGGGTTTTCCCTATGTGCCCGCTGCATTGGCAGCCGGTTGGTTGGAACCCAAGGACGGATGGATGGATAGCACGCAGCAGTGCCTCACGGTCGCGGGATTTGGCGTGGCATTCGGCGCCAGGATGGTGCTGGCGGACCTGGATTTCGCGCTGCCCCGCGGGGGCGTGACGGCGCTGCTGGGGCCGTCAGGCTCGGGCAAATCGGCGCTGGTGCGCACGCTGGCCGGGCTGCACGAGGAGCATCCGCGCTTTCGCAGCTGGGGCAGCGTGACGTACGACGGCCGCCCGCTCGGCGAGGGGCCGCGCCCGGGGCTGGTGCAGCAGGCCGCGCGCGTCATGGGTGCTACCGTGCTCGATGCGCTGGCCGGGCCGGTACGCGAATCCCTGCGCCTGTCGCCCCTGGAACTGCGCGAGTGGTGCACGAGCCTCGTGCGCCGCATGGGCGTGCCCGAGCTGGCCCAGTCGCTGGACGCGATGGTGCTCGACCTGCCGCCGCTGCAGCAGCGGGCCGTGGCCATCCTGCGCGAGGCGGCATGCGAGCCGCCGCTGCTGATGGTGGACGAGCCCACCTCCAACCTTTCGGACTACGACGCCTACGTGCTGCTCGAGCTGCTGCGCGAGGTGGCCCGCACCAGCACCCTGCTGGTGGTGCTGCACAACCAGCGCCATGCCGCGCAGCTGGCGGACCACATGCTGCTGCTGGCCGGAGGGCGCGTCCAGGAGGCGCGGGCCATGGAGGACTTCCTGACCGCGCCGCAGTCGGAGGCGGGCATGCAGTTCGTGCGCACCGGCAGCTGCTCGGTGCCCTCGCTCGATGCCGATCCCGACACCCTGGCCGAAGATGTGGCCCCGCCGCCCGCCCTGCAGCACGTGCCCGCCAGCGTGCTGCAGGCTGTGGCCGAGGCCAAGGCGGAGCCTGCGCCGACCCTGCTGGCCGGTGGCATCGTGCCGCCCGCCACGCAGCCCGTGAATGCGCCGCTGGGCTTCGCCTGGCTGGAGCCCGGCCGCATCGCCGGTGCGCCGCTGCCGGGCGCGGTGAACGACATCCACCACGACCTGGTGGCGCTCAAGCGCATGGGTATCACCATGCTCATCACCCTGACGGAGCGGGACCTGCCCGGCGACGTGCTGCGCCAGCACGGCCTGGCCAACCTGCACCTGCCCATCTACGACCATGAAGTGCCCACCCTGGCGCAGATCCAGATGCTGCTCAAGCGCATGGAGGGGCTCATCCAACGCGGCGAAGTGCTGGCCGTGCATTGCCTCGCGGGCAGGGGGCGCACCGGCGTTGTCCTGGCCGCGTGGTGGGTGCGGGCGGGGCTGACCGCGCAAGAGGCACTGCGCCGGGTGCGCCTGATCGACCCGCGCTACGTGCAGAACGCCGAGCAGGAGACGTTCCTGCAGAGCTACGAAAACATGATCTTGCAGAAGATCGTTTAACTATCTACCCACGGTAATGGAGGGACAGCCCGATGAGTTTCGAGAATGCATTGAACCATGCCGCCAGCACGGTGCCCGAGTGCGTGGCCGCCGGCTACGTGGACATCTCCTCCGGCATGCTGCTGGCGCTCAAGACGGTGGATTCGCACCCGCAGCAGGTCATCGACCTGCTCGCCGCCGCCACGGCCGACATGTTCGCCGGCCCCAACGTGAGCATGATCGAGCGCCTGTTCAAGAAGGCCCGCGGCCTGCAGGACGACGGCTTCCACTATTTCCAGGAAGTCATCGTCAACAGCGAGAACCTCATCCACGTGTTCCTGCGCGGCAAGATCAACCCCGACTACGTGGTCGTGTTCGTCTGCCGCAAGACCGCCAATCTGGGCATGGCGCTGACCAAGGCGCGCCTGGCGCTGCCTGCGCTCGAAGCTGCGTTCTGAAGCGATAAGCATCGAATTGGCTGCCAGCGCTTGTCCATCAAGCGCAGGCAGCTATTTTTTTGATAGTAATGGGTCTAAGTCTGCCTTAAGCGTGGCCGCGCACACTGCCTGCCATCGCATCACTTGCACAAGGAAAGGCAGACCATGGACACCCTTGCATCCACCCCCCGCAGACTCATCCTGGCGCTGGTGGCCGCCGGTGCGCTCGGCGCCACCGGCGCCGGCCTGGTGACAAGCCGCCAGGCGCAGGCCGTGGCGCAGCCCGCAGCCGTGCCGTTGGCGCAGCCCGGTGGCGAGGCACTGCCCGGCTTCGCGCAGATCACCGCGCAGAACGGCCCCGCCGTGGTCAACATCAGCGTGAGCGGCACGCAGCGCACGGCGCTGGCCGAGGGCGACGACGACGGGCCCGCCGACCCGTTCCAGGAATTCTTCCGCCGCTTCGGCATGCCGCAGGGCATGCAGGCACCGCGCGATGTTCCCGTGCGCGGCCAGGGCTCGGGCTTCATCGTCAGCCCCGACGGCGTGGTGCTCACCAACGCCCATGTGGTCAAGAACGCCGACGAAGTGACCGTCAAGCTCACCGACCGGCGCGAGTTCCGCGCCAAGGTGCTGGGCGCCGACCCGCAGACCGACGTGGCCGTGCTCAAGATCGACGCGAAGGATTTGCCCACGGTGCACCTCGGCAGCACGCGCGCATTGGGCGTGGGCGAATGGGTGCTGGCCATCGGCTCGCCCTTCGGCTTCGAGAACAGCGTCACGGCCGGCGTGGTCAGCGCCAAGGGCCGCGCGCTGCCCGACGACAGCGCCGTGCCCTTCATCCAGACCGACGTGGCCGTGAACCCCGGCAACTCGGGCGGGCCGCTGTTCAACGCGCGCGGCGAGGTCGTGGGCATCAACTCGCAGATCTACAGCCGCTCGGGCGGCTACCAGGGCGTGTCGTTCGCCATCCCGATCGAGGTGGCCGCGCGCGTCAAGGACCAGATCCTGGCCACCGGCCACGCCAGCCACGCGCGCCTGGGCGTCACCGTGCAGGAGGTCAATCAGACCCTGGCCGACTCCTTCGGCCTCGACAAGCCCCAGGGCGCGCTGGTGGCCGACGTGCAAAAGGGCGGCCCCGCCGACAAGGCCGGCCTGCGCTCGGGCGACGTGATCCGCAGCGTGGACGGGCAGCCCATCGTCTCCTCCAGCGACCTGCCGGCCTTCGTGAGCCAGACGGCGCCCGGCACGCAGGTGCGCCTGCAGGTGTGGCGCCACGGCCGCAGCGAGGACGTCACCGCCACGCTGGGCAACGCCGCCGACAAGCCCCCGGCACAGGCCCGTGCGGACGCTGCGCCCGGCCAAGGCCGCCTGGGCCTGGCCCTGCGCCCCTTGCAGCCAGGTGAGCAACGCGAAGCCGGCGTGGAAGGCGGCCTGCTGATCGAACAGGCCAGCGGCCCCGCCGCCCGCGCCGGCGTGCAGGGCGGCGACGTGCTGCTGGCCGTCAACGGCACGCCCGCGCGCGACGTGGCGCAGGTGCGCGGCGTGGTGGCCAAGGCGGGCAAGTCGGTGGCGCTGCTGGTGATGCGCGACGGCGAGCGCATCTTCGTTCCCGTCCGACTTGGCTGACCGGGGCGTGCCGCTATGCTTGGCGGCATGCCTTGTCCTGCCCCTGCGCCATGCGCCTGCTGCTGGTTGAAGACGACGCCATGATCGGCGAGGCCGTGCAGGGCCTGCTGCGCGCCGAAGGCCACGCCGTGGACTGGGTGCGCGATGGCCTGCAGGCCGATGCCGCGCTGCGCGCGCAGCGGTACGACCTGGCGCTGCTCGACCTGGGCCTGCCCGGGCGCGACGGGCTCGACGTGCTGCGCGCCCTGCGCGCGCGCGGCGACCGCACGCCCGTGCTCATCGCCACCGCGCGCGATGCCGTGGCCCAGCGCGTGCAGGGACTGGACGCGGGCGCCGACGACTACCTGCTCAAGCCCTACGACCTGGACGAACTGCTCGCGCGCATCCGCGCCCTCACGCGCCGCGCGGCCGGGCGGGCCGAGCCGGCCTACGAGCTGCACGGCGTGACCGTGTGCCCAGCCACGCGCGAGGCCAGCGTGAACGGCCAGCCTGTGGTGCTCTCGGCGCGTGAATGGGCGGTGCTGGAGCCGCTGGTCGCGCGCCCCGGCGTGGTGCTCTCGCGCGCGCAACTCGAAGACAAGCTCTACGGCTGGGGCGACGAGATCAACAGCAACGCCGTGGAGGTCTACATCCACGGCCTGCGCAAGAAGCTGGGCGCGGGCTTCATCCTCAACGTGCGCGGCGTGGGCTACATGGTGCCCAAGCCATGAAGTCGCTGCGCGCCCGGTTGCTGCTGTCCCTGCTGGCCGCCATCGCCCTCGGCGTGCTGGTGCAGGCGGGCCTGTCGTACCGCGCGGCGCTGGCCGAGGCGGACGCCATCTTCGACTACCACATGCAGCAGATGGCCCAGGCCCTGCGCCCCGGCCTGCCGGCGCTGCCGCCGGGCGACTACGGCCCGCTGGTGCAGGGGCAGGAAAGCCCCGAATTCGTGGTGCAGGTCTGGTCTGCCGATGGCGTGCGCATCTACGAATCCAACGGCGGGCTGGCGCTGCCGCAGCGCGCCGTGCTGGGCTTCGCCAACGTGCGCGCGGGCGGCAGCACCTACCGCGTGCTGTCGGTGCAGACGCCGCTGCAGGTGATCCAGGTAGCGCAGGACATGGCCGTGCGCCGCGCCATGGCGCGCACGCTGGCACTGCGCACGGCCGTGCCCATCGCGCTCATGGCACCGCTGCTGGCGCTGGCCGCGTGGTGGGCCGTGGGCCGCTCGCTCGCGCCAGTGGAGCGCGTGCGCCGCCAGGTCGCGCAGCGGCGCGCCGATGATTTGGCGCCCGTCGATGGCGCCGGCCTGCCCGCCGAGGTGCGCCCGCTGGTGGACGAACTCAACCTGCTGCTGGCGCGCGTGGAGCAGGCCTTCCAGGCGCAGCAGCACTTCGTGGCCGATGCGGCGCATGAGTTGCGCTCACCCCTGGCCGCGCTCAAGCTGCAGGCCCAGGCCCTGCAGCGCGCGCCCGACGCCGCCGCGCGCGAGTACGCCACCGAGCGCCTGTCCGCCGGCATCGACCGCGCCACGCGCCTGGTGGAGCAGCTCCTGGCCCTGGCGCGGCACGAGGCGCAGGCCGCCGCGGGCGCCCCCGTGCAGTCCGTGGCGCTGGCCGAACTGGCGCGCCAGGCCGTGGCGGATGCCGCCCCCGCAGCGCAGGCGCGCGCCATCGACCTGGGCCTGGCACCGCTCGACGCGCAGGCCGAGCACGCCACCGTGCCCGGCCACGCGCAGGCCCTGGCCATCCTGCTGCGCAACCTCATCGACAACGCCATCAAGTACACGTCCGAGGGCGGCACGGTGGACGTGCAGGTGCTGCGCGCGCCCGGCCACCTCGTCCTGGCGGTGGACGACAGCGGCCCCGGCATCCCGCCCGCCGAGCGCGAGCGCGTGCTGCAGCGCTTCCACCGCGCGCCCGCGGAAGGTGCGCCGCAGGCGGAAGGCAGCGGCCTCGGCCTGGCCATCGCCGAGGCCATCGCGCGCCTGCATGGCGCACGGCTGGCGCTGGGCACCGCGCCGCGCTTGGGCGGCCTGCGCGCCGAAGTGCATCTGCCGCTGGGAGGCGAGGGCGCCGCATGATCCGCGTGGCCGTGCTCTCCGGCCTGGGCCATGCCGTGTTCGTGGCCGTGGGGCTGCTGGTCTACGTCATGGGCACGCGCATCGGGCACCAGCGCCGCCACCCTTCGGCCGCCGTGGGTTGGGTGCTGGGCATCGTGGCGTTCCCCTACCTCGTCGTGCCGTTGTTCCTGCTGTTCGGCACACGCAAGTTCGCACGGCCCGCGCGGCGCCAGCCGGGGCGGCCGGCCAGCGAGGGCGGCCCGCCCTGGGCCGCGCAGCTGCTGGCCTGCATGGAGGTGGCACCGGCCGCGCGCAGCCAGCGCATCGTGATGCACGCCGACGGCAGCGAGGCCTTGCAGGGGCTGCTGGGCACCATCGCATCGGCCCGGCGCCAGCTGGATGTCTGCACCTACGTCTTCGCCCACGACGCGGTGGGCGCCCAGGTGGCGCGTGCGCTGCTGGAGTGCGTGCGGCGCGGCGTCGCCGTGCGCCTGCTGGTGGACGCGGTGGGCAGCATGCGCACGCCGCCGGGCATGCTGCGCGCGCTGCGCCGCCAGGGCGTGCAGGTGCGCCGCTTCATGCCCCTGCTGCACAACCCCCTGCGCGGGCGCACCAATCTGCGCAACCACCGCAAGCTCGTTGTGGCCGACGGGCAGCGCCTGTGGAGCGGCGGGCGCAACCTGGCCTGCGAATACTTCATGGACCGGCCAGGCCACCCTGCCTGGGTGGACCTGAGCTACGAGGTCGAAGGCCCCGTGGCTGCCCAGGCCCACCTGCAGTTCGGCACCGACTGGCGCACCGCCAGCGGCCGCCTGCTGCGCCGCATGCGCAAGACGGTCGCGCCGCCGGTGCAGGAGGCTGACAGCGGGCCGCTGGCCCAGTGGCTGCCCAGCGGCCCGGACCATGCCGACGACACCGTGCATGCGCTGCTGCTGGCCGGTGCCTACCATGCGCAGCGGCGCATCGTGGCCGTCACGCCGTATTTCGTGCCCGACGACGCGCTGCTCGACGCCTGGTGCCTGGCCTGCCGCCGCGGCGTGCAGGTCAGCCTGCTGGTGCCCGAGCGCTCCAACCACCGTCTGGCCGACATCGCCCGCGAGCGCGCCCTGCGTGCGCTGGCCGCTGCCGGCGCGCACATCTGGCTGGCCCCGGCCATGGTGCATGCCAAGGCTGTGCTGGTCGACGACGGCCTGGCCCTGGCCGGCTCGCTCAACCTCGATGCGCGCAGCCTTTTCCTCAACTACGAGGCCATGACGGCGTTCTATGGCGAGGAGCAGGTCGGCTGGCTGTCCGCATGGTGCGAGGAGCAGATCGCCGCCGCGCAGCCCTACCATGCGCGCCGCCCCTCCTGGATGCGCGACATCGCCGAGGGCGTGGTGCGGGCCGTGGGCTTTCAGCTCTAGGCTTTGTCCGACACCCGGACGGCCCTCTGGAGGGCGCAGCGCCTTGCCCCGTGGGCGGTAGAAAAGGTTCGTCCATTCACAAGGAGCGCGCCATGAACACCATGCCATCCCCCACGAACAGCCGATCGACCCGGATCTGGCCGAGCAGGCCCGTCCTGGCCACGGCGTACCGTCGCAGGACCCGGAGCCGGCGGCGCAATTGCCCCTGTCGGCCGAGGAGCAGGAGCGGGAATCCCATTCGACCCTGATGGGCGGCGGCATGGTGGCCGGGGCTGCCACCGGAGCTGCCGTTGGCGTCGCTGTCGGGGGGCCGCTGGGCGTGCTGGTCGGCGGCACACTGGGCGGCGTCGCCGGTGCCCTGGGCGGCGCGGCTGCGGGCAAGCTGACGGGCGACGAAGGCCAGGCTGCCGGGAAAGAGCCCCTTCGCGGCGATACCGGTAAAAAGAACTGAGCCCGGCAGAAAGCCTGCCCTGGCGGCTATCGCAAGGGGCAGTTGCCTGCTATTCGCCCAGTTTTCTTGATGTGAATCAAGTGTTCTGATGCGGGATTTAACACGCGTCAATTAGGGACTTAGAATTGATTTTCATCAGGGGGAAAGATGCCGAGAAACTCTGCCGATTCCATCGATACGGGCCCATCGACACGTCAGGAGGAGGCGCGGAGTTTCCTGTTCCTCGCTGGAGTGATGGTCCCCATTCTGGCCGTGCTGGTGGTTGCCGGCTACGGGTTCGCTGTCTGGATCTACCAGATGTTCGCCGGCCCGCCCGGTAGCTGAACCGGCCTCGTCGAAGCCAGCCATGCGCCAGCCAATGACCGAAGAACTTCACATCACCAGCCTGGTTGTCCATGTGCAGCCACGCCGGGCCGAAGGTGCCGATGCGGCCATCGCCGCGCTGCCTGGCGCCCACATCCACGGATCCGACCCGAATGGCAAGCGCGTCGTCACGCTCGAGGCGCCTTCCGCGTCCGCGATCCTGGACCACGTTGAGGCGATCCAACGCATTGACGGTGTGATCAATGTGGCGATGGTGTACCAGCACGTCGAGCCGCTCGACGCCATGAACAAGGAGATAACGAATGTCGAGTACCCGACGTGATTTTGTGCGGCAATCCGCCGCGGCTGCGGCAGGCTCTGTCGCTGGCATTCCCATCGCCCAGGCCCAGGGAGGCCATGCGGCGGCGGAGGCTTCCAAGCTGACCTGGTCCAAAGCGCCCTGCCGCTTTTGCGGCACGGGGTGCGGAGTCACGGTGGCGGTGAAGGACAACCGCGTGGTGGCCACGCAGGGCGACCCGCAGGCCGAAGTGAACCGCGGCCTGAACTGCGTGAAGGGCTACTTCCTGTCCAAGATCATGTACGGCGAAGACCGGCTGACCCGGCCGCTGCTGCGCATGAAGAACGGCCAGTACGCCAAGGACGGCGAGTTCCAGCCCGTCTCCTGGGACAAGGCCTTCGACGTGATGGCCGAGCAGTTCAAGAAGACGCTCAAGGCGAAGGGGCCCACGGCGGTCGGCATGTTCGGCTCCGGCCAGTGGACGGTCTGGGAGGGCTATGCCGCATCGAAGCTGATGAAGGCGGGCTTCCGCTCCAACAACCTCGACCCCAATGCGCGCCACTGCATGGCCTCGGCCGTCACGGGCTTCATGCGCACCTTCGGCATGGACGAGCCGATGGGCTGCTACGACGACATCGAAGCCGCCACCGCCTTCGTGCTGTGGGGCTCCAACATGGCCGAAATGCACCCCGTGCTGTGGACGCGCGTGACCGACCGCCGCCTGAGCGGCCCCAACGTGAAGGTGGCGGTGCTCTCCACGTTCGAGCACCGGTCCTACGAGCTGGCCGACATCCAGATGACGTTCAAGCCGCAGACGGACCTGGCCATCCTGAACTTCATCGCCCACCACATCATTTCCACGGGCCGCGTGAATAAGGAGTTCGTGGACAAGCACACGAACTTCAAGGCCGGCAATACCGACATCGGCTACGGATTGCGCCCGGAGCATCCGTTGCAGCAGGCCGCAAAGAATGCAGGCGACCCCAACGGTGCCAAGCCCATCACGTTCGAGGATTACGCCAAGTTCGTCTCCACCTACGACCTCGACTACACCGCCAAGCTGACGGGCGTGCCGAAGAACCGCCTGCTGGCGCTGGCCGAGCTGTATGCGGACCCGAAGGTCAAGGTGGTTTCGTTCTGGACGATGGGCTTCAACCAGCACACGCGCGGCACATGGGCGAATAACCTCGTCTACAACATCCACCTGCTGACCGGCAAGATCGCCACGCCGGGCAACAGCCCGTTCTCGCTCACCGGACAGCCCTCGGCCTGCGGCACGGCGCGCGAGGTGGGTACGTTCTCGCACCGCCTTCCCGCGGACATGGTGGTCACCAACCCCAAGCACCGCGCGCATGCCGAGCACATCTGGAAGCTGCCCGAGGGCACGATCCCCGAGAAGCCGGGCTACCACGCCGTGCTGCAGAACCGCATGCTCAAGGACGGCAAGCTCAATGCCTACTGGGTCATGGTCAACAACAACATGCAGGCGGGCGCGAACCTGCACGAGGGCTACGCGGGCTACCGCAATCCCGACAATTTCATCGTCGTCTCGGATGCGTATCCCACGGTGACCGCCGTGGCGGCCGACCTGATCCTGCCCACCGCGATGTGGGTGGAAAAAGAGGGCGCCTACGGCAACGCGGAGCGGCGCACCCACTTCTGGCACCAGTTGGTCACCGCGCCGGGCGAGGCGCGTTCCGACCTCTGGCAGCTGATGGAGTTTTCCAAGCGTTTCAAGATCGAGGAGGTCTGGCCCGAGGAGCTCATCGCCAAGAAGCCGGCAGTGCGCGGCAAGACCTTGTTCGAGGTGCTCTTTCGTAACGGCCAGGTGGACAAGTTCCCGCTGGCGGATGTCTCTCCCGACTACGACAACAGCGAGGCGAAGGCCTTCGGCTTCTATCCCCAGAAGGGACTCTTCGAGGAATACGCCGCCTTCGGCCGCGGCCATGGCCACGACCTGGCACCGTTCGACGAATACCACAAGGTGCGCGGCTTGCGCTGGCCTGTCGTCAATGGCAAGGAAACGCTGTGGCGCTACCGCGAAGGCACGGACCCCTACGTGAAGGCCGGCACGGGCTACCAGTTCTACGGCAACACCGACAACAAGGCGAACATCTTCGCCCTGCCTTACGAGCCACCGGCCGAAGCGCCGGACACCGAGTTCCCGTATTGGCTGTCCACGGGCCGCGTGCTGGAGCACTGGCACTCGGGCTCGATGACGCGCCGCGTTCCCGAGCTGCACCGGGCGGTGCCCAATGCGCTGTGCTACATGCATCCGGAAGACGCCAAGGAGCTGGGCGTGCGCCGCGGCAGCGAGGTGGAGATCGTATCCCGCCGCGGCAAGATGCGCTCCCGGGTGGAGACCCGGGGCCGCAACAAGCCGCCGCGCGGCCTGGTCTTCGTGCCCTGGTTTGATGCGAGCCAGTTGATCAACAAGGTGACGCTGGACGCGACCGACCCGATCTCGCTGCAGACGGACTTCAAGAAGTGCGCGGTCAAGATCACCAAGGTCTGACGCAGGAGCTGTGCAATGAAATCGATCCTTCGACACATGGTGCTGGTGCTATGCATGGCTGCCGGCCTGGCGGTAGCGCAGCAGCAGCCGGCGCGCACGTTCACCGACGCGGCGCGCGGCCCTACGCCCATCCTGGAGACCACCAAGCCGCCGGTGCTGGGCAACTCCGTCAACGACGACCTGCGGCGCACGCGCAACTACGCCATGCAGCCCCCGGTGATTCCGCATCGGGTGGACGGCTACCAGGTGGACAAGAATTTCAACAAGTGCATGGACTGCCATGCGCGGGGCAGGACCGATGTCTCGCAGGCGATCCCGGTGAGCATCACGCACTACATGGACCGCGACGGCAACGTGCTGGGCCAGATCTCCACGCGGCGGTATTTCTGCATGCAGTGCCACGTCTCGCAGGACAACGTGCGCCCGATCGTGAACAATACCTTCCAGGACGTCGACACCGTGATCCAGCGCGAGCTGAAAAAGAGCGGGAAGCAGAAATGACGGCCAGCCCGTGCGGAGTGATGCCGTGAACAAAGCATTGAACCTTTTGAAGCGCTACTGGCTGGTGATCCGCCGGCCCAGCGTCCATTTCAGCCTGGGGTTCCTGACCATCGGCGGCTTCATCGGCGGCGTGCTCTTCTGGGGCGCCTTCAACACCGCGATGGAACTCACGAACACCGAGAAGTTCTGCACCGGCTGCCACGAGATGCGGGACAACGTGTTCGCGGAACTCAAGAGCACCATCCACTACACGAACCGCTCGGGTGTGCGGGCCGTCTGCTCCGATTGCCACGTACCGCACAACTGGACCGACAAGATCGCCCGCAAGATGCAGGCCTCCAAGGAGGTGTGGGGGAAGATCTTCGGGACGATCAGCACCCCCGAGAAATTCCAGGACAAGCGGCTCGAGCTGGCGCAGCACGAATGGGCGCGCCTGAAAGCCAACGATTCGCTGGAATGTCGCAACTGTCACAACTACGATTCGATGGACTTCACCCGCCAGAGCGTTCGGGCGCAGAACATGCACTCGACCTATCTCGCGAACAAGGAGAAGACCTGCATCGACTGCCACAAGGGGATCGCCCACCGCCTGCCGCACATTCCGCCGGGCGATGCACCCACCGATACCCCGGGCCAGAAGGTTCCCCAGCCGGATGCCAAGTCCTAGCGGGCAGGACATTGCACAACTCGCCGCCGTGGGCCTGCAGTGCCGAAGGGGCGGCCGCACGCTCGTGCGGGACGTGAGCTTCAAGGCCGGACGCGGGCAGCTCGTCGAGCTGCGGGGTTCCAACGGCAGCGGCAAGACCACGCTGATCCGCGTGCTCGCGGGGCTGGCTGCGCCATCGGGCGGCACGCTCTACTGGCAGGGCGCGCCGCTCGCCCGGGGCGACGCGGCCTACGCCCGCCACATGGCCTACCTGGGCCACCAGAATGCGCTGGGCGCCGAGTTGAGCGCGACCGAGAATCTGCGTTTCTTCCAGCATCTGCAGGGCGGCCCGGCGTGCGAGCCCGCGCAGGCCCTGCAAGCTTGGGGGCTGGCACACGTGGCCCACCACGCGGTGCGACGCCTGTCGCAAGGGCAGCGCCGCCGCTTGGCGCTGGCGCGCGTTTGGTCGCGCCAGTGCGGCTTGTGGCTGCTCGACGAACCCTGCGCCGCGCTGGACGACGAGGGCGCACGATTGCTGGATGCCCGCCTCGCCGAACACCTGCAGCGCGGTGGGGCGGCCGTGGTGGCCACGCACCGGCCGCTGGGCGTGCCGGCTTCGGCGTTGCGCACGGTCGATCTGGATGCCCAGGCGGGCGCCGCCGCATGCTGATCCCGGTCCTGAAGCGCGAACTGCTGGGCGCGCAGCGGTGCCCCTCCGAGGCGATGAGTGCGCTGTTGTTCTTCATCCTCGTGGGCAGCTTGTTTCCCCTGGCGGTCGGGCCCGACGCGGCCTTGCTGCGAGCGATCGCGCCCGGCGTCATCTGGGTGGCTGCGCTGCTGGCGGTGCTGATCTCGCTGAACCGCCTGTTCGAGCCCGATCTGGCCGACGGCAGCCTGGAGCAGTGGCTGCTGGCGCCGGCCGGCCTGACCGGGCTGGTGGCGGCCAAGACCCTCGCGCACTGGTGCGTTGCCTGCGTGCCGCTGATCCTCGTGGCGCCGCTGATGGCGCTGCAATACGGGCTGGACGCAGGCGCCGTGGGCACCCTGGTCGCCGCCCTGGTGCTGGGCACTGCCGTGCTGACGCTGGTGGGCGCGCTGGGCGCCGCGCTGACGCTGGGCCTGCGCAGCCACGTGCTGCTGGCGCTCATCATGGTGCCGATGTCCGTCCCGCCCCTGGTGTTCGGCTGCGCGGCCGTGGCTGCCAGCCAGCAGGGGCTTTCCGCCGCGCCGCAGCTGAGCCTGCTGGGCGCATGCCTGTCGCTGGCCGTTTTCCTGGGTCCCTGGGCCACCGCCGCCGCGCTTCGCCTGGCAATGGAATGATGCAAAAGAGCCCGCCCCCTCGCGCTCCAGGCACCGCTGGCTGCGGTTCGCCTCGCCCCCGGCTTTCCACCGCCTGGCGGGGCGGGCCGTTCCCTGGTTCGCATGCGCGGCCGTGGTGCTGGCCGCCATGGGCCTGTGGCTGGGCTTCGTGGTCGCGCCCACGGACCACCAGCAGGGCGAGGTGTACCGCATCATCTTCCTGCACGTGCCGGCGGCGTGGATGTCCATGTTCCTGTACCTCGTCGCGGCCCTGCACGCGGCCGTCGGCCTGGTGTTCGGCACGAAGCTGTCGCCGCTGATGTCCCGCGCCATCGCCCCCACGGGCGCGCTCTTCACCGCCATCGCGCTGTGGACGGGCGCCGCCTGGGGCAAGCCCACCTGGGGCACGTGGTGGGTCTGGGATGCGCGGCTGACCTCCGAGCTGATCCTGCTCTTTCTCTACCTGGGCTACATCGCGCTCGTGTCCGCCATCGAGGACCCGGAGCGGGCCGACGGCGCCGGGGCCGTGCTGCTGCTCGCGGGCGCGGTCAACGTGCCCATCATCTATTTCTCGGTGCAGTGGTGGAGCACCCTGCACCAGGGCGCGTCGATCCGGCTGGATGCGGCGCCTTCCATGACGCACACCATGCTCGCCGGCCTGCTGGTGATGAGCCTCGCCTGCTGGGCCTACAGCGTCGCGGCCATCCTCGCGCGGGTGCGGTGCCTGATCGACGAACGCGCGGCGCTGGAGGCCCAGGCATGACGAGCCTGCAAGACCATGGTTTCTTCCTGCTGATCGCCTACGGCGTATCGGCCCTGCTGGTGGCGGCGGAAGTCGCACTGCTCTGGCGGCGCGGCCGCGCGAGAGGGCGCCCATGACGCCACGCAAGCGGCGCCTGCTGTTCGTGCTCCTGGGCCTGGCGGCCGTCTCCATCGCCACGGCCCTGGTGCTCAACGCGCTGAACAGCAACGTCATGTTCTTCTACAGCCCCAGCCAGGTCCAGGCGGGCGAGGCGCCTAAGCATGCGGCATTCCGCGTAGGGGGGCTGGTGGAGGCGGGATCGGTGCGCCGCGCCCAGGGCGGTGGCCTCGACGTGCATTTCATCGTCACGGACGGAGCCCACCGCATCCCCGTGCGTTACCGGGGACTTTTGCCCGACCTGTTTCGCGAGGGCAAGGGCGTGGTGGCTGCTGGGCGCCTGCAGGACGGCCTGGTGTTCGTCGCCACCGAGGTGCTGGCCAAGCACGACGAAAACTACATGCCGCCCGAAGCCGCGGCCGCGCTCAAGGAGGCGCGCAAGATGCACGAGGAGGCCGTGAAGTGATCCCGGAGGTCGGCGTCTTCGCGTTGGTCCTGGCGCTGCTCGTGGCCTTGGTGCAGGCCACGCTGCCCCTGGCCGGCGCCCACTGGAACGTCGCGCGCTGGATGCGCATCGCCCGGCCGGCCGCCGTGCTGCAGGGCCTGTTCGCGTGGCTGTCCTTCGGCTGCCTGGCCGCATCGTTCCTGGCCGGGGATTTCTCGGTGCTGTACGTGGCGGGCAATTCGCATTCCGAGCTGCCGGCGGTCTACCGCTTCGCGGCGGTCTGGGGCGGGCACGAGGGCTCCATGCTGCTGTGGCAATGCCTGCTGTCAGGCTGGACGGTGGCCGTGGCCCTGTGCAGCCGGCAGCTGCCGCAGGCGTATGCGGCGCGGGTGCTCTCGGTGATGGGCTTCCTCAGCGTCGGGCTGATCCTTTTCCTGCTGCTGCTGTCCAATCCGTTCGAGCGTCTGATCCCCGCCGCGGCGGAGGGGCGCGATCTCAATCCGCTGCTGCAGGACCCCGGCATGGTGCTGCACCCGCCGCTGCTCTACATGGGCTACGTGGGCTTCTCGGTCGCCTTTGCCTTCGGCATCGCGGCGCTGCTGTCGGGCGAGCTGAACGCGGCATGGGCGCGGTGGTCGCGTCCGTGGACGCTGGCGGCCTGGAGCTTCCTGACGCTGGGCATCCTGCTGGGCAGCGCCTGGGCCTACTACGTGCTCGGCTGGGGCGGCTGGTGGTTCTGGGACCCGGTGGAGAACGCATCGTTCATGCCGTGGCTGGTCGGCACGGCGCTGATCCACTCGCTGATCGTGACGGACCAGCGCGGGGCCTTCCGCAGCTGGACGGTGCTGCTGGCTATCGCGGCTTTCTCGCTGAGCCTGCTGGGCACCTTCCTCGTGCGTTCGGGCGTGCTGACCTCGGTGCATGCCTTCGCAGTGGATCCGGGGCGCGGGCTCTACATACTCTGCTTCATGGTGCTGGTGGTCGGCGGCTCGCTGCTGTTGTTCGCGCTGCGGGCGCCCGGCGTGGGGCTGGGCGGGTGGTTCGCCATGCTCTCGCGCGAATCGCTGCTGCTGGTGAACAACGTACTGTTCAGCGTGGCCGCCGCGGCCGTGCTGATCGGTACGCTGTACCCGCTGCTGCTCGACGTGCTGAACGGCGGGAAGATCTCCGTCGGGCCGCCGTACTTCGAGGCGGTGTTCGTGCCGCTCATGGTGCCGGCGTTGGTGCTCATGGGCATCGGCCCGATGGTGCGGTGGAAGCGCAGCGCCCCGGTCGAATTGCGTACCCAGTTGCGCTGGGCTTTGGGCACCAGTGGGATCACGGCGCTGGCGCTCGCTTGGCTGCTGCCTACGGGCCCCGACGCCGGGTGGACGCCGCTGTCCGCTTTCGGCCTGCTGCTGGCCGCTTGGTGTGTGTGGAGCACGCTGGTGCAGGCCGGCAAGCGGCTGTCCGCGGTCGATGGAAACTGGCGGCTGCGCGCCAGCCGCCAGCCCCTGAGTTGGTGGGGCATGATCGCCGCGCATTTCGGCATCGGTCTGTTCGTGTTCGGGGTCACCTTGGCCACGGGCTTCGAGACCAAGCGCGAGCTCACGCTGGCCGTTGGCGAGCCGGTCGCCGTGGCAGGCTACGAGTTCCGGCTGGACAGCGTCCGCGAGGTCGCCGGCCCCAACTACGAGGCCCACAGGGCGCATGTCCAGGTGCGCCGCGATGGCACGCATGTGGTTGACCTGTTTCCCGAGAAGCGCCGCTACCGGGCGCAGGAGATGCCGCTCAGCCAGGCCTCCATCGACACGGGGCTGCTGCGCGACCTGTTCGTCGCCCTGGGCGACCCGGTGGATGAACGCACATGGACCGCCCGCATCCAGATCAAGCCCTTCATGGGCTGGATCTGGATCGGGTGCGTGCTGATGGCCCTGGGCGGGTTGCTGGCCCTGGCGGACCGGCGCTACCGCGCCGCGGCCAGGACCAGCCGGGTGCGCGAGGGCGCTGGCGCCCCGGCCTGCAGCCCGGAGGTGATTGGATGAGATTCCTGGTCCCGTTGGCCGCTTTCCTGGGATTGGCCGTGGTGCTGATGTTGGGCCTGCAGCGCGACCCGCGCGCCTTGCCCTCGGCGCTCGTCGACCGGCCCTTGCCGGTGATCGACGGCCCCTTGCTGCAAGACCCTGGGCGGCGGTTCGATGGCGCCCAGCTGCGCGGCCAGGTCTGGCTTCTGAACGTCTGGGCCTCGTGGTGCGGCCCTTGCCAGGAGGAGTTGCCCGCGCTGAACGTGCTGGCGGCCCGCGACCGCGTCCCCCTGTATGGCTTGAACTACAAGGACCAGCGGGCGCCCGCGCTGGCGCTGCTGGCGCGCTTCGGCAACCCCTACCTGCACTCGGCCGTGGATGCCGACGGCCGCATCGGCATGGACCTGGGCGTACAGGGCGTTCCTGAGACGTTCGTGATCGATGCCGCGGGCCGCGTTCGCTACCGGCACCTGGGGCCTGTCAACAACGAGGTGTGGGAGAGCAAGCTGATGCCCGTCGTGAAGGTGCTGCGATGACGGCGAGGCGCTTCGTCGTCATCGCGTGGGCCTTCTTGCTGGCACGGGCGGCCGTGGCAGCGCCGGACCTGGAGGCGCGGGAGGCCCGGCTGGCGGCGCAGCTGCGGTGCGTGGTCTGCCAGAACCAGACCGTGGCGGAATCCAACGCGCCGCTGGCGGCGGACATGCGGCGCGTGATCCGCACCCAGCTGCAGGAGGGCCGCACGGACCGCGAGGTCATCGATTTCTTCGAGCAGCGCTATGGCGCCTTCGTCCACTACACACCGCCGTTCCAGGCGGCGACCTGGCTGTTGTGGATCGGGCCGTTCGCCATCGCAGCCATCGGCCTGGCCGTGCTGCTGGCCGTGCTGCGCAGGCGCATGGCGCAGCACGCGCATGCGCCGCTGACCGAAGCGCAGCGCGAGAGAGCGCGGCGGCTGCTGGATGAGGAGTCGAACCCGTGAGTGCGATCTGGCCCCTGTGGGCGAGCGCGGTGGCGCTGCTGCTGCTGGCGATCGCGGCCTTGATCTGGCCGCTGCTGCGTGAGAGTGCCGATGCGCCTGGCGAGCGCGGTGCAGCAGATGCCGAGCTGCGCCGGGTGTACCAGGCGCAGCGCAGGGAGCTGGAAGCGGAGTTCGAGCGCCAGATGCTGGCACCCGCGGACCGCGAGCAGGCGCTGGAGGAACTGCAGCGCCGCCTCCTGGACGACACCGACGCGCTGCAGCCCGGCGGCACCTCCCGCACCTCGCCAGTGGCCGAGCGCATGTGGATGGGCCGCGGCCTCGCGGGCCTGCTGGCCGTGGCCTTGCCGGTGGCCGCGCTGGCGCTGTACCTGAAGGTGGGCGATCCCCAGGCCGCGGCTACGGCCGCGGCGGCCGAGCCGCAGAGCCATGCCAGCAGCGGCATCGACGTGGACACCATGATCAGCGGGCTCGCGGCCAAGCTGGCACAGACGCCGGACGACCTCGAAGGCTGGGTGGTCCTGGCCCGTTCCCATGAGGTGCAGGAGGACTTCGCCCAGGCATCCGCCGCCTACCGCCATGCGATCGGCGCAGCGGAGCGCGGCCAGTTCCCAGCAGGCCTGCAGGCCAGGCTGCACGCTGACCTGGCCGACGCACTGGCTTCTGACCAGGGCGGGGCAATGGAGGGGCCTGTCCAGCAGGCCCTGGCCGACGCGTTGCGCCTGGACCCGCTGCAGCCCAAGGCGCTGGCCCTGGCGGGCGCGGCGGCCGTGCGGCGGGGCGACGCCGGAGCAGCCCGGCACCACTGGCAGCAACTGCTGGCCCTGATCGAGCCAGGCACCGACATGGCCCTGCGGGTGCAGAGCGACCTGCAGCGCCTGGATGAGATGGACGGCACGGGCGCCAAGGCAGCTCCTTCTCAGGCAGGCTTGCGCGGCACGGTCCGCCTGAGCCCGGCCATGGCAGCGCATGTGCGGCAGGGGGATACGCTGTTCGTGGTTGCCCGGGCGGCAGAAACGGGCCGTACGCCCGTCGCCGTGCTCAAGCTGGAGGCTGGTGGGTTCCCGGTGGCTTTCCAACTGGACGACCGCCATGCGATGTCGCCGCAGTTGCGCCTGTCGCGCTTCAAGGACGTGACGGTGCAGGCCTGGATTTCGCGCTCGGGCTTGGCCCAGCGGGTGCCGGGACTGCCGACCAGCGCCGCGCAGTCCGCCGGCTCCACTGCCACCGATGTGGAGCTGGTCATTGACCAGCTGGTGCCCTAGGGTGGTGCGGTAGGAGAGCGCTGCGTGGTCCCTCCGACAGGAATCGAACCTGTATCTAGCGCTTAGGAGGCGCTCGTTCTATCCATTGAACTACGGAGAGGCCGGGCTCGGATTGTACGGTGCCCAGGGTGCTCCTCTATTGATAGCTGCTGGCGCTTGATGGGAAAGCGCTAGCGGCCTTTTCGGCTTGTATCAATCATAGCGCACCGTATAGATCAGGTCCACCGCGCTCTGCAGCCCCGTCTGCCCGCGCAGCGTGAGGCGCTGCGACAGGTCGTAGAAGATGTAGAGCGTGCCCAAGACCCCCGACAGGCTGCGTTCGTAGGTGACGTACAGGTCCTTGGACAGGCGCTTGCCGAAGGTGAGGGCCGCTCCGCTGGCGTCGTCGCCGGATTCGGGGCCCTTGAAGCCGATTTCGTCCAGGCCCAGGCGCTGGGCGAAGTTGCCGCCAGTACCGCCGCCGCCCAGCAGGGCCAGCGCGGCCTGCTGCAGCAGCGCGGCTTCGGCGCCGCCGGCGGCGGCGCTGCGGCCGAGCACGACCCAGGAGAGTTTTTCGGCGTCGGGCAGGTCGGGCTCGGAGTACAGGCGCACGCGCGGGGCCTTGGCCGAGCCGGTGACCTGCACGCCCGCGCGCTGGCTGATGTTGGGGCGGATGGCGAGCACGTCCAGCGCGGGGTTGTCGTAGGGGCCGTTGAAGCGGATCAAGCCGGTTTCCACGTCCAGCGCCTGGCCCCAGGCGCGGTAGCGGCCCTGCTCGGTGTGGATCTCGCCGGTCACGCGCGGCGCGCCGCCGGCCACGCGGATGTCCAGCCGGCCCTTGAGCCGCGTGGTGATGCCGTGGCCTTGCAGCGCGAAGTCGTCGCCCAGGTCCAGCGTGACGGCGACGTCGGGCGGCTTGGCGGCCTCGACGCGGCCCGCGCCTTCGGCCTGTGCCGCCTGGGCGGCCTGCTGGGCCTTGGCGGCGGCTTCGCGGTCCAGCGCGGCGGAGCGCACCACCACGTCGTCGCCCAGCGTGGGTGCGCCGGCTTCGGGCAGCAGGATGGTGGCGCGGTCGGTGGTGAGCTGGCCGCGCAGCGTGAACTGGCCGCCCTGCAGTTGTGCGTGCAGGTCGCCCGAGACGCTGACCTGCCGGTCGGCGCGTACCAGCACCTGCAGCGCCTGCGCGCGGGCGCGCATGTCCATGGCGATGCCCGAGCCCCCGGCGCCGCTGCCCGCTCCGGCCCACGACACGGTGCCGCTGCCGGTGAGCGTGCCGCCGTCCTGCGGCGCCGCCGTGCGGTTGCCGCTGTAGCCGGCGATGCGCGCGCGGCTGCCCCGGCCGCCCTTGAGCGACAGTTCGGTGATGTCCAGCCGGTCGCCGCGCAGCTGGGCGCGCAGGCGGCCGTCCTGCAGGTCCACGCCGTCGAGCAGCGAACGCACGGCGAACTGGTCGGCGGCGAGCTGGCCGCTCCAGCGCGGCGCGGCGCGGTTGCCGGACAGGCGCGCGTCGGCCGACAGCGTGCCTTTCACGCGCCAGCCGGGCGGCGCGAGGGCGGACCAGACGCCTACGTCGGGCAGCTCGGCGCGCACGGTGGCGGCCAGGGGCGCGTCGGCGGGCCACAGCCAGCCGCCCTCGGCCGCGCGCGCCAGGCGCGTGCTGCCCTGGGCCTGCAACTGGCCGGCGCGCTCGCTGTCCCACTGCACCTGGGCGCGCAGCGCGTCGCCCTCGGCGTCGATCTGCAGCTCCAGCTGGCGCAGGCCGGCGGGCGTGCCCGGCACGGCGACCGCCTGGGGCGCACCCGCGCCCTTGCCCTGGCCGCTGCTGTGCACGACGGTGGCGGGCGCGGTATCGCCCGTGAGGATGCGCAGGTCGCCCCCGGTGCGGCGCACGCGGGCGGTGGCGCGCAGGGTGTCGGCGGCGTCGATGTTCCAGTCGGCGCCCAGCACCAGGTCGCCCGCCACGCCCAGGCGCGTGAGGGCGGGCTGGCCGTCCATGGCGAAGGCGTTGGCCCAGGCCAGGGGCAGGCCCTGCAGTTCGCCCTGGCTGCGCAGCTGCACCGCGCCCTGGGCGCCTTGCGCGAAGCGCACGGGCTGCCAGTGCAGCACGGCTTCGCCCGGCCGCGGGCCGGTGATGCGGGCCTGGCCGGCCGAGGCCTCCACCTGCAGGCGGGGCTGCTGCTGCACGGACAGGGTGAGTGGCTCGGACAGGCGCAGCTGCCAGGGGCCGCTTTGGCGCTCCACCGATGCCTGCACCTGCAGCGCGGCTACCTGGGCCTGCCAGCGGCCGGCGCCCGCGTTGCCTGCGCTGGCGCGCAGGTGCAGCCGGGCCTGCTGCGCGCCCTGGCGCAGGGTGCCGTCCAGCTCCAGCGCGGCCTGGGGCACGGAGCCACGCAGCGCGGCGGTGGTGCGCTGCAGCTCGATCTGCACCGGGCCGCTGCCCGTGCCCGGCTGCGGCGCGCGCGCTGCGCGCAGGCGCGGGGCGTTGAGCTGGGCCTGCAGCTCGAAGCGGCCATTGCCCGGGCGGGCGGGTGCCGCGCCGGCCACCAGGCCGGCCGCGCGCAGGTCGCGCTGCAGCGTTTGCCAGCCGCCGCTCCAGCGGGCGTTCAGTTCGGCATTGCCGTCCAGGCTCCAGGCCGCCAGGGGTTCGAGGGAGACGGGCAACGTGGCGGCCCACTGCTGGGCACGCAGCGCGTCGGCCAGGCGCAGGGAGAGCGTGCCGCCGCCGCTGGCCGGTGCGATCTGGCCGTCGGCCTGCGCCGTGGCGCCGGGCACGCTGGCCTGCACGCGGCCCTGGGCCGACTGGGCGGCGGTGTCGATGCGCAGGGCCTGCGCGCGCACCTGCGCCTGCAACGCGTCGAGGTCGAGGCGCGCGATGTCGATACGCTCGCCTTGCCACGTGCCCTGCACGGCCAGGCGCTCCAGGCGCAGCGGGGCGGCGGTGCCCGCGCGCGCAGGGCGGCGGGGCGCGGCGGCGGCGCGCAGGTCGGCGTTGAAGCGCACGGCGCCATCGTCGCGGCCTTCGGCGCTGGCCGTGCCGTTCACGGGGGCGGCGTCCAGCGCGGTGTGCAGGCGGGCGGGGTTGAGCCCCTGCACGCGTACCTGCCCCTGCAGCGCGTGCGTGCCGGGCGTGTAGGCGCCTTGCGCGGCCACGGTGCCGCCGCCGGCATGCAGCGTGGCCTCGGGCACGGTCCAGGTGATGCCGTCGAATGCGGCGCGGGCCTGCAGCGCATCGAGCGGCAGGCGCTGCTGGTCCCACGGGCCGGGCAGGGCGTTGCGCAGATCGGCGGCGATGCCCCAGCCGGCTTCGCCTTCGGGCTCGGCGCCCACGCTGCCGCTCAGCTGCGTGGCGGGGGCCTGGGGCCACAGGGCCGCTAGGTCCAGCGCCTGCAGCTCGGCGGCGGCCTGCAGCAGGGGCTGTGCCGCCCAGGGGGCGATGCGGGCCTGCACGTCGGCGCTCAGGGGGGTGCCGTCGCCGCGCAGTTGGGCGGTGGCTTGCAGGCGCGCGTCCTGCGTGGCCAGGGTGCCTTGCACGCGGGCCTGCGCCTGGGCTTGCAAGGGCTGCTCGCTGCCGGGCACGGGCGTGCGCACGGTGCCGTGCGCGCGGGCCTCCAGCGCCATGGGCGCCTGGGCCTGCAGGGTGGCCTGCAGCGCGTACTGGCCCTGGGCCAGCGTGACGCGGTCCACGTCGAGGTGGTGCTGGTCGCCGTCGTAGCGGTAGCTGCCTGCCAGGCCGTCGATGGTGATGGGGTTGGCTGCCGCCCAGGTGATGTGGTCCACCTGGAAGGGCAGGTGCACGCGCAGGGGCAGCACGAGCTGCTGCAGCGGCTCGGTGGGCTCCTGGCTGGGCTCGCCCCGGGGCGTGACGGTGACCTGCGCGGCGTGCACCTCGCCCAACTGCACCTGGCGGCGCAGCAGCGGTGCGAGCTGCCAGCCGATGCGCGCGTCCTGCACCTCCACCTCCAGCGTGGGGCTGCTCCAGCGCAGCCAGCCGATGTGCCCGCCGCCGCGCAGCGAGCCGGTCACGTCGCGCGATTCCAGACTCTGGCCCGCAGGCAGGTGCTGTGCGGCGCGCGCGAGCGCAGCGGCGAGCGACGTGCCGGTGCCCATCCACCACCACAGCGCGGCCAGCAGCACCAGCACGGCCACCACCAGCCCGCCCAGCACCCGCGCGGCCGTGCGCCAGCGGCGCGGGCGCCGCGGCGGGCGAGGGGCGCCGCGGCGGCGGCGTAGGGGTCGGAGGTGGAATGCGATGCCATGGAGCGTTTCAAAAATCGTAGCTGCTTACGCTTACTGTCAAAGGTTTTGAATCGAAAAACTATCTGAAATGGTTGCAGGAGAGCGCAAGCAGCTCTCTTATTCATAGCGACTAGAAGGTATAGCCCAGGCGCAGGTGCAGCCGCACCTGCTTGGAGTGCAGGCCGTAGGCCACGTCCGCCTGCAGCGGGCCCACGGGGCTGCGCCAGCGCAGGCCGGCGCCCACGCCCACGCGCGCCTGCAGGTCGCCGGGCTTGTCGGCCACGGCGCCGGCGTCGATGAAGACGGCGCTTTCGAAGTCGGTGCGGTTGCCGCGCAGCTCGATGGGACGCTGGTATTCCACGCTGCCCACGGCCATGTAGCGCCCGCCGTAGAGCTGGCCGCCATCGAGGCGCGCGCCGATCTGGCGGTAGCCGTAGCCGCGCACGGTGGTGTCGCCGCCGGTCAGGAACATCAGGGTGGCGGGAATGTCGGCGCCTTCGCGTGCCAGCACCGCGCCGCCTTCGGCCCGCAGCGCCAAGCGGCTGTTCCTGCGCACGTTCTCGCCCAGGTCCACGCGCCCCAGGCCGATGAACGACTGCCAGCGCAGCAGCGTGCGCACGAACGGGTCGCGCTCGGGCCGCAGCGTGGTGCCCACGCCGACCTCGGCGCCCAGGCCCCAGCCGCGCGTGGGGGCGGTGTTGTTGTTGAAGTAGCGGCCCGTCCAGCCGTAGTTGACGCTGATGGCGCTGCTGGAGGGCGGCGCCTCGTCGCCGCGGCTCTTGGCGTCGTCGTACTGCAGGAAGTAGCTGCGGTCGATGTGGTCGCCGTTCTTGGTGCGGCCCGCGCGCAGGCGGGCGCTGTCCACTTCGTAGCTGCCCGTGTCCTCGCGCTGCAGCTGCGCGCCGGTGAACCAGCGCCAGCCGTTCTCGTGCGGCAGGCCGGTCCATTCGGTGGAGAGCAGTTTCTTCTTGCGGTCGATGGACGCCTTGCTTACCGCGCGCCAGCCCAGCCAGGGCAGGCGGTTGTGGATGTGGTCCATGGACAGGCGGGGCCCGCTGTCGGTGGAGATGCCCACGCCGAAGACCAGCTTTTGCAGCGGCGCATCGCGCACCTGCGCGATCACCGCCGCGTTCTGCGGGTCGGGGGCGTCGGGGTCGAGCGAGAGGAACACCGCGTCGTAGTAGCCGCTGCTGGCCAGGCGCTGCTGGGCGTCGAGCAGGCGCGTCTCGCTGTAATCCTCGCCCGTGGGCAGGCGGGCGATGCGGCGCGCGCCTTCGGGGTCGTAGCGCTCGCTGCCCTGCACCAGCAGCTCGCCGAAGCGGTAGGCGGGGCCCGGGGCATAGCGTACGTGCAGGTCGGCCTCGGCGCGGTCTGCGTCCACGTCGGCGCGGCTCGATTCGATGCGCGCCGTGGGGTAGCGGCGCGTTTGCAGCTGGCGCAGGGCCTGCGACTTGGAGTCGTCCCAGTCGCGCTGGGTGAACGGCGCGCCGCTGGGCAGGCCCCAGCCGCGCTGGATCTGCGCCTGGCGGCGCGCCAGCTCGGGCGTCTCGGCGCCGGTCAGCTCGATCTGCGCGCTGGCGATGTGCGTGCGCGGGCCGGGCGTCACGCTGACCTGCACCGTGCGCGGCGGCTCGTCCTTGGCAGGGGCAGGGTTCTCGCGCAGCGCGATGGTGATCTCCGGGCTGAAGTAGCCCAGCGTCGCGAGCAGGTCGCGCGCGTTCGCGTCGGCCGAGCCCAGCAGACGGCTCAGCTCGCCCGCCTGCAGGTCGGGCAGCTTGCGAAAGCGCTGCAGCTCCATGTGGCGCTCCAGGTGCTCGCGGATCGTGTCGTCGGGCGCGGAGACTTCGAGCGCGAACGCATCGGGGCCGGAGCCCGCGGGCGCATCGGACGCGATGGCGCCCTGGCTGTCATCCGGCGGCGCTTCGCGCGAATCCTTGAACACGCCGCAGCCCGTGAGCAGCAGGCAGGCCAGCAGCGGCCACAGGGCGAGAGAGGTGGGGAAGGAAACAGGCACGGGCAGGATGGGCAGGGCGCGGTTGCGACCTCGCCACTATGCCGTGCCGGCCGCCGCGCCCGTGTCGGACAAAGGCGTGGACTTTATTTGGAGAGCAGGCGCATCGTCTCTTCCAGCCCCTTGAGCGACAGCGGGTACATGCGCTGGCCCATGATCTGCTGGATGATGCCGATGCTCTGGCGGTACTGCCACACGCCCTGCGGCTCGGGGTTGATCCAGGCGAACTTGGGGAAGGCGTGCGTGAGGCGCTGCAGCCATTCGGCGCCCGGCTCCTCGTTGTTGTATTCCACGCTGCCGCCTGGCTGCAGGATCTCGTAGGGGCTCATGGTCGCGTCGCCCACGAAGATCAGCTTGTAGTCCTTGTTGTACTTGCGGATGATGTCCCAGGTAGGGAACTTCTCCGCGAAGCGGCGGCGGTTGTTCTTCCACATGAAGTCGTAGACGCAGTTGTGGAAGTAGTAGAACTCCAGGTGCTTGAACTCGCTCTTGACCGCGCTGAAGAGTTCCTCCACGCGCTGGATGTGCTCGTCCATGGTGCCGCCCACGTCCATGAGCAGCAGCACCTTCACGTTGTTGTGGCGCTCGGGCACCATCTTGATGTCCAGCCAGCCCGCATTGGCCGCCGTGCTGCGGATGGTGTCGGGCAGGTCCAGCTCCAGCTCGTTGCCTTCGCGCGCGAACTTGCGCAGGCGGCGCAGGGCCACCTTGATGTTGCGCGTGCCGAGTTCCTGCGTGTCGTCGTAGTCGCGGTAGGCGCGCTGGTCCCACACCTTCACCGCGCTCTTGTTCCTGCCGGCGCCGCCGATGCGGATGCCCTGCGGGTTGTAGCCGCCGTGGCCGAAGGGGCTGGTTCCGCCCGTGCCGATCCACTTGCTGCCGCCCTCGTGGCGTTCCTTCTGTTCCTCCAGCCGCTTCTTGAGCGTCTCCATGAGCTCGTCCCAGCCCATCTTCTCGATGGCGGCCTTCTCCTCGGGGCTCAGCTCGCGCTCGAGCATCTTGCGCAGCCAGTCGGCGGGGATTTCCTTGGTGAAGTCGGCCAGCATCTCCACGCCCTTGAAATAGGCGGCGAACGCGCGGTCGAACTTGTCGAAGTGCTTCTCGTCCTTCACCAGCGCCGTGCGCGCGAGGTAGTAGAAATCGTCCAGGCTCCACGCATCGTCGGAGCGCGGGCCGACCACGCCGGCCTGCAGCGCTTCGAGCAGCGTGAGGAATTCCTTCACCGATACCGGCAGCTTGCCAGCGCGCAGGGTGTAAAAAAAGTCGATCAGCATGGGCGGGTCAATCGTGGACTCCCCATTATGGAACCGGCAGGCGTACGGCGCTTGTCATGCACATGACGCCGCCTGCCAGCGTACTATCCATCGGCCTCGGTACTGCGCTCCAGAATCGCTTTGCGCAGGGAATACAGCCAGGAGTCCATTGGCTGCCCCAGATCCGCTGCCAGCCAGCTGGCGGCGACGGCTGGGGGAACTGTGATCTGCCCATGGGTTGCGCAGTCCTGCCATTTGGTCAACAGGTCTTCGTCGGTCACCGGATCTTGCGGAGAGCCCGGTGCCCAGTCCACCGCCATGGTGTCGCTCCATCCGCAGCCGGTAATGGTCACTTGTACCGGCGCGGTTTCCAGTGGTTCGTGCGGCCCGGTGCGCTCCTTCACACGGATGCGGGCCATTTGGGGGCGCAGCGCGGGGCGCTGCACGGCGGCGTCGCTGAAGCTGCCCAGACCGACATGGCCGTCCATCCACGCCACGGCGGCGCAGTAGGGCGCGCTGAACTTGGCCTGCAGCCCGGTGCGCGGCTGAGGGTGCTTGAGGGGAGCCGTGCCACCCGGAGGGAACAGCACGTCGATGGACACGGGCGCATGGTCTATTGGTGGCGGGCGGCGTTCCCGCAGGCGCTGGATGCCCGCGATCATGCGGTGCGTCAGGTAGCAGCTCGGGTAGCGTTTGGTTTCGAATCCGGGTGCCATTACGGCCCACGGCGTCGAGGCATCCCGAAGGGGCGGATCGAGCCGTGCTCCGCCTGTGAATGCGTGCGCGAATGCGGCGAGGGCATCGTCGCTCGCGGTGGCGCCCGCGCGCGCCAGCGCCACGGCCCGGAGCGCGGAGCTGGCCGCGAAACCCACGTGCAGCGGCTTGGTATCCGTGCCGAAGTTGGCGCGCAGGCCGCAGGCGGAGCTGGCCGCGATTGACAGCGCCGCGTGCCACTGTGCCAGAGGCAGCCGCAGCAGGTGGGCACAGGCGGCAGCCGCGCCCACGGCGCCCAGCGTGCCGGTGGCGTGGAAGCCCAGCGCATAGTGGCCGAAGCCCAGCCAGGCGCCCAGCCGCAGCATGGTTTCCGTGCCCACGAGGTGGGCAGCGAGCAGGTCGGCCAACGCGATCTCTTCTGGCGCGTGGTCGATCCCCGCGAGCAGCGCCGACACCACGGGCGCGCTGGGATGGCAGGTGGCGAGCATGCACACGTCGTCGTAGTCCAGCGCATGCGAGGCGGTGCCGAGCACGAGCGCCCGGTGCTCGGCACCGGCCGTGTCGGCGGCACGTGCGGCTGCGCGCGCGGCAGGCTCGCCGGCACCGCCTACCATGCAGGCCAGGGTGTCGAGCCATGCGCGGCGGGCGTGTTCCATCGCGGCTGGCGCGATGGCCGGGGCGCGCTGTGCATGGATCGTTTCGGCCAGGCTCCAGAAGCCGGTATTCACCTTTGCGTCCATTGCGGCTCCCTTTTTTCGTTGAAGGCGCGTATGCCTTCGAGCCGGTCCGGTGAGCGCACCAGCAGGTTGTGGAATGCCAGGTCGAGGGCATAGCCGCTGCGGAAGTCGCAGTCCGCTCCCTGCTGCAGGGTGACCTTGGCGGTGCGTATGGCCATCGGCGCGGCGCGCGCGATGTCACGCGCGATTTCCAGCGCGTGGGCCAGATGCGTGCCTGCGGCTACGCATTCATTCAGGATGCCCCACTCGTGCGCCTGCCGCGCCTGCACGCGCGCGCCGGTGTAGAGCATTTGTTTGGTCTTGCGCACGCCGATGGCGCGCGTGAGGTTCTGCAGTCCGCCGCCGCCGGGCAGGAAGCCGCGCTTGACCTCGGGCAGGGCGATGTCGCAGGTGTCGTCGCCGATGATGAAGTCGCACATCAGCGCCAGCTCGATGCCGCCGCCATGCGCGATACCGTGCATGGCGGCGATCACGGGGCGCGGGAAGTCGCGCACCAGCAGCAGCACGTCTTCGATGAGCTGGTGCTGCGCAGCCCAGTGCGCATCGCTCATGCCGTTGCGCTCCTTGAGGTCGCCTCCGGCGGAGAATGCGCGCGCGCCGGCGCCCTGGATGACGAGGCATGACAGCGACGTGTCGTAAGCCAGTTCGCGCAGCAGTGTCCACAGCTCGCGCCACATGGCGGTATTGAAGGCGTTGAGCACCTCGGGGCGGTTGAGCGTCAGCACCGAGACGCCGGGGCTGGAATCTTTCTCGAACAGCAGGGTTTCCATGGCGGGTTTCCTCAATAAGAACGCGGCATGTCCAGCAGATGCTGGGCGACGTAGGCCAGCACCAGGTTGTTGGAAATCGGCGCGGTGCGGAACAGGCGCGTTTCCTTCCATTTGCGCTCGATGTCGTATTCGGTGGCCACGCCGTAGCCACCGTAGGTGGTCATGGCAGCCTCGGCAGCCTCCCACGATGCTTCGGAGCACAGGTACTTGGCCATGTTGGCTTCGCCGCCGCAGGGCTGCCCCTGGTCGAACAGCGTGGCGGCCTGGTTGCGCATGAGCTCGGCCGCGCTCAGGCTCATGTGCGCCCGTGCGATCGGAAAGGCCACGCCCTGGTTGGCGCCGATGGGCTTGTCGAAGACTACCCGGCCGGTGGCATAGGTGCGCGCGCGCTCGACGAACCACTTGCCGTCGCCCACGCATTCGCTGGAGACGAGCAGGCGCTCGGCGTTGAGCGAGGACAGCAGATACCGGAAGCCCTGTCCCTCCTCGCCTACGCGCCACTCATCGGCCACTTCGAGGTTGTCGATGAACACCTCGTTGGTGTGGTGGTTGAGCATGGTGTCGATGGTGCGCGGCTGCAGTGCCTTGCCGGCCTGGGCGATGTCCACCAGGAACAGGCTCAGGCCGTCGGTCTTGCGGGCGACGTCCTCATAGGGCGTGGTGCGGGCCAGCAGCAGGTACATATCCGACTGGCGAAAGCGCGATGTCCAGATCTTCTGGCCGTTGATGACATAGCCGCCGTTCACCTTCTTCGCGAAGGTCTTGATGCGCAGCGTGTTGGAGCCGGCATCCGGCTCGGTCACGCCGAAGGCCTGCAGGCGCAGAGCACCCGTAGCGATGCGCGGCAGGATGGCTTGCTTCTGCGCCTCGCTGCCGTGCTGCAGCACGCTGGCCATGGTGTACATCTGAGCATGGCACGTGGCTGCGTTGCCGCCCTGGCGGTTGATCTCCTCCAGGATCACGCAGGCGTCCAGCAGGCCCAGCCCCGAGCCGCCGTACTGCTCGGGAATCAAAGCCGCGAGCCAGCCGGCTTCGGTCATGGCCGCCACGAACGCGTCGGGGTAGGCCTCGCGCGCGTCGCAGTCGCGCCAGTACGCATCGCCGAAGCGCCGGGCCAGTTCGGCCACTGCGGCGCGGATCTCCTGCTGGGTGCTCGAATACGCGAAATCCATCGTGTCTCCTTTCGGTCAAATCTGTACGGCGCCGCTTTGCACCAGCTGCGCGATGCGTGCATCGCTTACCCCACAGACCCGCAGCAGGGCTTGCGAGTCGGCGCCCACCCGGGCGCTCAGGTGGTCCGAGAACTCACGCTCGCCGTCGAAGCGGATGGGCGTGCCGATGGCGTTCAGGGGCTCGGATTGGCCGCCATCCCAGTGCAGCGGGCGGGCCATGTCCACGGCCTCGATCTGCGCGTCCTGCATCACTTGCGACAGGTCGTGCACGGGGCTGACTGGTACGCCCTGGGCTTCCAGCCGGTCGATGACCGTTGCCACTTCCATCGTGCGGGTGACGGCCTCCAGCGTGTCGTGCACCAGATCCCGGTGCTTCACACGCTCGGCGTTGGTGGCAAAACGTGTGTCCTTGGCCAGATCATCGTGTTCCAGTCCCCGCAGCAGCTTGCGGAACAGCCGGTCGTTACCGCAGCCGATGAAGACGTGGCCGTTCGTGCACTCGAACACCTCGTAGGGCATGAGCATGGCGGTGGCCGAGCCCATGCGGCGCGGCAGCTTGCCAGTAGCGCTGTAGTTGGCAATCGGGTTGGTCATCCAGGCTACGCCGCTTTCCAGCAGCGAAGTGTCGATGCGGCAGCCGTGCCCACTGTCCTTGCGCTGCGAGATCGCCGAGACGATGCCGAGTGCCGACCACAGGCCGGTGCCGATATCGACCATGGACACGCCCACGCGGGCAGGCGGCAGCCCGTCGTGGCCGTTGACGGACATGATGCCGGCATAGGCCTGGATCAGGGGGTCGTAGCCAGGAAAGGCTGCGCGCGGCCCGCTGGTGCCATAGGCACTGATGGCACAGTAGATCAGGCCGGGCCGTCCCAGCGCCAGGGCTTCGTAGCCCAGGCCGCGCTGCTCGGCGCTGCCGGGCTTGAGCGAATGAACGAAGACGTCGTCGGGCTGCAGCAACTGGACAAGCAGAGCCTGGCCGTCCGGGTGATCGAGGTCGATCGCAAGGCTCCGTTTGCCACGGTTGAAAGTGGCATAGGTGGGAGACATCGCCTCGCCGATGTTCGGTGCCCAGTGGCGGGTGTCGTCGCCAGCGCCGGGCCGCTCGATCTTGACGACCTCCGCGCCGAGGTCGGCCAGCACCTGGGTGCAGTAAGGACCTGCGACGTTCTGCGTGAGGTCGATGATGCGTTGTCCTGCCAGGGGTTTCATGGGGCTTTCACTTCTGTTGAGGCGAGGATTGGGTGATGCTGCCGCCGGAGGCGTGGCGCAGCGTGACGGCATACTGGAACCGGTCCTGCGGGTGCAGCGAGTCGGTCACCTCCAGCAGGGCGCGTTGCTGGCCGTAGTACCAACGCTGGATGCTTAGTAGCGGCTCGCGAGGCTTGCAGCGCAGCAGCGTGGACTGCTCCCGCGTGGCGATGGCGATGCCGATGACCTGGCGCACTTCGCTGACCATGCGGCTGTGCAGCCGCTGTACCTCGATGAACACCGGCAGTCCGGAGCGCCCGGAGGCCTCGATGGCCGGCCTGCTGGCCTGAGGCACCCAGACCGAGGACAAGACGATGGGGGCGTCCTGTTCCGCGGCCGTGCGCAATGTGCGGGCCTGGCACCATGCCTCGCCGGCGCCCGCGCCGATCCACTCGGCGGTGGGGCCGTCCAGTACGACCTCCTTCACGTCCAGGATGCGTACCGTGGTGTTGCGTGCGTAGAGCGCCAGATCCGAGATGTCCTGCAGCGAGTGCGATGGCGTCTGCTCCGGTCTGCGCCGCAGCACGCGCGTGCCCACGCCCTGGTGGCTGGTGACCAATCCTGCTGACTGCAGTTCCGCCAGCGCCGCACGCACCGTATGGCGGCTGACCTGTAGTTCCTTGCAAAGTGCGGTTTCCGCCGGCAGCAGGGCGCCGACGGGCCAACGCCCGCATTCGATTCCCTGGGCCAGATGGGCGCAGACGAGATTGCGTTTGCCTGTGTAGGTGGTTGGATTTGGAGCCGGCATGGGTGGATTGGCTTGTACGGACAAGCTTCGTGGATCGCGCTGGCCCTTGGAGTTCGGGACAACCCCTGCTTGTCCGGTGGGTGGCGGACAAGCGGGGGTTGTCCCGCAAGGAGCGCCGAAGGACCGATTTCTATACTGACTTTGGCCTCGAGCGGGGCCCGATTCCGGCGCTTGCGCATTCGCGAATGGTGCCGCCAACAATGGAGACAACGGCTGGCGGAAAAACTCCGTCCGGCCCTTTCAGGAGCTTGCCATGCCCTTCGATTCAGAACGATCCCATTCGGCCCTGGGCCGCCGCCATTTGCTTGCCCTGGGGGCAGCCTCGCTGGCGGCCCATGCCTTGCCTGCGCATGCCGGCGATGCCTGGCCCACCAGGCCCATCCGCATCGTCGCAGGTCAGGCGCCAGGGTCGTCTAACGATTCGACTGCGCGTGCGTTCGCCGACTACGCGTCGCAGAAACTGGGCGTGCCGGTCGTGGTGGAGAACAAGCCTGGCGGCGGAGGCATGATCGCCGCGGAGAACGTGGCGCGCTCCGCACCCGACGGCTACACGCTGCTGATATCGCTGCACAGCCAGCCTGCGCAGGCCCCGGCGCTGCTAAAGAAGCCGCCGATCGACACCGACAGGGATCTGCTGCCGATCGCGGCCATGGGCGTAGGCCCGGTGGTCGGCGTGGTGAACAAGGATTTTCCTGCCCGGACGCTGGAAGAGGTGATTGCCTATTCCAAGAAAAAGCCGGTCAACATCGGCAACTATTCCATCGGATCGGGCTGGCAATTGATGCTGGCCCAACTGGCCAAGGACACGGGCGGGCAGTTCAACGTCGTCAATTACAAGGGTACCGGAGCCATGCTGATGGACCTGTATGCAGGCACCATCGACATGGGCGCAGGCTCGCTGGCGGGTGTGGGTGCGGGGCTCGACAAGGGTGCCATCCGGCCGGTAGTGATCACCGTCGGAGAACGGTCGGGCAGACTGCCGGGCATCCCGCGCTGGGTCGATGCAGGCTTCAAGGGGCCGGCCTACGAGGATCTGGCCGAGTGCAACATGCTGTTCGCGCCCGCCGGCACACCGCCTGAAATAGCCCGGCGGCTGGCCGATCTGATGGTCTCGTCGGTGAGCGAGTCGCCGCGTATCAAGACGGTGCGTGAGGCCCTGCATGAGGAAGGCCCGATCCTGACGGGAGAACCGCTGCGCCAATTCATCGACCGTACCTGGCCGAGCTACCGGCGCATGACGCGCGAGCTGAATCTGAAAGTGGACTGAGCTGCGGCCTTCGGCGCCGCATGCGTCAGGCGGTGGCGTGACGGCCCAGCAGGTACAGCAATTGCGCGCGCGCCTCGGGCCACTCGCCCGCGCGCATGCTGTACATCACCGTGTCTCGGATCGTGCCGTCGCGGCGCGGTGCGTGGCCGCGGATCACGCCGTCCTTCTTCGCGCCCAGGCGCTCGATGGCGCGCTGGCTGGCGAAGTTGAAGTTGTCCGTGCGCCAGCCCACCACGTGGCATTGCAGCGTGTCGAAGGCGTGGCCCATCATGAGCAGCTTGGCGGTGGTGTTCACGTGGCTGCGCTGCACGCTCTTGGCGTACCAAGTCCAGCCGATCTCCACGCGCCGCACGGCGGGCAGGATGTCGTGGTAGCTGGTGCTGCCGAGCACGCGGCCGGTGGCGTCCTCGACCACGGCGAAGGCGAAGCGGTGGCCTTCCTCGCGCATCTGCAAGGCGGTCTCGATGTAGGCGCGCGTGTCCTGCGGCTCGGGCACGGAGGTGATGCGCAGCTTCCACAGCTCGCCATCGGCCGCGGCGGCAGCCAGGCCTGCCTCGTGGGACAGGGCCAACGGCTCCAGGCGCACGCCGCGCTCGCGCAGGGTGACGGATTGCACGAATGCCATGCTCAGTTCTCCTTGTGTTCGGTGGACGCGGCCCGCGTCGTGCGCCAGCGCCGGGCCAGGTGCAGGCCCAGGCCGCCGCCCAGGCCCACGAGGGCGATGCCCAGGATGCTGCCGGTGCCGTAGCCCTCGGCGAAGATGTCCCAGCCCAGCAGGCGCGTGGCCCAGAAGCCCGTGAGCGCGCCGCCCACGAAGCCCACGGCGTCCGACGCGCCCTCGATCAGCAAACGGCGTGCGGTGCTCATCGTGCGCGCCCGGTCAGCGGTTGCGCTGGTTCATGAAGACCAGCTTCTCGAACAGGCTCACGTCCTGCTCGTTCTTGAGCAGCGCGCCCACCAGCGGCGGCACGGCGACCTTGTTGTCGGCGGTCTGCAGGGCTTCGAGCGGGATCTCCTCGGCCACGAGCAGCTTGAGCCAGTCGATGAGTTCGCTGGTCGAGGGTTTCTTCTTCAGGCCAGGCAGGCCGCGCACGTCGTAGAAGGTCTTCATCGCCACGGTGAGCAGGTCGCCCTTGAGCGTGGGGAAGTGCACGTCGACGATCTTCTTCATCGTCTCGGGCTCGGGGAACTTGATGTAGTGGAAGAAGCAGCGGCGCAGAAAGGCGTCGGGCAACTCCTTCTCGTTGTTCGAGGTGATGAAGACCAGCGGGCGGTGCTTGGCCCGCACCATCTCGCGCGTCTCGTAGCAGTAGAACTCCATGCGGTCGAGTTCGCGCAGCAGGTCGTTGGGGAATTCGATGTCGGCCTTGTCGATCTCGTCGATCAGCAGGGCCACGGGCCGGTCGGCCGTGAAGGCCTGCCACAGCACGCCCTTGACGATGTAGTTGTGGATGTCCTTCACGCGCTCGTCGCCCAGCTGGCTGTCGCGCAGGCGGCTCACCGCGTCGTATTCGTACAGGCCCTGCTGCGCCTTGGTGGTGGACTTGATGTGCCACTGCAGCAGCGGCATGTCCAGCGCCTGCGCCACTTCCTCGGCCAGCATGGTCTTGCCGGTGCCGGGTTCTCCCTTGACCAGCAGCGGGCGTTGCAGCGTGATGGCCGCGTTCACGGCCAGCATGAGATCTTGGGTGGCGACGTAGTTCTGGGAGCCTTGGAATTTCATGGGCCGATGAATAGGGAAATCGTTGATGAAAGGGCTTGACAGGCGCTGGCTATAATCGTTTGCTGATCAGCCGAGACAACCAATCACTGAGATTGTGCGCGCAAAATGAAAAAAGCATTGACCACGATATTCGGCCTGACTGTCGCATGTGCGACCGGCCTGCTCCACGCGGAGGAAATCAAGGGGGACGCCAAGGCAGGGGCCCAGAAGATCGCCATGTGTATCGGCTGCCATGGCATCCCCGGCTACCAGGCCAGTTTCCCCGAGGTGCACAAGGTGCCCATGATTTCCGGCCAAGGCGCGAAGTACATCGCCGTTGCGCTGGACGCCTACAAGAAGGGTGACCGCAAGCATCCCACCATGCGCGGCGTCGCCGACTCGCTGACCGAGCAGGACGTGGCAGACGTGGCCGCCTACTACGCCGAGCACGGCAAGCAGGGCGAGGTGCCGGCCAAGCCGTCGCGCGAGCCCAGCGCGCAGGTGGCGCAACTGCTGCAAAAGGGCGCCTGCGTGTCCTGCCACGGCGAGAACTTCTCCAAGCCCATCGACCCGAGCTATCCCAAGATCGCGGGCCAGCATGCGGACTACCTCTTTGTGGCCCTCAAGTCGTACAAGACCGACAAAGGCGCCTACGTGGGCCGTTCCAACGGCGTCATGGCGGGTATCGCCAAGCAGTTCACCAACGCCGAGCTGAAGGCGCTCGCAGGCTACGTGAGTTCGCTCGACGGCGACCTGCAGGTGGTGCCGCAGTCGCGCTTCCGCTGACCGCGGATTCCGCTGCATTCTTCCAAAAGCCCGCTATTGCGGGCTTTTTTCGTTGTGCACGCGCGCCGTGCTATCTGGCACGGACCAGTGCGGAATCGTTGTCCGCGCGGAAGGTGCTTCCTACAATGGCGCGCTATGCGTTTCCTGGTTTCCACCCCGTGCGTGCGTATCGTGCGGCTCGCTTCGGCGGCCGTGGCGTCGGCACGCGCCATGCGCAGGATGGGTGTTCTGAAACCAGCGTCGCCGGCCGCAGATCTCCTGGCCCGGCGGTGCTCCTCCTCCCTCGCTTCCTGAGAGCGTCATCCCGTACCGCCGGGCGCCATGCCACGGCGCGCACGCCGCATGTCCGTGGCCTTGCGCGATGACGCAGCCGCCGCCGGCGCCATGGGTGCGCCGGCGCTCTCGTTCGCCGACCAGGAGCTTTCCCCATGCGCATCCAATCCATCGTGGCCCTCACCGACTTCTCCACCGCGGGGGAGTTGGCGCTGGACCGCGCGGCGCTGCTGGCCGCCGCGCACCAGGCGCGCCTGCACATTCTTTTCGGCGCCGAAACGCCGCATCCCCGATTCACCGATCCGCAGGCGCGCTTGGAGCAGCGTGCGCGCCAATTGGCCCGCAGGCATGGGCTGCCCGTGCAAGCGCTGGAACACCGGGGTGGCAGTGTGGCCGGCGAGGCGCTGCGCGCCGCGGCCGGCGCGGACCTGCTGGTGATGGACCGGCGCCCGCCCGCAGGCATGGCGGGCCTGCTGGGAGGCAGCACGCTGGCACGGGTGCTGCGCGCCAGTTCCTGCCCGGTGCTGGTGGTGCAGCAGCCGGTGCACGGCGCCTATGCGCATGTGCTCGTGGCCGTGGACTTTTCCGCCGCGTCGGACGCGCTGGTGCGCTACGCGGGCGGACTGGAGGCCGCGGCCGCGGTAGAGCTGTTCCATGCGGCGGACCGGCGCTGCGAATCCACGGCGCAGGCCCTGCGGGACTACCGCCACGAGGTGCGGCGGCAAACGCAGGGCCGGCGCGTGCGCCTGTCCGATGTGTTCGAGGCGCGCCGCAACCGCGTGGGCATGGCCGTGGGCGCAGGCGACAGGGCGCGCCAGCTCGCGGTGCAACAGGAGAGCGCGGGCGCGGACCTGGTGGCGCTGGCGCACCGCCGCCGCGGCTTGCTGGGGGACCTGCTGCGGGGCAGCGCCACGCGGCGGGTGCTGGACGGCGTGGGCTGCGACGTGCTCGTGTACCCGCAGGACTACCCGGGCACGCAGGCGGGTGCTCAGTCCGCCGTGGCGCGCCGCTGGACCGAGGCGACGTAGGCCTCACCGTCGGGTGGGCGGCCCGAGCGCTGGGCCTCCCACAGCATCTGTCCCAGGCATTCCATGGCCACGTGGTGCGCCTCGTGCAGCGAATCCAGGCGCCGGGCCAGCAGCTCCACCGCCTGGCGAATGCCGCGCGGCTGGTCGATGCTGCACTGCTCGCTGATCGACAAATGCATGGACAGATGCAGGAAGGGGTTGGTGTGGCCGGGCGTCTCGTCGTAGTTGCGCGCGATGGCCGCATCCGCGTCGGACAGGTCGGCGTGGTATTCGGGGTGCTCGGCTGTCCAGAGGCCGGCCAGCGTCTCGATGGCCTCCATGGGCTGGCCGGCCTGCTGCTTGGCGTGTGCGGCGCAGAAGAAGCGGCGCACGTCTGCTTGGGTGGGCTTGAACATGGCTGCGAGCTTAGCGGGTGCGCAGCGTGCGCGAGATCGCCTGCGCCGTGGCCAGCAACTCGGGCAGCAACTGCTCGCGCATCACCTGCGCGCTCGTGCGGTTGGCCTGGCCGCTGATGTTGAGCGCCGCCACGGTGACGCCCGCGCGGTTCTTGAGCGGCGCGGCGACGGAGATCAGACCCTCCTCCAACTCCTGGTTGACCAGGCACCAGCCTTGCTCGCGCGCCTCGCCGATGCGCGCGAGCAGCGTCTCGTCGTCCAGCAGCGTGTGCTGCGTGAACTGCCGGCGGGGCAGGGTGGCCAGGCGCGCGCGCAGGCCGTCCTCCGGCAGGTCGGCCAGCAGCACGCGGCCGAGCGAGGTCCAGAACGCCGGCAGGCGCGAGCCCACGGCGAGGTTGGTGCTCATGATCTTGTGGGTGTGCACGCGCAGCACGTAGACGATCTCCTGCCCGTCGAGCACGGCGGCGGAGCAGGACTCGTGCACCCGGTCGGTGAGCGCTTCCATCTGTGGCTCGGCCAGGTCCCAGATGGGCATGGAGGTGAGGTAGGCGAAGCCCAGGTCCAGGATGCGCGGCGTGAGGCGGAACAGCCGTCCGTCGCTTTCCAGGTAGCCCAGCGTCTGCAGGGTGAGCAGGATGCGCCGCGCCCCGGCGCGCGTGAGGCCGGTGCGCGCGGCCACTTCGCTCAGCGTTTGCTGCGGCGCAGCAGCGCTGAACGAGCGGATCACCTCCAGCCCGCGGGCGAACGACTGCACGTAACTGTCTCCTGGCCTAGGGTTACTACCTAGTTCCGAGGGGTGTTCATTCATGGGTGATCCTCCTAAAATTCATTATACGAACAAAAGTTCGAATTACGAACAAATCCACCCTCCAATTTCCAGCGAGACATGATCAACAAGATTGCGGATTCCATCGCCGAGGCGCTTGCGGGCGTGCAGGACGGCGCCACGGTGCTCATCGGCGGCTTCGGCACCTCGGGCAACCCCATCGAGCTCATCGACGGCCTCATCGCCCAGGGCGCGCGCGACCTCACGGTGGTCAACAACAATGCGGGCAATGCCGACGAAGGGCTGGCCGCGCTGCTCAAGACCGGCCAGGTGCGCAAGATCATCTGCAGCTTCCCCCGCCAGGTGGACAGCTGGGTGTTCGACGACCTCTACCGCGCTGGCCGGATCGAGCTGGAACTCGTGCCCCAGGGCAATCTGGCCGAGCGCATGCGCGCGGCGGGCGCGGGCGTCGGCGCCTTCTTCTGCCCCACGGCCTACGGCACGCAGCTCGCCGAGGGCAAGGAGACGCGCGAGATCAACGGAAAGCATTACGTGCTGGAGTACCCCATCTACGGCGACGTGGCGCTGGTGAAAGCCGAGAAGGGCGACCGCTGGGGCAACCTGACCTACCGCATGGCCGCGCGCAACTTCGGCCCGGTGATGGCGGCGGCCGCGAAGTTCACCGTGGCCACGGTGCACGAGATCGTGGAGCTGGGCGCGCTCGACCCCGAGGCCGTGGTGACCCCCGGCATCTACGTGAGCAAGGTGGTCCAGGTGCCCCGCGTGGCGACCAAGGCCGGCGGTTTCAAGAAGGCGGCCTGAACATGAGCAACTACACCAAACGCAGCAAGTCCGAACTCGCCCAGCGCGTGGCGCAGGACATCTTCGACGGCGCCTATGTGAACCTCGGCATCGGCATGCCCACGCAGGTGGCCAACTACATCCCCGCAGGCCGCGAGGTCATCCTGCACAGCGAGAACGGCATCCTGGGCATGGGCCCGGTGCCGGCCGAAGGCCAGGAGGACTACGACCTGACCAACGCCGGCAAGCAGCCCGTGACGCTGCTGCCCGGCGGCTGCTTCTTCCACCATGCCGACAGCTTCGCGATGATGCGCGGCGGCCACCTCGACATCTCGGTGCTCGGCGCGTTCCAGGTCTCCGCCACGGGCGATCTGGCCAACTGGAGTACGGGCGAGGCGGGCGCCATTCCCGCCGTGGGCGGCGCGATGGACCTGGCCGTGGGCGCCAAGCAGACCTGGGTGATGATGGACCTGCTCACCAAGGCCGGCGAAAGCAAGGTGGTGCAGGCCTGCACCTACCCGCTCACGGGCCTGGCCTGCGTCAAGCGCATCTACACCGACCTGTGCACGCTGGAATGCACGCCCCAGGGCCTGCGCCTGATCGACACCGTGCCCGGCCTCACGCATGTGGAGCTGGAACGCATCCTCGGCCTGCCCATCCAGCAATAAGCATCGAATCGACCTCCAGCGCTTGCTGAGTAAGCGCTGGCAGCTCACTTTTTCATAGTTCCTGCCAGGAGACACCATGACCCAAGCCTTCATCTGCGACGCCGTGCGCACCCCCTTCGGCCGCTACGGCGGCGCGCTGGCCGGCGTGCGCGCCGACGACCTCGGCGCCGTGCCCATCCGTGCGCTGATGCAGCGCAACAGCGGCGTCGACTGGGCGGCCGTGACCGACGTGCTCTACGGCTGCGCCAACCAGGCCGGCGAAGACAACCGCAACGTGGCGCGCATGTCCGCGCTGCTCGCGGGCCTGCCCATCGACGTGCCCGGCGCCACCATCAACCGCCTGTGCGGCTCGGGCCTGGACGCCGTGGGCTCGGCCGCGCGCGCCATCAAGGCCGGCGAGGCCGGCCTGATGATCGCCGGTGGCGTGGAGAGCATGAGCCGCGCCCCGTTCGTTAGCCCCAAGGCCGAAAGCGCCTTCAGCCGCAGCAACGCGGTGTACGACACCACCATCGGCTGGCGCTTCGTCAACAGGCTGATGAAGGCCCAGTACGGCGTGGACTCCATGCCCGAGACGGCAGAGAACGTGGCCGACGACTTCCGCATCGAACGCGAGGCGCAGGACCGCATGGCCCTGGCCAGCCAGCAGAAGGCCGCCGCCGCCATCGCCGCGGGCCATCTCGCCCAGGAAATCGTGCCCGTCACCATCGCCCAGAAGAAGGGCGACCCCATCGTGGTGAGCCAGGACGAACACCCGCGCGCCACCACGCTGGAGGCGCTGGCCAAGCTCAAGGGCGTGGTGCGCGAAGGCGGCACGGTGACGGCGGGCAATGCCAGCGGCGTGAACGACGGCGCCTGCGCGCTGCTGCTCGCCAGCGAAGAATCCGCGAGGCAATACGGCCTGACGCCGCGCGCCCGCGTGGTGGGCATGGCCACGGCCGGCGTGGCGCCGCGCATCATGGGTTTCGGCCCCGCGCCCGCCGTGCGCAAGGTGCTGGCACTCACGGGCCTGACGCTCGACCAGATGGACGTGATCGAGCTCAACGAAGCCTTCGCGGCGCAAGGCCTCGCCGTGCTGCGTGATCTGGGCATTGCCGACGACGACAAACGCGTGAACCAGTGGGGCGGCGCCATCGCCCTGGGCCATCCGCTGGGCGCCTCCGGCGCACGCCTCGCCACCACGGCCGTGAGCCAGCTCCACACGCTGGGCGGCCGCTACGCGCTGTGCACCATGTGCATCGGCGTGGGCCAGGGCATCGCCGTCATCCTGGAGCGCGTATGAAACAGAGCCCCCACGCTTCCTCGCTTCGCGTAGTCCGCTGCCCCCCGAGGGGGCCGCTTTTTCATCTTGGGGCGGCCCGGCGATGAAAAAAGAACGCGTCCTCATCACCGGCGGCGGCGCGGGCATCGGCGCCGCCACGGCCGAGCGCTGCCGTGCCGACGGCTACGAGCCCGTGGTGATCGACCGCGCGGTCGACCACGTGCCCGGCGGCATCCAGGCCGACCTCTCCAACCCTGCCGAGACGGCGCGCGCGCTGGAGCAGGCGCTGGCCGGCGGCCCCATCACGCGCCTCGTCAACAACGTGGGCATCGTCGTGCCGGCTGAGGCGGCCGACCAGACGCTCGCGCAGTTCGACCTGGCCGTGGCGCTCAACCTGCGCTGCGCGCTGCAATGCATGCAGGCGCTGCTGCCTGGCATGCGCGCGGCGGGCTTCGGGCGCATCGTCAACATGTCTTCGCGCGCTGCGCTGGGTAAGGAACTGCGCACCGCGTATTCGGCCACCAAGGCCGGCCTGATCGGCATGACGCGCGTGTGGGCGCTGGAGCTGGGGCGCCACGGCATCACCGCCAACGCCATCGGCCCGGGCCCCATCCGCACCGAGCTGTTCGACAAGGCCAACCCGCCGGGCGCGCCGCGCACCCAGGCCATCATCGACGCCGTGCCCGTCAAGCGCGTGGGCACGCCCGAAGACATCGCGCACGCCGCGTCCTACCTGCTGGATGCGCGCAGCGGCTTCGTCACCGGCCAGGTGCTCTACGTCTGCGGCGGCATGACCGTCGGCGTGGCCGGCGTCTGACTGCATCCCTCCCCTTTTCAGAGACAAGGAAACGCCATGAACTCCACCTTCCGCACCGCCCGCCGCACCCTGCTGGCCGCCGCCATCGCCGCCGCCCTGCCGCTGGGCGCTTCGGCCCAGAACTTTCCCACCAAGCCCATCACCATCGTCGTGCCGTTCTCGGCCGGCGGCACCACCGACATCCTGGCGCGCATCGTCGGCCAGGCCTTGACGACCGAGCTGGGCCAGTCCGTGGTCGTGGACAACAAACCCGGCGCGGGCGGCAACATCGGCGCCTCGCTCGCGGCCAAGGCGCAGCCTGACGGCTACACCTTGTTCATGGGTACCGTGGGCACGCATGCGATCAACGAAGCGCTCTACAAGAAGATGCCCTTCAACCCGATCAAGGACTTCGCGCCGCTGTCGCGCGTGGCGACCGTGCCCAACCTGCTCGTGGCCAACCCCAAGCAGCCGTACAAGACCGTGCAGGAGCTGATCGCCTACGCCAAGGCCCATCCGGGCGAGGTGAACTTCGGCTCCTCGGGCAGCGGCAGCTCCATTCACCTGTCGGGCGAGCTGTTCAAGAGCATGGCCAAGGTCAACATGGTACACGTGCCCTACAAGGGCAGCGCCCCGGCCGTGACCGACCTGCTGGGCAACCAGATCCCCATCATGTTCGACAACATGCCCTCGGCCATCCAGCATGTGCGCTCGGGCAAGCTGCGCCCCATCGCCGTGACCACGGCCAAGCGCTCGCCCGAGCTGCCCGATGTGCCCACCATCGCCGAGGCCGGCGTGCCCGGCTACGAGGCCACCTCGTGGTTCGGCATGTTCGCCGTGGCGGGCACCCCGAAGCCCGTGCTCGACAAGCTGCACGCCGCGCTGGCCAAGGTGCTGAGCCAGCCCGACGTGAAGAAGAAGATCGCCGATCAGGGCGGCGACGTGGTGGTGGAGACGCCCGAGCAGTTCGCCGCCTTCATCAAGGCCGAGACGGCCAAGTGGGGCAAGGTGGTGAAGGAGTCGGGCGCGACGGCCGACTGACAGGTGCTATCTGAAAAATAGCTGCCAGCGCTTGGTGGACAAGCGCTGGCAGCTTTTTCATGCTGAATCGCCGCGCGCGGCTTCCTGCGCTTGCATGCGCTCCTGCCGCTCCTTGGCCATCTGCTCGATGAGCTGGCGGCGGCCCTGCTTGGCCACGGCGATCATGGCCTCGCGGTCGTGGTGGTGCTCGTACATGAGGTCGGACAGGTGGATGTTGTGGGCGCGGAAGCGCTCGGCCAGGAACTGGGCTTCCTGCGCGGGCACGCCCGAGAGTTCGAGCACCGTGCGCGCGGTGCGCAGGCTGGACTCGAACAGCTCGCGCTGCACGTGCGTCACGCCCAGGTCGCGCAGCGCGTGCCAGTGCGTCACATCGCGCGCGCGGGCCACGATCTCCAGCTGCGGGAAATGCTTGCGCGCGAGCTGCACGATCTTGAGCGACTGCTCGGGCGCGTCCACCGCCACCACGAGGATGCGCGCGTGCTCTGCGCCTGCCATGCGCAGCAGGTTCACGCGCGTGGCGTCGCCATAGAAGACGCGGTAGCCGAAGGTGTGGGCCACCTCGAGCATCTCCACGCTGTGGTCGAGCACCGTGGCGGGAACGCCCTGCGCGAGCATCATGCGCGCCACGATCTGCCCGTAGCGGCCGAAGCCCGCGATGATGACGGGCGCGGTCTGCGGCTCGGCCATCGCGTCGGCGTGCTGGGGCTCGGCCTTGAGCGTGGCGTGGCGCTTGAGCAGCGCGCGGTCCAGCCACACCAGCAGCAGCGGCGAGAGCAGCATCGACAGCGCCACCGCGCCGATGAGCAGCGAGGCCATCTCCGCCTCGATGGCGCGGAAGCTCACCGCGCTCTGGAACACCACGAACGCGAACTCGCCGCCCTGCGCGAGCAGCAGCGTGAACACCGGCCGCTCCTGGTAGGGCATGCCGGTCACGCGCGCGAGCAGCCAGATCACCACGGCCTTGGCGGCGAGGAAGCCCACGACCAGCGCGAGCATGGTGAGCGGCTGGCGCAGGATCACGCCGAAGTCGATGCTCATGCCCACGGCGATGAAGAACAGGCCCAGCAGCAGGCCCTTGAAGGGCTCGATGTCGGTCTCCAGCTCGCGGCGGTACTCGCTGTCGGCCAGCAGCACGCCCGCGAGGAAGGCGCCCAGCGCCATGGACAGGCCCACCGACAGCATCAGCATGGCGATGCCCACCACGAGGAAGAGCGACGCGGCGGTGAAGATCTCGGGCGTATTGCTCCTGGCGATCCAGCGCAGCAGCGGGCGCAGCAGCAGCCGCCCGCCGAGCACGATGGCGCCCACCACGCCGACGATCCGCAGCGCCTCGGGCAGCAGGTCCTGCGCGCCGTGCGCGTGCGCCGGCCCGCCCACGCCCAGCAGCGGCAGCAGCGCCAGGATGGGAATGGCCGCCACGTCCTGGAACAGCAGGATGGAGAACGCCTTCTGCCCGCTGTCGGTGCCCATGAGGTTGCGCTCGGCGATCACCTGCAGCGCGATCGCGGTGGACGACAGCGCCAGCCCCAATGCGCCCACCAGGCCGACGCGCCACGGCAGCCCCCAGGCCCATGCGGCGGCCCACAGCAGCGCGGCGCAGCCCAGCACCTGCGCCGTGCCCAGGCCGAAGATGGGGCGGCGCATGCTCCACAGGCGGCTGGGCTGCAGCTCCAGCCCCACGAGGAACAGCATCAGCACCACGCCGAACTCGGCGAAGTGCAGGATGTCCTGCACGTTGCTCACCAGCCCGAGGCCCCACGGCCCGATGGCGATGCCCGCCGCGAGGTAGCCGATGATGGAGCCGAGCCCCAGCGCCCGCGCGATGGGCACGGCGATCACGGCCGCGGCGAGGTAGGTGAATCCGTAGGTGAGCCAGACGGGGGCGTGGGCCATGGTGGAGAAGGGGCGGGGCAGCGGGGGAGCCGGAAATTTTGCACCGATAGAATCCCGCCTTCGTTTTCGTAGGACTCTCTCCTGATGGACTGGCATACCTGGATGGCTTTCTTCGCGGCATCGTGGGTGATTGCCATCTCGCCCGGCTCGGGCGCGGTGCTGTCGATGAGCCATGGCCTGTCGTACGGCGTGCGCAAGACGGGCGCCACCATCCTGGGGCTGGAGCTGGGGCTGCTGCTCATCCTCGTCGTGGTGGGCGCGGGCGTGGGCTCGCTGCTGATCGCGTCGGAGCTGGTCTTCAACGCCGTCAAGGTGCTCGGTGCCTGCTACCTCATCTACCTGGGCTGGTGCCAGTGGCGCGCCGGTGCGAAGGGCACGCTGGGCGGCGACCTTGTGGCCGTGCCCGCGGGCTGGCGCCGCCGCGTGCTCACGGGCCTGTTGACCAATGCCACCAACCCCAAGGGCATCCTCTTCATGGTGGCCGTGCTGCCGCAGTTCCTGACCGACGCGCGCCCGCTGTGGCTCCAACTGCTGGTGATGGCCGTTACCATGCTCTCGGTGGACCTGATCGTCATGAACGGCTACGCTGCCAGCGCCAGCGCGCTGCGCCGCCTGATGCAAAGCGCCAGCGCCATGCGTGCGCAAAACCGCGTGTTCGGCGGCCTGCTGATGCTGGTGGGGGCGGGGCTGTTCTTCGTCAAGCGCGGCACGCAGCACGGCTGATACTATTGAAAAGAGAGCTGCTCGCGCTTGCTGGATAAGCGCCAGGGCCCGTTTCATTGTCATCAATGTTGGAGGCACGCATGCCGGTGGTCGCAGTCGCAAATCCCAAGGGCGGCGTGGGCAAGTCCACGCTGGCCACCCAGATCGCGGGCTATTTCGCCAGCCGGGGCCACACGGTGGTGCTGGGCGACGTGGACCGCCAGCAGTCTGCGCGGCTGTGGCTGCAGCAGCGCCCGGCGGCGGCGCGGCCCATCGGGCTGTGGGACGTGAACTCCGACTGGATCGGCAAGCCGCCCAGGGAGGCGACGCACGCCGTGCTGGACACGCCCGCGGGCCTGCACGGATGGCGGCTCAAGGACGTGCTGCGGCTGGCCGACCGCATCGTCGTGCCCTTGCAGCCCAGCGTGTTCGACATTTTCGCCACGCGCCAGTTTCTCGACGACCTGGCCGAGCACCGGCTGGGCGGCCAGGCGCAGGTCGGCATCGTGGGCATGCGCGTGGACGCGCGTACCCTCGCCGCCGACAAGCTGCATGCCTTCGTCGACAGCCTCGGCCTGCCGGTGCTGGGCTACCTGCGCGATACGCAGAACTACATCCACCTGGCCGCGCACGGGCTGACGCTGTTCGACCTGTCGCCCGGCCGCGTGGCGCGCGACCTGGAGCAGTGGCAGGGCATCTGTGCCTGGCTGGACGGCGCTGGCGCCTGATGTCGCTTGCCGGACAAGGACCGCACGGCCCGCTGGCTACAGTCGCCGCATGAAAACCTTCCGCAGCTATTCCGAGGTGGCCGCCTGCATCGGGCAGGAGGTGGCTGTGACCGACTGGATCGAAGTCACCCAGGCGCAGGTGAACCTGTTCGCCGACGCCACGGGCGACCACCAGTGGATCCACACCGACCCGCAGCGTGCGGCGCAGGGGCCGTTCGGCACCACCATCGCCCACGGCTTCCTGACCTTGTCGCTGCTGCCGTGCTTCATGGAGGCGGCGTTCGCCATCGAAGGCGCGCGCATGGGCGTCAACTACGGCCTGAACCGCGTGCGCTTCCCGGCGCCCGTGCCCGTCGGCAGCCGCCTGCGCGGGCGCCTGACGCTGGCCGCGGCCGAACCGGCGCCGCCGGACGGTCTGCAGATGGCCTGGGAAGTCACCGTGGAGCGCGAGGGCGGCGACAAGCCCGTGTGCGTGGCCGAGGCGCTGGTGCGCAGCTACGGCGCGCCTGCCGGCTGACCGGTCAGGGTTGCGCGGCGGCGACCGGCGCGGGCGTGAGGAAGCTGTTTTGCCGCCAGGCCTCGTACACCGTGACCGCCACCGCGTTCGACAGGTTCAGGCTGCGCTGCGTGGGCAGCATGGGCAGGCGCAGGCGTTGCGCGGGCGGGAAGGTCTCGCGCAGCTCGGCCGGCAGGCCGCGCGATTCGGCGCCGAACACCAGCCAGTCGCCCGGCAGGAAGCCGGTGTCGTAGACGGACTGCGTGGCGTGCGTGGTGAGCGCGAACATGCGCGAGAGGTCGGGCTCCTCGTCGCGCAGCAGCGCCGTCCAGCCGCCGTGGCGGCGCACGTCGGCGTACTCGTGGTAGTCCAGCCCCGCGCGGCGCATGAGGCGGTCTTCCATCGAAAAGCCCAGGGGCTCCACCAGGTGCAGCATGCAGCCGGAGTTGGCGGCCAGCCGGATCACGTTGCCGGTGTTGGGCGGGATCTCGGGCTCGACAAGGACGATGTGGAACATGCGGCTATTGTCGGCGGCGCGCGGGCAGGCGGGGGCGCTCGTCGTAAAGAAACGTATCGCCGCCGGCCCGCGTCACTCCGTGCGCGCCAGCACCAGCGCCGACACGTGCCGCGCGCCCGCCTCGCGCACCAGTGCGGCTGCAGCGTGCAGGGTGGCGCCCGTGGTCATGACGTCGTCCACCAGCACCACCTGCGTGCCCGCCAGCAGCGGCGCGGCCTGGGGATCGAGCGCGAAGGCGCCGCGCAGATTGCGCAGGCGCTGCGCGCGCGGCAGGCCGCTCTGGGCTTCGGTGGCGCGGCTGCGCAGCAGCACGCCGGCGTGCACGAGGGGAGCCGCCAGCGCGCGGGCCAGCAGCAGAGCCTGGTTGTAGCCGCGCTCCTGCAGCCGCGCCCGCGACAGCGGGACGGGCAGCACCCAGCGCGCCTGGGCCAGCGCATCGCGGGCGCCCGGGGCCTCCCGCATGAGGCCGGCCAGCGCCTGCGCCCAGCCGGGGTCTGCGCGGAACTTGAACTCCGCCAGCGCGCCGGCCCAGGGGTAGCCATAGGGCACGGCAGCGATGCAGGCGTCCAGCGGTGGCGGATGGGCCAGGCATTCGCCGCAGCGGGCCAAGCCCTCGGGCACGGTGCGCGCGCAGGTGGCGCAGCGCGCCTGCGCCGGGACGAACTGGCCGCGGCAGGCCGCGCACACGCGCTGCGCGGGCCATGCGCGGCAGACGGCGCACTGGCTCGGCAGCAGGGCCGCAAGGTGGTTGGCCCAGGGCCGCGAAATCCCCGTGGAGCGCGTGAAACGCATGGGCTCAATATACTCGCGGCCATTTGCGGCTCCCCATGTCCGAACACCTCCCGCCCACCATCGACCCGGTCGCCGCGGCCCGCTGGCACGCCATGGTGCCGCAGGCGTCGCCGTGGCTCCACGAGGAGGTGGCGCGGCGCATGCAGGACCGGCTGCAATGGATCGTGAAGCCCCCTGCCGCGTGGTGCGACTGGGACCCCGTGCGCGGCGGCATCGAGGGCCATGCCCTCGTGGGGCAGCGCTTCGCGCAGGCCGCCAGCCACATTGCGGAAACGTCCTCGCCTGCCGGCGAGGCGGCCGCCCAGGCGCATTTCGGCAAGGCCTGGTGGAGCCCGGCGCGCTGGTCTTCGGCCGCGCCGCGCTTCGGCGTGCCGCCCGATGGCGGCGTGCAGATGCTGTGGTCCAACATGGCGCTGCACATGGCGGCCGACCCGCAGGCGCTGATCGCGCGGTGGCACAAGGCGCTGGCCGTGGACGGCTACCTGATGTTCTCCTGCCTGGGGCCGGACACGCTGCGCGAGCTGCGGGCGCTCTATGCCGCGCTGGACTGGCCCGCGCCCGGGCATGCGATGACCGACATGCACGACTGGGGCGACATGCTGGTGCAGGCCGGTTTCGCCGAGCCCGTCATGGACATGGAGCGCATCGTGCTCACCTTCGCCACGCCCGCGCGCCTGCTGCAGGAACTGCGGGGGCTGGGGCGCAACCTGCATCCGCAGCGTTTTACCGCCTTGCGCGGGCGGCGCTGGCATGCGAACCTGGAGCAGGCCCTCGCCGAGAGGCTGGCCGATGCGCGCCAGGGCGGGCAGCTCGCGCTGACTTTCGAGATCGTCTACGGCCACGCCTTCAAGCCCACGCCCCGCGTGCGCATGGAGGGCAGCAGCGCGGTGGCGCTGCAGGACATGCGCGACATGCTGCGTGCCGGCAGGCACAGGGAGCGCTGAGCGGCGCACGTGCCATTCGCGCTGTCAATGATTTCCCTCAATGCGCGCTACAATTCTTGGCGATTGCGGATTCGGAACTCTCTTGGGTTGCGGCAGCGCCTGCGCTGCCCAGCCGTCGCATCTCCTGAGGCCCTGAAGGCGCGCTGGCGCCGCCGGGCCTTCTGCCTGCGTCACTCCTCGGCCGCCTTTCCTTGGGACTAATGCGTATTGCCGCTGGGTCCGGGGCTGGGCATGCTGCAAGAGATCGAGAGAGTCCGTGGCGGGGCGCAAGCCCCGCCGATGGATTGCGGAGACAACAGGCTGCCAGGAATGCGGTCTGGACTGATTGGTAAGCCGGGTTCATGGGAACCCAGGCGGGCCTCGGGCAACGCGCGGCGTAGCCGCCGTCCGGGCTGGTCTGGGGGAGGGATTCGCATGGCTTTGCGCGCTGCTGACCCCACGCAGGGGCGCGCTGAGGGATTGGTCAATTGGAGCTTAGAAGTAAGTGAGAACTATGAAGAGCATTTCCAACAAGCTGGCTTCTACGCTGCTGGTGGTCGGGGCATGGCTGGGCTCTGCGGCCCATGCGGTCCAGGACCTGCCTGGCGGTCCCGCGGTGAACCAGCTCAACCTGCACCCCCCGTCACCAAGATTGCCGAGGAGCAGCACTTCCTGCATTGGATGATGCTGGTTATCTGCACGGTGATCTTCATCGGCGTGTTCGCGGTGATGTTCTATTCCATCTGGAAGCACCGCAAGTCGCGCGGCGCCCAGGCGGCGAACTTCCATGAGTCCGTGACCGTGGAAGTGGTCTGGACCATCGTTCCCTTCATCATCGTGATCCTCATGGCGCTGCCGGCCACCAAGGTGCTGGTCGCGCAGAAAGACACTACCAACGCCGACCTCACCGTCAAGGTGACCGGCTACCAGTGGAAGTGGGGCTACGACTACATCTCCGGCGAGGGAGAAGGGCTGGCCTACATCTCCACGCTGGACAGCAGCCACCGCCAGATGTCCGACAGCGGCAATGTCTCCCAGGCGCCCGCCGACTACCTGCTGAAGGTGGACAACCCCCTGGTGGTGCCCGTGGGCAAAAAGGTGCGCGTGATCACCACGGCCAACGACGTGATCCACGCCTTCATGGTGCCGGCCTTCGGCATCAAGCAGGACGCCATCCCCGGCTTCGTGCGCGATACCTGGTTCCGCGCCGAGAAGGTGGGTGACTACTACGGCCAGTGCGCCGAGCTGTGCGGCAAGGAGCATGCCTACATGCCCATCCACGTGAAGGTCGTCTCCGCACAGGACTACACGCAGTGGGTCGATGCCGAGAAGAAGAAGGCCGCCGCCAAGCAGGACGACCCCAACAAGGTCTGGACGCTGGAGGCCCTGCTGCCCCGCGGCGAGAAGGTCTATGCTGCCAACTGCGCTGCCTGCCACCAAGCCAACGGCAAGGGGGCGGGCCCGATCAAGCCGCTCGACGGCTCGGCCCTGGTCAAGGACGAAGACCATGCCAAGCAGATCCAGATCGTGCTCAAGGGCGCGGCCAACGGCGCCATGCCTGCCTGGGCGCAGCTGAGCGACACAGACCTCGCCGCCGTGGTGACCTACACCAAGAACGCCTGGTCCAACAAGACGGGCCAGCTCGTGCAGCCCGCGGAAATCGTGGCCCAGCGCGGCAAGTAAATCGCAAGCCCCACGTTATTTGAGGATTCGACAATGAGCGCAGTTCTGGACAACCACGGGCACGCCGGCGGACACGCACACGGCCACGACGACCATCACCACCACGGCCCGACCGGCTGGCGGCGCTGGGTGTTCGCCACCAACCACAAGGACATCGGGACGCTGTACCTGCTGTTCTCGTTCACCATGCTGATGATCGGCGGCGTGCTCGCGCTGCTGATCCGCACCGAGCTGTTCCAGCCCGGCCTGCAGCTGGTGAACCCCGAGCTGTTCAACCAGCTCACTACCATGCACGGCCTGATCATGGTGTTTGGCGCCATCATGCCGGCCTTCGTGGGCTTCGCGAACTGGATGATCCCGCTGCAGATCGGCGCGTCCGACATGGCGTTCGCGCGCATGAACAACTTCAGCTTCTGGCTGATGATTCCTGCAGCCATCATGCTGGTCAGCTCGTTCTTCATGCCCGGCGGCGCGCCTGCTGCGGGCTGGACGCTCTATGCGCCGCTCACGCTGCAGATGGGCCCGTCCATGGACGTGAGCATCTTCGCGATGCACGTGCTGGGCGCCTCGTCCATCATGGGTTCGATCAACATCATCGTCACCATCCTGAACATGCGCGCGCCTGGCATGACGCTGATGAAGATGCCCATGTTCTGCTGGACCTGGCTCATCACCGCCTACCTGCTGATCGCCGTGATGCCCGTGCTGGCCGGCGCCATCACCATGACGCTGACTGACCGCCACTTCGGCACCACGTTCTTCAATCCCGCCGGCGGCGGCGACCCGGTGATGTACCAGCACATCTTCTGGTTCTTCGGCCACCCCGAGGTCTACATCATGATTCTGCCGGCCTTCGGCATCATCAGCCAGGTCGTGCCGGCCTTCAGCCGCAAGAAGCTGTTCGGCTACGCGTCGATGGTGTACGCCACCTCGTCCATCGCCATCCTGTCGTTCATCGTGTGGGCCCACCACATGTTCACCACCGGCATGCCGGTGACGGGCCAGCTCTTCTTCATGTACGCCACCATGCTGATCTCCGTGCCCACGGCCGTGAAGATCTTCAACTGGGTGGCCACCATGTGGCGCGGTTCCATGACCTTCGAGACGCCCATGCTGTTCGCCGTGGGCTTCATCTTCGTGTTCACGATGGGTGGCTTCACCGGGCTGATCCTGGCCATGGCGCCGATCGACATCCAACTGCAGGACACCTACTACGTGGTGGCCCACTTCCACTACGTGCTGGTGGCCGGCTCGCTGTTCTCGATGTTCTCGGCCTACTATTACTGGGCGCCGAAGTGGACGGGCGTGATGTACTCCGAGACGCGCGGCCGCATCCACTTCTGGGGCTCGCTGATCACGTTCAACATCACGTTCTTCCCCATGCACTTCCTGGGCCTGGCCGGCATGCCCCGCCGCTACGCCGACTACCCGATGCAGTTCGCCGACTTCAACGCGCTGGCCTCTATCGGCGCCTTCGGCTTCGGGCTGATGCAGGTGTACTTCTTCCTGTTCATCGTGGTGCCCGCCATGCGCGGCCAGGGCGAGAAGGCGCCCCAGAAGCCCTGGGAAGCCGCCGAAGGCCTGGAATGGGAAGTTCCCTCGCCGGCCCCCTTCCACACCTTCGAAGTTCCGCCCAAGCTCGACGCCTCCGCCACGCGCGTGATCGGCTGAAGCGGTCCCATGCCTGGAACACCCACAATGACCACTCCCGAGCAGAAGAAGTCCAACCTGCGCATGGCGCTGGTGCTGGCATCGGTGGCGCTGGCCTTCTTCATCGGGTTCATGGTCAAGATGGCCTGGCTGCATTGACGGGGCAGAGGCCATGAGTCGGCGCGGCGACAATCTGAAGATGGTGGGCAAGCTGGCCGTGGTGTCGGCCGGCATGTTCGCGTTCGGCTACGTGCTGATCCCCATCTACAAGCACATCTGCGAGCTGACCGGCATCAACATCCTGTCGCTGTCGGAGCGGCAGGTGCCGGGCAACGGCGTGGCCGGGCGGGACGTGAAAGTGCCCGCCAACACGCAGGTGGACCGAAGCCGCACCATCACCGTCGAATTCGACGCCAACGCGCGCGGCCCGTGGGACTTCAAGCCCGCGCAGCGCTCGGTGAAGGTGCATCCGGGCGAACTCACCACGGTGATGTACGAATTCCAGAACGTGCAGGACCGCCGCATGGCCGCGCAGGCCATTCCCAGCTACGCGCCGCGCCAGGCCGCCGCGCACTTCAACAAGCTGGAGTGCTTCTGCTTCAACCAGTACACGCTGGAGCCGGGCGAGAAAAAAGAATGGCCCGTGGCCTTCGTGATCGACCCGCGCCTGTCCAAGGACGTGACGACGATCACGCTGTCCTACACCTTCTTCGAGGTCGGCGGCAAGACCCCGCCCGCGCCGCAGTCCACTGCCACAGCGCCCGCGGCCTATGCCCTGGAGGCAGGATCGTGAGCCATGCCATGAACGAGCCGCAACGCACCCCACCCGCCCGCAAGGGCTCGCTGCTGCGCACGCTGCGTGCGGTGGCCTGGTCCCTCATCGGGCTGCGCAAAGGCTCGGAATACCAGGCCGACCAGGAGAAGCTGCAGCCGCTGCACATCGTGTTCGTAGGGCTGGTAGCGCTCTTCGCGCTGGTGCTGCTGCTGATCGGGCTGGTGAACTGGGTCGTGTGACCGCCAAGAGACAACTGAGAAATCTGAGAACGAGGAGCTGAAATGAGTGCATCTACCCACGGCACGACGCCTTACTACTACGTTCCCGCGGAGTCCCGGCACCCCGTGCTGGCGGCTGCCGGGCTGTTCTTCGTGATCCTGGGCGCGAGCCAGTGGATCAACGGCCACGGCTGGGGCAAGTATTCGCTGGCCTTCGGCCTGGCCTGGTGGCTGTTCGTGCTGTACCAGTGGTTCCGCGACGCTGCGCACGAGAGCGAGGGCGGCCTGTACGGGCGCAAGATCGACATCTCGTACCGCTGGAGCATGAGCTGGTTCATCTTCTCCGAGGTGATGTTCTTCGGCGCCTTCTTCACGGCCTTGTGGTGGGCGCGCGCGCACTCCGTGCCGGCCCTGGGCAGCCTTGACAATGCGCTGCTGTGGCCCGACTTCAAGGCCGTCTGGCCCAGCATGGCCGCTGGCGTCACTGCCTCGCCCGCGGGCATCGTGGAGCCGTTCCAGACCGTAGGCCCCTTCTGGCTGCCCACCATCAACACGGCGCTGCTGCTCACCTCGGGCGTGACGCTCACCATCGCCCACCACGCGCTGCGCGAAGGCCACCGCGCCAAGACCATCGGCTTCATGTGGGTCACGGTGGTGCTGGGCTTCGTCTTCCTGTGCGTGCAGGGCTACGAGTACTACCACCTCTACACCGACCTGAACCTCAAGCTCAGCTCGGGCGTGTTCGGCTCCACTTTCTTCATGCTCACGGGCTTCCACGGCTTCCACGTGTTCGTGGGCATGCTGATGCTGTTCTTCATCACGCTGCGCCTGCAAAGCGGCCACTTCACGGTCGAGCGCCACTTCGGCTTCGAGGGCGCGGCCTGGTACTGGCACTTCGTGGACGTGGTGTGGCTGGGCCTGTACATCCTGGTGTACTGGATGTGAGGCTGCCGCCTTGCGATGAAAAAAGCGCCGCGAGGCGCTTTTTACGCGGGCGGCGCTCCTGTCTCAGGGCGCGTCAGCGCGGCGTGGCGGGCAGGCCCGTCGGTTGGATGTACCCTAGCTTCCAGGCCGCCAACAGGCACAGGAAGAGCACGACGGACAGCCCCACGCGCAGCGCCAGGGCGCGCGCCATGCGCTTGCTGCGCTGCGCATCGTCGCCGCGGCTGCCGCGCATCATGAAAAAGAGCGCGGAGCCCAGGCTTGCGATGATGGCGAGGAACGCCAGAGCCACCAGGATCTTCATGCGACCCATTATCCAACGACCTTTCGGCTTGCGCTTCTGGCTGATCCTGCTCGCCGCCGTCGCGGCGATGGCGGTCACCGCCTCGCTCGGGCGCTGGCAGCTGTCGCGCGCAGCGCAGAAGCTGGCGCTGCAGGCCGCCATCGACGAGCGCCAGGCCCTGCCGCCCTTGGCGCCGGGCGAACTGCTGCAGGGCGGCAGCGACGACGACGTGCTGCTGCACCGCCGCGTGGTGCTGCGCGGCCAGTGGCAGCCCGAGGCCACGGTGTTCCTGGACAACCGGCAGATGCAGGGCCGGCCCGGCTTCTTCGTCTTCACCCCGCTGCGCCTGGAGGGCCGGCAGGCCGTGGTGCTGGTGCAGCGGGGCTGGGCTCCGCGCGACTTCCAGGAGCGCACGCGCCTGCCACAGGTCGCCACGCCGCAGGGCAGCGTGGAGGTGGCCGGCCGCGTGGCAGGTGCGCCCGCGCGGCTGTACGACTTCGCGCCAGCCGGGGAAGGCGAGGGGTCTTCGCGCATCCGGCAGAATCTCGACTTGGCCGCCTACGGGGCCGAGTTTTCCCTGGCGCTGCCGCCCCTGACCATCGTGCAGACGGGCGATGCCAGCGACGGGCTGCGGCGCGACTGGGCGGTCACGGGCAGCGGCGTCGACAAGCATTACGGCTACGCATTCCAATGGTTCGGGCTTTGCGGCCTGGTGGCAATCCTCTATGTCTGGTTCCAAATCGTCCGACGCTTCCCTGGCCGCGCGCGCGCGCTGAAGGCCAGCAGCCGCTGGGCCTCACCGTGCACAGCCTGCCGCCCGCGGGCGACGCAGTGGCGGCGCTGCAGCGCTCGCGCAGCGGCCGCTGGCAGATGCTGGCCGTGCTGGCGGTGTGCGCCGCGCCGGTGATCGCCTCGTACTTCACCTACTACGTCGTGCGCCCCGAGGGCCGGCGCAACTATGGCGAGCTGGTCGAGCCGCAGCGCGCCATCCCCGCGCAGGCGTCCGCCCGCACGCTGGGCGGCGCACCGCGCGCGCTGGAAAGCCTGCGCGGCCAGTGGCTGCTGGTCAGCGTGGCGCCCGGCGCCTGCGCCGACGCCTGCCGCAACCACCTGTACCTGCAGCGTCAGCTGCGCGAGAGCATGGGCCGCGAGAAGGAGCGCCTGGACTGGGTATGGCTGGTGTCCGATGATGCGCAACTGCCCGACGACATCGCCCCCGCGCTGGGCCAGGCCACCGTGCTGCGCGTGGACTCGGCCACGCTCGGCGCATGGCTGCAGCCCGCCGCGGGGCAGGCGCTGGCGGACCACCTCTACGTGGTGGACCCCATGGGCCACTGGATGATGCGCTTCCCCGCCCACATGGACCGCGCCGGCGCCGCCAAGGCCAAGCGCGACCTGGAGCGCCTGCTGCGCGCCTCGTCGTCCTGGGACCAGCCCGGCCGCACGGACGGGGCGGGGCAGGAACAGCCATGACCGACGCCCAGCCGCTCTACGACCTGGCGCCGCTCATCGAGCTGATGGCGCTGGGCGTGGTCATCGCCCTCGGGCCGCTGGCCTGGGTGTGGTGGCGCGGGCGCGGCAGCACGCCCGTGCGGCGGCTGCAGGCGCTCACGGTGCTCACGCTGTTCCTGACCTTCGACCTGGTGCTGTTCGGCGCCTTCACGCGCCTGACCGACTCGGGTCTGGGCTGCCCCGACTGGCCCGGCTGCTACGGCAATGCCAGCCCCGTGGGCGCGCATGCCGAGATCTCCGCCGCGCAGCAGGCCATGCCCACCGGCCCGGTCACGCACGGCAAGGCCTGGGTGGAGATGATCCACCGCTACCTCGCCACCGGCGTGGGCGTGCTCATCATCGCGCTCACCGTGGGCGCGTGGCGCCAGCGCCGCCGCGGCCAGCCGCTGGCGCACAGCCCCTGGTGGCCCACGGCCACGCTGGTCTGGGTGTGCCTGCAGGGCGCGTTCGGCGCGCTCACCGTCACCATGAAGCTGTTCCCCGCCATCGTCACGCTGCACCTCATTGGTGGCTTGGTGCTGCTAGCCCTGCTGTGCGTGCAGGCCGTGCGCCAGACGCTGGCCGCGCGCGGCGCGGCGCCCGTGGCCCTGCCGCGCGGCCTGCGCACGCTGCTGGCAGTGACCGCGCTGCTGGTCGCGGCACAGGTCGTGCTGGGCGGCTGGGTCAGCACCAACTACGCGGTGCTGGCCTGCACCACCTTCCCGCAATGCCAGGGAAGCTGGTGGCCCGACATGGCCTTCGGCGAGGGCTTCCAGCTCTGGCGACCGCTGGGCCTGCTGCAGGACGGCAGCCACATCAGCTTCGCCGGGCTCACCGCCATCCACTATGCGCACCGGCTCGCGGCCTACTTGGTGCTGCCGCTGCTCGCGCTGCTGGCCTGGCGCCTGGTGCGCGCGGGCGCGCTGCGCGACCCGGCGCGCTGGCTCGCGGGCCTGGCGTTGCTGCAATTCGCCACCGGCCTGTCCAACGTGGTGCTGGACTGGCCGCTGGTCGCGGCCGTGCTGCACACCGGCGGCGCCGCCGCGCTCGTCGTGGTGCTGACCTGGGCGCTGGCCGCCAGCCGCGCGGTGGCCCATGCCGCACCGGCGCCTTCCATCGCAAAGAGAGTTTCCGCATGAGTGCCGCCCCCGCGCCCGCACATCCGCCGTCGCACGCCCTGCCGTCGCGCTTCTCGCAGTTCTATGCGCTGACCAAGCCGCGCGTGGTGCAGCTCATCGTGTTCTGCGCCTTCATCGGCATGGTGCTGGCCGTGCCCGGCCTGCCCAGCGGCCCGCAGTGGGCGCTGATGGCCGTGGCCTGCGCAGGCATCTGGCTCGTGGCCGGGGCCGCGGCCGCCTTCAACTGCCTGGTGGAGCAGGGCATCGACGCACGCATGAAGCGCACCGCCTGGCGGCCCACGGCCAAGGGCGAGCTGTCCAATACGCAGACGCTGCTGTTCTCCGCCGCGCTGTGCGCGGCCGGCTCGGCGCTGCTCTATGTGTGGGTGAACCCGCTGACCATGTGGCTCACCTTCGCCACCTTCGTGGGCTACGCGGTCATCTACACCGTCATCCTCAAGCCGCTCACGCCGCAGAACATCGTGATCGGCGGCGCCTCGGGCGCCATGCCGCCCGTGCTGGGCTGGTCCTCCATGACCGGCGAGGTGGGCCCCGAGGCGCTGATCCTGTTCCTCATCATCTTCCTGTGGACGCCGCCGCACTTCTGGGCGCTGGCGCTCTACCGCGTGGAGGACTACCGCAAGTCCGGCCTGCCCATGCTGCCCGTCACCCACGGCAACGAGTTCACGCGGCTGCAGGTGTTCCTCTACACGCTGATCCTGTTCGCCGGCTGCCTCATGCCCTTCGTCTACGGCATGAGCTCGTGGATCTACCTGGCCGCCGCCATCGTGCTGGGCGCGGGCTTCTGCCTGTACGGCTTCTGGCTGTGGCGCGATTATTCCGACCAGCTCGCGCGCAAGACCTTCCGCTTCTCCCTCATCCACCTGAGCCTGCTGTTCGCGGCCCTGCTCGTGGACCACTACGTGCTGTGATGCAAAAACGTGATGCTCTTAAAAGAATAGCTGCTAGCGCTTTCCTGGTAAGCGCTACGGCCATTTTTTCTGCTTGCTCTCCCCAGGCGCCTACGTTCCAGGGCGTGGACGTGACGGGCGCGGAGTACGCCCGGGACCTGCCGCTCACCGACCACAACGGCCAGCCGCGCCATCTGCGCGACTTCGCCGGCAAGGTGGTGGTGGTGTTCTTCGGCTACACGCAGTGCCCGGACGTGTGCCCTACCTCCATGTCCGAGCTGGCCGAGGTCAAGCGCGCCTTGGGCGACCAGGGCGGCAAGCTGCAGGGCATCTTCGTCACCGTCGATCCCGAGCGCGACACGCCCGAGGTGCTCAAGGCCTACATGGCCAACTTCGATCCCAGCTTCCTCGCGCTGACCGGCACGCCCGAGCAGCTGGCTGCCGTCGCCAAGGACTTCAAGATCTACTACAAGCGCGTGGAGGGCCAGACGCCCACGAGCTACACCATGGACCATTCCGCCGGCAGCTACGTCTACGACACCGCCGGCCGCCTGCGCGTCTACCACCGCTACGGCAGCGGGGCGCAGGCGCTGGCCTCCGACGTGCGCGCGCTGCTGCAGGAAGGCTCCTGAGCCGGGGCCGGGGCGGCCCGAACCGCGAAGCGCGTCACATTGGCGTGCGATAGTCCCGCGGCGTGGGAGCAATCCCCGTGCGCGCCGGTGCGCGAATCCCTAGAGTGGCGGCGCCACTGTCCAAGGAACCCGCACCCATGCGCCGAAACGAGCCCACCACGCAGCGCGAATACGCCCTGGGCGATGACGAGACGCTGCTGTCCGTCACCGACCTCAAGGGACGCATCGTCTATGCCAACGATGCCTTCATCCGCGTGAGCGGCTTCGGCCAGGAGGAACTCTACGGCCATGCCCACAACGTGGTGCGCCACCCCGACATGCCGCCGTCGGCCTTCGCCGACATGTGGGCCACGATCCAGCGCGGGCTGCCCTGGACGGCCCTGGTGAAGAACCGCCGCAAGAACGGCGACCACTACTGGGTGCGCGCCAACGCGAGCCCGCTGCGCCGCGGCGGCGCGGTGGTGGGCTACCTGTCGGTGCGCACCAAGCCCTCGGCGCGCGAAGTGAGCGAGCACGAGGCGGTCTACCAGCGCATCAACGCCGGCGCGGGCCACCTCGCGCTCTACCGCGGCTTCGTGGTGTTCAGCCGCGGGCTGCGTTCCTGGCTGGCGGGGCTGCGCTTCCTGGGCGTGGGCACGCGCCTGTCCGCGGCCGTGGGAGCGCTGGCGGGGCTGGGCGCGCTGGGCATGCTGGCCGTGGCCGCCCAGGCGCATGCCGGGGCGGCCGCCTTCGCTCCGGCGCTGGCGCTGTGGCTCGCGGCCAGCGCGGCCCTGGCCTGGTGGCTGCACCGCAGCGTCGCGCGGCCGCTGGGCGCGGTGCTGGAGCAGGCGCGCGCGGTGGCCAGCGGGCAGCGGGCGCGCCCGCTCTACGCGGGGCGCGGCGACGAGATCGGCGAGCTGATGCGCAGCCTGCAGCAGGCGGGGCTCAACCTCATGTCGTTGGTGGACGACATCCAGGGCAAGGCCGGTGCCGTGCGCGCCTGCGCACAGGACATGGAGGAGGGCAACCAGCACCTGTCCGGGCGCACCGAGGCCGCCGCCGCCAGCCTGGAGCAGGCCGCCGCGGCGACGGAGGAGCTCTCGGTGGCCATCCGCGCCAACAGCGACAAGGCCGGCCACGCGGCCGATTGCGCCGCCTCGGGCCTGGCAGCCGCGAGCGAGGGCGTGCAGGCCATGGCGCGGCTGGGGCAGGGCATGGAAGGCATCGCCCAGGCCAGCCGCCGCGTGTCGGAGATCAGCACCATGATCGACGGCGTGGCGTTCCAGACCAACCTGCTGGCGCTCAACGCCGCCGTCGAGGCCGCGCGCGCGGGCGCGCAGGGGCGCGGCTTCGCCGTGGTGGCCGCGCAGGTGCGCGAGCTGGCGCAGCAGAGCGCGCAGTCGGCGCACGACATCAAGGCGCTGATCGAGGCCTCGCAGGCCCAGGTGCGCGGCGGCTCCGAGGCCGCCGACCGCGCGGGCCGCACCATGCAGGACGTGGTGGATGCCATGCAGCGGCTGGCCGCGATCGTGCAGGACATCCGCCACGCCAGCCAGGAGCAGGCCGACGGCGTGGGCCAGATCCACCAGGCCATGGCGCAGCTCGAGGAAATGACCCAGAACAACGCGGCCCTGGTGCGCCATGGCGTGGACCTGGGCCGCACCCTGGCGCAGCAGGCCGTGCGTCTGGACGCGGCGGCCTCGGTCTTCCAGACAGACGCGGCATGACGGGGCGCTACGCCGAGCCCTTCGGCTCCCACGGCCTCGTGCGGCTGGACGCGGACGCCGCGCTGGTGCGCGCCGCCATGGATGCCGCGCCCGACGGCATCGTGCTCGTGCAGCACGATGGCGCCATCCTCTACGCCAACGCCGCCATGGCCGCGATCTCGGGGTATGCGCTGGCCGAGCTGCTGGGCACGTCCGTGCACCGGCTGCTGCCGCGCAGCCACCGGATGCGGCACGCGGAGCAGATAGCCGGCTATTTCGACGGCCCTTCGCGCCGGCCCATGGGCATGGGGCGGGACCTGTGGCTGGAGCGCAAGGACGGCAGCCTGATCCCCGTGGACGTGGCGCTGGGCCACACCGAGCAGGGCGGCGGCGCGGCCGTGGCCTTCGTGCGCGACATCACCGAGCTGCGCCGGCTGGAGGCGCGCATGCACTACCAGGCCACGCACGACACGCTGACGGGCCTGGTCAACCGCTGGCAGTTCGGCCAGCGGCTGGAGCAGGCCATCGCCGAGTCGGCGCGCCAGGGCGAGCCGTTCGCGCTGCTGCTGCTGGACCTGGACGACTTCAAGGCCATCAACGACGGCTACGGCCACGCGGCGGGCGACCAGGTGCTGGTGGAGGTGGCGCGGCGCCTCAAGGGCGCGCTGCGCGCGAGCGACACGCTGGCGCGCCTGGGGGGCGACGAATTCACGGTGCTGCTGCAGCCGCTCGCTGGTCCCGCGGAGGCCGAGCAGCGCGCGGCCGAGCTGCTGCAGGTGCTGTGCCAGCCCTGCCGCATGCACGGCTTCGAGCTCAACTTCGGCGCCAGCTTGGGGCTGGCCCTGTGCCCCGCCGACGCGCGCGACGCCGCCACCCTGCTGCGCTACGCCGACATGGCCATGTACCAGGCCAAGGAGCGCGGCCGCGCCAACTTCGCGTTCTACACCGACTACATGGGCCGCCGGATGGCCGAGAAGATCCTGCTGCACGACCGCCTCAAGCTCGCGCTGTCCTACGGCGGGCTGGCGCTGCACTACCAGCCGCAGGTGTGCGTGGCCACGGGGCGCGTGCAGGCCGTGGAGGCGCTGCTTCGCTGGAGCGACCGGAGCTGGGCGACGTCTCGCCCGAGCGCTTCATCCCCGTGGCCGAGGCCACGGGCCTCATCCTGGCGCTGGGCGCCTGGGTACTCGACGCCGCCTGCCGCCAGACCGCGCAGTGGGCGCGCGCGGGCCTGGCGCTGCGCGTGGCGGTGAACCTGTCGGCCCAGCAACTGCGCCAGACCGACCTGGTGGACCAGCTGCGCGGCAGCCTGGCCGTGCACGGCACGCCGCCCGGGCTGCTGGAGCTGGAAGTGACCGAGTCCGAAACCATGGCCGACCCCGAGCAGGCGCGCCAGGTGCTGTGCAACCTGCAGGCGCTGGGCGTGGGCGTGGCGCTGGACGACTTCGGCACCGGCTACTCCTCGCTGGTGCACCTCAAGCAGCTGCCGGTATCGCGCATCAAGATCGACCGCGAATTCATCCGCCCGCTGCTGCACAGCGAGGCCGACGCCACCATGGTGCGCGCCATCATCGGGCTTGCCCGCACGCTGGGCCTGCACGTGGTGGCCGAGGGCGTGGAGGCGGTCGAGCAGCTGCGTTTCCTGGAGCAGCACGGCTGCGAGGCCTACCAGGGCTGGCTGTATTCCAAGGCCGTGCCCGCGGCGCAGGTGCTGGCCCTGCTGCGCAGCGCGGGCACCCAGGAAGACAGCGTGCCCGCCGCGCTCACGGAATAAGAGCCAAAAACGGCTCCAGCGCTTTCAGGGGAAGCGCGAGCAGCTATGTTTTCTGAAGCGGCGGGTTGCCCGCCGCGAGCGCGAGCAGCCGCGCGCGGTGGATCTCGCAGTGCCAGCGGTCGTGGCGCACCACGCACTGCTGCTCGCCGAGCTGGCGCAGCGTGCGTGCGATGGTCTCGCGCGTGGTGGCCAGCAGCGTGGCCAGCACGGTGTGGCTGGGCAGGCGCACGAGCGTGCTGCGCTGCAGGCTCGCCAGCTGCAGCAGCGCGCCCGCCAGTTGCCCGGCGGTGCTGCGGATACGCACCACGCGCGCCCAGTCGGCCAGCTGCGCGTTGATGTCGGCGCATTCCCAGGCCAGGGCGAACAGGAATTCCGCATCCGCCAGCGCCTGCGTGCCCACGGCGGCCACGGCCACCTCGCACACGCGCCCGGCCGACAGCGCCTGGCACGACAGTGCCTCCGGCCGCTGCAGCAGCGCCATGCCGCCGAGCAGCTGGCCCCCGCCGAACATGCCCACGGGGCGCTCCACGCCGTCGTCCCCGCTGCGCAGTGCGAGCACCGTGCCCACCTTGATGACCTGGAAGGTGGCGGCGGCCCGGCCCTGCTGCTGCAGCCGGTCGCCCTTGTGGAAGGAGCGCTCCGCCACATGCGGGCTCCAGCGCTGGCGCACGGCTTCGCGCTGGCGGCCCAGCAGGCATTGATTCTGGCAGGCGCAGGCCAGGCAGCCCAAGGGACGTTCGACGGTCATGGCGGGGGTGGATCGCTGTGGTCGGGAAACCCGCGATCATTGCCGCCTCTTTGCTGCATTGCAACAAAATGTAGCGCTATCCCGTGCCCTGGAATCACTCCGCCTTGATCTGGCGCAAGCGAATGATCTCGCCCAGCGCCCGGGTGTCGGCCTGGATGCGGTTGGCCAGCCCTTCGGTGGAGGAGCCCACCGCCTGCCAGCCCTGCTGGAACAGCTTGGCGCGCACCTCGGGGCTGCGGGCGATGCCGCCGATCAGCGCCGCCAGGCGCGCGCGCACCGGTGCGGCCATGGCCGCGGGCGCCGCGAAGGCGTTCCACATCTCGAGCTGCACGCCTTGCACGCCGGCCTCGGCCAGGCTGGGCACGCCGGGCGCGAGCGTGCTGCGGCCTGCGGAAGTGACGCCGATCAGCCGCAGCCGGCCCGCGCGCTCCTGCGCCAGCGCCAGCGCCGGCGGCAGCAGCGCCATCTGCAGCTGCCCGCCCAGCATGGCCGTGGCCACCTGCGGATAGCCGGGGTAGGGCACGTGCACGGGGTCGATGCCCGTGCGCGCCTTGAGCAGTTCCATGCCGAGATGGCCCACGGTGCCCACGCCGGGTGTGCCGTAGCTCCAGCGGTCGCCGGCCTGGCGCGCCGCCGCGAGGAAGGCGCGCGCGTTGCCGGACGCAGGCACGCCGTCCTGCCCCACGGGTGCCGTCAGCAGCAGTGGCGAAGTGCCGAGCAGCGACAGCGGCGCCAGGTCCCGGGCGGGGTCGTAGGGCAACTGCGGGTTGAGCAGCCTGGCGATGGTCAGGTTGCCGTTGATGAACAGGCCCACCGTGTGCCCGTCCCGCGCCTGGGCCACGGCATGGGCGGCGATGTTGCCGCCCGCGCCCACCTTGTTCTCCACCACCACGGGCTGGCCCAGCGCCTGCGCCAGCGGCTCGGCGAAGGTGCGCGCCGTCAGGTCGGGGGAGGAGCCGGGCGGAAAGCCGACGATGATGCGCAGCGGCCTGGCGGGCCAGGCGTCTGCGAAGGCGCTGGGAAGGGCGAGGGCCGGGGCCAGGGTCAGCAGGGTGCGGCGTTGCATGGCGCGTTCTGGGGGTGCAAAGAAAAACGCGCAGCCTGAGGGGCTGCGCGTTCGGTGGGGAGCCGGTCAGGCGTATTCGGCCAGCGCCTTCTTCATCTTCTTCATGGCCGCGACCTCGATCTGGCGGATGCGCTCGGCGCTCACGCCGTACTCGGCCGCCAGCTCGTGCAGCGTCATGCCGCCGGAGCCGTCGTCCTGCACGTTCAGCCAGCGCTCCTCGACGATGCGGCGGCTGCGCGCGTCCAGGCTTTCCAGCGCGGTGGCGATGCCGTCGGTCGCCAACATGTCGCGCTGGCGCGTCTCGATCATCGCGGTGGGTTCATGCGCCGCGTCGGCCAGGTAGGCGATGGGGCCGTAGGCCTGCTCGCCATCGTCGCCGGGCGTGGGGTCCAGCAGCACGTCGCCGCCCGACAGGCGCGTTTCCATCTCGATGACTTCCTCGCGCTTCACGTTGAGCTGCTCGGCCACGAGGTCGATCTCATGGTCGGACAGCGTCTCGCGGTGCGTGTCGGCATCCAGTGCCTCGGCCTTGAAGCCCTGCTTCATCGACCGCAGGTTGAAGAACAGCTTGCGCTGGGCCTTGGTGGTCGCCACCTTGACCATGCGCCAGTTCTTGAGGATGTATTCGTGGATCTCCGCCTTGATCCAGTGCATGGCGTAGCTCACCAGGCGCACGCCCTGGTCGGGGTCGAAGCGCTTGACGGCTTTCATCAGGCCCACGTTGCCCTCTTGGATGAGGTCGCCGTGCGGCAGGCCGTAGCCGAGGTATTGGCGCGAGATCGATACCACCAGGCGCAGGTGCGACAGCACCAGGCGGCCGGCGGCCTCGACGTTGCTGTCTTCCTTGAGCTGGCGCGCATAGCGCTGCTCCTCCTCCTGCGTGAGCAGGGGGATGCGGTTGACGGCAGAGATATAGGCGTCCAGATTACCCAGCGGGGGAACCAGGGCCCAGGGGTTGGCGGGCGCCAGCGTCGTTGTCGCGGTGGGTGCAGTCTGGAAGGCCATACCGGGAGTCCTTTCTTGCATGGGGTTCATATTAGCACTCCGTTAGAGGGAGTGCTAAAGGCGGAGTTCCCGTGTGGATGCAGGAAATCGCCCACAGAGGGAAATAAGGTAAAAAGCGGCTCCAGCGCTTATCCATAAAGCGCAAGCAGCTATCAAATTGGAAGTCCATGACCGCCATCATCGCCGTCGTCACCACCACCGTCGCCAGCGCGGCCGATGCCCGGCGGCTGGCCTCGGGTGCCGTGCAGGCGCGGCTGGCCGCCTGCGTGCAGGTGGAGTCCATCGCCTCGCACTACGTCTGGCAGGGCGCGCAGCATGAGGACGCCGAGTGGCGCCTGGCGTGCAAGACCCTGCTCGAGGCGGCGCCCCCCTGCGCGCCTGGCTGCGGGCGCAGCATCCCTACGAGGTGCCGCAACTGCTGACCCAGGTCGTGGAAGCCGAGGCGGATTACGCGCAGTGGGTGGCCGGGCAGGTGGACGGCGGGCTCTAGGTCGCTTGCGGCACCGACGCGCGCGCGGCCTGCTCGAACTGCGCCAGCTCCATCGGCCGCCCGAACAGGTAGCCCTGGAATGCGGTGCACCCGTGTTCCAGCAGGAACTGGTGGTGCGCGGCGGTTTCCACGCCCTCGGCGATGACCTGAAGCCCCAGGCTGCCGGCCAGCGCGATGATGGTGCGCGCGATGGCGGCGTCGCGCGGGTCCTGCAGCACATCGCGCACGAAGCCCTGGTCGATCTTGATCTGTGCGAGCGGCAGGCGCTTGAGATAGCCGAGCGAGGAATAGCCGGTGCCGAAGTCGTCCAGCGAGAAGCCCAGGCCGTGGGCCTGCAGCGCGTGCATGGTGGCGATGGCACCCTCCACGTTGTGCAGCAGCAGGCTTTCGGTCAGCTCCAGCTTGATGCGCGCCGGGTCTGCGCCGGTGGCCTGCAGCAGCGCGGCGACCTGGTCCACGAAATCTTCCTGCAGGAACTGGCGGGCGCTCACGTTGATGGCCAGGTTCAGGTGCCGCAGGGCCGGGTCGTTCCGCCACAGGGCCTGCTGGCGCAGCGCCGTCTCCATGACCCAGTGGCCCAGCGGCAGGATCAGGCCCGTCTGCTCGGCCAGCGGGATGAATTCGGCGGGCGAGACCATGCCCTGCTCGGGGTGGCGCCAGCGTACCAGCACCTCGGCGCCGGTCACCCGCCCGCTGCTTTCCACCTGGGGCTGGTAGAGCAGCAGGAACTGCGCCTCGCGCAGGCCGTGGTGCAGCTCGGCCTCCAGCAGCGCGCGGCGGTTGACGGCTTGCTGCATGTCGGGGTCGAAGAAGCGCAGCGTGTTGCGCCCGGCGTCCTTGGCGCGGTACATGGCCATGTCGGCCTGCTTGAGCACCTCGTCCACCGAGTCGGGCACATGGGCCAGCAGCGTCACCCCGATGCTGGCGGCGCCGTGGTAGGCGTGGCCGTCCAGGTTGTAGGGCTGGCGCAGGCGGTCCAGGAAGTGCTCGCACAGCTCGCGTGCCTGGGCGGCGGCCTCGTGCGCATCGGTGCCCAGGTGCTGCAGCACGATGACGAATTCGTCGCCGCCCAGGCGCGCCACGGTGTCCTGCGCGCGCACGGCGTCGGACAGGCGCTGGGCGGCCTGGCGCAGCAGCAGGTCGCCCACCTCGTGGCCCTGGGTGTCGTTGAGGGTTTTGAAGTTGTCCAGGTCCACGAACAGCACGGCGGTGGTCTGGCCCGCGCGCGCGCCGCTGGCCAGCACCTGGCGCAGGCGGTCGGCCAGCAGGCGGCGGTTGGGCAGGTGCGTGAGCGCGTCGTGGAACGCCAGGCGGTGGGCCTCCTCCTCGGCGGCCTTGCGGCCGGAGACGTCGATGTCGATGCAGAACATCTCCGGCGGCTGGCCGGGCACCTGGATGAAGGCGTGGCTGGAGAAGACGTGGACCGGCGCGCCACCCTTGCGCTGCAGCTGCAGCTCGCCCGAGGGGATGGGTACGCCGGTGGCGAACATGCGCGCCATCTCCGCGCGCACGCCATCGTGCATCGGCGGCGGGATGATCAGCTCCAGCAGGCTGCGGCCCAGCGCTTCGTCCTGCGTGTAGCCGTAAATTTGCTCGGACGCCTGGTTCCAATAGGTCGTGGTGCCGTCGGCCCGGTAGCCCTGCACCGAGATGGAGGGGATGTTGCGCAGCACCGTGCGAAAGCGCAGTTCCGATTCGCGCAGGGCGCTTTCGGACTGCTTGCGCTCGGTGATGTCGCGGGCCAGAAAGACGGCGGACGTGGCATCCATGCGCTGGGCGCGGCCCTCGAAATAGCGCAGGCCCGCGCGCGTCTCCAGCGCGTACTCGATGCCCAGCGTGCGGCCGGTGCGCAGGGCTTCGCGGATCAGTGCCAGGCCGCTGTCTGCCAGCGTCGCGGGCAGCACGTCGTGCAGGCGCTGGCCAATGGGGGCGTGCGCCTCTGCGGCCAGCAGCGTGTCGTCAGGAGAGAGCACGTCCATGCAGCGCCCTTCATCGTCGATCACCAGCAGCAAATCGGGAATGGCCTGGGTGATGGCATGCAGGCGCGCCGCCGTGGCGCGCAGGGCCTGCTCGGTGGCCAGGCGTTTCTCCGCGTCGCGCAGCAGCAGGCCCAGCGCCACGGTAGCGGCGGTGAAGGTGAGCAGGAAGGGCAGGGCGACGGTCTGGTTGAGCTCGCGTACCACGGAAGCGGGCAGCGCCTGCAGCAGCGCCAGCACCGCCGCGTGCACCAGCAACCCGAAGACGGCCAGCGTGCCGGGCCCCACTCCGAGCAGGCCGCGTGCGCGGGCCTGGCGGTAGGCCAGCCCCGCCAGCGTGCACACCAGGATCACCTGCACGCTGGTCGCCGCCCCGGCGCCGCCCAGCGACAGCCGCCCGGCGATGGCCATGACCGCCGCGATGGCCGCCACCAGCGGCCCGCCGAACAGGCCCGCCATGCTGAGCACCACCGAGCGCGCGTCGATGATCACGCCCGGCGCCACCGTCACCGGCGCCAGCATGCCCACCACGCAGATGCCGCCGAAGATCAGGCCCGAAACCGCCTGCCCCACCAGGGGATGGCTGCGCCACAGGCGCACGTTGAATGCGTGCAGGAAGCACAAGGCCAGCAGGAGCGCGAAGCCTTTGGCGAGTTCGATGAACATGGGCTGCGCGCAGTGGGGCGTGGGCGGTCAGGCCAGCAGCGCCTGCGCGAATTCGCGCGCGCTGAACGTCTCCAGGTCTTCCACGCGCTCGCCCACGCCGATGAAGTAGACGGGAATGGGCCGCTCCTGGGCGATGGCGGCCAGCACGCCGCCCTTGGCCGTGCCGTCGAGCTTGGTGACGACGAGGCCCGTGAGCTGCAGCGCGTCGTCGAACGCGCGCACCTGCGCCAGCGCGTTCTGCCCGGTGTTGCCGTCGATCACCAGCAGCACCTCGTGCGGCGCGCCGGCGTCGGCCTTGGTGATCACGCGCTTGATCTTCTGCAGCTCCTGCATCAGGTGGAGCTGCGTGGGCAGGCGCCCGGCCGTGTCCACCAGCACCACGTCCTTGCCGCGCGCGCGGCCGGCGGTAACGGCGTCGAAGCTCACGGCCGCGGGGTCGCCCCCTCCTGGCTGATGATCTCCACCGTGTTGCGCGTGGCCCAGACGCCGAGCTGCTCGCGCGCCGCGGCGCGGAAGGTGTCGGCCGCGGCCAGCAGCACACTCTCGCCGTGGTCGGCCAGATGCTTGGTGAGTTTGCCGATCGAGGTCGTCTTGCCCGCGCCGTTCACGCCCGCCACCATGATCACGGTGGGCTGGTGCTCGCCGATCACCAGCGGCTTCTCCAGTGGGCGCAGCAGGTCGGCCAGCGCATCGGCCAGCAGGCCCTTGACGGCGGCGGGCTCGGTGGCCTTGGCTTCCTTCACCCGGCGCTTCAGGTCATCGAGCAGGTGCTGCGTGGCCTTCACGCCGGTGTCGGCCATGAGCAGGGCCTCTTCCAGCTCGTCGTACAGCGCGTCGTTGATCTGCGTGCCGGTGAAGACGGTGGCGATGCTGGTGCCGGTCTTGCGCAGGCCCGTCTTGAGCCGGTCCATCCATCCCTGGCGGGCGGCCTCGGGCGGCTGCGGCTTCGGGGTGGGCTCTGGCGCAGCCGGCTGAGGCGCTGCCGGCTCGGGTGCGGGGGAAGCGGTATCCGCCGGGGCGCCGAAAGGATTGCGCAGCCAGCCGAACGCGCCGCCCTTGTCCGCTGCGGGCGCCTCGGCGGCGGGTTCTGCGGGGGCCGGGGTGTCGAGTGGGGGTTTTTTCTTGAAGAAACTGAACATTGGCGGGTTCTTAGAATCGGAGCCATTCTATGAAACGCGCCATTTCACTCCTGGCCCTTGCGGCCTGCCTGCACGCGGGCGCGCAGCCCGCCCCCCTTCATCCCCCGCCACCGCCGCGCCCCAGGCCGCCACGGCCACGGGCGCGCAGCAGTTCACCTTGAAGAACGGCATGCAGCTCATCGTGCAGCCCGACCGGCGCGCGCCCACGGCGGTGCACATGGTCTGGGTGCGCGTGGGTTCCATGGACGAGGTGGACGGCACCTCCGGCGTGGCCCACGTGCTGGAGCACATGATGTTCAAGGGCTCCAAGGCCGTGCCGCCGGGCGAGTTCTCGCGCCGCGTGGCGGCGCTGGGCGGGCAGGAGAACGCCTTCACCAGCCGCGACTACACGGGCTACTACCAGCAGATCCCGGCCGAGCGGCTGGCCGACGTGATGCAGCTCGAATCCGACCGCTTCGCCCACAACCAGTGGCCCGACGAGGAATTCAAGAAGGAAATCGAGGTGGTCAAGGAGGAGCGCCGCATGCGCACCGAGGACCAGCCGCGCGCCGCGCTCATCGAGCAGCTCTACGCGGCCACCTTCATCGCCTCGCCCTACCACCGCCCCGTGGTGGGCTGGATGAGCGATCTGGACGCCATGACACCCCATGATGTGCGCCAGTTCCACCGCCACTGGTACATGCCGCGCAATGCCGTTGTGGTGGTGGCGGGCGACGTCGACCCCGAGCAGGTCCGCCAGCTCGCCGAGAAGACCTATGGCGCCATCCCCGACCGCGCCGTGCCCGCGCGCAAGCCGCGCACCGAGCCCGAGCAGAAGGGCCTGCGCCGCATCGCCTTCAAGGCCCCGGCCGAGCAGAGCTACGTGGCCCTGGCCTTCCGCGTGCCCGGCGTGGAGCGCATCGACGCCATGCAGGACACCGACCGCGACGGCCTGGCGCTGCTGGTGCTGTCGGCCGTGCTCAGCGGCTACGACGGCGCGCGGCTGGAGCGCGCGCTCACGCAAGGCGCGGACCGCGTGGCCGACGGCGCGGACAGCCAGGCCTCCGTGTTCGGCCGCGGCCCCGCGCTGTTCCTGATGACCGGCGTGCCCGCCGCGGGCAAGACCGCCGCCCAGGTGGAAGAAGCCCTGCGCGCCGAGGTGGCCCGCATCGCGCGCGAAGGCGTGAGCGAGGCCGAGCTGTCGCGCGTCAAGACGCAGTGGGCCGCTTCCACCATCTATGCGCGCGACTCGCTGCAGTCGCAGGCCAGCGACCTCGGCAGCAACTGGGTGCAGGGCCTGCCGCTCGACGCGGACGACCGCATCCTGAAGCTGCTGCGCGGCGTGACCCCCGCGCAGGTGCAGTCCGTGGCCGCGCGCTACTTCGGCGACGACCAGCTCACCATCGCCACCCTGCTGCCCCAGCCCGTGGTGCCGGGCGCGCAACGCGCCGCCCCCGCTGCCGGCGATCGGATGCACTGATGATGAAAACTCTCAAAACAATAGCTGCTCGCGCTTTACTGGTAAGCGCTGGAGCCATTTTTTATGCGCAAAGCGCCTGGGCGCTGCTGCCCATCCAGCACTGGACGGAAGACAGCGGCGCGCGCGTCTGGCTGGTCGAAAGCAAGGCCATTCCCATGGTGGACGTGCAGATCGATTTCGACGCCGGCAGCCGCCGCGATCCCGCCGCGCAGGCGGGCCTGGCCGCTGCCTCCGCGCTGATGAGTGCCAAGGGCGTGCGCGCCACCGCCACCGGCGATGCCGCCATGGACGAGAACGACCTGGGTGAAGCCTGGGCCGACCTGGGCGCCAGCTTCGAGGCCGGCGCCGAGCGCGATGGCCTCGTGTTCACGCTGCGCTCGCTCACCGAACCCGACCTGCTGGAGCGCGCCGCCCGCCTGGCCGCGCGCCAGCTCGGCGAGCCCAGCTTCCCCGCCCCCGTCTGGCAGCGCGAGCGCGCGCGCTGGGAGGCCGGCATCAAGGAGGCCGACACGCGCCCCGGCACCGTCGCCTCCAAGGCTTTCTCCACCGCCGTGTACGGCACGCATCCCTATGGCCAGCGGCCCACGGCCGAGACCCTGGCACGCATCGGCGTGGAAGACCTGCAGACCTTCCACACGCGCTACCAGCGCGCCTGCCGTGCGCGCGTGGCCATCGTCGGCGCGCTCGACCGCGCCCAGGCCCAGGCCCTGGCGCGCACGCTGCTCGCGCGTCTGCCCCAGGGCGAATGCACGCCGCTGCCGCCCGTGCCCGAGGTGCAACCGCTGGCCCAGGCGTCCGGGCAGCGCATCCCCTTCGCGTCGGCGCAGGCCCACGTGCTCGTCGGCCAGCCCGGCTTCGTGCGCCGCGATCCGGACTTCCTCGCGCTACTGGTGGGCAACCACATCCTGGGCGGCGGCGGCTTCACCTCGCGACTGACCAACGAGGTGCGCGAAAAGCGCGGCCTCTCGTACAGCGTGGGCAGTGGCTTCTCGCCCGGGCTGAACGCGGGCGCCTTCGTGGTCGGCCTGCAGACGCGCCCCGACCAGGCCGCGCAGGCCCTGCAGGTCACGCAGGACGTGCTGGTGCGCTTCGTCGCCGAAGGCCCCACCGAGGCCGAGCTGCGCGCCGCCAAGGACAACCTCATCGGCGGCTTCGCGCTGCGCATCGACAGCAACCGCAAGCTGCTGGCCAACGTGGTCAACATCGCCTGGAACGACCTGCCGCTGGACTACCTGGAGCACTGGACCGACCGCGTCGAGGCCCTCACTGTGGCCGACATCCGCGCCGCCTTCCAGCGCAAGCTGCAGCCCGGGCGCATGGCCAGCGTGGTGGTCGGGGGCCAGCCTTGAACGTGAAGAAGCCTGCGGGCGAGGTCCGCATCATCGGCGGCCAGTGGAAGCGCACCCGCCTGGCCGTGCCCGACCGCCCCGGCCTGCGCCCCACGCCCGACCGGGTGCGCGAGACGCTGTTCAACTGGCTGGGCCAGGACCTGACTGGCTGGCACTGTGTGGACGCCTTCGCGGGCACCGGCGCGCTGGGCCTGGAAGCCGCCTCGCGCGGCGCCGCGCAGGTGCTGCTGGTGGAGCAGGACCCGGGCCTGGTGGCGCAGCTGCAATCGCACCAGCGGCGCCTGAAGGCCGACGCCGTGCGCGTGCAGCGCGGCGACGGCATCGCCGCCCTGCGCCAGTGCGCGCCGCGCAGCCAGCACCTCGTCCTGCTCGACCCGCCGTTCGGCGCGGCGCAGCTGTTCGCCCCCGCCCTGCAGGCCGCACGGGAGGCCGTGGCCGAGGGGGGCTTCATCTACCTCGAAGCACCCGCCGCCTGGAGCGCGGACGATGGCGGCCTGGTGCTGCACCGCCACCTCAAGGCGGGCGCGGTCCATGCCCATCTGCTACAGGTTCAATAGCTGCCTGCGCTTGCTGGATAAGCGCCAGAGGCCAAATTAGATACAAATCGAGAGGAGACCCCCATGCCCCGCGTCATCGCCGTCTACCCTGGCACCTTCGATCCCATCACCCTGGGCCACGAGGACCTGGTGCAGCGCGCCACCCAGCTGTTCGACGAGGTCATCGTCGCCGTGGCCGTGGGCCACCACAAGAAGACGATGTTCACCCTGGACGAGCGCATGGCCCTGGTGCGCGAGGTGGTCCGGCCGTGGCCCCAGGTGCGCGTGGAGAGCTTCGACGGGCTGGTGCGCGACTTCGTGCGCGCCCACGGCGCCAGGGCCATGGTGCGCGGCGTGCGCAGCGTGACCGACTTCGACTACGAGCGGCAGCTCGCCGGCATGAACCGCCACCTGATGCCCGACGTGGAAACCGTCTTCCTCACGCCCAGCGACCAGTTCGCGCACCTCTCCAGCAGCTTCGTGCGCGAGATCCACACGCTGGGCGGCGACGTGCAGGCGCTGGTGTCGCCCGCCGTGCTGCGCGCGCTGGCGGCCAAGAGCTGACGGGGCCGCGCTCTTATGCCGTGCGGCTGGCAATGAGCTCGTGCACGAAGCGCAGCTTGGCCAGCGCGCCGGGCGAAGGAGCGAACGGGTAGGCGTCCTGCTGGCCCAGGCTGCGGTTCAGGCTGTTGAGCAGCAGGGTGAGCGGAGCCCAGTCGTGCACCATGGCGTCGAAGCCGGGGCGGGGCTGGGAGAACGGGTCGTGCACCTGCTGGCGCTGCGGGGCCGTGGCGTGGGGTACGGTGATGGCGGTCTGGTAGCTGGCGGCGGTCTCCAGCAGGTCGACCATGTGCAGGTAGTGGGCCCAGGTTTCGGCCCAGTCTTCCCAAGGGTGGGCGGTGGCATAGGCGCTCACGTGGCCGGCCTGCCAGTCGGCGGGCTGCAGCGGCGTGCGTGCGTAGTGCGCGCTCAAGGCCTCGGCATAGTCCGCGCGCTCGTCGCCGAACACGTCGCGGAAGGCCTGCAAGTGGCCGCCGCGCAGCACCAGCGCATCCCAGAAGTAGTGGCCGCACTCGTGGCGCAGGTGGCCCAGCAGCGTGCGGTAGGGCTCGTGCAGGGCCAGGCGCCGCCGCGCGCGTTCGTCGTCGTCGGCCTCGGAGACGTTGAGCGTGATCACGCCCTGGGCATGCCCTGTCAACACGGGGGGAGCGCCGGGCAGGTCGGCCAGGAACTCGTACACCGGCCCCTGCTCGCCGGGCAGCCGGCCCAGCCCCAGGCGCGCCAGCGTATAGAAGAGCCACCGCTTGGCGGTCTCGATCTGCGTCCAGCGGCGCTGGTTCCCGGGCACCGACAGGTCGGGCAGCACGCGGGTCTGCCGGCAGGAGACGCACAGCTGGTCAGGCGCGTCCCCCGCATCGGAGGGCAGGGCGAAGTTGCATGCACCGTGCGTGCCGCGATGGCCGCACAGGCGGTAGTAGCGGCCGGGCGGCTGCGGCGCCTCTGCGCGTGCGGGGCGCTGCGCCCACAGGCCGCTGCGGCCCGCTTCGCCGCCGGCGGGCTCCAGGGCCAGCATCGCCATCGCATCGGGATCGAAGGCCAGGGCGCTGCCGCAGTGCACGCACTGGAAGCTCTCGAAGAACACGACGAAGCCGCAATGGCTGCAATGGAAGAGTTGCATGCGCGCCGATTCTGCCGCAGGACGTGAAAAGGCCACGCGGCCTTTGAAAAGGGCGGCGTGGCCGGGTTAGCGGGCGTCGCGGTTTACGGGCGCACCACGATGCTGTTGCGCACTTCGCGCACGTGCTTGGTGTTGCGGGCGATAGCTTCGGCGCGGTCCTTCTCGGTCTGCGACTTCGCGAAGCCCGAGAGCTGCACGGTGCCGTTGAGTGTTTCCACGCTGATGGAGGTGGCCGACACGCTCTTGTCTTCGGCCATCTTGGCCTTGACGGCGGTGGTGATGCCTGCGTCGTCCATGTACGAGCCCACGGTTTGCTGCTGGCGCGCGACCGAGCAACCCGTGGAGACGATCGTGGCGCCTGCGAGCATGGCGAAAGCGATGGCACGTGCGTATTTCATGGTTGTTTCCTTTGTGGATGAAAAAACACGGGTGCGTGGATGACCTGCTGCGACCTGTTGCACCCTCCGCTGGCCGAGCAGTTTGGAACGGGGTGGGATCAGCGGTGCAGCCAGTCCTTGAGTTCGTCAGCGTGCTCCTCCTCGTCGGCCAGGATGCCTTCGAGCATGCGCCGCGTGGTGGGGTCCTTGTCGCCGATCAGCTGGATCATCTGACGGTACGACTCCACGGCGATGCGCTCCGCCACGAGGTTGGCGCGCACCATGGCCCGCAGGTCCGACGACTCGTCGTAGTCCGCGTGGCTGCGCTGCTCCAGGGTGGCGGGCGCGAAGTCCGGCGAGCCCCCGAGCTGCACGATGCGCTGCGCGATGAGGTCGGCGTGGGCCGATTCCTCGTTGGCATGAACCAGGAATTCGGCGGCGATCGCGGGAGACTCCATGCCGTCGGCGGTGAAGTAGTGGCGCTTGTAGCGCAGCACGCACACCAGTTCGGTGGCGAGCGCGTCGTTGAGCAGCTTGACGATGGCGTCGCGGTGGGGGCCATAGGCCGGTGTCACGGCGCCTTCGTCGAGATCCGCCGTGGCGGCCTTGTGCAGCGCTTGCTCGTCGAGCACCAGGCTGTCGCTGGATGGTTGGTTGCTGTCCGGCATGGGTTTTCTCATCGTGGTTATGGGGCCTGGATCAGTGCGCGGCGGGCCGGCTCAGTACCTGTCGGAGCGGCGGCGGCTCATCATCATGGCGGCCGCGAGAGCAGCGCCGGCCGCGGCGGCGAGCAGCAGGGACTTACCCGGCTGGTCGGCCACGTAGCGGGTGGTGACGTCGGCGGCCTGGTTGAACTGGCGCCGTGCGCGTTCGCTGGCTTCGGCGCAGTAGGAAATGCTGCGGCTGGCCAAGTCCTGGGCGCGTGCGGCCAGGTCGTCGATCATGGGATCGACTTCCTCGCGCACGCGGCGCACGCCCTGCTCGGCCTTGTCGAGGGAATGGTTGGCGGCGCCGCGCGTGGACTTGACGGCGTCGCTGGCGGTGGAGAGCACGTCGTCAGCGATCTGATGTGCGGTGTCGGCGGCTTTCTGGGTGGCGTTTTGGATGCTCATGATGGCCTTTCAGGGCAAGGGGTGGAACAGAAGGCGTGAGGGCGGGCGTCAGCCGCGCTTGATGAGGCCCAGCACGAAGGTGACCACGGCCATGATCACGAACACGAAGAACAGGATCTTGGCGATGCCCACGGCGCCTGCGGCGATGCCGCCAAAACCGAACAAAGCGGCCACCAGGGCAATGACCAGAAATACCACTGCGTAATGCAACATAGCCATCTCTCCTTGCGTGGGCCGGCGGGGCGGCCCGGTTGGGGGAAGCACCGTTGAGGGTGCATGGCTGCACTGTAGGGCGGGGTGCGCGGGTGAAGTGCCGGTGGCTGGCGCGCACCGGTGTAGGACGCTACCGATCGGGCAAACGGCTCAGGGATGGGGCAGCACGGCGCTGACCAGCGTGCCTTCGCCCGGCGTGGAGGTGACCGTGAGCGCCCGCCGGCGGCCTCCACGCGGTGGCGCATGCCGAAGAGGCCGTGCGCGTCGGGCGAGACGTTGTCCACGTCGAAGCCGGCCCCGTCGTCGCGCACCTGCACGCAGACATGGTTGGGGTAGTCGTGGACGGACACGAGCACCTTGCGGGCGTTGGCGTATTTGCCGATGTTGGTGAGCGACTCCTGCACCAGGCGGTAGACGGTGAGCTGCGCGGCGTCGGACAGGCGCACGGGCTCGAAGCACGACTGCACCTGGAGGCCGCTGCGCTCGGCGAAGTCGCGCGTGAGGATTTCCAGCGAGGCGGTGAGGCCCAGGTTGGACAGCGAGGACGGGCGCAGGTCCTCGATGATGCGGCGCTTGAGGGCGATGCCGCTGTTGAGCGTTTCGGTGAGGTGCTGCAGGCGTTCCGCGGTGTCGGGCACCTGCAGGTCGAGCTTGGACTTGAGTCGCGCCACGTCGAGCTTGGCCGCGGTGAGCAGGGCGCCCAGTTCGTCGTGCAGTTCGCGCGCTAGGTGGGCGCGCTCTTCCTCGCGCACCTGCTGCAGGTGGTTGGCCAGCTCCGACAGCGAGGCCGTGCGGTCGCGCACCAGTTGTTCGAGGCGGTCGCGCTCGCGTGCCAGCACTTCCTGCTCGCGCTCGAGCGCCGTCTGCAGGGCGCTGCTCTGGCGCAGGTACATGTAGAACGCCAGCAGGCCGATCATGGCCACCGTGGCGATGCCGACGCGCGAGAGCATCAGCGAGTGCAGGATCTCCTGCGTGCTGCGCTGTGTCTCGATCCGCGCTGCGCGCGATCAGGCGCGCGGCGGTCGCGCGGATGTCATCCATGTCCTTCTTGCCCACATCGGTGGACAGCACGAATTTCCAGGCGTCGTCGTTGTTCTGGCGGCGCAGGCCCAGGCTCAGGTCCAGCTCGGACATCTTGCGCGCGATCTGCTGCGACAGCTGCGAGAAATCGGTCTCGTCCTCGGGCGACTGGTGGAAGGTCTGGCCCAGCGCGTCGAGATTGCGCTGGAGCGTGGACACCGATTTCTCGTAGGGCTGCAGATAGCTTTCATCGCCCGTGAGCAGGTAGCCGCGCAGGCCGGTTTCCGCGTCCAGCATGTCCTGCAGCACGCGGTCGAGTGCGGCGCGCGTGTCGTGCGAGCGCGCCAGCGCGCCCACCGCCTCGTGCGAGCGCAGGTAGCCCGTCTCGTTGATGCCGACGAGCACACACACCGCCAGCAGCGCCAGCGGCAGGCTGATGGCCATCTTGCGGACCTGGGACCAGTTCATGGGTGGCTTCTTTCAGGAACCTGCGGGCGAACTGCATAATGCATGTTTTCTGCCTACAGCTCCATGCTAGCGGCAATGCGCGCTGGATGAGCGGGTCGAAACCATATCTCACACGGGCGCGCGAAGCGCCCCTTGCGAAAGAAGGCTCAATGATCAAGATCGGCATTGTGGATGACCATGCGATAGTCCGCTCCGGGCTCAAGCAGTTTCTCTCCGAGCATGTGGACCTGCGGGTGGTCGGCGAAGCCGCCAACGGCAGGGAAGCCATCGACCTCGTGCGCATGAACGAGATCGACGTGCTGGTGATGGACCTGTCCATGCCCGGCCAGAGCGGGCTGGATGCGCTGGCCATGCTGCGGGCCAAGGCGCCCGACATGGGCATCCTCATCCTGAGCGGCTATCCCGAGGAGCACTACGCCATCAACCTGATCCGCCAGGGCGCGAGCGGCTACCTCAACAAGGAATGCGAGCCCAAGGAGATCGTGGAGGCCATCCGCACCATCTCCCTGGGCCGGCGCTACCTCACGCCGGCGGTGGCCGACCTGCTGGCGCAGCAGCTCAACCGCAAGGACGATGCTCCGCCGCACGAACAGCTGTCGGAGCGGGAATTCCAGGTGTTCCTCAAGCTCGCCAAGGGCGAGACGGCGGGCGAGATCGCCAAGTCGCTGTCGCTGTCCGTGAAGACCGTGAGCACCTACCGCACGCGCCTGATGGAGAAGATGGGCCTGTCCTCCAACAGCGACCTCACGTACTACGCGCTCAAGAACAAGCTCATCGATTGAAAAGCAGCAACGGGCCATCCGCAATGGATGGCCCGGCGGGGCCTTACCCTGCCACCGGCTTGGCCACCGCGCGCCGGGCCCCGTGCGCGATGCAGTAGTCCACCAGCGCATCGATCTCATTGGATTTGTCGAACACGGCGTCCACGCCCAGCTGCGCGCAACGCATGCGCACGTCGGGCGTCGCGTAGTTGCTGAGCACCACCATCTTCTGGTCGGCCAGGCGGTCGCGGCATGCTGCCAGCACGCCCAGGCCGCTGCCTTCGCGCAGGAAGAGGTCCACGATGGCCAGGTCCCATTGCGACCCATGGCTGGCCAGCCACTCCTTGCCTTCGGATTCGGTTTCCGCGACGCCAATGGTTTCCACTGCGGCCAGTTCTTCCAGGGTCCCGATCAGGTTTTCGCGAATGGTGGCGTTGTCTTCGACGATGTATGTGCGCAATTTCACGGGCATTCCTGTTCGGGCCCCCGTCGGGAAGGCGGCCTCGACCTGACTGTAGGGGCGAGGGTGGCGCGATTCTGCCAGCAGCTTCGGGCTGCCTGCGTAGGAGTATTCCTACCGGGTGCCGCAGACGGCGCAGTGGGGGTCGCGCTGCGTGCGCATTTCGGTCCACCGCATGTCCCGCCCGTCGAGCATCAGCAGGCGGCCCGCCAGCGGCGTGCCCACCTGCGCGATGAGCTTGAGTGCTTCCGCGGCCTGCATGGTCCCGATGATGCCCACCATGGGCGCGAACACCCCCATGGTGGAGCATTGCACTTCCTCGAAGGCGGCATCCGGAGGAAACAGGCAGGCGTAGCAGGGCGTGCCGACCCGGCGCGGGTCGTACACCGAGATCTGTCCGTCGAAGCGGATGGCGGCGCCTGCCACCAGGGGCTTGCCGGCGTGCACGCAGGCCGCGTTGATGGCCTGGCGCGTGGCGTAGTTGTCCGTGCAGTCGAGCACCACGTCGGCCGCGACCACCAGGCGCTCCAGCGCCGCCGGGTCCACGCGTTCGCGCACGGTGTGGAACTGCACGTGCGGGTTGATGGCGCGCACCGCCTGGGCGGCCGATTCGACCTTGGCGCTGCCCACGCGGTCCGTGGTGTGGGCGATCTGGCGCTGCAGGTTGGTGAGGTCCACCACGTCATCGTCCACCAGCGTGAGCGTGCCCACGCCGGCCGAGCCGAGGAACAGCGCCGCAGGCGAGCCCAGGCCGCCCGCGCCCACGATCAGCACGTGCGCGGCCAGGATGCGCTCCTGGCCTTCGATGCCGATCTCGTCGAGCAGGATGTGGCGCGAATAGCGCAGCAGTTGGTCGTCGTTCATAGGGGCCATGAAAAAGGCCGGGCCTCGGGGAGGGCCGGCCTGGGACCGAGCGCGGCGGCGCGCTCAGTCGTCCTTCTTCTCTTCCTTGCGCTCGGTCAGCGTCTTGCTGACCAGCACCGGCTGGCCCTTGAGCTGCTGCAGCGCCTGGGCGAGCTGGAAGTCCTTGTCGCTGCCGAACTCGGGCAGCTTGCGGTCGGCGCTGGGCTTCTTGGCTTCTTCTTCGAGGCGCTTGCGGGCTTCCTCGCGGGCCTTCTCGCGCGCTGCGTCCTTGACCTCGTCGCCCTGGCCGCTGGTCAGGTGCTTCTCCAGGTCGGCCTCGCGCATGCGCAGCGAGGCGAAGAGGTCGCCCTCGGCGGTCTCGTCGATCATGACGTCGGGCACGATGCCCTTGGCCTGGATGGACTTGCCGCTGGGGGTGTAGTAGCGCGCCGTGGTGAGCTTGATGCCAGTGTCCGGGCCCAGCGGCCGCACGGTCTGCACCGAGCCCTTGCCGAAGGTCTGGCTGCCCATGATAGTGGCGCGCTTGTGGTCCTGCAGCGCGCCGGCCACGATCTCGCTGGCCGATGCGGAGCCCTCGTTGACCAGCACCACCAGGGGCACGGTCTTGATGCCGGCCGGCAGGCGCTTGAGCGGGTCGCCGCTGCCTCGGCGCTGGTAGAACTCGGGCGCGGCCTTGAAGGTGGCCTTGCTCTCGGCCAGCTGGCCGTTGGTGGAAACCACGGTCACGTTCTCGGGCAGGAAGGCGGCGGACACGGCCACGGCGGCGTCCAGCAGGCCGCCCGGGTCGTTGCGCAGGTCCAGCACCAGGCCCTTGAGGCGGGGCTCCTGCTTGTAGACCTCCTCGACCTTGCGCACGAAGTCGTCCACCGTGCGCTCCTGGAACTGCGACAGGCGGATCCAGGCGTAGCCGGGCTCGACCACCTTGCCCTTGACGGACTGGGTCTTGATCTCCTCGCGCGTGATGGTCACGGGGAAGCTGCGGCTTTCGTCCTTGCGGAAGATGGTCAAGGTGACCTGCGTGTTCGGCTCGCCGCGCATCTTCTTGACGGCGTCGTTGAGCGACAGGCCCTTGACGGCCGTGTCGTCGATCTTGGTGATGAGGTCGCCCGTCTTCAGGCCTGCGCGGTCGGCGGGCGAGCCTTCGATGGGCGAGACAACCTTGACGAGGCCGTCCTCCTGCGTGATCTCGATGCCCACGCCGACGAAGCGGCCCGTGGTGCCCTCGCGGAATTCCTTGAACGACTTCTTGTCGAAATACTGGGAATGCGGATCAAGGCTGGCCACCATGCCCGAGATGGCGTCGGTGATGAGCTTCTTGTCGTCCACGGGTTCCACGTAATCCGTCTTGACCAGCCCGAAGACGGCCGACAGCTGCTGGATCTCCTCCAGCGGCAGCGGCGTCATCGCGCCGCGCGCCACGGTCTGCAGCGATACCGTGGTCAGCGCCCCGGCCAGGGCGCCGGCCGACACCCAACCCGCAATTTTCAGTTTGTGGCCCATGGAAACACCTTTATCGCTTCAATATACACCTTGGAGGGCGCCGGCCCGGGGCGGTTCCCCAGGCTCAGGCCTTGCCTTGCGAGGCCACGGCCGCCGCGGCCTTGGCTGCGGCCTCGGCGTCGCCCAGGTAGTAGTGGCGCAGGGGCTTGAGGTCGGCGTCCAGCTCGTACACCAGGGGGATGCCGTTGGGGATGTTCAGGCCGACGATGTCCTGGTCGGAGATGCCGTCCAGGTACTTGACCAGCGCGCGGATGGAGTTGCCGTGCGCCGCGATCACCACGCGCTTGCCGGAGCGGATGGCCGGGGCGATGGCCTCGTTCCAGTAGGGCAGCACGCGCGCCACGGTGTCCTTGAGGCATTCGGTCAGCGGAACCTGGTCGGCGGGCAGGCCCGCGTAGCGGATGTCGCCGCGCTCGCTGCGCGGGTCGGCGGCTTCCAGCGCTGGCGGGGGCGTGTCGTAGCTGCGGCGCCAGACCAGCACCTGCGCGTCGCCGTACTGCTTGGCCATGTCGGCCTTGTTCAGGCCCTGCAGCGCGCCGTAGTGGCGCTCGTTCAGGCGCCAGCTGTGCTCCACGGGCAGCCAGGTGCGGTCCATCTCGTCCAGGCAGTGCCACAGCGTGCGCGTGGCGCGCTTGAGCACGCTGGTGAACGCCAGGTCGAACTCATAGCCCTCGGCCTTGAGCAGGCGGCCGGCGTTCTTGGCCTGTTCGATGCCGGTGGGGGTCAGGTCCACGTCGGTCCAGCCGGTGAAGCGGTTCTCGAGGTTCCAGGTGGATTCGCCGTGGCGGATCAGAACGAGTTTGTGCATGGTGGCCCTAGAGCAGTCAGGTCAAAAACCCGACATTCTAGAATTGCAGGTTTGCATTTCCGCTGAAGGCCCCTCGCTGTGAATTTCATTCTCGACAACTGGTATCTGATCTTCCTGGCACTGGCCTCCGGCGCCATGCTGCTGGTGCCCCTGCTCAAGGGCGCCGGCATGGGCGGCGTGAGCGCGGCGCAGGCCGTGCAGCTCATCAACCGCGAGAAGGCCGTGGTCATCGACGTGTGCGAGCCCGAGGAGTTCGCGGCGGGCCATGTGGGCGGCGCCAAGAACGTGCCGCTGGGCCAACTGCAGGAGCGCCTGCCGCAGGTCGCCAAGAACAAGGCCGTGCCCGTGATCCTGGTGTGCGCCAAGGGCGCGCGCGCGCAGCGTGCCGTGGGCATCGCCAAGGGCCTGGGCTACGACAAGGCCCAGGCGCTCGCCGGGGGCTCGCCGCGTGGAAGGCCGCCAGTATGCCGGTTGAAAAGGCCTGATTCGCCCCCATCTGCCGGAATCTTCCAGAAACAACGCGAAAGGCCCGCCCCATGCAAGCCGTGAAGATGTACACCACCGCCGTCTGCCCCTACTGCATCCGCGCCAAGCAGTTGCTCAAGCTCAAGGGGGTGGAGCAGATCGAGGAGATCCGCGTGGACACCGACCCCGCCGCCCGCCAGCACATGATGGACATCACCGGCCGGCGCACGGTGCCGCAGATCTTCATCGGCGACACCCACGTGGGCGGGCACGACGACCTCGTGGCCCTGGACGGGCGTGGCGGCCTGGCGCCGCTGCTGGCGGGCTGACGCCCCCGCCCGGCGCTGCATAATGCACCCCCAAGTGCCCGCTGCGGGAGCGATTCCCGGGCGGGCTTTGTTTTGTCGCTTCGTTTTTGCCTTGAAAGATTGACACCATGGCCGACCAAGAAAATCCCGTGTTCCAGATCCAGCGCGTGTACCTGAAGGACCTGTCGCTGGAGCAGCCCAACTCGCCTGCCATCCTGCTGGAGCAGGAGCAGCCGAGCGTGGACATCCAACTGGGCGTGGAAGCCACGCCGGTGGCCGAGGGCATCTTCGAAGTGGCGGTGACGGCCACCGTGCAGACCAAGATCCAGGACAAGACCGTGTTCCTGGTCGAGGCCAAGCAGGCCGGCATCTTCGAGATCCGCAACATCCCCGAGGAGCAGATGGGCGCCGTGATCGGCGTGGCCTGCCCGCAGATCGTCTACCCCTACCTGCGCGGCAACGTGGCCGACACCATCACGCGCGCAGGCTTCCCGCCCGTGCACCTGGCGGAAATCAACTTCCAGGCCATGTACGAGCAGCAGCAGGCCGCCGCAGCCGAGGCCATCAACGCCACGGCGCAATAAACGAGGTTCATAGCCTTTTTGGCCTCTAGCGCTTGCCAGGCAAGCGCGAGCAGCTATGAAAATAGTAGTTCTCGGCGCAGGGGCTTGGGGCACCGCCATGGCCATGAGCGCGGCGGCCCACCCCGCGGGCCATGCCGTGGCCCTGTGGGCGCGCGACCCCGTGCAGGCCGCGGTCATGCAGGCCGCGCGGGAGAATGCCCGCTACCTGGCGGGCCAGGTGTTTCCGCCCGCGCTCTCCCTGAGCGCGCAAGGCGACGTTGTGGCGCTGGCGCGCGCGGCCGACCTGGTTATCGTCGCCACCCCCATGGCCGCGCTGCGGCCCATGCTCACGCTGCTGAAAGACGTGCGCGTGCCCGTGGCCTGGCTGTGCAAGGGCTTTGAATCCGGCACCGGGCGCATGGGCCACGAAGTCTGCGCCGAGGTCGCGCCCCTGCTGCCCAGCGGCGTCCTCAGCGGACCCAGCTTCGCGCTGGAAGTGGCGCAATCCCGTCCCACCGCACTGGTGGCCGCCAGCGCCCAGCCGGCCGTGCGGGAGACGCTGGTCGCCGCGTTCCACAGCCCGGCGCTGCGCGTCTACGCCAACGACGACGTGGTGGGCGTGGAAGTGGGAGGGGCGGTGAAGAACGTGCTGGCGATCGCCACGGGCCTGTGCGACGGCCTGGCGCTGGGCCTGAACGCGCGCGCCGCGCTGGTGACGCGGGGGCTGGCCGAGATGACCCGCCTGGGCGTGGCCCTGGGCGCGCGGCGCGAGACCTTCATGGGCCTGTCAGGCATGGGCGACCTGGTGCTCACCGCCACGGGCGACCTGTCGCGCAACCGGCGCGTGGGCTTGCTGCTGGCGCAAGGCAAGACGCTCGAAGAAGCCACGGCCTCGCTCGGGCACGTGGCCGAAGGGGTGTACTGCGCACGCACGGTCGTGGAGCGCGCGCGGGCCCTGGGCGTGGAAATACCCATCGCGCAGGCCGTGGTGGGCCTGCTGGATGGGCATGTGAAGCCGAGCGACGTGGTGGCGGCCCTCATGGGGCGCGACCCCGCCGTGGAAGCGGGCTGATCCGCGCCTGCCTTTTACACGATGCCGAACAGCATCAGCAGCAGCACGATGGACAGTGGAACACCGAGAAGCCAGAGAATGATGGGCATGGAGGTCTCCTGGGGAGTGGTTGAAGCGATGGCTTGACCATATCCAGGCCCCCGCGGCCCCAGTGTGCGACGGAGCGGCGCGCCGCTGTAGGCGAGCGCCGATGCGCGTGCAGTCAGAATTCCAGGTTGTCGATGAGCCGCGTGCTGCCCAGCCGCGCGGCGCCTAGCGCCACCAGGGTGCCGGGCTGCGCGGCGCCCGCGGGCGGCAGCAGGTCGCTGCGCTGGCGCACCGTGACGTAGTCGGGCTGCCAGCCGCGCGCGCGCAGCGCGTCCATGGCCTGCGCTTCCAGCACCGGGAGGTCCGCGCCCGGCGCGCTGGCGGCCTGTGCCAGCGCGCGCAGCGCCTGGCTCAGCTGCACGGCCTCGGCGCGCTCGGCGGCGCTCAGGTAGCCGTTGCGCGAGCTGAGCGCCAGGCCGTCCTCGGCGCGGCAGGTGTCGCCCGCGACGATCTCGATGGGCAGAGCGAACTGGCGCACCATCTGGCGGATCACCATCAGCTGCTGGTAGTCCTTGCGCCCGAACACGGCGCTGCCCGCGCCGCCGCTGAACACGCAGGAAAAGAGCTTCATCACCACCGTGCTCACGCCCACGAAGAACCCGGGGCGGAAGTGCCCCTCGAGGATGTCGGCGATCTGCGGATCGGGGTGCACCTTGAAGGTCTGCGGCTCGGGGTACAGGTCGTGCTCGCGCGGCGCGAACAGCACGTCGCAGCCGGCGGCCTCCAGCTTGGCGCAGTCGGCGTCCCAGGTGCGCGGGTAGCTGTCGAAGTCCTCGTGCGGCAGGAACTGCAGCCGGTTCACGAAGATGCTGGCGACGGCGACGTCGCCCAGCCCCGTGGCCTGGCGCATGAGCGAGAGGTGGCCGTCGTGCAGGTTGCCCATGGTGGGCACGAAGGCGGGGCGCCCGCGCCCGGCAAGGGCGGCGCGCAGGTCGGCGATGGAATGGGCGATGTGCATGGCGTGGAGCGAAAAGGAAAGAAAGGGGATTACCAGGCGTGCAGCGCGTCGTCGGGGAAGCGCCCCTGCTTGACGGCCTGCACATAGGCATCGATGGCGCCGCGCACGCTGCCGGCGTCCTGCATGAAGTTGTGCACGAACTTCGGGTTCTTGCCCAGGTTGACGCCCAGCATGTCGTGCATCACCAGCACCTGGCCCGCCGTGCCGCTGCCCGCGCCGATGCCGATGGTGTGGCAGTGCGCCAGTTCTGCCGTGAGCGCGCGCGAGAGCGGCGCGGGCACCATCTCCAGCACCAGCATGGCGGCGCCCGCGTCCTGCAGCTCGGCCGCGTGGGCGCGCAGCTGGCGCGCGGCGGCCTCGTCCTTGCCCTGCACGCGGTAGCCGCCCAGGGCGTGCACCGTCTGCGGCGTCAGGCCCAGGTGCGCGCACACGGGCACGCCGCGCTCCACGAGGAACTGCACCGTGGGCGCCGTCCAGCCGCCGCCTTCCAGCTTGACCATGTGGGCGCCCGCCTGCATGAGCTGGCACGCGCTGCGCAGGGCCTGTTCGCGCGATTCGTGGTAGCTGCCGAAGGGCAGGTCGGCGATGAGCCAGGCCGTGCCCTGCACCCGGTGCAGGCCGCGCGCCACGCTGGCCGTGTGGTAGGCCATGGCCTCCAGCGTCACGCCCACGGTGCTGGGCAGTCCCTGGCAGACCATGCCGAGCGAGTCGCCCACCAGGATGCACTCCACGCCTGCTGCGTCGGCCACGGCCGCGAAGGTGGCGTCGTAGGCCGTGAGCATGGTGATCTTCTCGCCCGCCTCGCGCATCTGCGCCAGGCGCGGCAGGCTGATGGGCTTGCGCTGGGGCAGCGGCGATGCGGGGGGCAGGGTGCCGTAGGGCGTGCCGGCAGTGACGGGGGCGTGGGTCATGGAGGCAGTCCGCGGAGCGGGGGTGAAAAAGTCCGGCGAGTCTATGCGATGCCGCTATGCTTGCCGCCCATGACGACCCTGAGCAATGTGATGGATGGCGCGGCGCTGGCGGCCCTGGCCCGCGAGGACGTGGACCGCGCGCTGCGGGAGGACGTGGGCGCCGGAGACCTCACGGCCGGCCTGATCGACCCCGCGCGGCGCGCCCGCGCGCGCGTGCTGGCGCGCGAGGCGGCCGTGGTCTGCGGCGCGCCGTGGGTGGAGGCGGCGCTGCGCGCGCTCGACCCCGCCGTGCAGCTGCGCTGGCACGTGGCCGAGGGCCAGCGCTGCGCCCCGGACCAGGTGGTGCTGGAGATCGAGGGCAACGCCCGCGCGCTGCTGTCGAGCGAGCGCACGGCGCTCAACTTCCTGCAGCTGCTGTCGGCCGTGGCCACCAAGACACGCACCTACGTGGACACCGTGGCGGGCACGCGCGCCCGCATCGTGGACACGCGCAAGACGCTGCCGGGCCTGCGCCTGGCGCAGAAATACGCCGTGCGCACGGGCGGGGGCACCAACCACCGCATCGGCCTGCACGATGCCGTGCTCATCAAGGAGAACCACATCGCCGCCGCCGGCGGGGTGACGGCCGTGCTGCGCGCCGCGCAGGCCGTGGCCGCGCAGGCGCAGTTCATCGAGATCGAGGTGGAAACGCTGGAGCAGCTGGCCGAGGCACTGCAGGCCGGGGCCACCATGGTGCTGCTGGACAACATGCCGCTGCACACGCTGCGCGAGGCGGTGCGCATCAACGCCGGCCGCGCGGTGCTGGAAATCTCGGGCGGCGTCACGCTGGACGGCCTGCGCGCGCTGGCCGAGACGGGCGTGGACCGCATCTCCATTGGCACGCTGACCAAGGACGTGAAGGCCACCGACTTCTCCATGCGCCTGCAGGAGCTGGCATGAGCGCCGTGATCGACGTCGAGTACGAGCAGCCCGCCGAGGGCGCCGCATGCGCCACGCGCCATGCCTGGGCGCGCGTGCCGCCCGAGCCTTCCGCGCCCGAGCGCGCGGCGCTCAAGGACAGGATCCGCCGCCTGCTCAAGGAAAAGAACGCGGTCATGGTGTCGCACTACTACGTGCACCCGGACCTGCAGGACCTGGCCGAGGACACCGGCGGCATCGTCAGCGACTCGCTGGAGATGGCGCGCTTCGGCCGCGACCACGAGGCACAGACCCTGGTGGTGAGCGGCGTGCGCTTCATGGGCGAGACGGCCAAGATCCTCAGCCCCGAGAAGACCGTGCTCATGCCCGATCTCGACGCGACCTGCTCGCTCGACCTGGGCTGCCCCGCCGATGCGTTCAGCGCCTTCTGCGACGCGCATCCGGACCGCACCGTGGTCGTCTACGCCAACACCAGCGCCGCAGTGAAGGCGCGCGCCGACTGGCTGGTCACGTCGAGCTGTGCGCTGGACATCGTGGGCGCGCTGAAGGCCGTGGGCCACAAGATCCTCTGGGCGCCCGACCGCCACCTGGGCGCCTACATCCAGCGCGAGACGGGCGCGGACATGGTGTTCTGGAACGGCGCGTGCATCGTGCACGACGAATTCAAGGCGCTGGAGCTGGAACTGCTCATCAAGGAACACCCTCGCGCGAAGGTGCTCGTGCACCCCGAAAGCCCCGCCGAGGTCGTGGCCCTGGCCGACGCCGTGGGCTCCACCAGCGCCATCCTCAAGGCCGCGCGCGAGATGGACGCGCAGGAATTCATCGTCGCCACCGACAACGGCATGATGCACAAGCTGCGCATGCTCAACCCTGGCAAGACCTTCTACGAAGCCCCTACCGCCGGCAACAGCGCCACCTGCAAGAGTTGCGCGCACTGCCCCTGGATGGCCATGAACGGCCTGGCCGACGTGGCCCGCGTGCTGGAGACGGGCGCGAACGCCATCCACGTCGATCCGGCCCTGGTCCCGCGCGCGCGCCAGCCCATCGACCGCATGCTCGCCTTCACGGCCGCGCTCAGGAACGGCCAGGCGCCGGGCGCACTGGTGCCGCACTTCGGCGCGGCCTGATATCGTTGCTTTTGTTTTGATAGCTGCTGGCGCTTGCTGGATAAGCGCTGGAGGCCGATTTGACTGAAACCGCCCTGATCGACTTCGCCGACCCGCGCGACCCCGCCGGGCCGCGCCTGCGCCACGCCTTCGGCCCGCCGCGCGCCGTGCTCGCGGCCCGCGCGCTGCACGAGGTGCGCCCCGTGCTGCAGGCCGTGGAAGCCGCCGCGCGCGCCGGCGCCTGGGTGCTGGGCTGCCTGCGCTACGAGGCCGCGCCCGCGTTCGATGCGGCATTCGCCACCCATGCGCCTGACGGGCCGCTGGCCTGGTTCACCGTGCACGATGCGCCGCTGCCCTGGCCCGAGGCCGGGCCGCAGGGGGAGGCCACGGTGCATTGGCACACGCTGCCCGGCCGCGCCGCGTTCGACGCCGCGCTGGTGCGCATCCAGCAGGCGATCGGGGAGGGCGTGCTCTACCAGGTCAACCACACCGCGCCATTGCGCGGTCGGCTGGAGGGCGACGCCCGCGCGCTGTTCGATGCGCTGCTGCGCGCGCAGCCCGGCGGCTACGCGGCGTGCATCGACGGCGGCGACGGGGCGCGGGTGCTCTCGGTCTCGCCCGAGCTGTTCTTCGACTGGCGCGCCGGGCCGCAGGGCACGGGCGAGATCCTCGCACGGCCCATGAAGGGCACCGCCGCGCGCGGCGCCACGCCCGATGACGACGCGCGGCAGGCCGAGCGGCTGCGCGCCAGCGCCAAGGAGCGTGCCGAGAACGTGATGATCGTGGACCTGCTGCGCAACGACCTCTCGCGCATCGCCGAGCCGCACAGCGTGCGCGTGCCGGCCCTGTTCCACACCCAGCCGCTGCCCACCGTGTGGCAGATGACCTCCGACGTGGTGGCGCGCACCCGCGCGGGCACGGGGCTGGCCGACGTGTTCGGCGCGCTGTTCCCGTGCGGCTCCATCACTGGCGCGCCCAAGGTGCAGGCGATGCGCATGGTCCGGGCGCTGGAGGACGCGCCGCGCGGCGTGTACTGCGGCGCCGTGGGCGTGGTGCGGCCCGATGGGGCGGGGGGCATCGCCGCCACGTTCAACGTGCCCATCCGCACCGTGGAGCTGCGCGGCGGGGAGGCGCGCTGCGGCATCGGCAGCGGCATCGTCTGGGGCGCCGACCCCGCGGCCGAATGGCGCGAATGGGCCGCCAAGCGTGCGTTCGTGGAGCGCGCCAGCCAGCCCTTCGACCTGCTGGAGACGCTGGGCCTGCACGGCGGCCGGTTCCGCCACCGGGGCGAGCACCTGGCCCGCATGCAGGCCGGCGCCGCGCATTTCGGCTATCCGTGGGACGCACCGCGCGTGCAGGCCTGCCTCGATGCCCTGGCCGCGCGCCACCCGCAGGGCGCATGGCGCGTGCGGCTGTTGCTGGACCGGTACGGCCAGCCGCGCGCCGAGGCCTTCGCGCTGCAGGACACCGCCGTGCCCGTGCGGCTGGCGCTGGCGGACAGGCCTTTCGCCGAGGCGCGGGGCGAGTTCACGCGCCACAAGACCACGCACCGCGCGCACTACGCGGCCTTCGCTCCGGCGGCGGGCGCGGGCGTGTTCGACACCGTGCTCTACAACGAGGCGGGGGAGATCACCGAATGCACCTTCGGCAACCTCGCCATGCGGCTGGACGGCCGCTGGGTCACGCCGCCGCTCTCGTGCGGCCTGCTGCCCGGCGTGGGCCGGGCCGTGGCGCTGCGCGAGGGGCGCATGGCGGAGGCCGTGGTGCGCCTGGCCGACGTGCCGCGCGTGGAGCAATGGGCCTTCGTGAACAGCCTGCGCGGGTGGCTGCCGGCCACGCTGGCGTCGGCAAAGGCCGGCACGGCCTAGGGTTGTCCCTGATTTGTAACGTACGGTTCGTCTAATGGTTCCAGCCCCTCGCAGGGGGGCCGGGCCTCAGGCGGCATGGCCGCCTCGCGGCTCTTCCTCCATACGAACCAACGAACAGCATGAAACGACTACTCCTCGCCCTGGCCGCCGCGGCTGCCGCATCCGCCTCGGCCCAAAGCACCAGCAGCGTGACCCTTTTCGGCGTGGCGGATGTGTCCGTCGCGCACCTCTCCACCTCCGGCAAGAACGTGACCGGCCTGGCCAACGGCGGCAACGCCAGCAGCCGCCTGGGCTTTCGCGGCGTGGAAGACCTGGGCGGCGGGCTCAAGGCCGGCTTCTGGCTGGAAGGCGGGATCAACGTGGATGACGGCGGCTCGGGCTTCAAGTTCGACCGCCGCTCCACCGTGAGCCTGCTGGGCGACTTCGGCGAGCTGCGCCTGGGCCGCGACAAGACGCCCACCTACCTGAACCTGGAAACCTTCCACGCCTTCGGCGACACCGGCATGGGCGGCATCAACGGCCACAGCCTCATCAGCGGCTCCGCCGCGGGCACGGCCGAGGGCTCGTCGCCCAAGCGCATGTCCAACGGCATCAGCTACCTGCTGCCCAAGATGGGCGGGCTGTACGGCCAGCTCTCCCACGGCTTCGGCGAGGAGGCAGGTTCCAACCGCCTCAAGAGCGCCACCGGCATGCGCCTGGGCTACGCCAGCGGCCCGCTGGACGTGGCCGTGGGCTACGGCATCACGCGCGGCGGCACGGCGGCCGACGGCGTGAACTACAAGACCATGAACGTGGGCGCGTCCTACAAGCTGGGCGGCTTCACGCCCATGCTGCTGATCGCCTCCGAGCGCGGCAACGGCGCGCGCGTGGACCTGTACAGCGTGGGCCTGAAGATGGCGCTGGGCAACGGCGAGCTGCGCGCCGCCTACACCCAGTATGAAGACAAGAAGAGCGACAACGACTCGCAGCGCCTGGCGCTGGGCTACGGCTACAAGCTGTCCAAGCGCACGGAGCTGTACGGCGCGGTGGCCCGCCTGTCCAACGACGGCCAGGCCGCGCGCAAGCTGGCCTCGTCGCTGAGCCCGACGCCCGCCAAGGGCAAGGACATCACGGGCTACGAGGTCGGCATCCGCCACACCTTCTAAGAACGTCCCGCAACGGCCCGGTCCACCTGGTGGGGAAGCGAGCGGGCCGGGCGCGGTACGCAGGCCGCTGCGGGGACGCATCCCCCAGCGGTTTTTTTTGCGTGCCTACAGCCGTTCCTTGACGTAGGACGGCCGGTCCATGTCCACGATTTCCACGCTGAGCTGCACCAGCACCCCCGCGGGCCGGGGCGTGAGGCGGCGCAGCACGTCGGCTACGCGGCCGGCCAGCTCTTTCTTGGTCTCGGGCGAGCGGCCCGACAGCAGGCGCAGCTGCGCGTGCACGAAGGCGCGCTGGGCCGGCGCGGTGCCGATCTCGAAGCTGCCGGCGCGCACGAAGCGGGTCTTCAGGTCGGCCTCGTCCAGCACCTCGGGGCTGGCGCAGACGGCGGCGTTGAGCGCGGCGAGCGCTTCGGCCTCCGGGTAGGAGGGCAGGTTGGGGCTGTATTCGACGATCAGGTGCGGCATGGTGGTCTCCTGGGAGGGGGGAAATCGGGGGGGCTCAGCGCACGGGCGGCACGAGGATGGTGGGCGCGGCGGGGGCGGCCAGCGCGGGCCAGTCGCGGCTGAAGTGCAGGCCGCGGCTTTCGCGGCGCATCTGGGCGCTCCTGACGATCAGCTCGGCCACCTGCACGAGGTTGCGCAGCTCCAGCAGGTCGCGCGTGACGTGGAAGTGGGCGTAGAACTCGTGGATTTCGCCTTGCAGCAGCGCGATGCGGTGCGCGGCGCGCTCCAGGCGCTTGTCGGTGCGCACGATGCCCACGTAGTCCCACATGAAGCGGCGCAGCTCGTCCCAGTTGTGCGAGATGACCACGCATTCGTCGGCGTCGGTCACCTGGCTGTCGTCCCACGGCGGCAGCGCGGACAGTTCGGCGCGCGGCGCCTGTGCGACGGCCTGGGCGGCCGCGCGCGCGTACACCATGCATTCCACGAGCGAGTTGCTCGCGAGCCGGTTGGCGCCGTGCAGGCCGGTGCAGGCCGTCTCGCCGATGGCCAGCAGGCCCGGCAGGTCGGTGCGGCCCGCCAGGTCGGTGAGCACGCCGCCGCAGGTGTAGTGCGCGGCGGGCACCACGGGGATGGGCTGGCGCGTGATGTCGATGCCCAGCTCCGCGCAGCGCGCGAGGATGTTGGGAAAGTGCGCCTGCAGGAACGCGGGGCTCTGGTGCGAGATGTCCAGGTGCACGCAGTCCAGGCCGTGGCGCTTCATCTCGTAGTCGATGGCGCGGGCTACCACGTCGCGCGGGGCCAGCTCGGCGCGCGCGTCGTGCTGGGGCATGAAGCGCGTGCCATCGGGCAGCAGGAGCCGCCCGCCCTCGCCGCGCACGGCCTCGGTGATGAGGAAGCTCTTGGCGTGCGGGTGGTACAGGCAGGTGGGGTGGAACTGGATGAACTCCAGGTTGGCCACGCGGCAGCCCGCGCGCCACGCGGCGGCGATGCCGTCGCCCGTGGCCGTGTCGGGGTTGGTGGTGTAGAGATAGACCTTGCCCGCGCCGCCCGTGGCCAGGATGGTCTGCGGCGCGCGGAAGGTGACGACCTCGTCCGTGGCTTCATGGAGCGCGTACAGGCCCAGGCAGCGCTGCCCGCCCGGCAGACCGAGCTTGCGCGCGGTGATGAGATCCACCAGCGTGTGGTGCTCGAACAGCGTGATGCCCGGCGTTGCGCGCACCACGTCGATCAGCGTGCGCTGCACGGCCGCGCCCGTGGCGTCGGCCGCGTGCACGATGCGCCGCGCGCCGTGGCCGCCCTCGCGCGTGAGGTGCAGCGCGCCGTCCTCCTGCGAGAACGGCACGCCCAGGCCCTGCAGCCAGCGGATGGCCTCGGGCGCGTGCTCCACCACGAAGCGCGTGGCCGCCAGGTCGCACAGGCCGGCGCCGGCCACCAACGTGTCCTGCACGTGCGCGTCGAAGCTATCGCCCTCGGCCAGCACGGCGGCTATGCCGCCCTGGGCCCAGCCGCTGGCGCCATCGTGCAGCGCGCGCTTGGTGATGACCGCCACGCGGTGCGTGGGTGCGAGGTGCAGCGCGGCCGACAGGCCGGCGAGGCCGCTGCCCACGATGAGGACGTCGAAGTCGTGTGATGCCATGGCCGTGAGGTTACGCGATGGCCGGCGCAGCGGGGAGCGCGGTCACGCCGGTGTATAGGCCAGCCGCACGTAGATGGGCGCGAAGGCTTCGGCCTGGGTGATCTCGATGAGCGTTTCCTTGGCCAGCTCCAGCAGCGCGATGAAGGTGACCACCAGCACAGTGCTGCCCTTCTCGGGCTGGAACAGATCCTCGAACGGGGCGAAGCGCCGGCCCTGCAGCGTCTTGAGCACCATGCTCATGTATTCGCGCACGCTCAGCTCCTCGCGCGTGATGCGGTGGTGCTGCACAAGCTTGGCGCGCTTGAGGATGTCGCGCCAGGCCTCTTGCAGGTCGGCCAGGTTCACGTCGGGAAAGCGCGGCTGCAGGCTCTGCTCGATGGTGACCTGCGCGCGCAGGAAGTCGCGCCCATATTGCGGCACCTGGGCCAGGCGCATCGCGGCGAGCTTGATCTGCTCGTACTCGAGCAGGCGGCGCACCAGCTCGGCGCGCGGGTCCTCGGGCTCGGTGCTGCCCTCCTGGCGCTTGGGCGGCAGCAGCATGCGCGACTTGATCTCGATGAGCATGGCCGCCATGAGCAGGTATTCGGCGGCCAGCTCCAGGTTGCGGCTGCGGATCTCGTCCACGTAGCCCAGGTACTGGCGCGTGACATCCACCATGGGGATGTCGAGGATGTTGAAGTTCTGCTTGCGGATCAGGTAGAGCAGCAGGTCCAGCGGCCCCTCGAAGGCCTCCAGGAAGATCTCCAGCGCGTCCGGCGGGATGTACAGGTCCTGCGGCAGCGCGAACAGCGGCTCGCCGTAGAGGCGCGCCAGTGCCACCTGGTCCACCACCTCGGGCATGGGCGCTTCGTCCTGCGGGGCCGCTGTCATGCGTTTGCTATGGGTTCAATAGCTGGTTGCGCTTGCTGGACGGGCGCTGGAGGCTATTTTGGCTAGGATTTCGACTGGTACACGTAGGGTTGCTGCGCCACGCGGCCCGCGTTGTATTCCTGCCAGATGTCGCGGTCCACCTGCTTGTCCCACAACAGGGCGCGGCCGGCGCGCTGCTGCGCGTCGAGCTCGGGCTTGGTGGCCTTGAGCTGGTTGATGAACTGGGTGGTGTCGGATTCGTAGTCCGGGCGGCGGAAGAAGGACATGGTTCTGGTGGGCGGGTGTTCTTATGGCAACCGGGCATTTTACCGGGCAGGCTATAAAAGAGGGAAACAACGGATCGAACCCTATGGCGATACACCACTGGCTCAAGGGCGCGGGCGCTTCCGCGCTGGCATTGCTCACCCTGCTCGCGGGCTGCGACGACCAGCGCATCAAGGAGCTGGAGGAGGGCGTCTCCACCGAGGCGCAGGTGCGCGAGCGCTTCGGCGAGCCCGAGCGCATCTGGCCCGAGGAGGGCGGCGCGCGCACGCTGGAATACAACCGCCAGCCCGCCGGGCAGCGCAACTACATGATCACCATCGGTGCCGACGGCAAGATGAGCGCGCTGCGCCAGGTGCTGGCCCCGCACCATTTCGACAAGGTGCAGCCGGGCATGGCGCAGGAGCAGGTGCGCCGCCTCCTGGGCAAGCCCGCCAAGCGGATCACCTACGACCTGAAGCAGGAAACCGAGTGGGACTGGAATTGGGGCGACGGCCCGCGCCACATGATCTTCACCGTGGTGTTCGGCCCGGACGGCACGGTGCGCCGCTCGGGCAGCGCCGAAAAAATCCCTGACGGGCCCTGACGTGTGGCGCCCGCACCAGGGTGGTGCAAACCTGGGGCAAACCCTATTGCCAAACAGGCGTAAGTTTTGCATGCGATGATCGCGCGCCGGCGCTACCCGCGCCGGGCCCGCGTTGCAGAGAAACCTCACCATGGCCAGCCGCACCGTCCCATCGTCCGCTTCCGTCTCCCTGCCTGGCGCCGCCGCGCCGGGTGCCCCATCCCCGCACGCCGCGCCGCGCCATGGCGTGTTCGAGGATGTCCAGGCGCTTTTTACCGGTTCGCTGTTCGTGGGCCTGACCATGATGATGTACGCCCAGGCGGGCCTGCTCACGGGCAGCACCGCGGGGCTGGCCTTCGTGCTGCACTACGCCACGGGCTGGCCGTTCGGCGCCATCTATTTCGCCATCAACCTGCCGTTCTACTGGTTCGCCTGGAAGCACCTCGGGCGCGCCTTCACCATCAAGACCTTCGTCAGCGTGGGCATCCTGTCGCTGATCGCCGAGCTGGGGCCGCGCCTCATCCACATCGACTACCTGCACCCGGCCTTCGCCGCCATCGCCGGCGGCCTGCTGATGGGCACCGGCGTGCTGTTCCTGGCGCGCCACAAGTCCAGCCTGGGCGGGGCCACCATCGTGTCGCTGTACCTGCAGGAGCGCCATGGCCTGCGTGCCGGCAAGGTGCAGATGGCCATCGATTGCGCGGTGGTGCTGCTGGCGCTGTGGGTCGTGCCGTGGGACCGCGTGGCCTGGTCGGTGCTGGCCGCCGTGGTCATGGGCGTGTTCCTGGCGGTGAGCCACCGCCCCGGCCGCTACCAGGGCGGTTGATACGCCACGGCGGGCGGCGCAGTCACGGCGCGATCTTGCGCTTGAGCGCGCGCGCCACCGGCGCAGGCAGGCTGGGCAGCGACTTGAGCAGCCACGGCAGCACCTTGCGCTTGGCGCCCGCGAGCGATTCGGGCACCAGCGCCTCGATCAGATGCGGCCCCGGGTGCGCCAGCGCATGCTCCAGCGCCTGGCAGAAGTCCTCGGCCGTGCGGGCGCGCACCGCGTGTACGCCCATGCCCTGGGCCAGGTGCGCGAAATTCAGCACCGGCCCTTTCAGGTCGAGCTGCGACTTGGCCTTGGGGCCTGCCTCCTCGGCGCCCACGCGCTCCAGCTCCACGTTCAGCACCGAGTAGCTGGCGTTGTTGAAGATCACCGACACCACGTGCAGGTGCTCGCGCGCCATGCTCCACAGCGCCTGGATGGTGTACATGGCCGTGCCGTCGCCGATCAGCGCGATCACCGGGCGATCGGGGCAGGCGATGGCCGCGCCCACGGCGTTGGGCAGGCCCTGGCCGATGGCGCCGCCGGTGAGCGTCAGCAGGTCGTGGCGCGGGCAGCCTGCCGTCATGGTGCCCAGCATCAGGCCGGAGGTGATGGCTTCGTCGATCAGGATGGCGTTCTCGGGCAGCAGGTGGCCCACGGCCTTGCAGACCTTGGGCGCGGTGAGCGGCCCACGCGGGCGCTCCGGGCGCCGGGCGGGGGCCAGCGGCGGCTCGGCGGTGGCGCCCAGCGCGGCGGCGAGCTTCTCCAGGCTGGCCGCCGCGTCCTGCGCGGGGCTGCTCAGGGTGTGCACTGTGCAGCCCTCGGGCACCAGGTCGCTGGCCTTGCCGGGGTAGGCGAAGAACGAGACGGGCGATTTGGCATCCACCAGCACCAGGTGCCGCGCGCCCGCCAGCTGCACGCCTGCCAGCTCGGCCAGGTAGGCCACGCGTTCGACGAAGGGCAGGCCCGCGCCGCGCTCTATGCGGGTGGGGAAGACCTCGGCGAGCAACTGCACGCCGCTGTGCGCGGCGATGCGCGCGGCGGCCCGCAGCGCGCCCTCGCGCAGCGCGTGGCCGCCGAGCAGCACGATGGTTTTCTCGCCCGAGCGGATGGCCTGCGCGGCGGCCTGCACGGCTTCGTCGCTGGCGGCGGCGGGCGCGGGTGGCTGCGGCGGTGGGCAGGGCTGGCCGCCCTCGCCCCAGGACACGTCGGCGGGCAGGATCAGCGTGGCCACCTGGCCCGGCAGGCCGCGCGCGGCGGCGATGGCATCGGCGGTATCCCGGCCCAGCGCGGCGGTGCTTTGCGCGGTGCGCACGAAGCCGGGCGAGACGTTGCGCGCCACGGTCTCGATGTCGGACTGCAACTGCGCGTCGTAGCGCGTGTGGTACGTGGCATGGTCGCCCACGATGTTGACCACCGGCACCTTGCCCTTGCGTGCGTTGTGCAGGTTGGCCAGGCCGTTGCCCAGGCCGCAGCCCAGGTGCAAGAGCGTGGCGGCGGGCTTACCCGCCATGCGCGCGTAGCCGTCGGCCGCGCCGGTGGCCACGCCCTCGAACAGCGCCAGCACGGCGCGCATGCGCGGCTCGGTGTCCAGCGCGGCGACGAAGTGCATCTCGCTCGTGCCGGGGTTGGTGAAGCAGACCTCCACGCCCGCGTCGGCCAGGGTTTGGAGCAGGGCTTGTGCGCCGTTCATGGGAATCTCCTTGCTTCTGTATTGATAGCTGCTTGCGCTTGTCCTGTAAGCGCTAGAGGCTGATTTGGCTATGAATCCGTGTCGAGGTGTTGCGGGCCGATGTCGGCGGTGCGCGTCACGCCCGCCAGCGTCATCGCCAGCAGCAGCTCGCGCTGCCACTGCGCCAGCAGCGTGCGCACGCCCGCCTCGCCCTGCGCGGCCAGCGCCCACACCCAGGGGCGGCCCACGAGCACGCCGCGCGCGCCCAGCGCCAGGGCCTTGAAGATGTCCACGCCGCCGCGCACGCCGCCGTCCACCAGCACCTCGGTCTGCGCGCCCACGGCCTGGGCGATGGCGGGCAGCTTGGAAGCGGTCGAGGCCACGGAATCGAGCTGGCGCCCGCCGTGGTTGGAGACAACGATGCCCTGTGCGCCCACGGCCACGGCGGCGCGCGCGTCCTCCACGTCGAGCAGGCCCTTGAGCAGCAGGCGGCCCTGCCACTGGCCGCGCAGCCATTCGATGTCCTTCCACGTCACGCCCGGGTCGAACTGCGCATCCACCCAGGCCTTGAAGGCGTTCAGGTCGCGCGCGCCGGGCACCTGCGCGGTCAGGTTGCCAAAGCGCAGCGGCTTGCCGCGCAGGGCCACGTCCCACACCCAGCCGGGGCGTGCCAGCACCTGCGCGGCCCGGATGAGCGCGGGGCGCGCGCCGCTGGCGGCCATGCCGTGGCGCACGTCGCGCAGGCGCATGCCGGGCAGCGGCAGGTCGACGGTGAAGACCAGCGTGCGGCAGCCGGCGGCCCACGCATCCTCCAGCAGCGCGCGCACGGCGCCGCGGTCGCGCAGCATGTAGAGCTGGAACCAGGGCGGCGCGCTGGCGGCGGCGGCCACTTCATCCAGCGCGCAGATGCCCACGGTGGAGAGCGTGAACGGCACGCCCGCCGCGTGCGCGGCGCGCGCGGCCTGGGCCTCGCCCCGGCGCGCGGCCATGCCGGCGAGGCCAATGGGCGCCAGCGCCAGCGGCAGCGCGCAGGGCTGGCCCGCCAGGGTGGCGCGGGTGTCCACCTGGGCCACGTCCACCAGCACGCGTTGGCGCAGGCGCAGGGCGGCAAGGTCGCTCACGTTGGCGGCCAGCGTGCGCTCGCCGTTGGCGCCGCCGTCGATGTAGTCGAACAGGAAGCGCGGCAGGCGCTTGGCCGCCAGGCGGCGCCAGTCCTCGGTGGCGGCGGGGTAGGACAGGTCAGGCAGCATGGGCGGCCTCCGTGGCGCGGCCGTGGCCGAAGCGCCGCATGGCCAGCGCGAAGGCCAGCCCGCCGGCGTACATCAGCACGCCGTAGAGCGCGCCGGGGATGGCCATGGCGTCGTCCTTGAGCACGGTGCTGGCGATCACCAGCGCCAGCGCGGCGTTCTGCACCGCCGTCTCGATGCCCAGCGTGACCGACTGGCGGTAGGACAGCCGCGCGGCCCAGGCCACGGCGAAGCCCAGCGTGAGCATGCCGAGGTTGAGTGCCACGGCGAAAGGCGCCAGCGAGCCGAAGTTGTCCACCAGCAGCGCCCAGTTCTTGGTCACGGCCAGCACCACGATGAGCACGAACAGCACCGTGGCCACCTTCGTGGCGCGCGGCTCGAAGCGCAACGCCCAGGCGGTGAACCGCCGGCGCGCCCACATACCCAGGCTGACGGGCACGCCCAGCACCAGCGCCACCTGGCCCATCATCAGGCCCACGGGCACGTCCACGGCGCGCGCCGCGCCGAGGAAGTGGCCCAGCGCCCAGGTGACGACCAGGGGCAGCGTGAAGATGGTGAGCACGCTGGCCACGGCGGTGAAGCTCAGCGCCAGCGCCACGTCGCCGCGCGCCAGGTAGGTCAGCAGGTTCGACGTGCTGCCCGTGGGGCAGGCGGCCAGGATCATGAAGCCCACGGCGAACACGCCGCCCATGCCGAGCAGCGTGAGCATGAGGTAGCAGACCAGCGGCAGCAGCACGAAGTGGCAGGCCACGCCCACCAGCAGCGCGCGCGGCTGCGCCAGGATGCGCCGGAAGTCGGCCGGCGTAAGCCCCAGGCCGAGCGAGAACATGATGAACGCCAGGATGAGCGGCAGCAGCACGCCCGAAACGATGTCTCCCTGCATGGTGTCGTCTCCTTTTACCGTGGTGGTCTCAGCCGCCGGCCGCGATGGCGCGCGCCGCCGCCCGGCCCGTGAGGATGCAGCCGGGCAGGAAGGTGCCCTCCAGCGAGCGGCGGCCAGAGGCCCCGCCGCCGCCGAAACCCGCCGCCTCGCCCACGCAGTACAGGCCGCCGATGGGCTGGCCCGCGCCGTCGAGCACGCGGCTTTGCAGATCCGTCTGCAGCCCGCCCAGGCTCTTGCGCGTGATGAGCTGCATCTGGATGGCGATGAACGGCCCCGCGCCCGGCTTTTGCAGCGGCGCGGGCGCGCAGGTGCGCAGCCGGTCCGGCCCCCACTGGCGCGCGTGCAGGATGCGGCGGATCTGGTCGTCGTTGTGCAGCTTGCTGCCGTGGGCGAAGTTGGCGTCGAACGCATCGGCCGTGGCCTGCAGTGCCTCGGGCGCCACGTCGAGCGAGGCGGTCAGCGCGTTCATCTTCGCGGCCAGCCCGGCCAGCGTGTCGTCCACCAGGAAATGCGGGCTTTGCCGCTGCATCTGCCGCACCAGGCGGTGGTTGCCCAGCAGCGTTTCCTTGAGAAACTGCGGGAACTGCCGGTCGCGGATGCGCTGGTTGTGCTCGGCGCCCGAGATGGCGAACTCCTTGGCCGCGATGCGCCAGTTGAGCAGGTGCCAGGTCCAGGGCTTTTCCTGCTGCGCCACGCGCTGGCACAGCCAGTGCGTGTCGAAGCCGGTCACCAGCGGCTCTGGGCCGATGCGCTCGCCCCGGTGGTTCAGCCACAGCGCCGACTTGCACGGAATGGCCGACAGGCCGTGCCCGTCGAAGTGCGGAAAGGGGTGCGGAAAGCCCGCCGCGTAGTTCCACATCTCGCCCGCGTGGGTGATTTGCGCGCCCAGCGTGGCGGCGTGGCGGTGCAGCCTGCCGTCGGCGAAGGGGTGCGCACCGTTGAGCAGGGTGGCGGGCAGCGGCCTGCCCGGAGGCCAGTTGGCGCGCGTTTCCTCGTGCCCGCCGTTGATGCCGCCCATGGCCAGCACTACCACGGGCGCTTGCAGGCGCACTTCCTCGCCCGTGGCCTCGTTGATGGCGATGGCGCCTGCGATGCGGCCGTTCTGCCGCTCCAGCGCCGTGGCGCGGAGGCCGTGCAGCAGCGTGAGCATGCCGCCTTCGCCCGCGCGGCGCAGCGCCGCGATCAGGCAGCGCGTGAGCTCGCGCGAGGTGCCCCAGACGATGTGGTAGCGCGGCAGGCTGTTGCCGTCGCCGTGCAGCCCGCGCTCCACCCAGTTCACGGCGGGCATGAACTTCACGCCCTCCTGCACCAGCCAGTCGTGCACCTGGGCGCGCGAGTGCTCCACGTAGTAGCGCGCCCACTGGCGCGGCCAGTGCTCGCCGGGGCCGATCTCGCCGAAGCGCAGCCAGTCGGCCAGCGCGCGCTCGGGCGTATCGGGGATCTTCATCTTCGCCTGCAGCGGCGTGCCCACCAGCGCCATGCCGCCAAAGGCCCACAGGGCCAGGCCGCCGAAGCGTTCGGGCGTGTCGCGGTCCACCAGCGTGACGCGCTGGCCCGCGCGCAGCAGCTCCAGCGCGGCCACGATGCCGGCCAGGCCGCCGCCGAGGACGATGGCGTCGGAATGTTGGGTTGCCATGCGGCAGTCTCCTTGCGCGCACTCTGGGCGGTGCGCTGGCTGGTAACCATAGGCCCTTATGATGGGTTTGGATTGACTTTGGAGGCCATCTGCTTTGACTTTGCAGGCCAGCGTATCGATGAGCTGGGTGAACACCGTGCTCGCGGCCGGCGAGCGCGCCGGGGTGCCGCGCGCGCGCCTGCTGGCGCAGGCCGGCATTGCCCCGGCGGAGCTGGCGCGCGAGCGCTGGCCCATCGACCACATCACGCGGCTGTGGCGCGCAGCGGCGCACTGCACGCAGGACGCGGGCTTTGGCCTCAAGGCCGGGGCGCTGGTGGGGCCGGGCAGCTTCAACGTGGTGAGCTACCTGCTGCAGTCCGCGCCCAGCCTGCGCGCGGCGATCGGCGTGGTGCAGCAGTACCAGCGCCTCATCAGCGACGGCGGGCGCTTCCAGGTGATCGCGGGCGCGCGGGCGGGCTGGGTGGTCTACCACCCGCGCCAGGGTGCGCTGGCGTTCAGTCCGCACCAGATCGAGGCCGTGCTGGCGGCGGTGGTGGCGTTCTCGCGCTGGGTCACGGGCCAGGCCGTGCGCCCGCTGCAGGTGCAGTTCAGCCAGCCGCGCGTGGGGCCGCTGGCGGGCTACCGCGAGGCCTTCGGCAGTCCGGTGGCGTTCGAGCAGGCGTTCAGCGGCGTGCTGCTGGACAACGCGCTGCTCGACGCGCCCCTGCCCCAGGCCGACGCGCAACTGGCGCGCCTGCACCACCAGTACGCGGCGCAGCGCCTGGCCGTGCTGCACGAGGGCGGCGCGCTGGCGCAGGAACTGCGCGCCTGGATCGCCGCCGCGCTGCCGGGCCGCGTGCCCACGCGCGCCGAGGCCGCGCAGGCGCTGGGCCTGAGCGAGCGTACGCTGGCGCGGCGCATGCGGGCGCAGCAGCTGAGCTTTTCCGCGCTGCTGGACGCCGTGCGGCGCGAGGCCGCGCTGCAGGCCGTGGCGCAGCCCGGGCGCGCGCTGGCCGACATCGGCCAGGCGCTGGGCTTTGCCGAGCCGGCGGTGTTCTGGCGCGCGTTCAAGCGCTGGACGGGGTGCACGCCGGTGCAGTGGCGTGCGCGGCAGGCGGCGGAGCCTTGAGCGTTTGCTCTGCTTTCAGGAGCTGCTAGCGCCTGCTGGGCAAGGGCTGGCGGCACTTTTTATCGAAATTCCTCGGCGTACTGCGCCTGCCCGTGGCCCAGCGACCAGTTCTCCCGGGCCACCTCGACCAGGTTCACGAACACGTCCTCGGGCCGCAGGCCGGGCTGCTCGCCGAGCCGCTCGGCGATGCGCCGGTACAGCGCCTTCTTCTGCGCCGCCGTGCGGGTGGCGCTGGCGGTGATCTGGATGAACACCAGGTCGTCGCTGCGCGCCACGCCGAGGTAGGTCGCGCCGTAGCGGAAGTTGGCGGCCTCGTGCTCGGTGATGGCCATGAACTGGTCGTCCTCGGGCACGTCGAAGGTCTCTTGCAGCGCGCGGTACACGCCGTCGCAGAGCGCTTGCCGGTAGGCCGGCGGCTTGCCGGCGCGCAGGGCGATGTGAACGAGGGGCATGGCGGTTCCTTGGGAGGTAGTGACGATGGGTGCCACCTTAGGATGCGAGAATGATTTCAACAAGTTATCAAAAAACATATCAGAGATAATTTTTTGAAATGATGGACCGCCCCCTTGACCTCGACGCCGTTCAGGCCTTCGTCCGCATCGCCGAACTGGGCAGCTTCACCCGCGCCGCCGACGCCCTGGGCGCCACGCAGGCCGCCGTGAGCCTCAAGCTCAAGCGGCTGGAGGCGCGGCTGGGCGTGCGGCTCATCGAGCGCACGCCGCGCCACGTGCGGCTTTCCGACCAGGGCACGGCCTTTCTCGGCCATGCGCGCGCCCTGCTGGAGGCGCACGCGCGCGCGCTGGCCGCCGGGGCCACGGCGCGCGAGCGCCTCGCCGTGGGCATCAGCGACCACGTGGCGGGGCCGGAGCTGCCCGCGCTCATCGCGCGCATGAACGCCCAGGCGCCGCAGTTGCTGATCGAGATCCGCATCGCCACGTCGGGCGAGCTGCTGCAGCGCTTCGACCGGCGCGAGCTGGACGCCGCCATCGTGCGCCTGGACGCGGGCCGCGGCGATGGCGAGCTGCTCGCCGAGGAACCCTTCGGCTGGTTCGCCGCGCCGGGCTGGCAGCCGCGCGCGGGCGAGCCGCTGCCGCTGGCCACGATGGCCGCGCCCTGCGGCGTGCGCGCGCTGGCCGGGCAGGTGCTCGACGCGGCGGGCGTGCCGTGGACGGAGGTGTTCACCGGCGGCGGCATCGCCGCCGTGGCCGCCGCCGTCATGGCCGGCCTGGGCGTGGCCGCGCTGGCGCCGCGCATGCTGCCGCTGGGCGCCGAGGACGTGGGCCGCCGGCTCGGGCTGCCCGCCTTGCCGCGCCTGCCGGTGCTGCTGCACACGCGGGTGCGCGGCGGGCGGCCGCGCGACGCGCTGGATGCGCTGGCCGCCGCGTTCCGGAGCGCGGTGCGCGCGTGAACGGCGGCGGCCTTCAGCCCTCGCGGTGATCGGCTTGGCCGGCCTTCCAGTACCCCTGGGCATGCAGGCGCCGGGGCGCCAGCCCGCGCTCCTGCAGGTAGTGCTGCCGCAGGGTGCGCATGGCCTGGGATTCCCCCGCCATCCACAGGTAGCCCGGCCCCGGGGGCAGCGGGCGGTGCAGCAGCGCCTGGCACAGGGCCAGGCCCGGCGACTGGCGCTGCGTGAACCACTCCGTACGCAGACTGGCCGGGCTGTCGATGGGCTGCTGGTCGGCGGCCTCGGGCACCTCGGCGTATACCTTGGCCTGTACGTGCGCGGGCAGCGCGCCGGCGATGCGCTGCAGGGCCGGCAGGGCGGTGGCGTCCCCGGCGAGCAGCACCCAGCGGGCGTCGGCGGGCAGCGCGAAACCGCCGCCGCGCGGGCCCGCGATGCCGACGCGCTCCCCGGCCCGCGCCTGGGCGGCCCAGGCCGAGGCCGGGCCGGATGCCGGGCCGTGCCCGTGCAGGACGAAGTCCACGTCCAGCGTTCCGGCCGCGCGGTCGATGTGCCGCAGGGTGTAGGCGCGGCCCGTGCCGCAGGGCAGGAACACCTTCACCCAGGCGGCCGGCGCGCCGATGCCGTCCGCCTGCAGGAAGCGGGCGACCTCGGCGCCGCCCAGCGTGATGCGCCGCATGTGCGGCGTGAGCGTGCGGGCGGCCAGCACCTCGGCCAGCGCGCGCGCCGTGCGGGGCGGGGTCGCGTCATGCATGGCGGCCTCCGCGCAGCGGCGTTGCCAGCAGGCCCACGGCCACCAGCAGCGACAGGCCCACGGCCACGGCGCCGGCCAGGTACACCGCGCCCACGTTCCAGGCGCCGGCCACGGCGCCCAGGGCCGGGCCGGTGATGCCCAGCGCGATGTCCAGGAACGCCACGTAGGCGCCCATGGCCACGCCCCGGCTCTGCGGCGGCGCGCGGCGCACCGCCTCCACGCCGAAGCCGGGAAACGCCAGCGAGTAGCCAAACCCCGTCAGGGCCGCGCCCAGGTAGGCCAGGGCGGCCGTGTCGGCGCCCCAGATCAGCAACTGCCCCACGGCCTCGACGACCACGCAGGCGAGCGCGACGCGCGCGCCGCCCAGCCGGTCGGGCAGGTGGCCGAAGAGCAGGCGCGCGCCGATGAAGGCCAGGCCGAACGCCGTGAACGCCAGGCCCGCGTTGCCCCAGCCCTTGGCCGCGAACAGCAGGGCGATGAAGGCGGTAATGACGCCAAAGCCCACGCTGGACAGCGCCAGCCCCAGCCCGGGCAGCCAGACGCTGCCCAGCACGCGGTAGAACGGCGTGCGCCGCGCCGCCGTGGGCGCCACCGCCCGCACGCCCCACACCGCGCCCAGCGCCAGCAGCGGGGCCAGGCAGCTCGCGGCGGCAATGCCCGCGAAGCCGTGGGCCGCATGTACGGCCGCGCCCGTCGGGGCGCCCAGGGCGTAGGCGCCGTACATGGCGATGCCCACCCAGGCCATCACCTTGCCCGCGTTCTGCGGCCCGGCCAGGCCCACGCCCCAGCTCAGCGCGCCGGTGACGACCAGGCTCTCGCCGCAGCCCAGCAGCACGCGCCCCAGCAGCAGCACCCCGGCCGAGGCGGCGGGCGTGGCACAGGCCAGCGACGCCAGATAGGCGAGGCCCGCGCTGGCCGAGACGAGCAGGCCCGTGACCACGGCGCGCCTGGCGCCCCGGGTGTCGGCCAGGTGGCCCGCCCAGGCGCGCGACAGCAGCGCGGCGGCGAACTGCGCGCCGATGACCACGCCCACCACCAGGGGGCTCAGGCCCAGGCCGTCGTGCACGTGCAGGGGCAGCACCGGCAGCGGCAGGCCGATGGCGAGAAAACCGATGAAGACCGCCAGCGTGATGGGCAGCAGCCGAAGAAAGACATTGACGCCGGGTGGCGCATGGGAAGGCATGGGATGGACTCCAGATATGAGCATTTGCTCGGTATCTGCGAGAATATGAGCCATCGCTCATATTGAAAACTCGCCTTTGGAGTCCCCCATGCAGGCACTGCCCCAGCCCCGCAGAATCCCGCGCCAGGCCCGTTCCCGCGCGCTGGTCGAGGTCATTTTGGAAGCCACGGCTCGCGTTCTGGCCGAGCGCGGCTACGCCGGCACCAACACCAACCTGGTGGCCGAGCGCGCCGGGGTGAGCGTGGGCTCGGTCTACCAATACTTCCCGAACAAGGATTCGCTGATCACGGCCCTGCACGAGCAGCACGCGGCGCAGATGCAGGCCGCCATCGAGGCCGTGCTGGCGGGCACCCAGCCGCGCGGCCTGCGCGGGCACCTGGCAGCCATCGTCCACGCGCTGCTGGCGGCGCACCAGGTCGCGCCGGCGCTGCACCGGGTGCTGGAGAAGGAGTTCCCGTTCTTCGACGCGCCGGCCGAGCAGAGCCCGGCCGACCAAGGCATCTTCCAGCGCATCCGGCAACTGCTGGAAGAGCACCGCAACGAGATTGCGCCGCGCGATCTCGACCTGGCCACCTGGGCTGTGCTCCAGGCCATGGAATCCCTGGTGCACGCAGCTGTCATCACGCCTCTGCCACGGCATGGCATGGCGCAGGTCGAGCAGACCATCGTGGACATGCTCGCGGGCTATCTGTGCGGCGCGCCGGGGCGGGGTGCCTAACTTACGACGATGCTCTTGCTGGCGCTGGCCGACTGGCCCGCGTCGTCCTTCCAGCGCAGGCGCAGCTCGCCGCTCTCGCGCGCGAGGAAGGTGAACTCGATGTAGGGGTTCTGCGAGACGGAGATTCCCGGCTCCCAGGCGAACAGCAGCGCCTGGCCCAGGTGCGCCTCGAAGCGCGTGACGATGTTGCGCGGGCGGATCTTGCCGGCTTCATCGGTGCGCAAGCCGCTTTCCATGATGTGCTCGATCTGCGCGCGCACGCGCAGCACTTCGCCTTTCTTGGGGCTTGCGTTGCTGATCCAGACGCGGGGTGGTTTCTGGTTCATCCGGGTTTCCTCACATGCCGCAGCCGCTGGCGGCCACCGTCACTGCATGGCTGGCCGCGAGCAGCTTGCCGCTTTTCATGCGCGCCAGCGCGTGGATGGTCTGCGACTGCGTCAGGCGCACGCGCACCGCCGCCTCGGCCGTGCCCGCCGCTGCCGTGAACTGCAGGCGACAGGCCAGGGGCGCGGGGTTCAGGTCGGCCAGCACGATGATTTCCTCGCACCAATCCTGCTCGGTGATCGGCAGCGTGACCTTGACCTTCACCGGCACGGCGGCGGGGTTGTCGGCCAGCGTGGGCACGTCCAGATGCAGGCCCTCGGCCTGCGGCTTGGTGCTTTTGCTGAAATCGGCCATGGCCTTGCGGAACTCGGCCGGGTTGGGGGCCAGGGCGGCGTTGGTCAGCGGCGTCTTGCTCTGCGGCTGGGCCAGGGCGGGAAGGGCCAGCGCGGCGGCGCTGGCGGCCATCAGGGTTCTGCGCTGCATGGGCTCAAATGGCGAGGAAGTCGCTGAACTTGCTGCGCGCCCAGGCGAAGTCTTCCTTCACCAGGTCGGCCGTGCGCACGTCCATGTCGATCTGCGTCTGGTTGACTTGGCCCTTGGCATCCACCTCGTACTCGAACTTGACCGAGATTTCCTCCTGCGGCTCGGTGTTGACCATCATGTAGCAGAGGTTGTCGGGCAGCAGCGGCTTGACTTCCTGGCCTGCCACGCGCTGGGCGATGTACTTGGCGACGATCTGGCCGATGTAGTTGGCGACGTGCGCGCTCTTGGGGTAATGGCCGAATTGGGGCGAGATGGCGCCCATCAGGTCGCCCACGAAGTACACGCTGTCGTCGCCGTTGGCATGGAACAGGCGCTGGTGCATGTCGGCCCAGCCGGTGGGCTTGCCGGTGGTCGCGTCCTTGCCGATCAGGCCCGCGTGCCAGACCATGTCGGCGGCCTGGTGCGGGGGCATCAGGATGGCCTCGTCGAACTTCAGCTCGCCGGCCGTGGTCTTGATGCGCTTGTTGAACGGATCCACCTCCTGCACGCGCGCGTTGGGCACGTGGGTGATGATGTCCGGGTACAGCTCGTCGAACGCCTGCTTGTAGCCCACGCCGATGGGGGCGATCTTGGGCTTGGGGTCGAGGATGACGATCTTGCCGGGGATCTTGTTCTTCTTGATGTGCGAGGCGATCAGGCAGGCGCGCTCGTAGGGCGAGGGCGGGCAGCGGTGCGGCGGCGGGGGCAGCGTCATCACCAGCGTGCCGCCCTTGAAATCCTTCACGCGCTGCTTGAGCGCGAACATCTGCTGGTTGGGGATGTAGGCGCTGGCGAAGTGCGTGCGTGTGTGCTCGATGGCGCGCTGGTCGTCGCCGTACCAGGCGTCCCACGCGTCGCGGATGCCGCCCGAGAGGATCAGGTAGTCGTACTCGACCAGGCCATGCGTGGTGCGCACCAGCTTCTTGTCGCGCTCGAAGCCCGTCACCTCGGTCTGCAGCAGCGTGTAGCCGTAGCGGTTGGCCGGGCGCAGCATGTCGTGCTGCACGAAGTCGGTGTTCACGATGTCGATGAGCCACTTGTTGCTCATGGGGCCGGACCAGAACGTGGGGTTGCGCTCCAGCACCACCACGTCGGAGTTCGGGATCAGCTCGCGCAGGTAGCGCGCGGCCGTCAGGCCGCCCCAACCGCCGCCGCAGATCACGATGCGCGGCGCACTGCCCTTGCGCGGCAGGATGCGCGACTGCGGGCTGATGACGGCCGGTGCGGCCAGGGCCGGGCCGGCCACTGCGCCGGCCACTGCGCCCATGGCGAGCGCGGGCGGGGTGATGAGGAAGCTACGTCGTTGCATGGCGGTCTCCTTGGGTTGACGGATAAAAAAATCGAAGGACGAGCAGTGCGCCCGCCACGATGCCCGCGCAGGCGGGCAGGCTGGCGAACGCCAGCGTGGAGAGGCCCGAAAGCCCCTGGCCGATGGAGCAGCCCACGGCCAGCACGCCGCCCAGGCCCATCAGCAGCCCGCCGCCGGCCGAGGCGGCCAGGCGCGCGGGGCTGTCGAAGCCTTCCCAGCGGGCCGTGCGCGTGAGCAGTGCGGTGGCGCAGGCGCCCGCGAGGGTGCCCGCCACGATGGCCGGGCCCAGGCTGGCGGCGCGGCCCACGGCCAGTTGCAGGTAGAGCAGCCCCTCGGCCACGGGGCCGATGAAGCTCAGGGAGGTGAGCGGCACGGGTGTGGGCTCGAACGGATCGGCCATCTGACCCGTGATCCACCAGCCCGCCGCCACCAGCGCGCCGATGGCGGTGGCGCACAGCAGCGCCACACCGTTGCCGCGCACCTGCCGCAGCGCATAGGCCAGCAGCGCCAGCGCGGGCAGGCCGGCAGCGCCCAGCGTGGCCGCGCCCGGGGGCAGGCCTTGCGCCGCCAGCCACTGCGGCAGCGCCGCATGTTCGAGCTGCACTGCGCCCCAGCCCTGCAGCCACTGGCGCACGGGTGCGAGCACGCCCGTCAGCGTGGCCTGCGCGGCCAGGCCCAGGCACAGCAGGGCGACCAGCGCGCGCAGGTTGCCGCCCGCGAGCAGCACCAGGGCGCGCGCGCCGCAGTTGCGCGCCAGCGCCATGCCCGCGCCGAACAGCAGGCCGCCGATGAACACGCCCGGCAGCGAGAAGCGCGCGCGCACGACCTGCGCCGTGCCCAGGTCGGCCAGCCCCGCCCAGGCCAGCGCCTGCGAGCCCAGCAGCGCCACGGCCAGCGCCAGCGCGAAGGCGCGCAGGGCAGGCGCTTCGCGCAGGCCGCGCAGCAGGCAGAAGCGCCCCAGCCGCGCGGCCACGCCGAAGGCGCAGCCCAGGAGGAATCCGGCCCAGAGCAAGTCCATTCAGCGGTCCCAGATGTCGGCGGAGATGGCCGCGTACCAGGCTTCTCCATAGCGCGCTTCCGCCGCGCGGTAGTCGGCATTGCCATCCAGCGGGCTCACGCCGCCCGAGCCCGCGGGCTCGACCAGCTTGCCGCCCTCGGCGCGGTAGATGCCCGCCACCGAGATGCCGTAGCCCGGCCCGATCAGGCTGTAGCAGGTGTTGGCATAGGCGGCCGTGGGCGCGGCCTGCCCCAGCAGATCCGCCGCGATGGCGGCAGCGGCCACCTTGCCCTGCGTGTTGGCCGCGAAGCCCGACTTGGGCATGGGCGCGGCGATGGTCGCGTCGCCCAGCGCGTAGATGCCCGCCACCTGGCGCGACTCGAAGCTCTCGGCCTTCACGGGCACCCAGCCGCTGGCGTCCGTCACGCCCGCGCGCCCGGCGATGAAGCCGGCCTTCTGCGGCGGGATCACGTTGAGCACGTCGGCCTTGTGGCGCGTGCCGAAGGTGGTTTCCACCTCCAGCCTGGCAGCGTCCACGCGCATCACCTGCCCGTCGTCGGACTGCTTGACCCACTCGATCATGTCGCCGTACAGCGCCTTCCAGCCCTGCTGGAACAGCGCCTGCTTGGAGAAGCTGTCCTTCGCGTCGAGCAGCAGCACCTTGCTGCGCGGCTTGTGGCGCTTGAGGTAGTGCGCCACCATCGCCGCGCGCTCGTAGGGGCCGGGCGGGCAGCGGAACGGGTTGTCGGGGATCGCCATCACGAAGGTGCCGCCGTCGGGCATGGCTTCGAGCTGGCGGCGCAGCAGCAGCGTCTGCGGCCCGGCCTTCCAGGCGTGCGGCGCGCGTTCCGCCGCAGCCTCGTCGTAGCCTTCGAGCGCGTTCCAGCGCATGTCCACGCCGGGCGAGAGCACGAGGCGATCCCAGCGCAGCGTCTGGCCGTTCGACAGGCGCAGCGTGCGTGCGGCGGCGTCCACGTCCTCGGCGCGCGCATGGATCACCTCCACGCCCGCCGCGCGCAGGCCGGCGTAGCCATGGCCGATGCTGTCCCAGGTGCGCAGGCCCGCCAGGTAGAGGTTGGAGAACGGGCAGGTGTGGAAGCGCTCGGCGGGCTCGATGAGCGTCACGCGCACGCCCGGCGCGCGCTGGCGCAGGTAGCGCGCGGCCGTGGCGCCGCCGAAGCCGCCGCCCACGACCACCACGTGGGCGGCGCCGGCGCGGGCCTGAACCAGGGCGGGCAGCGCGAGGGCGCTGGCGAGCACGGTGCGTCGGGTGCAGGACATCAGCGGCCCTCCTGGCTGGCGAACCATTGGGCCAGCGCCTCGATCTGCGCGTCGTCGTAGCCCTTCATGAGGCGCGTCATCACCGTGGCGTCCGGCGCCTGCCCGGCGCGGAAGGCGCGCAGGCGCTGCAGCAGGTAGCCGGCGGTGTGGCCGCGCAGGCTGGGGATGGCGCCGGTGGAGCGGCCCTCGGGGCCGTGGCAGTTCACGCAGGTGCCGGCGAGCACGGAGGCGTCCTGCACGCGCAGTTGGGCCCCGGCCGCCAACGGTGCGAGCAGCAGCGCGAGGGCGAAACGGTTCAGGGGGAAGGCAGAGGGCATTGGGGACTCCGGTGCAGGCAACGCGAAACACGCAAACACGGCTTGGGCGTTGGAGCGGCCTCGGGGTGGGCTGCTGCGCGCCCCGGTGCGGGGCGCGTCCCTCTCAGCCGTCACGCGGCACAAGCGGAGTTGTTCGTGGGGGCGATTCTACGGGGGCGGGGCCGGCGGACTCACCGCCGCTTGTGTTTCGCAGCGGCGGTCCGATGTCCTGCCGGGACGGCTTCGCGGGATGCGTGCGCAAGCTGTTCCCGCCGTTCGACCAGGAAATCCATCAGCGCCCGGATCTTGGCCGGCATCTGTGCCCGCGACGGAACGTAGAGGTAGAAGCCCGGAAAGGGCCGGCACCAGGGCGCCAGCACGCGTACCAATCGCCCGTCCGCCAGGTGTTGGCGAACGCAGATGTCCAGGTACTTGATCAGCCCCACGCCCTGCACCGCCGCGTTCAGCAGGTTCTCGTCGTCGTTGAACACGGCGTTGCCCCTGGGCTCGAACAACACCGTTCGTCCGTCGGCATCGGGCGATGTGAACGACCAGCGGTCGATGGTGCCGCTGGAGGTGAAGCGGTAGGCCAGGCAGTTGTGCCGCATCAGGTCGGCCGGCTCCTCGGGCACACCGTGCCGCGCGAAGTACTCCGGCGATCCGACGATGGCCATTTCGATGGGAGGCGTGACCGGCACGGCCACCATGTGATCATGAAGGCTTTCGCCCAGCCGGATGCCGGCGTCCATGCCATCGGCCACGATGTTCGAGAAGCCGTCGTTCATCACCAGCTCCAGCCGCAGCTTCGGGTAGCGCGCCAGGAACGCGCCCATATGCGGCTCGATCAGCAGCCGGGCGGCGATGCGCGAGGCGTTCATGCGGATCAGGCCCGACGGCTCCTCATGGGCCTCCCCCAGTTCCATCACCGCCCGCTCGATGGCCGTCAGCGCGGGCTGCAGCACGTCCAGCAGGCGCTGCCCTTCCTCGGTCAGCGACATGTCCCGCGTCGTGCGGTGGAGCAGCCGCACGTTCAGCTGCTGCTCCAGGCCCTTCAGGTGCTGCGACAGCGCCGCCCGGGTGACCTCCATCTCCGCCGCTGCCCTGGTGAAGCTGCGGTGGCGGGCAATGTGGGCGAACCACGTCAAGGAGGAAACGAGAGAGGGTTCGAGCGGCATTTGTTTAGTTTATCTAACCACTCATGTCTTTCAAAGGATGTTTATCAAATCCAATCCCATCCCTAGCATGGAGTCCTGTCCACGCCACATCGCCGCGTGTGCCTACCCCAACCACCGCTGGAGAAACCCATGCCCAACGTCACGTTCAAGAACCTCAACGGCCAAGGCGTCACCCTGGCCGCCGTCATCCACTTCCCCGCCGGCTTCGATGAGCGCAAGAAGTACGCAGCAGTCGTCGTCTCGCATCCCGGCGGCGGCGTGAAGGAGCAGACCGCTGGCCTGTACGCCCGCAAGCTGGCCGAGCACGGCCTCGTCACCATCGCCTACGACGCCTCGTACCAGGGCGAAAGCACCGGCCTGCCGCGCCAGCTGGAAAACCCCCACATCCGTACCGAGGACGTCAGCGCCGTGATCGACTACCTGACCACGCTGCCCTGCGTGGACCCGGACCGGATCGGTGCCATGGGCATCTGCGCGGGTGCGGGCTACAGCGCCAACGCGGCCATCAACGACCGCCGCATCAAGGCGCTGGGCATGGTGAGCGCCGTGAACATCGGCCAGATGTTCCGCAACGGCTGGGACAACAACGTCAAGGACGCCGACGCCGTGGGCTACATCGACTTCGGCTCCAACGCCCGCACCGCCGACGCCAACAAGAGCGAACTGGCCACGCTGCCGCTCGCCCCGATGAAGGAAGAAGACGCCCCCAACGCTGAGCTGCGCGAAGCCTGGGAGTACTACCACACGCCGCGGTGCGAGCACCCTAACGCCCCTGGCTTCATGACGGCGCGCAGCCTCACGCAGATCATCACCTACGACGCCTACCACAAGGCAGAAGCCTTCCTGACCCAGCCCATCCTGGCCGTGGCGGGCAGCGTGGCGGGCAGCAAGTGGATGAGCGACGACCTGCTGGCGCGCGCCGCGAGCCAGGACAAGACGCTGCACGTGGTCGAGGGCGCCAACCACATGTCGCTGTACGACGTGCCCCAGTACGTCGATGAAGCCGTGTCCCAGCTTGCGCCGTTCTTCAACGCCAAGCTGTAAAACTATCAAATCAATAGCTGCCAGCGCTTGCCACATAAGCGCTGGAGGCCAAAAACACTGAAATACTCCATCATGAGCAACATCACCCTCCAGACCGTCAGCTACCCCAACCTGGGCTGGCAAACCGCCGCCGACATCTACCTGCCGCCCGGCTTCGACGCAGGCCAGAAGTACCCCGCCATCGTCAGCACCCACCCCATCGGCAGTTGCAAGGAGCAGACCGCGGGCAACATCTACGCCCAGGGCCTGGCCGAGCAGGGCTTCGTGGTGCTGGTGCATGACGCGAGCTTCCAGGGCGCCAGCGGCGGCACGCCGCGCTTCATCGAGGATCCGGCCATCCGCGTGTCCGACATCCGCTTCGCCGTGGACTATCTGCAGTCGCTGCCTTACGTGGACGCCGAGCGCATCGGCGCCATCGGCGTGTGCGGCGGCGGCGCGTACACCGTGCATGCGGGTATCACCGACCACCGGCTGAAGGCGCTGGTGTCCATCACTGGCGTGAACTACGGCCGCCTGATCCGCGAGGGCTTCGCCCAGTTCAAGCCGCGCATGCTGGCGAAGAACATCGCCAGCATGCGCACCGCCCAGGCGCAAGGGGCAAAGCGCGATGCAGCCAACCTGCTGCCCGAGTCCGTTGATGCGGCCCAGCAAGCCGGCATCACCGACATCGACGTGCTCGAAGCCACCGAGTACTACAAGACCGCGCGTGGCCAGAAGCCCCATGGCGCGACCAGCCAGCTCATGTCCTTCAGCGGCGCGGCGATGGGCTGGGACGCCTTCACCAACGCGGAAGTGCTGCTCACGCAGCCGCTGATGGTGGTGATCGGCGACAAGCCCGGCGGCTTCGGCGCCTACCGCGACGGCTGGGAGATCTACAGCCGCGCCGCGTCGGAGCACAAGCACATCGTCGTGGCCGAAGGCTGGTCGCACTACGACCTGTACGACCAGCCCGAGCCGGTGGCCATCGCTATGGCCCAGGTGGTGCCGTTCTTCAAGGAGCATCTGTGATGCGCAACGTCCTCATCCTGGGCGCCAGCGGCCAGATCGCGCAATGGGTCGTAAAGGCGCTGGCCGACGCCCCGGACGTGCGCCAGACCCTGCTGCTGCGCGACCCCAAGAAGCTCACGGGCCACGAGCCCGCGAATGCCCAGGTCGTCATCGGCAACGTGCTGGACAAGAAGCTGCTGAAAGCCGCCGTGACCGGCCAGGACATCGTCTACGCCAACCTGATCGGCGAAGACTTGGACAAGCAGGCCCAGGCCGTCATCGCCGCCATGCAGGCCGCGGGCGTCAAGCGTCTGGTCTTCGTGCTGTCGCTGGGCATCTACGACGAGATTCCCGGCAAGTTCGGCGAGTGGAACCAGGCCATCATCGGCGAAGACCTCAAGCCCTACCGCCGCGCCGCCGATGCCGTCGAAGCCTCGGGGCTGGACTACACCATCGTGCGCCCGGCCTGGCTGATGGACGAGGATGAGGTGGACTACGAAACCACCGCCAAGGGTGAACCCTTCAAGGGCACCGTGGTCTCGCGCAAGAGCGTGGGCGACCTGATCGCCAAGGTCATCGCCAACCCCGCGCTGCATGTGGGCGCCAACCTGGGCGTCAACAAGCCCCACACTGATGGCGACAAGCCGTACTTCATGTAGACACAGCCCATGCCCGTGACTATCCGCTCCGAGCTTCCTGCCGACATCCCCGCCATCCACGCCCTGACCGAGGCCGCGTTCCGCACCGCCCCGCACACGTCGCACACCGAGCAGTTCATCGTGAACGCCCTGCGCCAGGCAGGTGCCCTGCACCTCTCGCTGGTAGCACAGGACGCGGGCGCGGTGGTCGGCCACGTGGGCGTGTCTCCGGTGGCGCTATCCGACGGCGCGCCGCGCTGGTACGGCTTGGCGCCCCTGTCCGTCGCGCCCGATCGGCAGCGCCAGGGCATGGGCGCCTTGCTGGTCATGGAGGCGCTGCGCCAGTTGAAGGACGGCGGCGCCGCTGGTTGCGTGTTGCTGGGCGATCCGGCCTACTACGCCCGTTTCGGCTTTCGGCCCGTGCCGGGACTGGTGCTGGAGGGGGTACCGCCAGAATATTTCCAGGCCCTCGCGTTCTCCGCCGCCGCCGTGCCGCAGGGCAGCGTCAGCTTCCACGCGGCCTTCAATGCGACGCGCTGAGCCGCGGCCGCGCTTAGAACGTGTTCAAGGTCTCTGTCGATATGAGAAGCTCGCAGGGTGAGAAAGAGCTACCCGAGCGACATCAGTCGCGAACAATTCGAGATCATCAAGCCGTTGCTGGAGAGCGCACGCAAGAAGACAGCGCCGCGCAAGATAGACCTGTACGAGGTGTTCTGCGCGGTGCTGTACCTGCTGCGCACGGGCTGCCAGTGGAGAGCGCTGCCCAGTGACTACCCGAAATGGCGCACGGTGCATTCGTACTGGGCCATCTGGAGCGAGCCGCGCGAGGGTGGCAGCCTGCTGGAGCAGGCTTTAAAAAAATCAGGTTGGCGCGGCCCGCGAGAAACTGGGTCGCAACGCCTGCAGCGCGTTCTTGATCGTGGACGCGCAGAGCGTGAAGAACGCGGATCCGGCGGCATTGAGGGGCTATGACGCGGGCAAGAAGGTCTCGGGGATCAAGCGCCACATCGCGGTGGATACGCAAGGGCTGCCCCATGCGGTGGCGGTGACCACGGCCGAGGTGACGGACCGCAAAGGGGCATCGGGGGCGCTCAAGCGCTGCAAGCCCACCTTGGGCCGGGTGCAAAGCTTGCTGTGCGATAGCGGCTATGTCGGCCAGCCGTTCTCGCAGGGTGTTAGGGGCATCCTGGGCGAGCACGTGACGGTACAGATTGCCAAGCGCAGCGAGTTGCACACCTTCAAGGTCATGCCCAAGCGCTGGATTGTCGAGCGCAGCTTTGCGTGGTTGGAGAAGAACCGCAGGCTATGGAAGAACTGCGAGCGCTGGCTCAACACCAGTTTGCAGTTCGTCCATCTGGCCTTCCTGGGCCTCTTGCTCAGAAGACTTTGAACACGTTCTTAGAGCCTGTTCATGATCTTTTCATTGTGCCCGTTGCCCCGCAAAGGCAGGGGCGGCAAGGCGCAAACCGCAGCCGGGCTGGTGGCCCTGCGAGGATTTGCAACGCCGCAGACGCTGCCTTTGCGGGGCAACCCTTCGGGCAAGGCAGCAGGCAGCCGCACTCGTCGTTGCGCACCTTGTCCAGGCCACCAGCATGGCCTGCAGTGCGCGCCTAGATTGCGACTGCCTGCTGCCTTGCGGGCACCATGAAAAGATCATGAACAGGCTCTTGCAGGCGCTCGCCCAACTGCTCCTGCCAATCGATGCGAGATGTATGTAGCAGCAGTTCGGCGCTGCGCGTCTGGCGCGTGCGCCGCAGCGCGTGCACCACATGGTCGCAGGCGCGCGATACCGCGTCGGGCAGCGCCAGGCCCTGCAGCCAGTGGCCGGTGAGCGCTGCGCAGAACAGGTCGCCGGTGCCTTTGGGCGCGGCGTCGATGCGCGGGTGCGTGATGGCCTGCGCCTGCGTGGCGGTGACCAGCACCACACGCATGGCGTCCGGCGGCCAGGTGGCCGGCGCGGCGCTGGTCACCGCCACCCATTGCGTGCGGCCGGTGAGCAGCGTGCGCGCGGCGGCCACCACGCCGTCCATGTCGTCCACGGGCATGCCGGTGAGCTGCGCCAGCTCGAAGCCGTTGGGCGTGAGGCCGCTGGCCAGCGGCAGCAGGTGCGTGCGGCAGGCTTCGGCCATGCCGGGGGCGACGTAGACACCGGTGTCGTGGTCGCCCAGCACCGGGTCGAGCACGATGCGCAGCCCGGCGCGTTCGGCCAGCAGGGTGCGGGCCCAGCCGGCCAGCACGGCAGCCTGCGCCGGCTCGCCCAGGTAGCCCACCACCAGCGCGCGCAGCGCATGCAGCGCGCCGCGCGCCGACAGGTCGCGCAGGTAGCCGCCGAACCAGTCGAGCGGCACCGCGCCGCCGTGCAGCGTGGGGTAGTGCGGCGTGTTGCTGAGCAGCACCGTGGGCACGGCGGCCACCGCGAGGCCCAGCGCCTCCAGCGTGGGCACGGCGGCGTTGTTGCCCACACGACCATAGACCACCTGGGACTGCACCGACACCACGTCCAGCTGCAGGGGTTCCAGGCCGGTCATGGCTGCTCTCCCGGGGTGGCGGCCTGCGGCCAGTAGTGGCTGTCGGGCAACGCCCGCGCGCCGAAGATCGCCTGGCCCACGCGCACGACAGTGGCGCCTTCCTCGATGGCGATCTCGAAGTCGCCGGACATGCCCATGGAGAGCTCCTCCAAAGCGATGCCCGCGGGCGCCTCCTGGCGCAGCCGGTCGCGCAGCGTGCGCAGCCGCACGAAGCACTCGCGCACGCGCCCGGCCTCGCTGGAGAACAGCGCCAGCGTCATCAGCCCGCGCACGCGCAGCGCCGGGAAGGCGGGCAGGGCGCGCAGGAAGGCCGCCACTTCCCCCGGTGGCAGGCCGTACTTGCTGGCCTCGCCCGAGGTGTTGACCTGCACGAACACATCGAGCGCGCGGCCCTCGGCCTGCAGGCGGCGCTCCAGCGCCTCGGCCACGCGCAGGCTGTCCAGCGCCTGGAACTCGCTGGCGAAGCGCGCCACCAGCTTGGCCTTGTTGGTCTGCAGGTGGCCGATGACCGACCAGCGCAGATCGGGCAGATCCTGCGTGGCGAGCCATTTGCCGTGGGCCTCCTGCGGCTTGTTCTCGCCCAGCAGGCGGCAGCCCGCCGCGTGGGCCAGGCGCACGCTGGCCTCGGGCTGGGTCTTGCTCACGGGCAGCAGGCGCACGCCGGCCGGATCGCGCCCGGCGCGCTGGCAGGCGGCGGCGATGCGCGCCTGCACGGTGGCCAAGTGGCGCTCAAAGTCCTGCAGCGTGGCGGCCTGCGGGTAGCGGCCGTGCTGGTCGTGGCGGGTGGTTGTCATGACACGGCTCCTTTGCGTGACATCGTGGGCTGCGGCAGGCGGCCATGCAGCACCGCGTGGGCCACCAGCCCGACCACCAGCCCCCAGAACGCGCCGCCGATGCCCAGCAGCGTGATGTTGGCGGCGGCGGCCAGGAAGGTGATCAGCGCCGACTCGCGCGCCTTCGCGTCGGCCAGGGCCGTGGCCAGGCTGGTGCCGATGGTGCCCAGCAGCGCCAGCCCCGCCAGCGTGGTGATGAAGGTGGCCGGCAGCGCCATGAACACCGCCGCCAGCGTGACGCCGAACACGCCCACGAGGATGTAGCACACGCCCGCCGCGATGCCGGCGATCCAGCGCTTGGACGGGTCCTCGTGCGCCTCGCGCCCGGTGCAGATGGCGGCGGTGATGGCCGCGAGGTTGAAGGCGTGCGCGCCGAACGGCGCCATCAGCAGCGAGCCCAGCCCGGTCACGGCGACGATGGGGCTGGCGCTGGTGGCGTAGCCGTCGCCGCGCAGCACCAGCATGCCGGGCATGTACTGGCCGCTGAGCGTGATGAGGAACAGCGGCAGCGCCACGCTGAGCAGTGCGTTGAGCGAGAAAGCGGGCAGCGTGAACACCGGCGCCGCGAACTGCAGGCGCAGGCCCGACAGATCCACCCGCCCCTGCGCCAGCAGAAAACCCAGGCCCAGCAGCAGGATGCCCACCACCGCCCAGCGTGCCGCCACGCGGCGCAGCAGCACGTAGGCCAGCACCAGCAGCCCGGCCAGCAGCGGGTCGATGCCCATGCCGCCGAAGGCCCGGATGCCGAACTGCAGCAGGATGCCCGCCAGCAGCCCGGCCGCCACGCCGGGCGGAATCCAGCGGATCACGCGGTCGAACCAGCCCGACAGGCCCAGCGCCACGAAGGCCGCGGCCGACAGCAGGTAGGCGCCCACGGCCTCGGCATAGGGCGTGGTGGCCAGCGCCGTGACGAGGAACGCCGCCGCTGGCGTGGACCAGGCAGTGATGACCGGCGCGCGCGTCATCCAGCTCAGCAGCACGCCCGTGACCCCCACGCCGATGGAGATCGACCACACCCACGAGGCCGTCAGCGCCGGACTCAGTCCCGCCACCTTGGCGGCCTGGAACACCAGGATGAATGTGCCGCCGTAGTTGACGATGACCGAGACCAGTCCGGCCACGATGGGGTGGATCAGATCGCGCGGGCGCAAAGGAGAGGGGTGTGCTTGCTGCATATAGGCCGTGGGGTAAACCAGTGGAAGCTGCTTTTGTATTCCTAAAATGGCCTGAAGCAACCATCCACTTTTTTAAGGAAGACCCAGCCAATTGTTCAAGCATGCCCAACTCGAATCCGTGAAAGCCTGGCTGGGCGACCCCGCCCATGGCGCGCTGCCGCTGCATGTGCGCGTGCAGCGCGCGCTGCGGCAGTTGATCCTGGAGGGTGCGCTGGGCGGCGGCCAGCCCCTGCCCGCCTCGCGCGCGCTGGCGCAGTCGCTGGGCGTGTCGCGCGACACGGTGGAGGCGGCCTACGGCCAACTGCATGCCGAAGGCTTCATCGGGCGGCGCGTGGGCAGCGGCAGCTTCGTCTCGCCGCGCGCGCAACGCTTGGGCGCGCAGGCCCGGCGGCCCGCTACGCCAGCGGGCGCGCCGCGCCTGAGCCAGCGCGGCGAGGCGCTGTACCAGGGCGGCGGCGTGCGCGACTTCCTCGCGCCGCGCCCGTTCGCGCCCGGCCTGCCCGACACGCGCGCTTTCCCCCTCGCCACCTGGGAGCGCCTGCAGCGCCAGGTGCTCAAGGAGCACGGCGCGCGCGCCCTGCTGCACAGTCCGCCGCAGGGCATGGAGCCGCTGCGCCGCGCCATCGCCGACTACGTGAACCTGGAGCGCGGCGCGCGCGCCACGCCCGAGCGCGTGCTGGTGCTTACCAGCTCCCAGCAGGCGCTGGCTCTGTGCGCCACGGTGCTGCTCGATGCGGGCGAGCGCATCTGCGTGGAAGACCCGCTCTACCTCGGCGCGCGCCGGGCCTTCGAGGCGGCAGGCCTGGCCTGCGTGCCCGTGCCAGTGGACGGGGGCGGCATGCAGGTGCGGCGCCTGGAGGAGGAACGGGCCGCGCGCGCCGTGTTCCTCACCCCCTCGCACCAGTACCCCACCGGCGCCACGCTGGCGCTGGAGCGGCGCCTGGCCGTGGTGGACTGGGCGCACCGCCACCAGGCCTGGATCATCGAGGACGACTACGACAGCGAATTCCACTACGCCGGCAAGCCCACGGCCTGCGTGCAGGGGCTGGACGCGCACGAGCGCACGCTCTACATCGGCACCTTCAGCAAGTCGTTGTTCCCTGGCCTGCGCATCGGCTACCTGGTGCTGCCGCCGCAGCTCGTGGCGCCCATGGCGGTGGCGCGCACGCTGCTGGACGGGCACAGCGCGCCCATCGCGCAGCTCACGCTGGCGCGCTTCATCGAGGGCGGGCACTTCGGCGCCCACGTGCGCGCCATGCGCGGCCTGTACGCCGCGCGGCGCGACGCGCTGGCGCGGCTGGTGCAGGAACACCTGGCCGCCTGGGTGCAGCCGCGCGTGCCCGCGGGCGGCATGCAGATGCCCTGCGTCTTCACCCGCGACATGCCCGAGCGCGCCGCCGTCGATGCCGCGCGCCGCGCGGGCATCGACCTGCAGGGACTGTCGGCCCTGTACGCCGCCGCGCCGGCCGAGGCCGGGTTCCTCATGGGCTTCGCGGCCTATGCGCCGCAGGAGCTGGAGGCGGGCGTGAAGGCGCTGGCCGGGGTGCTGCGGCGTATGAGGATTTGAGTGAAAAGTGCCTCTAGCGCTTATGCAGCAAGCGCAAGAAGCTATGAATAAGAGAGCGTTGGCGGATCAGGGCGTGGCCGTCGCCGCCAGCGGCAGCCCGCCGTCTCCATAGGTCCGCAGCACCTGCGAGATCACCACCTGGTAGCCGTCGAGCCATTCGGCCTGCCGGGCCTTGGCCTGCAGATGCGTGGGGTGCCGCATCAGGGCCTGCAGCGCCTCCAGGCTGTCCCAGTAGTAGACGTTGGAGATCAGGCGGTCGTTTTCCCACGCCTCCTCGCCCAGGTAGCCGGGAATCTGCTTGGCGGCTTCGGCGATCGCCTGGTCCAGGCGGTGGAAGTCGTCGTCGTACTGCTTCTTGGCGAAGGTGAAGGTCGATGTGTACATCTCACAGCCCCTGCACCGCGATGTTCGGATTGAGCAGCTGCAGCGCCTGCACGAAGCCCTGCCGGTCGCGGGGCGACACCAGCACCTGGCGCATGCGCCCGGTGGCGCGGCAGTGGTGGATGCGCAGCCGGTCCAGCGACAGCGCGGGCGAGGAGAGCCAGCTGCGCGAGGCCTCGATGCGCCGGATGTCCTGCACCGGGATGCGCCAGCGCATCGGGCCGCTGCGGATCAGCAGCTCGCCGTCTTCGATGCGGTAGCCGGTGGACGCCACGATCCACAGCGGCAGACCGGCGCCCAGCGCCAGCGTGGCGGCCAGCACCGCCACCGCGGACGGCGCGGCCGCGCGCGGCCACGCGGCGCCCACGGCGACGAGCACCGCCACCACGCTGCCCAGCAGCAGAACGGCGAGCCAGGCATCGACCTTGGAGGCGAAGGCGGCGGCGGGTGCATTCATGGCATTCCTTCGGTGTTTCGGGCCTCCAGCGCTTGTGCACCAAGCGCTGGAAGCTATTGAAAAAGGAGCTGCATTCTAGGGCGCATGCCAGCCGCGCAATTGCTCCAGCGGTGCGGGCCGGCCGAACCAGTAGCCCTGCGCGCCGGGGCAGCCCATGGCGCGCAGGCGCTCGGCCTCGGCCGTGGTCTCCACGCCCTCGGCCACCACGGTCACGCCGAAGCCGTGGGCCATGTGGAGCACGGCCGCGACGATGGCCTCGTCCTGCGCGGACGCGAGCAGCTTGCGCACGAAGCTCTGGTCGATCTTGATGCAGTCGAACGCCAGCCGGCTCAGGTAGGCCAGCGACGAGTAGCCGGTGCCGAAGTCGTCGATGGCGATGCGCACGCCCAGGGCGTGGATGGCCGCGATGCGCTCGCGCATGGCCACGTCGCTGTCGATCAGCACCGACTCGGTCAGCTCCAGCGTGAGTTGGTGCGGCGGCAGGCGGCTGGCCGACAGTACCTCGCGCAACGTGGCGGGGAAGTCCGACTGGATGAGCTGGCGCGCCGAGACGTTGACGTGCAGGTCGAACCCCGGCGGCAGTGCGTCGAGCTGCCGCGCGATGTCGTGCGTGGCGCGGTGCAGCACCCAGTCGCCCAGTGCGAGGATCAGGTCGGACTCTTCCGCTGTGGGGATGAACAGCCCCGGCGGCACCATGCCGCGCGTGGGGCTGTGCCAGCGCAGCAGCGCCTCGGCGCCCACCATGCGCCCGCTGGCCAGGTCGACCACGGGCTGGTAGTGCACCAGGAACTCGTCCTTCTCCAGCGCCTGGCGCAGCTCGTTCGACAGGCGCGCGCGCTCGAAGGCGTGCTCGGCCAGCGCGGGCGAGAACGCCACCGACTGGTTGCGCCCGCGCCGCTTGGCCTCGCCCAGCGCCATGCTGGCGTTGCGCAGCCATTCGGGCAGGTCGTCGCTCGCGAGCAGCCCCTGCACGGTGCCGACCGAGGCGCGCACGAGGATCTCGTCGGCCCCCACGGAGAACGGCGCGGCGAACAGCGCCTGCAGTGCCTCGCCCATCTCTGGGGCCGAAAGCTGGCCCGCGTCGTCGAAGTGCAGCACCGCGAACTCGTCGCCGCCCAGTCGGGCCAGCAGCGCGGGCTCGGGCAACTGCTGGCGCAGGCGCTCCGACACGGCCTGCAGCAGCCGGTCGCCCGTGCCGTGGCCCACGCTGTCGTTGAGCGCACGGAAGTCGTCCAGCCCGACCAGGGAGAGCACGGCCGGGCGTGGCTGGGCCCACTGGCTGCGTTCGAGCAGGCCGCGCCGCGTGAGCGAGTGGGTGAGGCTGTCGTAGAGCAGCAGCTCGCGCATCTGCTGGAACGACTGCTGCAGGCGCTCGGCCATGTCGTTGAAGGCGCGCACCAGGATGGAGGTTTCGAGCAGCGCACTGCCACGGTCTGGCGCGGCAGCCTGCCATTCGCCGTGCGCCAGGCGGTTGGCCGCCTCGGCTGTGCGCAGGATGGGGCGCACCGCCTGGCGCACCGCCCACAGGCCCAGCAGCAGGCCGAAGGCGGCGATGGCCAGGCTCCACAGCAGCATGTGGCGGCTTTGCGCGCGCGTCTCGCCCAGCAGCGCGGATTCGGGCAGCACCGCCACGATGCGCCAGTCGAGCCCGCGTGCGTCCTGGTAGGGCGTGACGCGGCCGAAATAGCGCTCGTCCCCGTCCCCGAAGCTGAAACCCGCGCCCTTGTCTTCCACCTGCGGCAGCAGCCCGGCCGCCTTGCGCAGCACGGGGCTGGCACTGTCGCCGATGCGCAGGCGCGTGCGCTGCGCCTGGGGCGTGCCGGGCTGCGCCGGGGCCAGCACCGGGCCGGGCTCGGAATGCGCCACCAGGTAGCCCTGCGCGTCCACCACCAGCACCTGGGCCTGGCCGCGCAGCGCCTCCTCGCGCAGGAAGCGGCTCATGCTGTCGAGCCGCACGTCGGCATCCATCACGCCGATCAGCCGGCCGCCCGCGTATACCGGACTGGCAGCCGAGATGGTGATGTCCCCGCGCTCGCCTGCTGTGGTGTAGATGGGCGACCACAGTGCCTGGCCCGCGCGGGCCACGGGCGCATACCAGGGACGTTCGCGCGGGTCGTAGCCGGGGTAGGAGGCCACCACGGCGCCGGGCACGGGCTGCCGGTAGATATGCATCAGCCCTTCGCCATGGTTCTCCTTGAGGATCAGGCGGTAGCTGCCATCGGGCTCGCGCCGGATGCCGGCGAACTCGCCCTGCTGGCTGCCGAAGCTCAGCAGGCTGATCTGCGCGTGCCGGGCATACACCTCGGAGAACACGCCGTGCAGGTAGGTGTAGACGCCCTCCAGGCGCCCCGGCGCGTACAGGCCCTGGCGGCCGATGGTGTCGCCGATGCCGCGCTGGATCTCGAACGGCACCTCCAGGTACTCGGCCAGCCGGCTGCGCGACGTGGCGGTGATGGCCGCGAGCAGCCGCTCGCTCTCCTGGTCAATGAGCCGCTGCACCTGGCGGTGCTGCATGAACGCCTGCAGCACCACGGTGGCGGCGAACAGCAGAGCGAAAGGGACGGTAATGGCTGTGCGCAGCGAGAGCTGGGGCGGACGCATGAAGGTGCCGCGAAGCGGTGGCGTGGCGGAGGCCGCGCACCGTGCGGATTGTGAGTAATTGTGTATTGTTTGGGCTATCCCGCGCAAGCTACCGGCTCGCTGCCATGCGCGCGCCCAGCGCCACGAGCGCCGCGCCCATCAGCGCATCGGCCGGGCGGCGGATGCGCGCATAGGCGCGGCGCACCGCGCCCACCGAGAAGAACGCCGCCAGCAGGCACAGCCACGTGCCGGTGACGCACACCACCACCGCGACCACCGCCGCGTACACCCATGCTGGCGCGCCCACGGGCAGCAGGGTCACGAACAGGGTGGCGAAGAAGGTCGCGGTCTTGGGATTGGTGATGCCCACGATGAAGCCCCGCCGCCAGGCCTGCCCGTCGCCGACGCGGGGCGCCTGCGCGATGTCCTGCGTGTCCGCGCCGCCGCGCAGCGCGGCCATCAGCATGCGCGCGCCCAGGTAGACCAGGTAGGCGGCACCGGCCAGGCGGATGCCCTCGTAGAGCCAGAAGAACTGCTGCACCAGCAGCCCGAAGCCGAACACCGCCAGGCTTGCCCACACGGCCACGGCGCAGGTGATGCCCAGGCCGGTGAAGACGCCCGAGCGGCGCCCGCCCAGCGCCTGCGAGGTGACGGCCACGAAGTCCGGCCCCGGGCTGGCGCAGGCGAGCAGGACGATGCCGGAGAGGGTGAGAAGTTGGGGGAGGTAGTCCATGGCGGAATAAGGAATGCGATGGGTGCAAGGGTAATGCACCGGCCGGCCGGCCGGCGAGGCCCGTGTAGCGCGCTGCATACGCAGGCACAATGTCCGGCCATCCATGAAGCACCAAGGACACCCTTTGGCAACTGCGTGACCGCCGCGCTGCTGCCGACCTGAAGCCATGCGCAAATGTTCCGTCGACGTCTACGCGCAACTGCGCAAGCGCATTGTCCTGGGCGAATTTCCCTCGGGCTCCCAGCTCAAGGAGATTCCGCTGGCGCAGGAGCTGGGCGTCAGCCGCTCGCCGCTGCGGGCGGCGTTCAAGCGCCTGGCGGACGACGGGCTGGTGGTGATCGAACCCAACCGCGGGGTGTTCGTCGCGGGCTGGACGCAGGACGACGACGACGAAGTGTTCGACCTGCGCATCCTGATCGAGGCCCATGCGGCGGAACTCGCCGCCCGGCGCAGGCAGCCCGAGCACGTGGAACAACTGCATGCGCTCAACGCCGCCATGGAGGCCCTGATCCACGAGCGGCCCAAGGATTTCCTGGCGCGCATGGAAACCACCAACCGCCAGTTCCACACCGTGGTCGCGCAGGCCGCCGCGTCGCCGCGCCTGACGTCCTTCATGCGCGGCCTGTTCGCCGCGCAGCGGGTGACCGGGTTCTTCTATGCGTCGGACGCCCAGATCCACCAGAGCCTGGCGGACCACCGTGACCTGGCGCGCGCGATCGAGCGCGGCGACGGGCGCCTGGCCTATGCGCTGTGGGCATCGCACATCCAGCACGCATGGGACCGCCTGAAGGCGCAGCGGCAGCAGCCGAAGGCCCTCGCCTGATCCGCGCTCAACCGGCGCCGGAGCTTTCGAGCTGCCGCAGGAAGCCGGCGCGCTCCTGCGCCCCGGCGAGCATGAAGGAAATGTCGGCCCCCGAAACGATGAAGCGCATGCCCATCGAGAGGAAACCCGCCAGCGTCTGCGGGTCGTAGACGCCGCCCAGGCCCGAGAACTTGCCGTGCCGGCGGGCCGCGTCGGCCACTTTCTGCACGGCGTCGCGGAACGCCGGCTGCGTGTACTGGCCGGGAATGCCCATCTCCAGCGACAGGTCGTTGCCGCCCACGAGCAGCACGTCCACGCCGTCGACGGCGGCGATCTCGTCGATATGGGCCACGGCCTCGGGCGTCTCGATGAGCAGGACGAGCAGGTTGGCGGCGTCCATCTGCCGCGTGGCCTCGCCCACCGGGGGCGCCTTGAAGTCGAAATGCGGCAGGGTGCCGATCACGCCGCGGTGCCCCGCCGGGGGTAGCGCAGCGCAGCGGCGATGTGCCGCGCCTGTGCGGCGGTTTCGACGCGCGGCATGATGACCCCCAGGGCGCCGTTGTCCATGGCGCGCGCGGCCAGGCGCACGTCCATGATCGGCACGCGCACGATCGGCGCGATGCCGCACTTCTGCGCCGTGTAGGCGATCTGCGCCACGGTGTCCAGCGGCATCGTGCCGTGCTCCAGATCGAGAAAGATCCAGTCGAAGCCGCAGGCCGCCATCGCGCCCACGGTTTCCACCGTGCGCGCCTGGCGCAGCAGCACGCCGAGGGCGAGGCGGTTGGCGCGCATCTGCTCCAGCGCGCTGTTCCTGAGTACGGTCGCCATGCTCAATTCACCTTCATGCCGATCTCCCGGATGATCGGGAGCAGCTTGTCGTAGTCGCGTTTCTGGGCCTGGGTCATCCGCTCCGGCGTGCCGCCGAGGACGATGCCGCCGTCCGCCTCGATCTTTCCGCGCACGGACGGGTCGTCGAGGGCCTTGTTGAACGCGGCGTTCAACAACTGCACCACGGCGTCGGGCGTGGCCGCGGGCGCCGCCACGCCCCACCAGATGTTGACGGCGTCGAACGACGCCAGCCCCGCCTCGTTCACCGTCGGCACGTCGGGCAGCGCGCCCACGCGCTGCCTGGACGTCACCGCCACCGCGCGCACCGAGCCGGACTTCACATGGCTTTCCAGCGTCTGCGTGCTGCCCACGTAGAGCTGGATGTGGCCGCCCATCAGATCGGGCAGGGCCTGGGCCGCCCCCTTGTACGGCACGGTCAGGAACTGCACGCCGCCGGCCTTCTGCGCCAGCTCCACCAGCATGCGCGTGCTGGTGCTGGGGAACGCGAAGCTGAGCGTCTTCGGCTCCTTGCGGGCGGCTTCCACCGCGTCGCGGAAGCTCTTGAAGCGGGAATCCTTGGCGACGACGAACACCGCGGGCGACTCCGCCAGCAGGGCGATGGCGCGGAAATCCTTGAAGGGATCGAAAGGCAACTTGTCGAACAGCGCCGCGTTGAGCGACAGGTTGTCGAGCTGGCCGAAGAGCAGGGTGTAGCCGTCCGCGGGCGCCTTGGCCACCGCATCGAGCCCGATGTTGCCCTCGGCGCCCGCCCGGTTCTCCACCACGATGTTCCAGCCGTTGGCATCGGCCACCTGCTTCGAGACCATGCGGGCGAGCTTGTCGGTCCCGCCGCCCGGCGGATACGGGACGACCAGCTTGATGGGGCGCTCCGGGTAGGGCGCCGCCATGCCGGCGAATGCACTCAGGCCCATGCCCAGGGCCACGGCCAGATGAATCAATCTGCGAGGGAGGGGAAATGCGCGCATCGATGTCTCCTTGGTATGTGTTGATGGGGGTGAGCCGGGGCGCCCTCGCTCAAGGGGCGGCGGGGGTGTCCAGCCAGTCCAGCGCCTGCTCGAGGGTGGGCTGCTCCTGCGGCAGCGGGCGGCGTTCCCGTTGGGCGGCCGTGGCGGCGAAACGCTCGCGCACCCCCGGCAGCACGCGCGAGGGCAAGCCCAGCAGCGCGAGCTGCTGCGCCGCCTGCTCGACCTCGTGGGCGCGCCGCGCCGCATGCACGACGTGCGTGCGCACGACCATGTCGACGAAGTCGCGCAGCGGCGTGCTGTCGATGTCGGCAAGCACCTCGTACAACTGCTCCCTCACCCCTTGCCTCTGCGCGGCCACCAGCACTTCGACGCCGAGCGCCTCGAGCCCCTTGGTGAACACGCTGCGCAGCAGCTTCAGGGCGATCGCGTCGCCCGCCTCTCCCTGCACGACACGCACCGCGCCCTGCAGGGGCGCCAGCAAGGCGGCCAGCCGGTCCGCGCCGTCGCCGGACACCAGCAGCGGCGTGCGCGCATGGGTCAGCGAGATGCCGCCCATGATGGCCACGTCGGCATATTGGATGAGGCGTTCGTGGGCGGCCGCTGCCGCCTCGCGTTTGTGGGCCGGATCGGCGGTCGTGAAATCCGCGATGAGCGCGCCCGCCTGGAGGATTTGCGAGCATTGTATTGATATTGTTCTTGATTCAAGGCCCGTGGAGCAGACAAGAACCGCATGCGCCTCGCGCAGCCACGGGCCGACTGCGGAGTGGGGCGCAATACCCATCCGCTGCGCCAGTGCGGCCGCAGCCTCGGAAATCTTTCTCTCCACCAGGATCAGCTCCATGCCCTGGGCATGCAGCGCCTGCGCAAAGCACCGGCCAACCTCGCCCAAGCCAATCAACGCTACTTTCATGAATTACCTCATCTGTGAGTGCATCATAAATACAATATTTAAACAATTTATCGGGGTAAACCCCTTTTGTTTGAAGATGCGTTTCTGGCTCGGTACACGCTGGCCCCTCGCGTGGGCCAGAAAGCCCCCAAGGGGCGCGCGGCCAGGGAAGTCGGGCAGTCTTGCGTCTTCCTACCTTGAACAACAGGAGCACGGCCATGGCCCCCAAGAACACCATCTGCCTCTGGTACGACGGCACCGCCCTGGATGCCGCGCAGTTCTATGCACAGACCTTTCCCGACAGCGCGGTACATGCCGTGCACAAGGCGCCGGGCGATTACCCGGCAGGCAAGCAGGGCGACGTGCTGACCGTGGAATTCACGGTGATGGGCATCCCATGCCTCGGTCTGAACGGTGGCGCGGCGTTCCGGCACAACGAGGCGTTCTCGTTCCAGGTGGCGACCGACGACCAGGCCGAGACGGACCGCCTGTGGAACGCGATCGTCGGCAACGGCGGCCAGGAAAGCGCATGCGGCTGGTGCAAGGACCGCTGGGGCGTGTCGTGGCAGATCACGCCGCGCGCGCTGACCGACGCGATCGCCGATCCCGACCCGGCGGCGGCGCAGCGCGCTTTCGCGGCCATGATGGAGATGGGCAAGATCGACATCGCGGCCATCGAGGCGGCACGGCGCGGCTGAGCTGGCGGTGATGCGATAGCCGGGCTCAGGCCGCGCGGCGCTCCTGGGCCCTGAGCCAGCCATCGTGCAGCCACTTCTCCGTCTTGCGGTGGCCGGGGAAGGTGATCCAGACGATGTCGCGCTCGAACACCATGGGTTGTTCGTCGCTGCCGACGATGACCCAGAACCAGCGCCCGTCGGCCAGGTTGCGCGCCTTCATCTTCATGCCGGTCAGGGTCACGGTCTCGGTGCGGCTCTCGCGCTGCACGCGGATGGGTTCGTCATGCGGCTCGATCCAATGAATCTCCATGCGCGGCAGCAGATCGCTCGCGTGGGTTTGCAGGAAGGCACGCGCGATGGCCTCGGTGCGCTCGCGCGAGGGCAGGGGCTTTCCTGCCAGGTCGAGCGAGATGTGGGCGAAGCCCTTGAGCACGCCGTCCGCCATCGCCACGGTGCTGAAGTGCTCGCCCTCCAGCCCGGCATTGCGGCCGTCGCGGCGCTCGTGGCGGGTGAGGATGGCGGGCGTGCCGTCCACCTGCACGACGCGGTGGGAGACGGCGTGGTGGCTGGCGGGGATGAGGGAACGGGTCATGGGAAGGGACTCCTGGGCGGTGGATGAGAACGATGCCGTGGCGAAGGCCAGTGCGGCGGCGATGGAGTGAAGGGCTTTCATGGGTGGTCTCCAGGGGCTGATGAAATAGGTGTGGCCGCGTACAGCGCCGCCGCGCCCAGCAGCGCGGCCAGCAGGCCCAGCGCCGCGGCCTGCGGCCAGTGCGCCGTGGCCTGCGCCAGCCAGGGGCCGAGGCTGGCGCCCACGAACAGCACGAAGGTGTAGAGCGCCACGGCCAGCCCGCGCACCGGCGTGGCGGCCAGGCCCGCCACGCGGGCGATGAGGCTGGGCACGCTGGTGCCCACGCCCAGCACGAACACCACGCTGGCGGCCAGCAGCCCCGGCAGATGGGTGGTGCCCGCCCAGGCGGCCAGCAGCAGCCCGGCGGCGGCCGTGCCCAGGCCCAGCGTGACCCAACGCGCCGCACCGATGCGCGCCATGGCGGCAGCCACGGCCAGCGGCGCCAGGAAGGCGGGCAGGGCCACGGCGCGCGCCGCCAGCGGCGTGATGCCCTGCGCGCGCAGGGCGGCGCCGGCGTGCATGTCCAGCAGCAGGTAGAAGGCCACGAAGCAGAGCAGGAGCAGCAGCGCCGGGCCATAGGCGCGGCGCAGGCGCGCGTCGGCCAGCAGCGTGCCCATGGCTTGAATGGACGCGCGCAGGGACGGCAGTGCGCGGGCGGTGGCGCGCGCATCGGCGGGCGTGCGCAGCAGTGCGCAGGCGGTGATGGCGTACACGGCGGCCAGTGGCAGCATGGCCGCGCCCAGGCCCCAGCGGCCTGCCACGGCGCCGCCGTACATCTGTCCCTGCAGCCCGGCGGACAGGAAGGCCGTGCTGATCCACGCCACGCCCCAGGTGCGCTGGCGCGGCGTGCCGCGTTCGGACAGGTAGGCGATGGCGGCGGGCGCGAACGCGGCGGCGGCCAGCCCCTGCAGCGCGCGCCCGGCCAGCAGCAGCGCGCTGGACGGCGCGCAGGCCAGCGCGGCGGTCAGGGGCGCCAGCGCGGCCAGCCCCCAGGCCATGACGGCGCGGCGGCCGAGCCGGTCGGACAGCGGGCCGAACAGCAGAAAGCCCGCGGCATAGGCCATGCCGAAGACGCTCACCACCATCCCGGCCGCGCCGGGCGCGAGGCCGTGGGCGCGCGCCACCTGCGGCAGCACGGGCAGCGGCCAATACAACTGCGACACCACGGCCAGCGCGCACAGGGCCAGCAGGGCGCGCAGCGGTGTGGAAGGAATGTGGGAGTCCGTAGATGTGTTCATTGCTTTCATGTAGTTAACTACATAAATGGATAAAAAATAGATGAAAATGGCCTGCAGCGCTTGCTCATAAAGCGCTGGCAGCTATGGTTTCAGGAGTTACGCCAGCAATCCCGCCTGGCGCAGCCGCTTGGCCAGCCCTTCGGCGAACTGGCGGTAGCCCTGGGCGTTGGCATGCACCTGGTCGGAGCGCAGGCTGGCGTTGCCCAGCACCTCGGCCCAGCCGCCCTCGTACAGCGGCAGTTGGAGTTCGCCGGCCAGCTCCGCATAGAGCGGGTGGTCGGTGAGCCGCCCGGTGCTGGCCGCCAGCAAAGAGAACTGCGGCACGGCCACCAGCATCACCTGCGCGCCCGCAGCGGTGGCGGCGCGGCAGATCGCGCGGATGTTGTCTTTGGCGGCGGCGGCGCTCATCTGGCGCAGGAAGTCGTTGCCGCCGATGCCCACGATGACGAGTTGGGGCCGGTGCGCCTCCAGCAGCGCGGGCAGCCGCGCCAACGCCTGGGCCGTGGTGTCGCCGGAGACGCCGCCGTTCACCACCTGCCAGCCCGTCAGCGCCTGCAGCTCGGCGGGATAGGCGGTGGCGGCATCAGCGCCGACGCCCGAGGTCAGCGAATCGCCGAGGGCCAGCACGGTGCTGCCCGTGGCGATGGGCCGTGCCTTGGGCGCGCGCTTGCCGCAGGCGGCGAGCAGGGCGGTGGCGGGCAGCAGGGCCAGCAGGCGGCGGCGGGGCAGGAAATGGAGATTCATGCGTCGCGGTGATGGAGTTAGCGGGACAGGCCGGCTTCGCGCAGCTTGCCCGTGAGGCGCTGGAGCAGCGCGCGTTCCTCGGCGCTGAAGTGCTGCATCAGGTTCGCCACCCAGGCGTAGTGCGCGGGCAGCGCCTGGGCCAGCAGCGCGTCGCCCGCGGGCGTCAGGTGGATCAGCCACGCGCGTCGGTCCTGCGGGTCGGCCTCGCGCCGGCACAGGCCCGCGCCTTCCATGCGGTCAAGGGTGCGCGTCATGGTCTGTGAGGTGACGGCCACGCCCTGCGCCAGCGCGCCCACGCTCAGGCCGGCGGGGTTGCGCTTGAGCAGCAGCAGCACGAAGAACTGCGACTGCGACAGGCCGCCGTTCTTCGCCAGGTTGGCGTCGAAGGCCGACAGCATCTCGCCCGTGGCCGATGCCCAGGCCAGCCAGGCGTGCAGGCCGCCCACGTCGGGGTTGCCATAGGCGGCTCCGAAGGCGGCCAGGGTGTCGTAGCTGGGCAGGTCTTGCAGTTCAAACATGGCTGAAATGTAGTTGGCTACATATGATTTGTCAAGTAAGGCGCATGGCGCCTCATGCCAGGGCCGTGTCCAGCACCATCATGAGCACAAACCCCACCATCAGCCCCGCCGTGGCGAACGATTCGTGGCCCTTGCGGTGCGATTCGGGAATGATTTCGTGGCTGATGACGAACAGCATGGCCCCGGCGGCGAAGCCCAGCCCCCAGGGCAGCAGCAGCGCCGAATGGCCGACGGCGGCGGCGCCGGCCACCGCGCCCAGCGGCTCGACCAGGCCCGAGGCGATGCCGAGCGCAATGGCCAGGCCGCGCGTGTAGCCCGCCGCGACCAGTGCCGCGGCGACGACGAAGCCCTCGGGCACGTCCTGGATGGCGATGCCGATCGCCAGCGCATGGGCGCGCATGCCTTCATTGCCCGCGTAGCCGACGCCGATGGCCAGCCCCTCGGGCAGGTTGTGCAGCGTGATGGCGAAGACGAACAGCCAGGTGCGGCGCAACTGCCTGGCCTCGGCGCCTTCGCGGCCCTTGATGAAGTGCTCGTGCGGCAGCAGGTGGTCCATGGCCAGCAGCACCAGCGCGCCCATGAGGATGGCGCAGCCCACCACGCCGCCCGCGGCCCAGTTGCTGCCGCCGAACAGGGCGGCGCCGCGTGCTGCGTCCAGCCCCGGCAGGATGAGCGAGAACGCGCTGGCGGCCAGCATCACGCCCGCGCCGAAGCCGAACAGCGTGTCCTGCACGCGCTCCGAGGGCCGCTGCGCGAGCAGCACGGGCAGCGTGCCGAGGGCCGTGGCCAGCGCGGCGACCAGGCCGCCGAGCAGCGCGCCCTGCAGCGCGGGCTGCTGCCCCAGCCCCTGCCAGACCAGGGCGCCCAGGGCGGGCAGGCCGGCGGCGCACAGGGCCAAGCCGGCCAAGGTTTGCATGCGAAGCGGGCGCATGGGTTGCGGCATTAGCGGGGTTGTGCGGCTGCGTAGCGCCGGGCCACTTCGGCCCAGTCGATGACGTTATAGAACGCCGCGATGTATTCCGGGCGTCGGTTCTGGTACTGCAGGTAGTAGGCGTGTTCCCACACGTCCAGCCCCAGGATGGGCGTGTGGCCCGAGGCGATGCCGCGCATCAGCGGGCTGTCCTGGTTGGCGCTGCTTTCCACGGCCAGCTTGCCCTGCGGGTTCACCGTGAGCCAGGCCCAGCCGCTGCCGAAGCGCGAGAGCGCCGCCTGGGTGAACGCGGCCTTGAAGGCGTCGAAACCGCCCAGGTCGGTGTCGATGGCGCGGGCCAGGTCGCTGCCCGGCGCGCCGCCGCCCTGGGGCGACATGACGCGCCAGAACAGGCTGTGGTTGGCATGCCCGCCGCCGTTGTTGCGCACGGGCGCGCGCAGCTTCTCGGGCAGGGTTTCGACCTGCGCGACCAGATCCTCCAGCGGCAGGTCGGCGTAGGGCGTGCCTTCGAGCGCTGCGTTGAGGTTGTTCACGTAGGTCTGGTGGTGCTTGGTGTGGTGGATCTCCATCGTCCGCGCGTCGATGTGGGGTTCCAGCGCGTCGTAGGCATAGGCGAGCGGGGGCAGCGTGTAGGGCATGGCGGTGTGGTCCGTCAGGGAGAGGGAAGGGGAGCGAGGCGCTCGGCCTCGCCGTCGGGATGGAGGCGCACGATGCGCAGCGCGCCGGGCTGTTCCACCAGCACGCAAGCCTTGCCGGTGCGCTTGCAGTGGTCTTCCACGCGCCAGAAGTGGCCGTGGCTCACGCAGCCGGTCTGGCAGATCACCAGGTCGGCGCAGCGCAGGCTGTGTTCGAGCCGCTCGGTGTCGGCATCCGCGGGCGGGGGCGGCGGGTCCGGGGCCAGGTCCAGGCCCAGCTCGGGCCAGTCGGCGACGGCAGCACGCAGCCGCTGGTGGTCTTCGCGCTCCCAGGCCAGGGCGCTGCACAGCACGACGGCCTGTGCGCGCAGGCGCATGAGCTGCTCCTGCAGCCGGGCGATCTCCGGGCCTGGGCGCCGGCCTGCTCCGAGCAGCGCCGCTGCAGCGCGCCGTACTGGCGCAGCAGCACGCCATGTTCCGGCACCAGGTGGTCGATGTCTTCTTCAAGGTATGGCACGGCGCAGCGGCTCCCTGTCAGGCGGGCTTGCGAAAGAAGCTCTCGTGCTCGTGAAAAAAGTGCCTGGCTAAATGGCGAACCGGTGGCTGGCAAAAAGCGGTCAACAGGCCGGGTTGAGCGACCCGTTGACTACCCCACGATGAGAGCCTTGCTGCAACGGCGGGCGTTGCAGCCTGGGGCGAATCATAAACTGAAATGCGAATGATTCTTGATAACTTTCAAAAAGAAAGGCTAATCCGGCTGCCAGCGTGCGCGGCGTGCAATTGCGTTCAATACAGCCCGCGCGCTGCGCGCCAGACTGCGGCCGCCATGACATCCCTGATTTCCTCCCTGCTGGCCATGGCCGGCTTCGCTCTCGTGGGCGCCATCACCCCCGGCCCCGTCAACGTGCTGGCGCTGCGCCACGGCAGCCAGGCGCGGCGGCGCGTGGCGCTGTTGTTCGTGCTGGGCGCCAGCGCCAGCTACGCGGCCGTGGTGGGGTGCATGGGGCTGGGCGCGCGGCAGGCGGCGGCGCTCGCGCCAGGGCTGGCGCCGGTGGCGCAGTGGCTGTGCTCGGCCTACCTGCTGTGGCTGGCGTGGCGCATCGCGGGCGCGCCCGTGGGGACGATGGAGGCGCAGGCGCACGGCGCCGCAGGGCCCTGGCGCGCATTCGCGCAAGGCGCGGCGGTGCAGGCACTCAATCCCAAGGCGTGGCTGGTGGCGCTGTCGGGCGTGGGGCTGTTCGTGCTGCCCCATGGCGCGGCGCAGGGCAGCGCGCTGGCATGGTTCTGCGCGGTCTCGCTGGCGGCATGCCTGCTGGGCGTGGGCTGCTGGGCCGTGGCGGGGCGGGCGCTGGCGCGCTGGCTGGGCACGGATGCGCGCCAGCGGCTGTTCCACCGGGGACTGGCGCTGCTGCTGGTGGCGAGCGTGGCCGCTATGCTGGCGTGATGACCACCACCTTCCACCGCCACCCGGATGCGCCGTGGGCGGAGCTGCGCGAAAGCCGCGCCTCTCCCCACTGCTACCGCCTGCACATGCACGCGGAATACTCCATCGGCATCGTCGATGCGGGCACGGCCGTCTTCCACCACGCGGGCGGGCCCGAGCGCGTGGCGGCGGGCTGCGTGGTGCTGATCGAGCCAGGCGTCTGGCACGCTTGCAATCCGGACGACGGCGCGCCGTGGTCGTACCGCATGCTGTTCGTGCAGGCCGACTGGCTGCATGCGCAGCTGAGCGTGGCGGCGCTGCGCTTTCCCGCGCGCCTGCTGCGCGATGCGGGCACCGCGCGGGCGGCAGACGCGCTGTGCCGGCCGCTGCATGGGGCGGCGCTGGCCGGCTTCGCCGACGGCCTGCTGCGGCTGGCGCATCGCCATGGCGCGCCCGCGCAGCCCCTGGAGCGCACGCCGCATGCCGATGCGGTGGCCGGCGCGCTGCACTGCCTGCACGCGCAGCCGCAATCGGCCCCCAGCGTGCAGGCGCTGGCCCAGGCCTGCGGGATGAGCGCGCCGCGCTTCATCCGCTGCTTCAAGGCCGCGACGGGGGTGACGCCGGGCGTCTACCGGCTGAACCTGCGCCTGAACGGCGCGCGCCGCCTGCTGGCGCAGGGCGCGGCGCTGGCCGACGCGGCGCACGCGATGGGCTTTGCCGACCAGGCCCACCTGCAGCGCGCCTTCAAGGCGCACCATGCGCTGACGCCGGGGCGTTATGCGTGGCGCAATGCTCCTGAAATGGGAGCTGCAAGCGCTTGATGGACAAGCGCTGGAGCCTGTTTCGGCTGTGATACGTCAGTGGATGCGCATGCCCGGCTGCGCGCCCGGGAAGGGCTCCAGCACGTAGATGCCGGGGTGCGCCTTCTCGTCCGCATGGCTGGCGGCGAGCACCATGCCCTCGGAGATGCCGAACTTCATCTTGCGCGGCGCGAGGTTGGCGACCAGCACGGTGAGCTTGCCTTCGAGCTGCGCGGGTTGGTACATGCTGGCGATGCCGGAGAACACGTTGCGCGTCTGCCCCTCGCCCGCGTCGAGCGTCAGGCGAAGCAGCTTGGTCGAGCCCTCCACGGCTTCGCACTTCACGATCTTCGCGATGCGCAGATCGACCTTGGCGAAGTCGTCGATGGTGATGGCCTCGGCGATGGCCTCGCCGCCGGGCACGGGCTTTTCCACGGCGGGGGGCTCGAACAGCGCGTCGAGCTGCTCGGGCGTGACGCGCTGCATCAGGTGCTTGTACTCGCCGATCTGGTGGCCCGCGCCCAGGGGCTTGGCCACGCCGTCGAAGCCCTCGGGCGGCATGATGAGGAAGTTCGCCACCTCGGCGGCCACGTGGGGCAGGATGGGCTTGAGGTAGATGGTCAGGATGCGGAAGGCTTCGATGCAGGTGCTGCACACGTCGTGCAGGCGCGCCTCCATGCCTTCCTGTTTCGCCAGTTCCCAAGGCTTGTTGGCATCAACGTAGGCGTTCACGCGGTCGCACAGCAGCATGGTCTCGCGCGCGGCGCGGGCGGTGTCGCGGGCCTCGTAGGCGGCGACGATGGCGCCTTGGCTGCCGCGCAGCGCGGCCAGCAGTTCCTGCCCGTCCGCGCTGACGGTGCCCAGTTTGCCGTCGAAGCGCTTGGCGATGAAGCCCGCCGCGCGCGAGGCGATGTTCACGTACTTGCCGATCAGGTCGGAGTTCACGCGCAGCATGAAGTCCTCGGCCGTGAAGTCGATGTCCTCGTTCTTGCCGTTGAGCTTGGCGCCCAGGTAGTAGCGCAGCCACTCGGGGTTCATGTTCAGCGCCAGGTACTTGAGCGGGTCCAGGCCGGTGCCTCGGCTCTTGCTCATCTTCTCGCCGTTGTTCACGGTGAGGAAGCCGTGCACGCAGATCTTGGTGGGCGTCTTGCGGCCGCTGAACTTCAGCATGGCGGGCCAGAACAGCGTGTGGAAGGTGATGATGTCCTTGCCGATGAAGTGGTACTGCTCCAATGCCGGGTCGGCCATGTAGGCGTCGTAGTCCTCGCCGCGCTTATTCAAAAGGTTCTTGAGCGAGGCGAGGTAGCCCACGGGCGCGTCCAGCCACACGTAGAAGTATTTGCCGGGCGCGTCAGGAATCTCGATGCCGAAGTAAGGCGCGTCGCGGCTGATGTCCCAGTCGTCCAGGCCGGTGCTGGTGCTGCCGTCAGGGTTGGTGCGCGTGCCGAACCATTCCTTGATCTTGGCGGCCACTTCGGGCTGCACGTGCTGGCCGTCCTGCGTCCATTCGGTCAGGAACTCGACGGCGCGCGGGTCGGAGAGCTTGAAGAAGAAGTGCTCCGAGGTCTTGAGGACCGGCTTGGCGCCCGACAGGGCCGAGTAGGGGTTGATGAGGTCGGTGGGCGCGTAGACCGAGCTGCACACCTCGCAGTTGTCGCCGTACTGGTCCTTGGCGTGGCAGCGCGGGCACTCGCCCTTGATGAAGCGGTCGGGCAGGAACATGTTCTTCTCGGGGTCGAAGAACTGCTCGATGGTGCGCGTCTCGATGAAGCCGGCCTTCTTCAAATCCAGGTAGATCTGCTGCGACAGCTCGTGGTTCTCGGGGCTGTCGGTGTTGCTCCAGTTGTCGAAGGCGATGTGGAAGCCGTCCAGGTACTGCTTGCGCCCGGCGGCGATGTCGGCCACGAACTGCTGGGGCGTCTTGCCCGCCTTTTCGGCCGCGATCATGATGGGCGCGCCGTGCGCGTCGTCCGCCCCCACGAAGTTCACCGCGTTGCCCTGCATGCGCTGCGCGCGCACCCAGGTGTCGGCCTGGATGTATTCCATGATGTGGCCGATGTGGAAGTTGCCGTTGGCGTAGGGCAGGGCGGTGGTGACGAAGAGTTTGCGTGCGGTCATCTCGGGTGCGGCTTTCTCGGAAGAACCCGCCATTTTAGGGAGGGCCGCACCACCGGCGCTGGCCGCGCCGTCAGCGCGGTGCGCCGGGGCCCTTGCGCCGGTACATGTCCTGGTCGGCGTGCTTGAGCAGGCTTTCGGCGTCCAGGCCGTCGCGCGGGTACAGGGCCTGGCCGATGGCGGCGCCCACGGTGACGGTTTCTCCTTCGGGCACACCGAGCAGTGTGGTCAGCGGCTGTTCCAGTGCGGCCTCGACGTGCTGGCGCGCGGCCTGGGCCTGCTCGTCGCTGTCGATGCCGGGCAGCACGGCCACGAACTCGTCGCCGCCCAGGCGTACGAGCAGGTCGCTGGCGCGCAGCTGGGAGCGCAGGCGCTGCGCGATCTCTGCGAGGGCCCGGTCGCCGTTGTCGTGGCCGAAGCGGTCGTTGAGCGGCTTGAAGCGGTTGAGGTCGATGAACAGCAGGGCGAAGGGCGCCGGCCCCTGCGGGCCGGGCCGGGTGAGCGCGGCCAGCGTGTGCTGCAGGGCGCTGCGGTTGGCGCTGCCGGTGAGCGCATCGGTGAACAGGCTGTGGCGCATCTGATGGAAATTGCGGGCCAGTTCGCCGATCTCGTCGTTGCGGCGCACGTCGATGGGCGTGTCGATCTCGCCCTGGCCGATGCGGCGCACGGCGCGCGTGAGCGAGCGCATGTCGTCGGCCACGCCGCCGAAGACGCGCAGTCCCAGCGCCAGCGCCAGCCCCAGTGCGCACAGGCCCAGCGCGGCCATCAGCACGACGTGGCGGCGCATGCCCGCGAGCATGTCGTCGTGCGGCAGGGCCACGACGGCGACCCAGTCCAGGCCCGCGCTGTCCACGATCTGGCGGTAGGCGATCTGCACGGCCTTGCCGTGGGCGTCGATGAGCTGCGGCGCGCCCGCGGCCGGGCCGGCGGACTGCAGCAGCGGGCGCAGCTGCGCGTGGATGGCCTCGATCAGCGGGTCGCCGCAGTTGGCGGCGTTCACGCGCTCGGGCGTGCCGTCGCTGCCTTCGCGGATGTTGGGCATGTCCGACGCGGCGATCAGCGCGCCGCCGGGTTCCAGGATGAAGGCGCGCCCGCCCGTGACCATGGGCAGGCCCGCCATGAACTGCTGCAGCGCGTGCAGGAACACGTCGGCGGCGACCACGCCCTCGAATTCGCCCGTGGGCGAGAGCACGCGGCGCGCGCGGGTCATGACGAGGTCGCGGGCGTTGAAGTCGATGTAGACCGGCGTCCACACATGGCCCGCGGCCGTGCGCGCCTGCTTGAACCAGGGCCGCGTGCGCGGGTCGAACGGCGACGCCTCCAGCGACTGCGGGATGGGCCGCGCCGCGATGCCGTCGAGCCGGTAGTAGCGGCGGTGGTCCTCGGCGCGGGTCTTCAGGCGCAGCTCTCCCAGGTCATGCCCCAGCCGCTTGAGGCCGATGCCCTGGCCTGCGCGGTTGCCGTAGTACACGTAGTCGCCCGCCTGCCCGCTCAGCGAGGTGGCGATCCACAGGCGCTCGCGCAGCGCGGGCAGGTCCCTGGCGATGTCGGGGCCGGCGGGCAGGCTGTCGGGGAACGCGGCCTCCAGCATCGCGCCCGAGCCTTGCACGTGCTGATCCACCGCCTGCCCGATGCGCGCGGCCATCTCGGTCATGAGCTGCTGCGACAGCATGGAGACGGTGCGGCTGCCCGTCCAGTACCACAGCACGCCCAGCGTGCCCGTGAGCAGCGCGATCAGCGCGATGAAGGGCAGAACGAGGGAGAGTTTGAGCGAGGAGCGGTTGGCGGAGGGCATCGGCGGCACGGCCGTCAATTGTAGGAAAGCGCCGGCTCCTGCCGCAGCGCCGCGCCCGTGTCGTGCCAGCCGAAGAAGGCGCACACCTCGCTGCGCCGCGCCAGCGTGTCGGCGCGGCCCAGGGCCATCAGCTCGCGCGTGTAGCCGCGCTCGAACAGCAGGTAGCTCGCCAGGGCGGCGCCGCCCTCGTTGGCCGCGTTGGCGCGCACGCCCAAAGCACCGAGCATGGTGCGCACGGGCCCGGGCAGGTCGTTCACGTGGCGCGCGGCCACCTCGTCCAGGCCCTGCGAAGGGGCGATGACCAGCAGCTCCAGCGGGCGCAGCGGGCTCCTGCCGCGCACCTCGGGCGGGATCAGGGCCAGGGTCTGGTTGATGCGCTGGGCGCGCTCGATGTCCACCGAGAGCGCGTCCAGGAAGATGGTGGACAGCGCATGCCCCGCGATCTGCGCCAGCGCCGGGTAGGGCGGCACGTCGCCCGCAGGGCGCAGGCGCGGCGGCTCGTACATGCGGCCCGCGCCCACCACCAGGATGCGCTCGGCGCCCAGGTGGATGGCCGGCGCGATGGGCGCGGTCTGGCGCATGGAGCCGTCGCCGAAGAACTCGGTGTGCCCGTCGATGGGCAGCCGCGTCGCCGGGAACACGAACGGGATGGCCGACGAGGCCAGCAGGTGCGCATGCGTGATGCGCTCGCGCGTGGACTTGCGCTGCGAGCGCGCCCAGGGCGCCAGCGCGTCGCCGGCCTCGAAGAAGGTCACGTGCTCGCCCGAGCTGTAGCTGGACGCCGTCACCGCCAGCGCGCGCAGGTGGCCGCGCTGGATCAGCCCCGGCACGCGCGCCAGCGGCACCATGCGCGCGAGCAGGTGGTGCAGCGGCGTGTTGTCCAGCAGCGAATGCGGGTGCACGCGGCGCCAGCGCGCCAGCGCCCAGCCCACGGACAGCAGCGTGAGCCAGCGCGCGCCGGTGCGCGCGACGGACAGCGAATCGGCCCGGTAGACCTGCCCTGCATGGAAGTTGCGCCACACGCGCGAGATGCGGCGCACCGCGCGCTGGAAGTCGCCTGCGCCGCAGGCCAGCGCTGCGGCGTTGATGGCGCCCGCCGAGGTGCCCGTGAGCACCGGGAACGGCCACGGCGCGCGCTCGGCCCCGCAGGCCGCGCGCAGCGCGGCGATGGCCTCCAGCACGCCCACCTGGTAGGCGGCGCGTGCGCCGCCGCCCGTGAGCACCAGGCCGGTGACGGGCTGGGAGCGCATCGCGTCAGCCCTGGGCTTTCAACAGCAGCGCGGCCAGCGTGGCGCCTTCGAGCAGCACCAGGGCGTTGTCCTTGGCGAAGGCGCGTGCGCTCTCGCTCACTGTGCCTTGCAGGGCCACATAGACGCCCGTGCGCGCGCCCTGGCGCTCCACCTCGGCCTGCAGCGCGCGCAACGGTTCCACGCCGTGGGTAGCGGCCTTCCAGCGGCGCGCGGCCACCAGGGTGAACTGCCCGTCCTTGTCCAGGCGCAGGTCGGCATGCTGGCTGTTCAAGCCCTGCACGGCATAGCCCTCGGCGCGCCAGGCGCGCTCCAGCAGGGCCGCGAATTCGCGCCAGGGCATGGCCGCGGCCGCCTCCAGCACGCCCTGCACGCGCGCCGCGCTGGGCGCGCGCCACTGGCGCCAGGCGGCGATGCAGCCGATCACCGCGATGGGCACGGCGCCCACGGCGGCGAAGGGCGCCAGTTCCGCCGGCATGAGCGCGAAGCAGGCGGCCGCGATGGCGGCGGCGATGGCGAAGCTGACCCACCAGGGCGAGCGCAGCAGGATGGCGAAGCCCGAGTTCGGGGCCATTTTGAGTTTCACGGGGTTCCTTGCTTGCTATTCAATCAGGAGCTGCTTGCGCTTGTAGGGTAAGCGCTGCAGGTCGATTTGATTCTAAATCCAGCACCGCCCGCGCCAGGCGGTCCAGGCCGGTGGGCGAGAGGTCCGGCGCGGCCACGCGCTGGCGCTGCTCCCACTGCGCGAAGTTGCGCGCCTGGGAGCGGCCGTAGTGCGGGTCGTAGTGCCGCTCCATCAGCTCGCCGAAGAGCGGGGCCAGGTCGTGCGTGCGCGCCCAGCCCTGCCAGCGCTGCACCGTCTCCTTGCCGTGCAGCTCGGTGAGCGCGGCCAGGCGCTGGGCCAGGGCTTCGGGGTCGTCGCCCAGGTAGGCGTAGTCGCGCAGCAGGTAGGCCAGGCGCTCGGGCGCGGGGGCTTCGATCTCGATGCAGGGCGCGGCGCGCAGGCGCTCCACCAGCGGCACGGGCACGGACAGGCGGCCGATGCGCGCGCTCTCGCCTTCCACGTAGAGCGGGCGGGCGAGGTCCAGCCTCTCCAGCACGGTGGCGATCTGCGTCTCGAAGTTCTTCTGCGAGGGCTGGGGCACGCCGGGCAGCGCCCCCAGCAGCGAGCCCTTGTGCTGCGCGCAGTGCTCCAGGTCCAGCACCTGCGCGCCCTGCAGGGCGAGCTGCTGCAGCACGCGCGTCTTGGCGCTGCCCGTGGCACCCACGAGCACGCGCAGGTCGAGCCGGGGCACGAGCGCCTCGATGGTCGCGATCATGTGGCGGCGGAACGCCTTGTAGCCGCCCGCGAGCTGCTGCGCGTCCCAGCCCACCAGGCGCAGCCACTGCACCATCGATCCGCTGCGCATGCCGCCGCGCCAGCAGTAGACCAGCGGGCGCCAGCTCTGGGGCTGGTCGGCAAAGCGCTCGCGCAGGTGGCGTGCGAGGTTGGCTGCAACAAAAGCCCCGCCCACGCGCCGGGCTTCGAACGCGCCCTGCTGGTGGTAGAGCGTGCCGACGATGGCGCGCTCCTCGTCGTCCAGCACGGGGCAGTTGATCGCGCCGGGGATGTGGTCTTCGGCGAACTCGGCGGGCGAGCGCGCGTCGATGATGGCGTCGAAGGCGTGGCGGTCGGCGGGGCGGGTGGGCTGGTGGCGGGACACGAGGCGAGTTCAGTGGGGGACTGCCGCGACTATAGAAGCATCCTCGCCAGCATTCCCAGCAGGGCGACGACGGCCAGCGCCAGCAGCGCGGCCACGGCCTGCCAGAACGCCACCGGGTCGCGCTCGGCCAGCGGCGGGGCGCGGCGGCGGTGGAAGTCCGGGCCGGGTGCGCGCAGGTCGTGCGCGAACTCGCCCACCGCCTGCTGGCGCCGCGCGGGCTGTGGGTGCAGGGCCTTGCGCAGCACGGCGTCCAGCCAGGCGGGCAGGTCGGGGCGGTGGTGGGTCAGCGGCACGTAGCGCAGGCGGCGCGCATCGCTGCCGGGGCGCAGGCGCGCGGCCTGCAGGCCGTAGGGCAGCTGGCCGGCGAGCATCTCGTAGGCGATGGCGGCCAGCGCGAACAGGTCGGAGCGCGCGTCGCCGCCCTGGCCGGTGAGGTATTCGGGCGCGGTGTACTGCAGCGTGCCCTCGATGGTGGTGGGCGGCCCGTCGCTCGCCGCGTGCAGGCCGGGCACGTGGGCCGAGGCCAGGTCGATGATGCACGCCGTGCCCTGCGCGTCGATCACCACGTTGGCCGGGCGCAGATCCTGGTGCAGCACTTCGCGCCGGTGCAGGGCCTGCAGGCCGCGCGCGACTTGTTCCACGATGGCGCGCACTTCCTCCAGCGCGGGGCGCGGGTGGTCCACCATCCATTGCGCCAGGGTCTGGCCGGGCACGTATTCCAGCGCCGCGAACAGGTGGCCGCGCGGGCGCTGCGGGGCGCGGGCGCGCACTACGTGGGGGCTGTCGATGCGGCTGGCGACCCATTCGTCGAGCAGGAAGCGGTCGAGGAAGGCTTCGTCCTCGTGCGCGCTGGCGGCGGGGGTCTTGAGGGCTACGGGCTCGCCGGTGGCGTCGTCCACGGCCAGGTGCACGTGGCTGCGCGGGCCGACGTGCAGCGCACGCACGATGGTGTAGCCCTCGAAGGCCATGCGCGGCGCGAACGGGGGCGGCAGGCGCAGGCCGTCGCGCGGCAGCAGGGTGTTCAGGCCCGTTGCTGCGGGCAGCGCGTCGATGCGCAGCAGTTGCACGGTGGCGTCGTCCTCGCTGCCCTGCGTGCGGGCGTGCTCGCACAAGGCGCGGGCGGCGGCGTCCAGGTCGTCGCCATGCCGGTGCAGCGCGGCGTGCACGGCAGCGGCGTCGAGGTGGCCGTGCGCGCCGTCGGTGGCCAGCAGGTAGAGGTCGCCCACTTCGGCGGGCCAGCAGCGCGTGTCGATCTCCACGTGCGCGTGCAGGCCCAGCGCGCGCGCCAGGTACGACTGGCCCGCGCCCACGTGCAGGCGGTGGTTTTCGGTCAGCGGCTCCAGCGCCTGCGGGTGCACGCGGCAGATGCGCGCGTCGCCCACGTGCAGCAGGTGCAGGTCGTGCCCGTGCAGGATGAGGGCGCTGAAGGCGCAGACGTAGCCGCTGTCCTTGTCGAAGCGCGCCGGGCCGCGCTGGTTCTGCGCGTGCAGCCAGGCGTTGGTGGCGGCCAGCACCTGCTGCGCGGCGCGGCGCACGGGCCAGGCGTCGGGCGTGGCGTAGTAGTCCTCCAGGAAGCCGCGCACCGCCGCGCTGCTGGCCACCTGGCTCACGCGGCTGGACCCTATGCCGTCGGCCACCGCCAGGGCGATGCCGCGCGCCGCGCGCAGGTGGCCCGTGGGCAGCATGGCGCCGTGGAAGTCCTGGTTCACGCCGCCCTGCTTGCCCAGCGAGTGCTGGCCGAGCGTGACCTTCATGCCGCGCGCTTGGGGGCGGTCTTGTAGTGGGTGGAATACAGCGTGGCGCCGACGAACGTGAGGCCGCCGACGAGGTTGCCCAGCACGGTGGGAATCTCGTTCCAGATCAGGTAATCCATGATCGTGAAGTTGCCGCCCAGCATCAGCCCCGTGGGGAACAGGAACATGTTCACGATGGAGTGTTCGAAGCCCATGTAGAAGAACACCATGATGGGCATCCACATGCCGATGGCCTTGCCCGAGACGCTGGTGGACATCATCGCCGCGACGACGCCGGTGGAGACCATCCAGTTGCACATCACCGCGCGCACGAACAGCGTGAGCATGCCCGCCGCGCCGTGCGCCGAGTAGCCCAGCGTGCGGCCCTCGCCGATGTGGCCCAGCTTCTGGCCGACGGCGTTGGGCGCCTCGGAGAAGCCAAAGGTGAAGATGATGGCCATGAACACCGCCACGGTGATCGCGCCCGCGAAGTTGCCCACGAACACCAGGCCCCAGTTGCGCAGCACGCCGGCCCAGGTGGCGCCGGGGCGCTTGTCGATCACGGCCAGCGGCGCGAGCGTGAACACGCCCGTGAGCAGGTCGAACCCCATCAGGTACAGCAGGATGAAGCCCACCGGGAACAGGAGGGCGCCCAGCAGCGGGTTGCCGGTGTTGACGGTGACGGTGACCGCGAAGGCCGCCGCCAGCGCCAGGATGGCGCCGGCCATGTAGGCGCGGATCAGCGTGTCGCGGGTGGACATGAGCAGCTTGGATTCGCCGGCATCGACCATCCTGGTCACGAATTCGGCGGGGGCGACGTAGGCCATGAGAACTCTCCTCTAGAGAAGCACCTGAAAAGTAAAAGGCGTCCTTCGCACCGCCCTGCGACGCAGGGGTGCGAAGGGACGCCTTCATCCCGGAAACGGGGCCGTCTTCAGCCTCGTTGCGCGGGGTGAATGCAGGTTCCGTGCCAGCGTTCTTTGCGTGGATGCTCCTGAAAAGGGAGCTGCCAGCGCTTGTCCAGCAAGCGCTGGAGGCCGAAAAGGCTCAAACTTCCTTGGCCCGCACGAAGGCCAGGTCGGGCAGCGCCAGGGCGGCCTCGGCCACGTCGAGCAGGCGCCGGTTCTGGTCCATCGAGGCTTTCTGCAGCGCTCGGAAGGCGGCTTCCTCGGTCAGGCCCAGGCGCGCCATCAGCATGCCCTTGGCGCGTTCGATCACCTTGCGCTCCGACAGTGCGCGGCGCGCAGCCTGCAGCTCCACTTCGGTGCGCGCCAGGCGCTCGGATTGGGCGTGCAGCAACTCGCGCAGCGTGGCGGCTTCGCCGGCGAGGGGATCGGCCGTGGGCGGCTGCTCGCGCAGGCGGCGCAGCAGCCCTTCGGAATCCTCCAATTCCTGCTGCGCCTGGCTGGCGTGGCGCGCGCATTCGGCGCGCAGGTGGCGCACCAGCGCGGCTTCCATGGTGCCCAATGCACCGATACGCTCGCTGGCGGCGGCGAACCATTCGCCGCTGGTGTCTGCATCCAGCGCTGCGCCGGGGCGTGCGGCGCAAAGTACGCGGCGCTGGCGTTCCAGCCGCGCCATGCCGGGGCCGAGCTGCAGGCTCTCCCATTCGGCGCGCAGCGCGGCATCGGCAAAGCCGGCGAACACACGCAGGCTCTGCTCCTGCGCGTCGATCAGGTGGGCGATGCGCTCCTGCTCCGCCGCATCGCACTGGCTCGATGCGAACAGGTGCGCACCCGCTGCGCGCTCCTGCCCCGCAGCCTCCTTGGCCTGCACGAGGTGCAGCAGCGCCACCAGCGGGCGCGAGACGCTGGGAACGCCGGGCAGCAGGCTGGCGTCGGCCACGTGCGAGAGCAGCCGCACCATGCCCGCGATGCGTTGGGTGAAGGCGGCGATGGCGTCCTGCGTGTGGGTCTGCCGCGCCTCGATGGCGGCGCGCTGCGCGGGCAGGGCCTCCAGGCCCAGCAGCACACTGGCCATGAGGCCGAGCATGGCGGCGTCCACGTCGGCATCGGCTTCATCAGGCCTTTCCTCACCCTGCGCGGCCAGCAGCGCATGTAGGCCTGCCAGCGCGGGGGCGCCAGCGTCGATGGCGGCGCGGCGCTCATCGGCGAAGCGCGCGCCGCCCGAGGCGAGGTACACGCTGCTCGCGCCGCGCTCGTGCTGCAGCGCGTGGATGCACTCGCGCAGCGCGTCCACCAGCGCGATGCGCGCGGCCAAGCGGCGCGCGGCCTGCATCTCCAGGCGCTTGGCGCGCAGCACCAGCCGCGTGGCGGGGGCTGTGCTCATCCGCAGGCGACGAGCACCTGCTCGCCCTCCATGCGCACCGGGTGGGTGCGCACCGAGTGCTCGGGCGCCTCCAGGCATTCGCCGGTGGCCAGGTCGAAGTGGTTCTTGTAGAGCGGCGAGGCGACCACGGTGCGCCCGTCCACGCTGCCCACCAGCCCGCGCGAGAGCACGCTGGCGCCGCAGGTGGGGTCCACGTTGTCGATCGCGTAGAGCTGCCGCAGGCCGATGCGGAACACGGCCACGTGCCGCCCCTCCACGAGGGCGCACACGCCCGTGTCTGGCAGGATGGCGTGGATGGTGCAGACGGGGGTCCAGGTCATGGTGATCTCCTTGCTCTTGTTTCGATAGCTGCTTGCGCTCGGTGGATGGGCGCTGGCGGTGGTTTATGCAATTGCCGTGCCGGGCGCGTCGCCGTTCACGAAGGTCTTGAAGCGCTGGCGCACGGCGGGCGTGGTCACGGCGGTCTTCCACTCGCACTGGTAGGTGTCCACCACGAGCTGCATCTGCGCTTCCAGCTCGTCGGCCAGGCCCAGGCTGTCGTTGATGACCACGTCCTTCACGTAGTCCAGCCCGCCTTCGAGCGATTCGCGCCAGGTGCTGGTGCGTTGCAGCCGGTCGGCGGTGCGCACGTAGAACATCAGAAAGCGGTCGATGAGCTGGATCAGCCGCTGCTTTGTCAAATCGCTGGCGAGCAGCTCGGCGTGGCGCGGCTTCATGCCGCCGTTGCCGCACACGTACAGGTTCCAGCCGCGCTCGGTGGCGATCACGCCCACGTCCTTGCCCTGCGCCTCGGCGCATTCGCGCGTGCAGCCCGAGACGCCGAACTTGATCTTGTGCGGCGCGCGCAGGCCCTTGTAGCGGTTCTCCAGCTCTACGCCCAGGCCCACGGAATCCTGCACGCCGTAGCGGCACCAGGTGCTGCCCACGCAACTCTTCACCGTGCGCAGGCTCTTGCCGTAGGCGTGGCCGCTCTCGAAGCCGGCGGCGATGAGTTCCTCCCAGATCGGCGGCAATTGCTCCAGCCGCGCGCCGAACATGTCCACGCGCGCGCCGCCGGTGATCTTGGTGTACAGGCCGTACCTCTTGGCGATGCGGCCCACGGCGATCAGCCCGTCGGGCGTGACCTCGCCGCCCGGCATGCGCGGCACGACGGAATAGGTGCCGTCCTTCTGGATGTTGCCCAGGAAGTAGTCGTTGCTGTCCTGCAGCTTGGCGAGCTGGGGCTGCAGCACGAATTCGTTCCACACCGAGGCCAGCACGCTCGCGGCCACGGGCTTGCACACGTCGCAGCCCAGGCCCTGGCCGTGCCTGGTGAGCAGTTCGTCGAAGGTCTTGATCCGGCCCACGCGCACCAGGTGGTAGATCTCCTGGCGCGAATGCGCGAAGTGCTCGCACAGGTGGTTGTTCACCGCCATGCCCTGCTTGGCCATCTCGGCCTTCATCACCTGCGTGACCAGCGGCACGCAGCCGCCGCAGGTGGCGCCGGCTTTCGTGCAGGCCTTGATCTGGGCGATGGTGCAGGCGCCTTCGCCGACGGCGGCGCGGATCGCGCCCTTGCTCACGCCGTTGCACGAGCAGATCTGCGCCGTGTCGGGCAGCGCGTCCGCGCCCAGTCCGGGCCGGGCCTTGCCGTCGCTGCTGGGCAGGATGAGGAACTCGGGGTCTTCGGGCAGCGCGATGCCGCCCCGCGCGATTTGCAGCAGCGTGCCGTACTCGTCTGCATTGCCCACCAGCACGGCGCCCAGCAGCGTTTTGCCGTCGGCGCTGGTCACGATCTTCTTGTAGATCTGCTTGCGCTCATCGACGTACTGGAAGTTGCGGCAGCCGGGCGTCTTGCCTTGCGCGTCGCCGATGCTCGCCACATCCACGCCCATGAGCTTGAGCTTGGTGCTCATGTCCGCACCCGCGAATGCGGCTTGCGTGTCGCCCGAGATGTGCCGCGCCGCCACGCCCGCCATCTCGTAGCCGGGCGCGACCAGGCCGTAGAGCTGCTCGTTCCACGACGCGCATTCGCCGATCGCATAGACGTTGCGGTCGGCGGTGCGGCAATGGTCGTCAATCGCCGCGCCGCCGCGCGGTCCGGTCGCCAGCGCGCATTGGCGGATCAGGTCATCGCGCGGGCGGATGCCGGCGGAGAAGACGATCATGTCCGTCTCCAGCCAGGTGCCGTCGGCGAACACCATGCGGTGGCGCGCGGTGGCGCCGTCGGTGATCTCCACCGTGCTGCGGCTGGTGTGCACGTGCACGCCCAGCGCCTCGATCTTGGCGCGCAGCACGCGGCCGCCGCCCTCGTCCACCTGCACGGCCATCAGGCGCGGGGCGAACTCGACCACGTGCGTCTCCAGCCCCATGTCGCGCAGCGCCTTGGCGCACTCTAGGCCCAGGAGGCCCCCTCCCACCACCACGCCGCTTTTCGACTTGGCGCTCGCGGCCGTCATGGCCTCTAGGTCTTCGATGGTGCGGTAGGTGAAGCAGTACGGCCGCTCGCGCCCCGGCACCGGCGGCACGAAGGGCGCGGAGCCCGTGGCCAGCACCAGCTTGTCGTAGGGCAGCACCTCGCCGTCGGCGGTGGTCACGGTGTTCTTGCGCCGCTCCACTGCCACGGCGCGCGCGGCCAGGCGCAGGGTGAAGCCGGTCTGCTGGAAAAAGCCGGGCGGCACCAGCGAGAGGTCGTCCGCCGACTTGCCCGCGAAGTATTCGGAGAGGTGCACCCGGTCGTAGGCGGGACGGGGTTCCTCGCACAGCACCGTCACCTCGGCCTGCGCCAGCCCCTGGACGTGGAGTTCTTCGAGGAATTTGTGGCCCACCATGCCGTGTCCGATCACGACGATCTTCATCACGCTCACCTGCTGCTGTACGCACGTCGCCAAGGGGCACGCGCCGGGTTGGAAACACGGCAGGCGCAGGGCCTGCCCGGGGTTCCGCCGCCGTTAGCGGATTGAAGAAGCCCGCCGGCAACGCCACCGGCGGGTTGGCACAGTCAAAGCAAGCGCCGTGCCCGCGCGCATGCACCGCGATGGGACGCGCAGTGAATCTGGGATGATCGCGGGCATGACCACCTCTCCCCGTCTCACTCTCTCTCGCACGGCGGCGGCTGCGGCTGCAAGATCGCGCCGGGCGTGCTGTCCGAGATCCTGAAATCCAGCGGCGCGGCCGGCGTCGTGCCGGCCGAGCTGCTGGTCGGCATCGAGACCTCGGACGACGCCGCCGTCTACCGCCTGAACGATAGCCAGGCGCTGGTGGCGACCACCGACTTCTTCATGCCCATCGTGGACGACCCGTACGAGTTCGGCCGCATCGCCGCGACCAATGCCCTGAGCGACGTGTACGCCATGGGTGGCAAGCCCATCATGGCGCTGGCGCTCGTCGCCATGCCGGTGAACCAACTGCCGCTCGACGTGATCGGCGCGATCGCGCGCGGCGGGCAGGACGTGTGCCGGGCGGCGGGCATTCCCATCGCAGGCGGGCACACCATCGATTCGGTCGAACCCATCTACGGCCTCGTCGCCATGGGCTTGGTGCACCCCGACCGCGTGCGCCGCAACGCGGACGCACGGCCCGGCGATGTGCTGGTGCTGGGCAAGCCGCTGGGCGTGGGCGTCTATTCGGCCGCGCTGAAGAAAGAGCAACTGGGCGACGCGCACTACCGCGAAATGATCGCCAACACCACGCGCCTGAACACCCCCGGCCCGCTGCTGGCCGAGCTGCCTGGCGTGCACGCCATCACCGACGTGACGGGCTTCGGCCTGGCCGGCCATGCGCTGGAGATGGCGCGCGGCGCGGGCGCGACGGTGGCCATCGACTGGTCCCGCGTGCCGCTGCTGCCCGGCGTGGCCGATCTGGCCGCCGCGGGTTTCGTCACCGGCGCCAGCGGCCGCAACTGGGCAGGTTATGGCGAGAGCGTGGCGCTGGCCTCCGGCCTGCCGCCAACGGCCCAGGCGCTGGTGACCGACCCGCAGACCTCGGGCGGGCTGCTCGTGGCCTGCGCGCCCGAGAGTGTGCAAGACGTGCTCGCCGTGTTCCAGCGCGAGGGCTTTGCGCAGGCGGCGGTCATCGGCGGTGTGGAAGCAGGGCCGGCGCGGCTCGACGTGCGCGCCTGATGCTCATCTAATGATAGCTTCTGGCGCTTGCCAGAGAAGCGCTGGAGGCCGATTTGGCTTGTAATCTCCCCAGCCGGGCGAGTGGCACCGTGCGTTGGCTAGACTAGCCAGCTCCCACAAGCAAACAACACAGCCATGGCATTCACGGAACAGGATCTGCTGGCGGCGCTCGCCAGCGTCAAGGATCCGCACACGGGCAAGGATTTCGTCGCAGCGCGCGCGGTGCGCAACGTGCAGATCGCGGGCGGCGACGTGGCCTTCGACGTCGAGCTGGGCTACCCGGCCCAGAGCCTGGTGCCCGCGCTGCGCAGCGAGTTCATCGCGGCTGCCAGAACGGTGCCCGGTGTGCAGAACGTGTCGGTCAACATCGCCACCAAGGTCATCGCGCACGCGGTGCAGCGCGGCGTGCAGCTGCTGCCGGGCGTGAAGAACATCATCGCCGTCGCCTCGGGCAAGGGCGGCGTGGGCAAGAGCACCACGGCCGTGAACCTGGCCCTGGCGCTGGCGGCCGAGGGGGCGCGCGTGGGCCTGCTGGACGCCGACATCTACGGCCCCAGCCAGCCCATGATGACCGGCACCTCGGGCGACCTGGAGAGCCTGGACGGCAAGCTCATGGAGCCCAAGCGCGCCATGGGCCTGCAGATCAACTCCATCGGCTTCCTGGTCAAGGAGGAGCAGGCCATGATCTGGCGCGGCCCCATGGCCAGCCAGGCGCTGGAGCAGCTCATCACGCAGACGCGCTGGGACAACCTGGACTACCTCGTGGTGGACATGCCGCCCGGCACGGGCGACATCCAGCTCACCATGGCGCAGAAGGTGCCGCTGACCGGCGCGGTGATCGTCACCACCCCGCAGGACATCGCGCTGCTGGACGCGAAGAAGGGCGTCACCATGTTCCAGAAGGTGAGCGTGCCCATCCTCGGCCTCGTGGAGAACATGGCCGTGCACATCTGCCGCAACTGCGGCCACGTGGAGCACATCTTCGGCCACGAGGGCGGCAAGAGGATGGCCGAGAGCCTGGGGATGGACTACCTCGGCGCGCTGCCGCTGCAGCTGTCCATCCGCGAGCAGGCCGACAGCGGCCGGCCCACCGTGGCGGCCGAGCCCGACAGCGACGTGGCGCGCATCTACAAGGCCATCGCACGCACGGTGGCCGTGAAGGTCGCGCAGCAGGCCAAGGACTTCTCGGGCAAGTTCCCGACCATCACGGTGAGCAAGAACACCTGAGCATCCACCGGCGGGGCAGGCCATGAAGGAACAGAAGATCGCGTTCTACACAGGCCCTGCCGGCGGTTGGGGCGCGCTGGGCAGCGTCAAGAACACGCTGCTGCGCCAGGACATCCCCCTCAAGGGCGCGAAGACGCTGCTGTCGGCCAACCAGCCCGATGGCTTCGACTGCCCCGGCTGCGCATGGCCTGACCGCAACCACCATTCGGCCTTCGAGTTCTGCGAGAACGGAGTGAAGGCCGTCGCGGCCGAGGCCACGGCGCGGCGCGCGGGGCCGGAATTGTTCGAACGCTGCACGGTGACAGAACTGGCCGGGCAGAGCGATTTCTGGCTCGAAGACCAGGGGCGGCTCACGCACCCGATGCGCTACGACGCGGCCAGCGACTGTTACCGGCCCATCGCGTGGGACGAGGCTTTCGCGCTGATCGCCAAGCACCTGAATGCGCTGCCCGATCCGAACCAGGCCATCTTCTACACCTCGGGCCGCACGAGCAACGAGGCCGCGTTCCTCTACCAGCTCTTCGTGCGCCAGTACGGCACCAACAACTTCCCCGACTGCTCCAACATGTGCCACGAACCCAGCGGCAGCGCCATGCGCCCGCAGATCGGCGTGGGCAAGGGCACAGTGACGCTGCAGGACTTCGAGCACGCGGACGCCATCTTCATCTTCGGCCAGAACCCCGGCACCAACCACCCGCGCATGCTCGGCGAACTGCGCGCGGCGCACAAGCGCGGCGCACGCATCGTGAGCTTCAACCCGCTGCGCGAGCGCGGGCTGGAGCGCTTCGCCGACCCGCAGGACACGCTGGAGATGGCGACTTTTGGCTCCACGCCGATCAGCACGCACTACTTCCAGCTGCGCGTGGGCGGCGACCTCGCAGCGGTCAAGGGCGTCATGAAGCACGTGATCGAGCAGGAGGACGCACGGGGCGGCGTGCTCGACCGCGCCTTCATCACCGGGCACACCACAGGCTTCGACGCGCTGGCCGCCGACCTGCGCGCCGAGAGCTGGGCGCTGCTGGAGCAGGAGTCGGGCCTGACCGAGGCGCAGATGCGCAGCGCGGGCGATGTCTACATCGGCGCCGATCGCGTGATCGCCTGCTGGGGCATGGGCATCACGCAGCACCTGCACTCGGTCGCCACCATCCAGCTGATCGTCGACCTGCTCATGCTGCGCGGCAACCTGGGCCGCGAGGGCGCGGGCGCCTGCCCCGTGCGCGGGCACAGCAACGTGCAGGGCGACCGCACCATGGGCATCTGGGAAAAGCCGCCTGCGGCACTGCTCGACCGCCTCGGCGAGGTCTACGGCTTCGCGCCGCCGCGCGCACATGGCGTGGACACAGTGGAGGCGATCCGGCAGATGCTGGACGGCCAGGGCAAGGTCTTCTTCGCCCTGGGCGGCAACTTCGCCGCCGCCACGCCCGACACCTGCGAAACCTGGAAGGCGCTGCGCCGCTGCGACCTCACCGTGCACGTGGCCACCAAGCTCAACCGCAGCCACGTGGTGCACGGGCGCGAGGCGCTGATCCTGCCCTGCCTGGGCCGCACCGAGATCGACATGCAGGCCGCCGGCCCGCAGGGCGTGACGGTGGAGGACTCGATGAGCATGGTGCACGTGAGCATGGGGATCAACCCGCCCGCCTCCGAGCACCTCCTTTCCGAGCCCACCATCGTCGCGCGCCTGGCCGCCGCCACGCTGGGCGAAAAGAGCCGCGTGCCCTGGCTGTGGCTGGTGGAGGACTACGCGCGCATCCGTGACGAGATCGAGAAGGTCTTCCCCGACTTCCACGGCTTCAACACCCGCGTGGCCGTGCCCGGCGGTTTTCGCCTGCGCAACATGGCCAGCGAGCGCGTCTGGGCCACCGCGAGCGGCAAGGCCGTGTTCACGTCCCACGCCGTGCCGCGCGACACGCCCACGCACCGCGCCCGCGCAAGGCACGCGGACGGCGTCGTCTTCACGCTGCTCACCACGCGCTCGCACGACCAGTACAACACCACCATCTACGGCATGGACGACCGCTACCGCGGCGTGTACGGCCAGCGCCGCGTGGTCTTCATCCACCCCGAGGACATCCGCGCCCTGGGGCTCAAGGACGGCGACCGCGTCCACATCCACACCGTGTGGGACGACGGGCAGGAGCGGCGTGCCGAGGGCTTCCGGCTCGTAGCCTACGACATCCCGCGCGGCAACCTCGCGGCCTACTACCCCGAGACGAACCCGCTCGTGCCGCTGTCCGCCGTTGCGCTGGCGGCGGGCACGCCCACGTCCAAATCCATTCCCGTCATGTTGGTGGCGGCGTGAGGGATGCCATCCTGCAGGCGCTGGCGGAGTCGGGCGACGGCGTTTCCCTGCCACGCCTGTCCAAGCGCCTGGGCCAGAGCGCCAGCGCCGTGCTGCGCGAGCTGAGCTTCATGGGCGATGCCATGATCGGCGGCCAGCGCGGCCCCGGCTGGGTGCGCGTGTGGCAGGAAGACGGGCGCTGGCTGGCCGCGCTCACCGAGGCAGGCCGTGTGCAGTGCGCATTGCTCTATCGCTCCTAAAAGAATAGCTGTTTGCGCTTGCTGCATAAGCGCTGGGAGCTGATTTGGTGCTGAGTCTTCCGCTGTACCTTACGCGACTCCTCCGTCGCCAAGGTGCGGAAGTGGTAAAGAGGGGCGGAAGGGAGAGGGAGTCGAACCCTCCGACCACGCGTGGCGCAGTCCACCGGGTTTGAAGCCCGGGCGCCCCACCAGGGACGCTTCCCTTCCATCAAATTCAATCCCCGCCCTCGAACAGCGGCGTGCCGGGACGCAGCAGGTGCGTGTCCTTCACACGGCGGGTGAAACCCACGCGGTCGAAGAACTCCAGCAACTGGATTGCCCGCTTGCGGCCCAGGCCGGTCGCGTCGCGGAAGGCCGCGGCCTGCACCGCCTCGCCATCCGCCATGCATTCGCGCGCGATGGCCGCCAGGCGCTCGACCGTCGGCAGTGGATAGTACAGGTCTTTGACCACCTGAAAGACCTCGCCGCGCCGTGCGAGGCTCGCGAGCGTCTGGCGCACCAGGGTTTCGGCGGCGCCGGTGTCCTGGGCGAGGGTGCGGACCCAGGGCGGGTCGAAGCCGCCCTCCAGCAGGGGGGCAGGATCTGCTGGGCGAGTTGCTCCTCGGCAGCGTTCATGCGCGCGGCGTGCTCGGGCAGGTGCAGCCAGTGGCCGCTGCGCACGAGGGCCTGGGTGGCAGCCAGGTCTTCGATCGTGTGCTGCCACAGCGCATCGCCCGCGCGTGGCGCGGCCAGGCGGCGCAGGCGGCGCATGTCGGGGCCGATCTCCTCGGGGCTGGCGGCGTGGAAGGCGCGCAGGCGCTCCAGCACCTGCGTCTGCAGCGCCTGCAGCGCGGCGGGCGCGATGGCGAGGGCGTCGCCCGCGATGCGGATGGCGTCCGCGGGCAGCGGCAGGTCGCCCGGGCCGGGCAGGGCCTCGGCGCGGGCGGTCTGCGCGAGGTCCAGGCCCAGGGGGGCGTGTTCCAGCAGCGCGGCAACGCGTGCGGCGCGGTCGGGCAGGGCCTGTGCGGCGAGCTGCGCGAGGCGCTCGGGCGTCTTGCGGTAGCGCTGCGGCGCGAACGGGTCGAGCACGCGCACGCCGGCCACGGTGCGCGTGGCCGAGGCATCGCGCAGCACGCCCCGGTCGCCATGCCATGCGGCCACGGTGCCGTGCAGCACGAGCTGGGCGAGGGCGGTGCCGCCGGGCGCGAGCGTGTCGCAGTCCAGCAGCACGATGCTGCCGGTCACGTCGCTGGTGCCCAGGTGCACGTGCACGGGCGTGCCGGAGCGCAGCGCCTTGGACTCGTCGGCCCAGAGCTGGCATTGCACGTCGATGCGCGTGGTGGCCAGGGTGATGGACGGCGCGCAGGCCCAGTCGCCGCGGTGCACCTCGTCCTTGGCCACGCCCGCGAGGGCGAGGGCACAGCGCTGGCCGGTGCGCGCTTCTTCGGCTGGCTGGTTCTGGGCATGGATGCCGCGCACGCGCACGCTGCGGCCTTGCGGAGCGAGGCCCAGCTCATCGCCCACGCGCGCCGTGCCGCTGGTCACGCTGCCGGTGACCACGGTGCCCACGCCCGCGAGCGTGAAGGCGCGGTCGACGGCAAGGCGGAAGGCGCGTGCGCTGTCCTGCAGGCTGGCGGCGCCGGGCGGCCGGGCACTGGCGAGCAGGTGCAGGCGCAGCGCCTCCACGCCTTCTCCAGTAACGGCGGAGACGGGGAACATGGGGGCCTCCGCCAGCGCTGTTGGCGCGAGCAGCGCGTGCACCTCGGCCTGCACCTCGGCCAGCCGCGCGGCGCGTGTGGCGGGGTCGAGCCGGTCGATCTTGGTGATGGCGACCGTGCCCTGGGTGACGCCCAGCAGCGCCACCACGGCCAGGTGCTCGCGCGTCTGCGGCATCACGCCGTCGTCGGCAGCCACGATGAGCAGCGCATGCGCGATGCCCGTGGCGCCTGCGAGCATGGTGTGCAGCAGGCGCTCGTGGCCCGGCACGTCCACGAAGCCGAGCGATGGCCCGCCCGGCGCGTGCAGGTAGGCGTAGCCGAGCTCGATGGAGATGCCGCGCCGCTTTTCCTCGGGCAGGCGGTCGGTTTCCACGCCGGTGAGCGCGCGCACCAGCGAGGTCTTGCCGTGGTCGATGTGGCCTGCGGTGCCGATGATCATGGGTTTGCTATCTCTTTCGTAGCTGGTTGCGCTTGTGCGGTAACCGCTGGAGGCTGATTTTTCTCATGTTCTCCAGCGGCAGCGGTGCTCATGCCAAGTATTGCATCGGCCAGAGGCGGATGCTGCGCTCGCCATACCCACCCACAAGAATTTGCAGGATGGAGAATAATCAAGAATCATTCTTATTTGAATCATCCATTCGACACATGCCCCTTTCCCCTGCCGACCCCGCCTACGGCTGGCAGTTGCCCGCCGTCGCGCCCCAGGTGTCGCTGGCCGGCGGCGTGCTGCGTTTCGATGCGCCCGCATGCACCACCGAGGTGGTGGAGCCCGGCTTCAAGCTCGTGCTGGTGCTGGGCGGGCAACTGCGCTACCAGCTGCGCGAGCGCCAGGCGGTGCGCGTGCAGGGGCCGGCTTTTCACCTGAGCCTGAACAGGGAACCCTTCACCGTGCGGCACGAGTTCGACCCCGCCGCCGCGCTCGAATACGTGGCCGTGCGCATGCCGGCGGCGTCGCTGGCGCAGTACTTCGGCATCGACGCCGACTGGCTGGCGCGGCGCGCCTCGGGCCAGCGCGGCATGGTGCTGGACCAGCGCGCCGACCGCGTGCTGCAGGGGCTGGGCCGGCAGATGCTGATGTGCCCCTTGCAGGGCGCGGCGCGCCGGGTCTACCTGGCGGGCAAGGCCCTGGAACTGGCGGCCACCGTGATGGCCGGGCTGGAGCAGCGCGGCGGCCCGGCCGGTGCCAGCCCGCTGCGCGCGCACGACGTGCGCCGCCTGCGAGCGGCCCAGGACATCCTGCGCCAGCGCCTGAACGATCCGCCCTCGCTGCCCGAACTGGCGCGTCTGGCGGGCACCAACGTCAACAAGCTCACCACGGGCTTTCGCCAGCTGTTTGGCTGCAGCGTGTACGAGTTCGTGCGCGAGCAGCGGCTGGAGCTGGCCTACCGGCTCATCGCCGCCGGGCACGGCAGCGTGGCCCAGGCGGCGCAGGCCTGCGGCTACACCGACTCGCACTTCACCAAGGTGTTCCGCCAGCGCTTCGGCGTGGCGCCGAGCGCGCTGCGCTGACGCCGTTACTTCCGCGATCGCCAGCCAAACTTCCGCCATCGCCAATCCGGAGGGCCGTGGCTTCCTAGACTTTGTTGAGATTGATTCTCATCAAAAAAGGAGGCGCGATTCATGGCGCAAGGATTCAGACAGGGTCGCTGGCGGCCCGTGGCGTTCGCCGCCGCGTTGGCGGCCCTGGGCGTGCAAGCGCAGGAGCAGGAACCTGCCGCCACGCTGCCCGGCGTGGAGGTGACGGCGGCGCCCGAGGTGGGTACCCCGCTGAACCGCCTCACGCCCACGCTGCGCGAGACGCCGCAGTCGCTCACGGTGATCGACGCCGGGCGCATGCAGGAGCAGAACCTGCGCACGCTCGACGACGTGATGCAGCAGTCGCCCGGCGTCACGGTGCAGCCCTACCAGCAGCTGACCACGGGCTACTACGCGCGCGGCTTCAAGATCGACGCGTTCCAGCAGGACGGCGTGCCCGTGCTGCTGGGCGGCACCGCCAGCGCGCCGCAGGACATGGCCATGTACGAGCGTGTGGAAATCCTGCGCGGCGCGGCGGGCCTGCTGGCGGGCGCGGGCAACCCGTCGGCCACGGTGAACCTGGTGCCCCGGCGGCCCCCGCGCCAATTCGGCGGCAGCGCCTCGCTGGGCGCGGGAAGCTGGAACCGCTACCGCGCCGAGGCCGACGTGGGCGGCCCGCTGAACGCGGCGGGCACGCTGCGCGGCATGGTGGTGGCGAGCCACGAGGACCGCGATTTCTTCTATGACGTGGCCACGCAGAAGTCCACCAACGTCTATGCCATCGCCGAGCTGGACGTGGCCCGCGCCACCACGCTGAGCCTGGGCGCGCACCAGCAGCGCATCCGCTCGGTCACCAACATGTCGGGCGTGCCTTTCTATGCCAACGGCCAGCCCCTGGGCCTGCCGCGCTCGGCCTTCCTGGACGTGGCCTGGGACCGCTTCGACTGGGACAACACGCGCGTGTTTGCGGGGCTGGACCACCGCTTCGGCAACGGCTGGGCGTTCAAGCTCAACGCCAACCACCTCTCGGGCGACTCGACGCTGAAGTACGCCGGGGCCAACGGCGCGGTCGATCCGGCGACGCTGGCCGGTCCCAGGCTCACGGGTGCGGCCTATGCCTTCGACAGCGCGCAAAGCAGCATCGACGGCTACGCCAGCGGCCCGTTCACGCTGCTGGGCCGCCAGCACGAGCTGATGGTGGGTGGCAACTACCAGAAGACCCGCTTCGAGCAGTTCCAGGCCAGCCTGACCCCCGCGCCCAACGCGCCGGTGGACGTCTTCGGCTGGAATCCGCACGGCGTGCCCGAGCCCGCCACCGGCGCCTACGGCTCGCGCGGCCCCACGCGCACCACGCAGTCGGGCCTGTACGCCATGGGCCGCTTCAGCCTGGCCGACCCGCTCAAGCTGATCGTGGGCGCGCGCGTCAGCCGCTGGGAGCAGGGGACGGCGTCGGGCACGTCGCGCATCAGCGGGCAGTTCACGCCCTACGGCGGCGTGGTCTATGAGCTCACGCCGCAGTGGTCCGCCTATGCGAGCTACGCGCAGATCTTCCAGCCGCAGACCCAGCGCACCTGGGAGGGCAGCGTCATCGACCCGATCGAGGGCACGAACTACGAGGCAGGCGTGAAGGGCGAACTGGCCGACGGGCGCCTGAACGTGTCGCTGGCCGTGTTCCGCATCCGCCAGACCAACCGCGCGCAGCAGGACCCCGACCACCCGTGCGCGGGCGCCGCGTGCTACTACGTCAACAGCGGCGAGGCCGTGAGCCGGGGCTTCGAGGCCGAGGCCACGGGCCGCCTCACGCGCGACCTGAGCGTGCAGGCGGGCTACACCTACAACACCACCGAATACGTGCGCGACGCCGCGCTCGCGGGCCAGCCGCTGGCGCGCTTCGCGCCGCGCCACATCCTGCGGCTGTGGGCCAATTACACGCTGCCTATCGACGAGCGGCGCTGGACGCTGGGCGCGGGCCTGCAGGCACAGAGCGACTACTCGGCCGTGTCCGGCAGCGTCACGCAGCGCCAGGGCGGCTACGGGCTGGTGAACCTGCGCCTGGGCTACCGCCTGGGGCGCAGCACCACCGTGGCGCTCCATATCAACAACCTGCTCGACCGCACGTACTACCAGAGCCTGTCCGGCCTGAGCTGGAACAACCGCTACGGCGAGCCGCGCAGCGCCATGCTGACGCTGCGCACCACGTTCTGAATGCAAGCCCAATCCGGCTCCAGCGCTTGTCCATCCAGCGCTGGCAGCTATCAATTCCATACCGACATGACATTTTCCGAACCCCGGCCCCAGGCACTGGACGGCCGCCTGATCGCCCTGCACCCCGGCGCGCATGCCGAGGGCCTGGACTTCGCCGCGCGCGGCCGCACCGACGCCGACTGGATCATCGGCATAAAGGCCGTGAGCGATGGCGCCTCGGTGCATGCAAACCACTGGGAACGGCATCCGCGCGGCGAGGAGGTGCTGGCGCTGCTCGACGGCCGCGTCTGCGTGATCCTGGACGGCGACGCAGCCCGTCCCGCGTGCGAAGTGCCGCTGGCGGCAGGCCAGATGCTGGTGGTGCCGCGCGGCACCTGGCACCGGCTGCGCGTGGAGCAGCCAGGCCGCCTGCTGTTCGTCACGCCCAGCCAGGGCAGCGAGCACCGCCGCGTGGAGGCCGCATGAACACCACCGCGCACCGTTGGCTGCTGGTGGCCGCGCTGTACTTCGCCCAGGGCATTCCGCTGGGTCTGGCGATGGAGGCGCTGCCCGCGCTGCTGCGCCGCCAGGGCGCGCCGCTCACCAGCCTGGCCTTCCTGCCGCTGGTCGGGCTGCCCTGGGTGCTCAAGTTCCTCTGGGCCGCGCCCGTGGACAACCACTGGAGCCCCGCGCTGGGGCGGCGGCGCAGCTGGATCGTGCCCATGCAGGCGCTGGTGCTGCTGTGCCTGCTGGCAGCGGCGGGCCTGGGCGTGTCGGGCGCAAGCGCGCCGGCCATCGTGGCGCTGGCGGCCATCGGCTCGCTCGCCAGCGCCACGCAGGACATCGCCACCGACGGCTTCACGGCCGAGCACTTCAGCGGCCCGGCGCTGGCGCGCGCCAACGCGCTGCAGGTGGGCGGCACCATGGCCGGCTTCTTCTTCGGCGGCTCGGGCTGCCTGCTGCTGACCGGCCTGCTGGGCGTGCGCGGCGCGCTGGCCGTGCTGGCGCTGCCCGTGGCCGCGAGCCTGCTGCTGGCGCTGGCCTGGCGCGAGGGCGTGGCCTGGCCCAAGGCGGCCGGGCGTCTGCCGCCGGCGCGGCTGCGGCACTTCATCGCCCGGCCCGGCGCATGGCCGCTGCTGCTGGCGGCGGCGCTGTCGGCCATGGCGGCGGTCACGGGCTACGGCCTGTCCAAGCTGCTGCTGGTGGATGCGGGCTGGGCGCTGCAGGACGTGGGCCGCGTGGGCATGGTAGGGGGCGGCATCACGGTGCTGCTGGGCTGCGGCGGCGGGGCGTGGCTGGCGGGGCGCACCGGCGCACGGGCGTTGTTCGCGCTGGGCATTGGCGCCTCGGCGCTGGCGGCGGCGCTGTGGCTCTGGCTGGCGGGGCAGACGCCCGCGCTACCCGTGGCGGGCGTGTGGGCGGCCACGGCGCTGGGCTGCTTCGGCGCGGGATCGGCCTCGGTGGCGGTGATGACGCTGGCCATGGCCTTCGCGGCCCGGGGCGGGCAGGCGGGCACCGACATGACGGCGGTGCAGAGCGCGCGCGACGTGGGCGAGATCGCCACGTCGTCCTCGCTCACCGGGCTGGCCGCGCACGCGGGCTATGCGGGCAGCTTCGCCGCGGGCCTGGCCGTGGCGCTGGCGGCGCTGGTGGTGGCGGCGCGGCTGGGCGGTGGACGGGGGCGGGCGGGGTAGGGCGTTGCCGCTATCGCCTGGGTGCTATTAAATCAAGAGCTGTTAGCGCTTACCTCATAAGCGCTGGAGGCTGATTTGGCTTGAACTCACGCCTGTGCGAGCGCATCGGCGAGCGCGGGCAACTGCGCCGTGAAGGCGGGCACCTCGGGCGCTTCCAGGCAGCGCAGGTCGAGCCAGAGCGCGTCGCTGGCGATGTGGCCGATCACCGGGCGGGGCAGGGTGCGCAGCGCGGCTTCGAGCCGGGCGAGGGCGCGGCCCGCGCGCTTCGGGGTTGCGGGCGCGATGGCCAGGCCGTGGCTCGGTAGCGTGTCCACGGGCAGGGCGCCGCTGCCGATCTGGCTGAACAGGGGCGCGGCGCGCACGGTGTACCCGGCACCCACGGCGGCCTGCAGCGGGGCCAGCAGTTGTTCGGCCTGCGCGCGCATGTCGGCTCGCGGGCGGGTGAACAGGCGCAGCGTGGTCAGGCGTTCGGGCAGGCGTTCGGGCGCGAGGTACAGGCGCAGCACGGGCTCCAGCGCGGCCAGCGTGAGCTTGCCGACGCGCAGCGCGCGCTTGAGCGGGTTCTTCTTGATCTTGGCGATCAGGTCCTTGCGGCCCACGATCAAGCCGGCCTGGGGGCCGCCGAGCAGCTTGTCGCCGCTGAAGGTGACGATGTCGGCGCCCGCGCCCACCACGTCGCGCACCGTGGGTTCGTGGGGCAGGCCCCATTGCGCCAGATCCACCAGGGTGCCGCTGCCCAGATCGACGGCCAGCGGCAGGCCGCGCGCGTGGGCGATGGCCGCCACCTCGGCCTCGGGCACGCTCTTGGTGAAGCCGGTGACGGCGTAGTTGCTACAGTGCACCTTCATGAGCAGCGCGGTGCGCTCGGTGATGGCTTCTTCGTAGTCCTTGGCGTGGGTGCGGTTGGTGGTGCCCACTTCGACGAGGCGCGCGCCTGCGCGGCCCATGATGTCGGGGATGCGGAAGGCGCCGCCGATCTCCACGAGTTCGCCGCGCGAGACGATGACTTCCTTGCGCGGCGCGAGGGCGTTGAGCGTGAGCAGCACGGCCGCCGCGTTGTTGTTGACCACGGTGGCGGCCTCGGCGCCGGTGAGTTCGCGCAGCAGGTCGGTGATGAGGTCGTCGCGGTCGCCGCGCCCGCCGGTGGCCAGGTCGAATTCCAGGTTGGCCGGCGTGGTGAGCGCCTGCACCACGGACTGCACGGCGTCGTCCGGCAGCAGGGCGCGGCCCAGGTTGGTGTGCAGCACCGTGCCGGTGAGGTTGAACACGGCCTTGAGGCGTGGCGCGAAGCGATCGGCCAGGTGCTGCTGTGCCCGCGCGGCGATGGCTTCGGGCGCGAGGTGCTCGGCGGCGGCCTCGCCCGCGAGCGCTGCGGGGCGCAACTCGTCGAGTGCGGCGCGCACGGCGGCGGTGGTGGACGACGCGCCGTACTCGGCCGACAGCGTGCGCGCCAGCGGCGTGGAGAGCACGCGGTCCACGCCGGGCAGGCGGGCGGCCGTGTTCATTCGGCGGGGCCTTCGGACATGGGCAGCAGCGGGTTCATGCTGGCGCGGGCGTAGTCGGTCTCGCCCATGAGCAGGTCGAGCAGCAGCGTGGCGAGGTCGTCGGCCAGGGGCTCGGCAAGCGGGTCTTTTTCCTGGTTGGCGATCTTGCGGTAGGTGTGGCACTGGTCGCAGGTCTCGGCCAGCACCACTTCGTCCTTCGGGCCGTCCTTCTGGTCGCTGCCTTCGCTTTGCATGCCCTGGTAGCGCACGCCTTTGGTCGATTCGCAGTGCGTGCACTTGACGCGCACCATGTGCCATTCGGTGCAGCAGACGCCGCAGTGCAGGTAGCGCAGGCCCGCTTCGCGCCCGCCGATGCGCAGCACGCTCGCCACGGGCGCACTGCCGCACACGGGGCAGATGGTGGCGGGGTCGGTGTAGGGCACGTCGCTCTCTTGCAGGCGGCTGGCGCGGTCTGCGAAGGTGACCTGCAGCGCGGCCATGACGATGGGGGCGGCGGCCAGGTCCTGCGGCTCGGTGAGCAGGCCGACGAGCACGCGGCGGGCGAGGGTGTCGCGCTCATCAAAGGGCATCGTGCGCAGGGCCTGCAGCGTGGGGTGCAGCGCCTCGGGCACCTCGGTGGCGCCGTCGAGCGCCGCGAGCAGTTCGTCGAGCACGCGGTGCCAGGCCGGATCGACGTGGCTGGCGGCGGGCAGCAGGGGCATGGAGTGCTCCTGCGCCTGGGCGATCAGTGCAGGCTCGGGCGCGGCGGTCTGCACCGTGCCCGCGGCCTGCTGCTGGGCGCGCACCAGGCGGGCGAGAAAGCGCAGGTAGTCGCCGATGGGGTTGCCCTCGGCCTTTTGCGCCAGGCGCGCGGCACGGTCGGCGAACAGGCTGGCCGGCTGGGGCAGGCGGACGCGGGGCAGGTTGGTGCGATCGAGGGCTTCGATCTCGCCGGGTTGAAGAATGCGTTGCACGAAATCAGGTCTCCAGAAATGAAACTGCCGCCGGGCCGTGGATGCGGCCGGGCGGCAGATAGGGCGGGCGCGGCGGGCTGGCTATTGTCGCCCGTTACCTTGCGGTACCAGCCGCGGTGGTGCTGCTTGGCCCAGGCGCGCGTGACGGTGCCGTAGAGCATGGCGCGGATGGTGCCGCGCGTCCAGATGGCGGCGTACACGTGCAGGATGATGAGGCCGATCATCCACACCGCAGCGATGGCATGCACCACCGACGCGATGCGGATCACGGTGATAGGCGGCGCCCACCATGCGCGCCACATGAGCGCACCGGTGACGACGATCAGCAGCATGCCGATCACCAGCCCCCAGAACAGCACCTTCTGGCCGCCGTTGTACTTGCCCTGCTCGGGCATGGCGTGGTCGTTGCCGTCCACCATCTTGTCGACGTTCTTGAGCCATTCCACGTCGCGCTGCTCGATGAGGTTCAGCCGCCAGAAGCGGAAGAACATCATGACGAAGAACAGCGCCATCACCACCCCGATGTAGGGGTGCAGGATGCGCGTCCACGGCCCGCCGCCGAACAGCTGCGTGAGCGGGAAGAAGGCCGGGTGGAAGAACGCCAGGCCCGAGAGCGCCAGCAGGATGAAGCAGATGCCCACGATCCAGTGGTTGGCGCGTTCGCCTGCCGTGTAGCGCTGCAGGTCGCGTGGATTGCGTCTCATGGCAGGTTCTCCTTCTCAAGGGCTTCGGCCTCGCGGTCCTTGCGGTCCATCTCGTCCTCCAGTTCCTTGGAGACGTCGTTGGGCCCCTTGGTGATGTAGTGGAACAGGCTGCCTACCGCGGCCACGCCCAGCGCAGCCATGGCGAGCGGCTTGGAGACGCCCTTCCACAGGCCGACCAGCGGACTGATCTTCGGCTCGTCGGGCAGGCCCTGGTAGAGCGAAGGCTTGTCCGCATGGTGCAGCACGTACATGACGTGCGTGCCGCCCACGCCGGCCGGGTCGTACAGGCCCGCCTCGGCGAAGCCGCGCTCCTTCAGGTCGGCGATGCGCTCCTCGGCATGGTCCTTCATCGCCTTCTTGGTGCCGAACACGATTGCGCCGGTGGGGCAGGTCTTCACACACGCGGGTTCCTGGCCCACGGCCACGCGGTCGGAACACAGGGTGCACTTGTACGCCTTGTGGTCCTTCTTGCTGATGCGCGGCACGTTGAACGGGCAGCCGGTGACGCAGTAGCCGCAGCCCACGCAGTGCTCCTCGTGGAAGTCCACGATGCCGTTCGTGTACTGCACGATCGCGCCGGGCGAGGGGCAGGCCTTGAGGCAGCCCGGGTCCTCGCAGTGCATGCAGCCGTCCTTGCGGATCAGCCACTCCAGGTTGCCGCTGGCCTCGTTCTCGTATTCGGTGAAGCGCATCACCGTCCACGCGTTCTCGGTCAGGTCGTTGGGGTTGTCGTAGACGCCCACGTTTACGCCCGGCTCCTGGCGCAGGTCGTTCCACTCCATGCAGGCGGTCTGGCAGGCCTTGCACCCGATGCACTTGGAGACATCGATGAGCTTGGCCACCTCGCCCGCATGGGGGAGCGCGCCTGCGGCGCAGGAGTGGTGGTGGCGGAGAGGCGCTTGATATCGAGGGATTGCAATGACATCGTGGCCTCCTTACGCCTTCTCGACCTTCACGAGGAAGGTCTTGAATTCCGGCGTGTTGGTATTGCCGTCGCCCACGAAGGGCGTCAGCGTGTTGGCGAGGAACCCGGGCTTGGTCAGCCCCTTGAACCCCCAGTGGATGGGGATGCCCACGTGGTGCACGGTCTTGCCCTCGATCTTCATCGGCTTGATGCGCTTGGTCACCACCGCCACGGCCTTGATGTAGCCGCGCTTGGAGCTGACCTTGACGCGGTCGCCCGCGGCGATGCCCAGTTCCTTGGCCAGCGCCTCGCCGATCTCCACGAACTGCTCGGGCTGCGTGATGGCGTTGACCAGCGCATGCTTCGTCCAGTAGTGGAAGTGCTCGGTCAGGCGGTACGTCGTGCCCACGTGCGGGAACTCGTCGGCCTTGCCGAAGGTGTCCCAGATGTTCTTGAACACCCGTGCGGCCGGCGAACTCGTGGCCTTGGGGTTGTTCGGGTACATCGGGTTCAGGCCCACGGGCGTGTCGAACGGCTCGTAGTGCGTGGGGAATGGTCCCTCGTTCATGCCCTTGCGGGCGAAGAAGCGTGCCACGCCCTCGGGGTTCATGATGAACGGGCCGTTGCCGGTCTCGGGCGCGATGCCCAGTCCGGTGTCGGGCACGTCGTAGCCGCCCCAGGCCTTGCCGTTCCACTCGACGAGCTTGCGCCTCGGGTTGAACGCCTTGCCCTGCAGGTCGGCCGAGGCCCGGTTGTAGAGCACGCGGCGGTTCGCCGGCCAAGCCCAGGCCCAGTTCAGCGTGTTGCCGATGCCCGACGGGTCGGAGTTGTCGCGCCGGCCCATCTGGTTGCCCGCCTGCGTCCATGCGCCGGCATAGATCCAGCAACCGCAGGCCGTAGTGCCGTCGTCGCGCAGCTCGGCGAAGCCGGAAACCTGCTGGCCCGCGGGGCGCAGCACCTTGGTCGGGTCCTTGGGATCGACCAGGTCCACCAGCGCCTTGCCGTTGTACTCCTTGGCGATCTCCTCGGAGCTGGGGTGCGCAGGCTGCGCGTACTTCCAGTCCAGGTTGACGATCGGGTCGGGGAACGCGCCGCCGTCCTTCTGGTAGAGGGCCTTCAGGCGCAGGTGCAGGGCCGACATGATGGCCACGTCGGTCTTGGCCTCGCCCGGCGGCTCGGCGGCCTTCCAGTGCCACTGCAGCACGCGCGAGGAGCTGACCACCGCGCCCTCTTCCTCGGCGAAGCAGGTCGTGGGCAGGCGGAACACCTCGGTCTGCACGGAGGCCGTGTCGATGTCGTTGTACTCGCCGTAGTTCTTCCAGAACTCCGACGTTTCCGTCGCCAGCGGGTCCATGACCACCAGGAACTTGAGCTTGGCCAGGCCGTCGCGCACGCGCCCGCTGTTGGACAGCGCCGCGATCGGGTTGAAGCCCTGCGCGATGTAGCCGTTGACCTTGCCTTCGTTCATGAGCTGGAAGATCTGCAGCATGTCGTACTGCTTGTCCAGCTTGGGCAGGTAGTCATAGCACCAGTTGTTCTCCGCCGTGGCATTCGCCCCGAAGAAGGACTTCATGAGGCTGACGTGGAACTTGGGGTAGTTCTGCCAGTAGCTCATCTGGCCCGCGCGCAGGGGTTTCTGCGTGCGCGAAGTGACGTAGCCCTGGTAGTCCTGCTCCTTCTCGTTCGGCAGCGTCAGGTAGCCCGGCTGGCTGGCCGAGAGCAGCCCCAGGTCCGTCAGGCCCTGGATGTTGGAGTGCCCGCGCAGCGCGTTCATGCCGCCGCCCGCCACGCCGATGTTGCCGCACAGCAGCTGCACCATGGCGGCGCAGCGCAGGATCTGCGCGCCGATGGAGTGCTGCGTCCAGCCCAGCGCGTACATGATGGTCATGGCGCGGCCGGGCACGGCGGTGCTGGCGATTTTCTCGCACACGTGCAGGAACTTGTCCCTCGGCGTGCCGCAGACGCTCTCCACCTTCTCGGGCGTGTAGCCCTCGTAGTGCTTCTTCATGAGCTGGTACACGCAGCGCGGGGTGCTGCAGCGTGGGGTCGGTCTTCACGAAGCCGTCTTCGCCCAGCTCGTAGTCCCAGCTCTTCTTGTCGTAGGTGCGCTTTTCCTCGTCGTAGCCCGAGAAGATGCCGTCCACGAACTGGTAGTCATCGCGCACGATGAAGCTGAAGTCCGTGTAGTTGTGCACGTACTCGTGGTGGATCTTGTCGTTCGACAGGAGGTAGTTGATGACCCCGCCGAGGAACACGATGTCGCTGCCCGACCGGATGGGGGCATAGAAATCGGCGACCGAGGCCGAGCGGTTGAAGCGCGGATCGACCACCATGAAGTGCGCCTTGTTGTGCGCCTTCGCTTCGGTCACCCACTTGAATCCGCAGGGGTGCGCTTCGGCGGCATTGCCGCCCATGATCAAAATAACGTCCGCGTTCTTGATGTCGACCCAATGGTTCGTCATCGCTCCACGGCCAAACGTCGGGGCAAGACCTGCCACCGTCGGGCCGTGTCAAACACGGGCTTGGTTATCGAATGCCAGCAGGCCCCAGGAACGGGCCACTTTGTAGGTGATGTAGCCGGCTTCGTTGCTCGACGCCGATGCGGCGAGCATGCCGGTGGTGAGCCAGCGGTTGACGGTCAGGCCGTCGTCCGTCTTGGCCTGGAAGTTCGCGTCGCGGTCGTCCTTGAGCAGCTTGGCGATGCGGGTCAGCGCGTCGTCCCACGACAGGCGCTTCCACTCGTTGGAGCCCGGTGCGCGGTACTCGGGGTACAGCAGGCGGTTGGGGCTGTTGATGAAGTCCAGCAGGCCCGCGCCCTTGGGGCACAGCGTGCCGCGGTTGACGGGGTGGTCGGGGTCGCCCTCGACGTGGATCACCGAGAGCTTGGAGTTCTTGCCGCCGTCGCCCAGCGCGTACATCAGGATGCCGCAGCCGACCGAGCAGTAGGTGCAGGTCTGGCGGGTGACGGTGGTGGCGGCCAGTTTGTACTGGCGGACTTCGGCAAGCGCGGTAGCGGGCGAGAAGCCCATGGCGACCAGGCTGGAGCCAACCAGCCCTGCGCCGCTCACGCGGAAGAAATGCCGGCGGTTCATGTCCATGACGGAACCTCCTGTCGTGGGGGAGTTGTTTGTGGGGTCATCTTGGTTGCAATGCCTCTGCAAAGACTACAGGGTTAGCCCGTAGTCCGCCCTCGGCGCGGTTCCCTCTCAACCGGGCGCGCGACCATGGGCGAGCCGATCATAGTCAGCAGCGCTATACCCCAGTAACGGACTCGGGGGAAGGGGCTTGGCTGGTATGGTGCGCGCATGCCGATCCCCGACACGCCCGCGACCTCCGACACCGCCTTGCCGCTGCCGCCCCTGGCGCCCGTGCACGCCCACCAGTGGCGCAGCGGCGGCGGCGCGGCCGCGCAGCCGGTGGAAGTGGCGGCCGAGGTGCCGGTGGCCCTGGTCTTCAACGGCATCTCGCACGCCGTGATGATGGCCACGCCGCAGGACCTGGCCGAATTCGCGGTGGGCTTCGCGCTGAGCGAAGGCATCGTGGAGCACCCCTCGGACTGCCGCGACGTGGAAGTGCTCACCCACGCCGTGGATACGCCCGATGCGAGCTGCGCCGTGCACATGGAGATCGCCCCGCGCCAGTTCGCCCGCCTCAAGGAACACCGCCGGGCCCTGGCCGGGCGCACGGGCTGCGGCGTGTGCGGCATCGACAGCCTGCAGGCGCTGGACCTGCATCCCGAGCCCCTGGCCGCGCCCGCCTGGCGCGACGGCCTGGATGTGGACACCATCCTGCGCCCCTTCGCCACCCTGGGCGCGCGGCAGGCGCTCAACGCCCGGGCCGGGTCGGTGCACGCGGCCGGCTGGGCCACGCCCCAGGGCGAACTCACCGACGTGCTGGAGGACGTGGGCCGCCACAACGCGCTGGACAAGCTGTTCGGCCGGCTGGCGCTGGCGGGTCGCCTGGGAGAGCCCGGCTTCGTCGTGATGACCAGCCGCACCAGCTACGAGCTGGTGCGCAAGTGCGCCCGCATGGGCGTGCCGGCCTTCGCCACCATCTCGGCGCCCACCTCGCTGGCGCTGCAACTGGCGCAGGAGGCGGGCATGCACCTGTGGGGCCTGTGCCGCCCCCCACCGCATTGCGCTACGTCTGAATCATTGCTACTGTTTCAATAGCTGCTTGCGCTTGATGGATAAGCGCTGGAGGCCAAAAGCACCATGAAACCCTCCTCACTCACCCTGGGCTGGCGCACGCTGTGGCGCGATCTGCGCGCGGGCGAGCTGCGCCTGGTGATCGTGGCCGTCACGCTGGCCGTGGCCGCGCTCACCTCCGTGGGCTTCTTCGCCGACCGCCTGCAGGGCGGCCTGGCGCGCGACGCGCTGCAGTTGCTGGGCGGCGACGCGGTGATCGCCAGCGACAATCCCACGCCCGAGGCGTTCGTGGCGCAGGCGCGGGCGCTGGGCCTGGCGGGCGCCACCACGCTGAACTTCCCCACCATGGCGCGCGCCGACGACGCCCAGGGCGGCGCCAGCCGGCTCGTGGCGCTCAAGAGCGTGGAGCCGGGCTACCCGCTGCGCGGGCGCCTGCAAACCACCGCCGACCCCGCGCGCCCCGGCCAGCCCACGCGGGACATCCCCGCGCGCGGCGAGGCCTGGGTGGACGCGCCCCTGCTCGAATCGCTGGCGCTGCGCCTGGGCGACGAGCTGCTGCTGGGTGACGCGCGCCTGCGCATCGCCCGCATCCTCACGCTGGAGCCCGACCGGGGCGCGGGCTTCCTCACCTTCGCGCCGCGCGTGATGGTCAACGCGCTCGACCTGCCCGCCACCGGCCTGGTGCAGCCGGCCAGCCGCATCACCTACCGCTTCGCCGTGGCAGGCGAAGCGCGCGCCGCGCAACGCTTCACCGCCTGGGCCAAGGACGCCGCCACCCGGCCCGACGTGCGCGGCGTGCGCGTGGAATCCATCGACAGCGGCCAGCCCGAAATGCGCCAGACCCTGGAGCGCGCCGAGAAATTCCTCAGCCTCGTGGCCCTGCTCGCGGCGCTGCTCGCGGCCGTGGCCGTGGCGCTGGCCGCGCGCGGCTTCGCCAACGAGCACCTGGATGCCGCCGCGCTGCTGCGCGTGCTGGGCCAGAGCCAGCGCGCCATCGCCGGGGCCTACGTGGCCGAGTTCGCGGCCGTCGGCGTGTTCGCCAGCGCGCTCGGCGTGCTGCTGGGCTTCGCGGTGCACCACGTCTTCGTGCTGCTGCTGGCCGGGCTGGTGGAAGCTGGCCTGCCCGCGCCCAGCCTCTGGCCCGTGGCTTTCGGCCTGGGCGTGGGGCTGACGCTGATGTGCGCCTTCGGCCTGCCGCCCGTGCTGCAACTGGCGCGCGTGCCGCCGCTGCGCGTCATCCGCCGCGACGTGGGCGGCCTCAAGCCCGCGTCGCTGGCTGTGCTGGGCGTGGGCGTGGCCGGCTTCGCCGCGTTGCTGCTCGCCGTGAGCCGCGACGCGAAGCTGGGCGCCATCGCCGTCGGCGGGTTCGCCGCCGCGGCGCTGCTCTTCGCCCTGCTGGCCTGGGGCGCCGTGCGGCTGCTGCGGGCCAGCGTCAACGAAGCCACGGCCCCGCGCTGGCTGGTGCTCGCCACGCGCCAGATCGCCGCGCGCCCGGCCTACGCCGTGGTGCAGGTCAGCAGCCTGGCCGTGGGCCTGCTCGCGCTGGTGCTGCTGGTGCTGCTGCGCACCGACCTCATCGACAGCTGGCAGCGCGCCACCCCGGCCGACGCGCCCAACCGCTTCGTCATCAACATCATGCCCGACCAGGCCGAGGCCTTCCGCCAACGGCTCGACCAGGCGGGCGTGGCGCGCTACGACTGGTACCCCATGTTCCGCGGCCGCCTTGTGGCCGTGAACGGCCGCGCCGTGAGCCTTGACGACTATGCGGAAGACCGCGCCCGCCGCCTGGTGGACCGCGAATTCAACCTCTCCAACGCCTTCGAGGCGCCGCAGCACAACCCCATCACCGCCGGCCGCTGGACGCCCGGCGAGCCCGATGCGGTGAGCGTGGAAGAGGGCATCGCCAAGACGCTGGGCCTGAACCTCGGCGACCGGCTGCGCTTCGACATCGGCGGCGTCACGAGCGAGGCGCGCATCACCAGCCTGCGCCGCGTGGACTGGGGCTCCATGCGCGCCAACTTCTTCGTCATGTACCCGGTGGCGGACATGCAGGACGTGCCCGTCACCTACCTCGCCGCCTACCGCGCACCCGCGCAGCCCGGCTTCGACAACGCGCTCGTGCACGACTTCCCCAACATCACCAACGTGGACCTGAGCGCCACCCTGTCGCAGGTGCAGCGCGTGCTGGCGCAGGTGGTGCGCGCGGTGGAATTCCTCTTCGCCTTCACGCTCGCGGCCGGGCTGGCCGTGCTGTTCGCCGCCGTCACCGCCACGCGCGAGGAGCGCGCGCGCGAGTTCGCCATCATGCGTGCCGTGGGCGCGCGCGCCGCGCTGCTGCGCCAGGTGCAGCGCGCCGAGCTGGCCGGCGTGGGCCTGCTCGCGGGCTTCCTGGCGAGCTGTGTGGCCGTGGCCGTGGGCTGGCTGCTGGCGCGCTACGTGTTCGACTTCACCTGGACCGTGCGGCCCTGGGTGCCCCTGGCCGGCGCGCTGGCCGGCGCGCTGCTGGCGCTGGCGGCCGGCTGGTGGGGCCTGCGCGAGGTGCTGCGCCGCCCGGTGGTCGAGACCCTGCGCCGCGCGGCGGACTGATGCTATGTTTTGAATAGCTGCTTGCGCTTGTGTATCAAGCGCTGGAGGCCGATTTGACTGATGAAACGCAAGCCCTGCGCGCCGCCTTGCGGGCCGATGCCGCCATCGAGACGCACTTGTCCCGCATCCTGCTGGCCGGCGACTGGGCCTACAAGCTCAAGAAACCCATCCGCCTGCCGTTCGCCGACTTCCGTTCCATCGAGGCGCGCCGCCACTACTGCGAGGAAGAGCTGCGCCTGAACCGCCGGCTCACCCCTGCGCTCTATGTGGACGTGCTGCCCCTGCTCGGCAGCGCACAGGCGCCGCGCCTGGGGCAGCCGGGCGAGGGGGGCGAGGCCATCGACTGGGTGCTGCGCATGCGGCGCTTTCCCCCGGGCAGCGAACTCGACGCGCTGGTGCGCGTAGGGGCCTTGCGCGCCGAGGAAATCGACGGCTTTGCCGCGCGCATCGCGCGCCTGCACGCCGAGGCTCCTGCCGCTCCCGCCACGGGAGAGGGCAGCGCCTGGGGCTCGGCCGCGCAGGTGGCGTGCGCCATCGACGACGTGTTCGACACCCTCGCGCCCCTGCTGCCCGACGCGCAGGCCGCGCGCCTGCAGGTGCTGCGCGCGTGGTTCGGTGCGCGCCGCGGCCGGCTGGCGCAGCGCTGGGCCGAGCGCCGCGCGGGTGGCCACGTGCGCGAAGGCCATGGCGACCTGCACCTGGGCAACGTGGTGTGCCTGGATGGCACGCTCACCGCCTTCGACTGCATCGAGTTCAGCCCCGCCCTGCGCTGGACCGACACGCTGGCCGACGCGGGCTTCTTCACCATGGACCTGCACGCCCACGGCCGCCCCGGGCTGGCATGGCGCTTCCTCGACGCCTACCTCGCCGCCACCGGCGACTACGAAGGCCTGGACGTGCTGCGGCCCTACGAGATCTACCGCGCCCTGGTGCGCGCCATGGCCGCACAACTGCGTGCGGCACAAGGCATCGTTCAAGGCGCGGCGCCGCAGCCGGGGCCGGACTACCTGGCCTGCGCCGAGGCCCTGGCCGCGCCCCGACGGCCGCGCCTGCTCATCACGCACGGCCTGTCGGGCTCGGGCAAATCCACCGTGGCCGCGCGCCTGCTCGCGGCGGCCGGCGCCGTGCGCCTGCGCTCGGACGTGGAGCGCAAGCGCCTGCACGGCCTGCCGGCGCTGGCCGACTCGGCCGCGCACGGCGTGGACATCTACACGCCCGAGGCGACGGCCCGCACCTTCGCGCGCCTGGGCGAATGGGCGCGCGCGGCGCTGCAGGCGGGCTACCCGGTGATCGTGGACGCCGCCTTCCTGCGCCGCGCCGAGCGCGACGCCTTCCACGCGCTGGCGCGCGCGCTGGGCGTGCCCTACGCCATCCTGCATTGCCACGCGGACCCGGACCGCCTGCGCGAGCGCGTGGCCCGCCGCCGCACGCAGGGCGCCGACCCTTCCGAGGCCGACCTGCCCGTGCTCGCGCGCCAGCAAGACACGGCCGAGCCCCTCGCGCCCGAGGAGCGCGCGCTGGCGCTGGACGTGGACACGGGCACCGAGGTGGACGTGGACGCGCTGCACCGGCGCTGGCTGGCCGGCACGGGCGGCGTGGCTTGATGCGCATCAACATGCCCCGCGCCGCCGCTGGCATGCTGGGCCCATGAACACCACCACCCTTTCCGATTCCCAGCGCGCGCATCTGCGCACCGTGCTGGAGCAACGCCAGCAGCAGCTGCTGCGCGAGCTGGGCCAAGTGCAGCGCGACACCCTGGCCGTCGCCTCCAGCGCCGGCGATGCCGAATCCGCGGGCAGCCCGCGCGACCAGGCCAACCGCATGGCCGAAGGCGTGGTGCGCGACGCCGAGGCCGCACGCGACCACGACGAGCTGGTGGCCGTGCGCGCCGCGCTGGAGCGCATGGCGGACGGCAGCTACGGTGAGTGCATTGACTGCGGCCAGGGCGTGGGCGCGGCGCGCCTGCTGGCCCAGCCGCATGCCGCGCGCTGCATCGCCTGCCAGTCCAAGGCCGAGCAGGCACGGCGCTGATTCCTACAATCGCGGGCATGTCCACTCCCGCACCGCAGCCGCCTGCCACGCCCTTCGAGTGGCTGGGCGGCGAAGACAAGGTCCGCCAGCTGGTGGACCGTTTCTACGACCTCATGGACCTGGAGCCCGCCTACGCCGAGCTGCGCGCGGCCCACGGCAGCACGCTGCAGGATGCGCGCGACAAGCTGTTCTGGTTTCTCTGCGGCTGGCTCGGCGGACCCGACCATTACCAAAGCCGCTTCGGCCACCCCCGCCTGCGCATGCGGCACCTGCCTTTTTCGATCGGCATCCTGGAGCGCGACCAATGGGTGGCCTGCATGGACCAGGCCATGGGCGAGACGGGCGTGCCCGAGGCGCTGCGTGCGCGCCTGAACGAGAGCTTCATGGGCACGGCCGACTGGATGCGTAACCGCGGCGGCTAGCTTGCCGCAGCGTTCTGCGCCAGGTAGGGCTGCTGCACCGCGCCCCCGTCGCCGCGCCGCAGCGTGGCCACGCGCGGATGCAGGGCGGGGTCGAGGATCACGCTGGGCTCCTGCGCAGGAGACATCTCGCGTTCCAGGCGCGCCACGCGTTCGCGGTACATGCGCGCCAGGGCGGTGTGGTGCTCGGCGGCGCACTCGTGCTCCAGGGCCGCCATGCGGGCGTCGTCGAGGCAGCGCTGGGCCCGGCGTGTGTAGATCACGGAAGGGTTGAAGAATCTCTGCAGCATGGTCCGCTCCTGACGAGTTGAATCGTGGTGTGAAGGTAAGGGGCGGAACGCTTGCGCCGCGTCAGACGGCGGCCCGTGGGCCCGCAGGCACAGGTCGCCGGCATGGTCTGGGATACTCCTGAAAAGAGAGCTGCCAGCGCTTGTCCAGCAAGCGCTGGAGGCCGATTTGGCTGCTATCTTTCAGCGGCGTCCCGGCTGCAGCAGCACCACCAGCGCGCCGGCACCGCCGTCGGCCGGGCGGGCCTGCACGAAGGCCAGCACTTCCTTCTTCTGCACCAGCCAGCGCTGCACGCGGCTCTTGAGCACCGGCGTGCGGCCCGGCGAGCCCAGGCCCTTGCCGTGCACCACGCGCACGCAGCGCAGGCCGGTGCGGTGCGCAAGGCGGATGAATTCGCCCAGCGCCTCGCGCGCCTCGTCGGTGCGCAGGCCGTGCAGGTCGAGCTGGCGCTGGATGCTCCAGTGCCCCGCGCGCAGGCGGCGCGTCACGTCCAGGCCGATGCCGGGGCGGCGGAAGCTGAGCTGGTCGTCCACGTCCAGCAGGGTGCTTACGTCGAACTCGTCGCTCAGCGACTCGCGCAGCACGCGTTCCTCGTCCAGCGTGCGCTGCACGGGCAGGGGCTCGGGCGGCGCGGGCAGGTGCCAGTGGCGCTCGTGCTGGCCCTTGAGGGGCTGCACGGGTCCGACCGCGTCCTGGAACAGGTGCCGCTCGGCGTGCGCGCGCTGCTGCGCCTCGCGGCGCTGGCGCTCGCGTTCGGCCTGCCGGACGGCGGCCTCCTGCAGCGCACGGCGCAGGGGCTTGAGGTCGGCGAAGGAGCGGGCGGTCAGGGCGGCGTTCATGGGCTGGCTGCGGTTGTACCGCATCGCCCTTGCCCGCCCTGGGGTTCCAGGTATTGCACCGCGATGAACTGCGTGACCTGCGCGGGGTTGAAGTTGTCGTCGCCCACGAAGACCAGCACGCAGCCGCCGCCGGGCAGGGGCGGGCCCCAGGCCATGCCTTCGAGGTTGTCCACGGCCAGGCCGAGCGCGGCGAAGTCGGCCACCGGGGTCTTGGGCACGACGGTGGCGGCGGCCAGCGCGGGCAGGGCCAGCGTGTCCTGGCCCGCGCGCGTGTCGATGCGGTACAGGCGCGCGGATACGCCCACGCCCGCGCTGTAGGCGCGCTCGAGCACCAGCAGGTGGTGCGGGCCGTCGGCCAGGATCTCGCTCACGCCGTTCATCTGCGGCCCCACGGGCACGCGGCGCGCATGGGGCACGGCGTCGGGCTGGTAGGCGATCTGGCGCAGCGGCCGGCCGCTGTCCACGTCGATGGCGGTGAAGCGCACCGGGGCGCCGGGCGACGCGGGCGTGGCGGGCGGGCCGTCCTGGCGCCAGGGCAGCTCCATCGCCAGCCAGGCGGTGCGGCCGCCGGGCACGAGGGCCAGGCCCTCCAGCGTGCCGTTGCCGCGCGGCCCGGCGCCGGGCGCGGGCTGGAAGGCGGCGGGCAGGGTGATGTCGCGCACGGCGCTGCCGTCGGCGCGGCTTTCGCGCAGTTGCGGGCCGAAGCCGCGGGCGAAGTCGCCCTCGCTGGTCCACAGGAAATGCCCGCTGCCGGGGCGCCAGCGCACGGCCTCGGGGTCGGGCACGTCCATGCCGGGCTCGGGCCGGGCGGGCGGCGCGAAGGGACGGCCGCCGGCGTGGCGCAGCGTATGCACGCCGGTGAACTCGGGCGGCGCGAGCTGCGTGGCCGTGTAGCGCAGGCGGGCGGTATAGACACGCGCCGGAGCGTGGGTGGAGCGGTCGTCGCTGATGAGCAGGTACAGATCCTGCGCCGGGTCGTAGTCGATGCCCGAGAGGCCGCCCACGGGCGTGCCGCCATAGGTGGTGCCGGGGGGCAAGGTGGCGGTGCCGATCAGGCGCAGCGGCGCGGCCGCGCCGGGCGCCGATGGCGGCGCGGGGGGATACGCGCAGCCGGCCAGCAGCAGGGCCGCGGCGCAGGCGGCCAGCCCGGCCAGCCGCCTCACACCAGCCCCTGCTCGGCCATCGAGAGCGAGGCGCCGGGCGCGACGATCACGTGGTCCAGCACGCGCACGTCGATCAGGCCCAGCGCGGCCTTGAGGGTCTGGGTCAGCGCCTCGTCGGCGCGGCTGGGTTGCACGCTGCCGCTGGGGTGGTTGTGCGCCAGCACCACGGCGGCGGCATGGTGGTGCAGGGCGCGCAGGACCACTTCGCGCGGGTAGACGCTGGTCTGGGTGAGCGTGCCGCGGAACAGCTCCTCCATGGCGATCAGGCGGTGCGCGCCGTCGAGGAACAGCACGGCGAACACCTCGTGCGGGCGCGCCGCCAGGTGCAGCTGCAGGTAGTGGCGCACGGCCTGGGGCGAGTCGAACACCTCGCGCTCGCGCAGCTGCTGGGCCAGTGCGCGGCGCGCCAGCTCCAGCACCGCCACCAGCTCGGCGCGCTTGGCGGTGCCGCCCAGGCCCTTGAAGTGGCGCAGGTCGTCGGCCTGCGCGTGCAGCAGCCCGGCGATGCCGCCGAAGCGCTCCAGCAGCTCGCCGGCCATCTGCAGCACGCCGCGCCCGGCGGTGCCGGTGCGCAGCACGATGGCGAGCAGCTCGGCGTCGGCCAGCGCGGCGGGGCCCTTGGCCAGGAGCTTTTCGCGCGGCTGCGCGTCGGCAGGCAGGTCTTTGAGCGGCATGGGAATGGCCCGGTTTTCTACAATGCGGGCCAGTTTATCGAGAGCCCGTATGACCGCCGACCCTTCCCAAGCCCCCGCACCCACCGTGCAGCAGGGCTCGTTCCTCACGCTGCACTACCGTCTGGCCGGCCCGGCGGGCGACGTGATCAACACCTTCGACGACAAGCCCGCCACGCTCTCCGTGGGCGCGGGCGAGCTGTCGCCCGCCGTGGAGCAGCGCCTGATCGGCCTGGCCGAGGGCGCGCGCGCCACCTTCGAGCTGGCCGCCGGCGAGGCGTTCGGCGAGCGCAACCCCGACATGCAGCAGTGGGTGGCCAGGAAGCTGCTGCAGGAGCTGGGCGACCCGCACGAGGAATACACCTTGGGCGACGTAGTGCAGTTCCCCACCCCCGATGGCACGGGCCAGTTCGCGGGCGTGGTGCTGGAGGTGCGCGCGGAGGGCGAAGGCGAGGGCGCGGTGCGCTTCGACTTCAACCACCCGCTGGCGGGCGTGCCCGTCACGTTCGAGGTGCAGATCATCGGCGTGCTGTGATGGACAAGCCGCAGGAGATCGTCCTCGCCGAGCCGCGCGGCTTTTGCGCGGGCGTGGACCGCGCGATCGAGATCGTGGAGCGTGCGCTGGCCAAGTTCGGTGCGCCGATCTACGTGCGCCACGAGATCGTGCACAACACCTACGTGGTGAACGACCTCAAGGCCAAGGGCGCTATCTTCATCGAGGACCTGGCCGAGGTGCCGCCCGGCGCCACGCTGGTCTTCTCCGCCCACGGCGTGAGCAAGGCGGTGGAGGCCGAGGCGCGTGCGCGGGGTTTCTCGGTCTTCGACGCCACCTGCCCGCTGGTGACCAAGGTGCACGTGGAGGTGGCCAAGCTCGCCCGCGAGGGCTACGAGTTCATCATGATCGGCCACAAGGGCCACCCGGAGGTCGAGGGCACGATGGGCCAGCTCGACCACGGCATCCACCTGGTCGAAGACGTGCAGGACGTGGCGCGCGTGCAGCCCGGCCAGACGGCCAAGCTGGCGGTGGTCACGCAGACCACCCTGAGCGTGGACGACGCGGCCGAGATCACCGCCGCCGTGCGCGCGCGCTTTCCCAGCATCCGCGAGCCCAAGCAGCAGGACATCTGCTACGCCACGCAGAACCGCCAGGACGCGGTGAAGCTGCTCAGCCCGCAGGTGGACCTGGTCATCGTGGTGGGCAGCCCCACCAGCTCCAACAGCAACCGCCTGCGCGAGCTGGCCGCGCGCCTGGGCACGCCGGCCTACATGGTCGACTCTGCCTCCGAGCTGCGCCACGAATGGTTCGACGGCGTCGCGCGCGTGGGCCTGACGGCCGGCGCCTCGGCGCCGGAAGTGCTGGTGCAGGCGGTGATCGCGCGCATCAAGGAGCTGGGCGCCGTGGCCGTGCGCAAGATGGACGGCATCGAGGAGACCGTGAAGTTCCCCCTGCCCAAGGGCCTGAAGATCGATGCCGCCACCGGCCTGGAAATCTCCGAGCGCCGCCCGGAGACCGGCCCTGCCGGCCGTTGATGCGGTTTTGATAGCGCCTCGCGCCCGGCTGGCGGGCGCTGCAGGCCAATTTGGCATGCATATTGCAATGCCGAGTGGCCGGCGGGGCATGCGTCACGCGCCGGCAATTCCCCGGACAATGCAGGGCTTCTTACAATTTCTGCATCTTCACACCACGGGAGCGCCACGGGCTTCCCACTTATGGAAATAGCAATACTGTTCGCCCTCATCCTGCTCAATGGACTGTTCGCCATGTCCGAGCTGGCACTGGTTTCGGCACGCAAGGCGCGCCTGCAGAAGCTGATCGATGAGGGCGATAGCGGCGCCATCGCCGCCGCCAAGCTGGGCGAGGACCCCACGCGCTTTCTCTCCACCATCCAGATCGGCATCACCTCCATCGGCGTGCTCAACGGCATCGTGGGCGAATCGGCGCTGGCCAGGCCGCTGGGCGATTGGCTCATCGGCCTGGGCGTGGAGGCCAAGGCCGCGGGCTACGCCGCCACGGGCCTGGTGGTGGTGCTCATCACCTACTTCTCCATCGTCGTGGGCGAGCTCGTGCCCAAGCGCCTGGGCCAGAGCCACCCCGAGACGCTGGCGCGCCTGGTGGCCCGCCCGATCAACTGGCTGGCCATGGCCACCAAGCCGTTCGTGCAGCTGCTGTCGCTGTCCACGCGGGCGCTGCTGCGCCTGCTGGGCGTGAAGGAGAACCCCTCCACCGTGACCGAGGACGAGATCCACGCCGTGCTGGCCGAGGGCACGAGCGCGGGCGTGATCGAGTCGCACGAGCACCAGATGGTGCGCAACGTGTTCCGCCTGGACGACCGGCAGATCGGCTCGCTCATGGTGCCGCGCGCAGACGTGGTGGCGCTGGACGTGCAGGACTCGTTCGAGGAGAACCTGCGGCTCATCGAGGAGTCCAACCACGCGCGCTTTCCCGTGGTGCGCGGCGGCATGGAGAACATCCTGGGCGTGCTCAGCGCCCGCCAGTGGCTGGCGCACGCGGTGCGCGAGGAAGCGCAGGGCCGCGAGCTGATGGCGCAGCCGCTGCAGGCCGCGCTGTACGTGCCCGAGACCATCAACGCCATGGAGCTGCTGCACGACTTCCGCCAGTCGGACGTGCACATGGCCTTCGTCATCGACGAATACGGCGAGGTGCAGGGCATCGTCACCGTGCAGGACATCATCGAGGCCATCACCGGCGAATTCCAGCCGCGCGACCCCGAGACCTCCTGGGCCGTGGAGCGCGAGGACGGCTCCTGGCTGCTCGACGGCCACATCCCCGTGCCCGAGCTGAAGGACCGCCTGAACCTGGCGAGCGTGCCGGAGGAAGAGCGCGGCCGCTACCACACGCTGAGCGGCATGCTGATGCTGCTCACCGGCAAGCTGCCCAGCGTGACCGACACGGTGCAGTGGGGCGGCTGGCGCTTCGAGGTGGTGGACATGGACGGCAAGACCATCGACAAGGTGCTCGCCAGCCGCGTGCCGGACACGGTGGTCACGCCGGACGACGCGACGGATTTATAAGGAATCAGGCTCCAGCGCTTATCCAGCAAGCGCTGGCAGCTATTCATTCAGTAGCACGCGGTTGCCCAGCTGGCGCGATCCAGGCGCGGGCAGCCGCGCAAGGGCCGCCCCGCCGCGCTGGCTGCGTCCTCCTGCCCGCATTGCGTAGCAATGCGAGAGCGGGGGAAGCGACGAAGTCGCTCAGGGGGTGGGCGTCATTTCAGCTCCACAGGTCCAATGGCGGGTCGGCGGCCACGGCGCGCAGGATGTCCGTGCGCGAGATGAAGCCCGCGAGCTGGCCGCGCTCGTCCGTCACGGGCAGGCCGGGCAGGTCCGTCTCCAGCAGCACGTTGGCCACGTAGCGCAGCTCGGTATCGGCCGTCACCGTCGGCACGGGGCTCACCATCACCTCGGACACGGGGCGGCGCGCGAGTTCGATGGCCTGCTTCACCGCGCCGGGCTCGGGCAGCAGGTCCAGCGGTGCCATGTCGGCGCGCAGCAGCAGTCCCACCACCTGGCCCTGCGCGTTCACCACTGGGGCCTGGGCGATGCGGTGCTCCGCCAGCGTCTGCCAGGCGTCGTTCACGCGCGTCTCGGGCGCGATGCCCAGCGAGCCGCGCGTCATCACGTCGCCCACGCGCGACAGGGGCTGGCGCGGCTGGGCCGGGCCCAGTTCGGTCTGCACGTAGGCCGAAACGGCCTCCAGCAGGCGCAGCGGGCGGGGCTGCGCGGGTGGTGGTGGCGGCGGCTCGGGCGCCGGAGGCGCGTCCGCATCCAGGGGGCGCGTGCGCAATGCCTGCGGGCGCTGCACGCGGCGCACGGGCGCCACCTGTGCCAGCTTGTCCGGCCCGCCGCGGTACATCTGCCCCGAAGGGCCAAACACGAAGAACATGGCTTGCCTCCTGCTTCCCATGTTATCGACGGCCGGGCCCTAAAATCAAAGGCTATGCTCGACATCCTCCTCCTCCGCAAAGACCTCGCATCGGCGATCGCCCGCCTGGAAACCCGCAAGAAGCCCCAGGCCTTCCTGAACGTGGAGGTCTTCCAGTCCCTGGAATCCGAACGCAAGACGATCCAGACGCGCACCGAGGAGCTGCAGTCGCAGCGCAACCAGCTCTCCAAGCAGATCGGCGCGCTCATGGGCAAGGGCGAGAAGGACGCCGCCGAGGCCGCCAAGGCCCAGGTCGCCGCCCTCAAGGACGAGCTGGACGGCTCCGCCACCCGCCTGGAGCAGATCCAGGCCGAGCTGCAGGCCATGCTGGCCGCCGTGCCCAACCTGCCGCACGAGAGCGTTCCCGTGGGGCCGGACGAAACCGGCAACGTGGAAGTGCGCCGCTGGGGCACGCCCGGCGCATTCGACTTTGCCGTCAAGGACCACGTTGACCTGGGCGAGCCCCTGGGCCTGGACTTCGACATGGGCGTGAAGCTCTCGGGCTCGCGCTTCACCGTGATGAAGGGGCCGATCGCCCGCCTGCACCGGGCCCTCTCGCAGTTCATGCTCGACGTGCAGACGCAGGAGCACGGCTACACCGAGTGCTACGTGCCCTATGCGGTCAACGCCGAGTCGCTCAAGGGCACTGGCCAGCTGCCCAAGTTCGAGGGCGACCTGTTCGCCGCCAAGAAGGGCGGCCAGGACGGCGAGCCCGTGCCCGACCATTCGGCGCTCTACCTCATTCCCACGAGCGAAGTGCCGCTCACCAACTTCGTGCGCGACGTGGTGGTGCCCGAATCCGAGCTGCCCATCCGCCTCACGGCCCACACGCCGTGCTTCCGATCCGAGGCCGGCAGCTACGGCCGCGACACGCGCGGCATGATCCGCCAGCACCAGTTCGACAAAGTCGAGATGGTGCAGATCGTGCACCCCGACAAGAGCTACGACGCACTGGAAGAGATGACGCGCCACGCCGAGGCCGTCCTGCAAAAGCTCGGGCTGCCTTACCGTGTGGTGTGCCTGTGCACGGGCGACATGGGCTTCGGTGCTGCCAAGACCTACGACCTGGAAGTCTGGCTGCCCGCGCAGAACACCTACCGCGAGATCAGCTCCGTGAGCAACTGCGAGGCCTTCCAGGCACGCCGCCTGCAGGCGCGCTTCAAGAACGCCCAGGGCAAGAACGAACTGCTGCACACGCTCAACGGCTCGGGCCTGGCCGTGGGCCGTACGCTGGTGGCGGTGCTGGAGAACTACCAGAACCAGGACGGCAGCATCACCGTGCCCGAGGCGCTGCGGCCCTATATGGGCGGGCAGGCCGTGCTGGCTGCCTGACATAGCCCGGAGCGGGGCCGCCGTCGCGTCATAAACCTGTTGCCGGGTGCACTTCCCGCTCGGTCACACGCGCTTCAAGTCGAGGCGTAGCGCGGAGGGAGAGGCGCGGAACGGGCCACTATGTGATGCGGCGCTTCAAGGCCGAGAGGCAGGGATGACTGTCAACTTGGCACGGATGACTCCGCTCTTGGGTACGTGGCTAAGGCCGCTCACGATCGTATTGAAGTCCCACCCATGCCATGGAATTGTGCGTCATGGTAGGGATAACCCGCGTCATTGGCAATCGGTTTGGATTTGTCATTTGTTATGACTATGATGGTGGCCTGTGTGCGCTTGTGAGGTGTTTTTATTGGGATCAACGCAGCCGTCGTATGGCTTTGGTAGGGAGCCGCGAGGGTGTGTCGAAAGCAAGTGCCGAGGGAAGTGCTGGCCAATCCAATACCTGAGGGTGATACCGAATGCAACTCTCATCACTGAATTTTTTGATGCGCCGTTTGTGTGTGATCGGGGTTTTTTCCCTCATGCTATTCGATGGCGCCTGGGCGGTAGTGCTGAATGCATCCAATACTGCAGGGAACAATCATCGGGGTAATATGTTCGATGTGGAGGCAAACACACCTATTGCTATTACGCAGTTGGATGTCAGTCCCATGGGGAATACAACTATTGAGGTCTACTATAAAGTAGGAACATGGGTTGGCTTTGCCAATGACGGTAGTGCTTGGACGTTGATACAGACCTCACCTGTGACCTATACGGGTGGTTTTGTTCCGGTGCAGTTGAACACCCCTGTGGTATTACAGGCCAATCAGCGCTATGCCTTCTACGTCACCTCGAGTAACCAGTCTGTCGCTCTGAACTACTCGAATGGTACGGCAGTGGGGAATGTTTATTCGTCTGACGCGAATCTGACGTTTTTCGAGGGGGTGGAATGGAGTACCCGTTCACCATGGGGACCGGCGCGGTTTATCAACCACGAGTGTGGAATGGCGCTATTCACTATGATATTGTCGGACCCGTGACCCACTATTCAGTATCTGTGCCGCCAAATAGCATGCAAGGTGCAGCTTTTAGCTTTACTGTGAGAGCACTGGATGCCAATGGTTACCAGAATCCAAGCTATGCTGGAATTGTGCATTTCACCAGTTCTGATGGTGCGGCCGTCTTGCCCCCTAATGCAATGCTGCCCCTGGGTGCCGGAACCTTCTTGGCGACGCTCAATACGACGGGGAGCCAGACTATTACCGCTACGGATACAGTCTCGAGCGGCATTACAGGAGTGTCTTCCAGCATTGCAGTCGCTCACGTTGCTGTCACGCCGTCCAGCATTCCTACCTTGTCTGAGTGGGCGCTGATGGGCTTGTCGTCATTGCTGGCCATGTTCGGGCTGCTGGGAATGCGACGTCCGGCAGTGTGATCACACTACTCCTGCTTCTACCCACCAGCCTGTCCATTGCAGAATCGCTGCTTGCGAGATCACGGCCCTGCGGTGGTCTGTTGATGCCGGCTGATTGAAATTTGCTGCTAGAATCGCGGGCTTCGACACACAGGAGAGGTGGCAGAGTGGTCGAATGTACCTGACTCGAAATCAGGCGTAGTGGCAACACTACCGTGGGTTCGAATCCCACCCTCCACTGCAAGTATTCATATCAGACGGGCCCGAGTGGCCCGTTTTGCATTTCTACCCAGCGTTTTATCTATCGTGGCGCAGAGGCTGCTCGTCTTGCCGACCGCCTATTACTTCAGCCACTGCTGGAGTTCTGGTGCGGCCCCACCGAAGATGGTTCCGACAAACAGCAAGACAACCCCAACGGCAGATACATGGACCCCGCCCGTTGCAGTGGATTCGATCTTCTTTGATACGGCGTCAATCTGACCCGACAACTGGCGGGCCTGCGCGTCCAAGGCTTCTTGCGCTTTCTGTTGGGCTTGCAAAACTGCTATCTGTGTTCTGCCCTGTGCATCTTCCAACTGCTTGACGATGCCCTCCAAATGCCCTACGCGCCCTTCGACACTTTGGTCGGTCGAGGGAGCGCTCGTTGAATAGCCATACATCTGACCTGACAACCCAGGCAGCACTATGTTCATCGTGGCCGTTATCGCTGGAGGATGAAGTGGCGGGAATACCTTTATCCATGCCTTGAATTGCGAGCGGACGGTTGGTTGTCCGAAGTCAGCTCGTGTTTTCAATATACCCAACACTACTGTGAACACCCCACCTAGCTGCAAGCCCATGCCAGCCAGACGAAACGACTGTTCCGTCCAGTCAAATGTGCCTACGCTAGCGATAGATATACCGACCCCCGCGATTGCCCACCAGTAGTAACTATTGATCGGTACGCGTCGTACCCAACGGCCTATCTCTCTCAGCCAACGGACAAGATTCTTCATAGCTCTTGCTATCCAAGTTGTTGCCACTCATTGTGTCAGGTGGCAGACATACCTTGCATCGTCGTCGTTGCAGCTATTGCGAGTAGTTCCGTTATTTAGATTTTCAGTGGGGCTACTGCGGCCAAACCTCTTGGGGCTACTCGGGTACAGGCTTACGAGAGTTAGCGAGGCATGCTTTGCGGCTGTCCTGGTCTTTGATGGCGTAGCAGCGATCCCGTGACCCCTTGATTTCCGCCAGACATTGGTTCCGGTTATCACCATCCTTGATGCGGTAGCAATTTCCAGGATCCCGCTTGACCTGCGCCAGACAGTCCGCCCGCTTGTCCGCATTCTTGACCGCATAGCACTCCGAGGTGCCCGCCATGGCCTCCCCCATCCACGCCGTGACGACCATGCAGAGCGGCGCGAGGAGGTAGCTTCTTGCTATGTTGCTGATGGTCATGGTGCCCTCTATTGGCAGACGCTGTGGAACATGGCCTGCTCCTCGCCAGCGCTGCATATGGTCAGTTGCTGCCCATTCCGCTGCCAACTGAATCTACACATGGCCAGCCCTGATCCGCTACAGGTCTGCATTTCCGGACGACCCTCGCATCGGGTGTCACCCTCCATGCATTGATCTGCATCCTTGGAGATCACCGGCTGCCAGCCATCACGCATGAGCACCACCCGCACCTGGGCGTAGGACTCATTGCGAGCGAATGGCGGTACAGGACGGCGATGGGGTGAGGACTGTGCCTGGGGCTTATCCATCACAGGTGGCGCGGAGCGATCATCCCTGTCAGATGACTTGCGAGAGATCATGAGCGGCGCGCGATCCTGCTTTGCCACGGTGTTGCCCGTGACCTTCTGCCATTGCCCCGCATACGCCCAATATCTCTGCCCCTGGTAGCTGACTTGCATGCGTTTGGGCTTGAGGGGTTCAGCATTCTTCGATGACTGCCATTGCGTCCAGTCCGCTGTCACAGGATCCCCGTGCGTCACCTCACGGCATTGCCCACGTGCGATCTTGCGCATTCTTTCTTGATAGGCGGCCCAGTTGTCACGTTGCATGTAGCTGTCGCTGGTCATGATCCGTCCTAGCACCTCTGGCTGGTGACGGAATTTTTCCTGCAGGGCTTGGTTCGTCACGTCCTTGGCACCGACGATTTCATCGAGTGATTGCTGTTGATGGCACAGCAGGGCAGGCTCCGTCATAGCAGGGCGCAGTTCCAGTTTTACATCCGGTATGAGCGGTGCGATGGGCGCCATGACCACGACAGCCAGCCCGTACCATGCCAGGATCACCTTCGCCTTGCCTATGCGGCCCTGTCCCCATGTGGCCGATGACCACGCCCGTAGAGATTTCCATTTGGTGGTGAGATAGTTCTTCATTGCATTGCTCCCTCTGTGTTCTTGTGCTGATCGGGTGTGTTGGCCCGTGTTGATGCGAGTGGGTCAGAGTTATGACCGTCGGTCATATTTCCTGCGCGGCGACCGAGGGCGTAGTCCGCCCAGTCCTGCATGAGCTGTTGCCGTTTGGCGAGGAGGTCACCACGCCGATACGCTGCCTCCGCCTTGTTGCCCACCGCATGGGCCAGCGCCATTTCTGCGACCTCGTTGGGGTAGTCGGTTTGCTCCGCGCACCAATCGCGGAACGTGGAGCGGAACCCATGGGGTACCGCCTCCAGCTTCAGACGGCGCAGCACCGCTGTGAGCGTCATGTCGGAGAGCGGACTGCCCAGTTCAGGGTCACGGCTGTTGGGGCTCGGGAATACATACGCCTTGGCCGTAGTGCGTCCTGCTGCCAGCGCGAGCGCTTTCATTTCTTGTAGGAGTGCGATAGCTGCATCCGACAGCGGCACCCGATGGGCCTTGCTAGCCTTCATGCGTTCAGGGGGGATCGTCCACACCCGCGCAGCCAGATCAATTTCTTCCCAGGTGGCACCGCGAACTTCTCCGGAGCGGGCTGCCGTCAGGATCAGGAATAGCAGGGCCTTGGCCCCCATGCCGTCCTGCCCCACCAACTGCTCCATGAATACTGGCAACTGCGCATAGGGCAGCGCCTGAAAATGCGTGGTCTTGGTCACCTTGCCCGGCGCAGGCAATAGCTTGTCCAGCAGTCCCTTCCAGCGCGCAGGATTGGAGTCTGTGCGGTAGCCCCGCGCAATGGCCCAGTCGATGATGGATTCGATGCGACCGCGCAGGCGGGTGGCTGTCTCCGTCTTGCTGGACCAGATCGGCTCCAGCACCTTGAGCACCATCGCGAGCGAGATGTCCCGCACAGGCATCTTGCCCAGTACAGGGGTGGCGTACATGTCCAGCGACCGTTGCCACTGCTGTGCGTGCTTTGCGTTTTTCCAGCCCTTCTCATGCGAGGCGATATAGCGCTTGGCCGCTTCACCGAATGTCATGCTGGTGTGGATTTCCGCGACCAGACGGGCACGCGCCCGACGACCATCCTCGATGGGGTCAATACCTTGAGAGAGCTTGGCCCGTGCAGCCCGAGCCGCCTCCCGCGCATCGGCCAGCGTGACGGACGGATACGAGCCCAGGCCCAGGTCACGCCGCTTGCCCGCCACCTGATAGCGCAGCACCCAACTGCGCGAGCCGTACATCGTGACATTGAGGATCAGGCCACGCACGCCGCCGACATGGTTGGTGCCACGGCGCCAGAGGGCTGCGACCTGGGTCGCGCCCAGCTCCTTGCGGGGTTCGCGGGGCATCATGGCTGCACCTCCGCAGATGCGGGACGGAGATAGCCAGGGGGCTCATAGATCAGTACCTGCCACTCGCACGCCGAGGCACGAGAGAGGGCATGGGCAGGGTCACCCCCATCCAGGGCGATCAGTTCGCTCTCGACGGCGCGAGTACGGCCAGCCGAGAGCCAGTTGGCCCAGGCGCGGTAGCGGGCGACCATCCCGGCGTCGCGCTGGTGGAGATAGACGACCTGCAGTGGCGCAGGCGGTTTGGGGGCAGTCAATCGAATTTCCTCCTTGACCGCCACTCTGGAGAGTTTGGAGGACTTGCGGGAAATTTCGATTGCATCGTCCCGGAACCCGCATGGGGCAAGGCGATGCTTTCTCTCTCCCGGATCTATTGAGGTGGTTGCTATCAATTTCATATCAATGACTCCTATGTCATTGATTTTCAATAGCTTTTCCGGGAGCGGAGAGGGGGTGTCCGGAGCGGGCAGGTTGTCTTGAGGGACGAGGCAGAGGACGCGTTTTCTTGCCGCGCGAGACACGCAGGCGCTTCGGCGATGGGGAGCATGGAGGGGAGACCAGCGGGTAGACCTACCCACCATCTGTTCAGGCCAGTTCGTAGGGTTCCAGCGTCCAGCTGTAGTCCAGGTACAGAGGATGCCGAGGATGGCCATTGACCGTCAGATCGCCGAATCGGCGCCATTGGGGCTGGTACTGCGCCAGCCGTTCGTGCAATGCATCACGCGCCCGGAGGAGATAGGGCCGATTCACCACGGACGCACCCCAGGCCGCCCAGATGGTGGGTGAGGGGTATTGCGCGACGGTCTTCTCGATGGCCTCCAGATTGCGCTCGTAGGCGACAGGATCAGCCTTGGGCGGCAGGTCTTTGGGATCGGTGGCCCGCACCGGGTAGAGATTCAGCATGACAAATCCATCGAATCCACATTGCTGTGCGACCTTCTCCACGCGGGTCACGGTGGGGTCGAGCTTCTCTTGGGTGGCGGTGCTGGGATTGAGGCCGATGACCAGCAGCGGGCGGGCTCCGGAGCGGCCCAGGGCGTAGCGCCATTGGTCGTTGTGGTCGGGGTGATAGATGTCGTACACCTGTAGAGCCTCCGTTGTGCGCAGGTCACCGGGAGACGGCTCACGACAACCGGAATATATGAATTAGTGTTTATGTGAATTAGAGCATAACACTGAGAGTTGGAGGGGTGAAGACCCTGGCCCAACGATTCGGTGAGTACGTGCGTGACATGCGTCACGCGCGGGGCCTCAGTCAGGTGGAGTTTGGTGAGCAGTGCGGCTTCTATCAGACCTACTTGAGCAGGATAGAGAGAGGTCAGGCCAATCCGACGCTGAATGCAATGGAGGTCATTGCCAATGGCCTTGGCGTGACGGTCTTCGAGATGTTTGAGGCCATCAGAGATGCGGATTCCTGAGATTCGCAGGCTTCTAGCCCGTTGAGCATCGCCAGTATCTCGACCTCTCCAGCCGCCCTTTTTTGCTGTCGCCTTTTGCTTGCCCGACGCCCGCCCGACAGCCCCGAGTTTCGGGCGGGAGCGCTTCATGATCTACCCGACCTGATTCGAGGCTGTTGGGTCACTGTTCCGAGATTCCACTCTCCTCATACACCCAGCCCCCGCCCGCCCCGCCGTCCCGTAGGGACGGGCGGGCGGGGGCGGGTATGGGGTGGCGGGATATGGCCCCCGAGGGGCTCGGTACGAGTCGCCACGCTGATATCTGTTGCCCTTGGACTCCTTGAGGTCAGAGTGGTACTTAGCGCGTTTCGTGGGGGCTGTGACTATGGGGGTAGCGGGTAGGCTCTTCGTGCAACTCTTTGGTATTTCTCCGTGCGACTTCGGCACCATCATGCGGTGGTGGCTCGCCGTCTGCTCAGGCGCCAGTTCTGCGTCTGGGCATCCGCTGCCTTTGCTATCCCGGAGATTCTCATTCCTGGGTTTATCCGTTTGCGCGTTGCCCAGTAGCCTCCACCCCAGCCCGACTCCCCCCGCCCCCCTTTCAGGGGGTGGCGGGCGGGGGGAGTTGGGCGGTGGAGATTGGGACGTGCTCGGATGCCCGTTCTGGGACTCGGTTGGAGATGGTCGATGGGGCTGCGTTACTTCAGTTCCGGGGTGCTGCAGAGATATACCTCTTCACATTTCGTGCAGTCCACCACTATGGGGGTCATGGGTAGCTTTCGTCGATGGGTGGACGCGACGGCTGATCGGTGGGTGAGATGCGGCCAGTTCGGCGGCCTCCTGCTCCCTGCGCCGGGCGGTGAACATGATGGCGGCGGCTTGGAGGCGATCGGTTTCGGAGTTGTCCGAGGGGTTCATTTGAGCGGTAGACATTTGTACGTTTCCTATTGGATATGGGTGCGGGCATGCGCAGGACGCCGCGATTCAGGCATGCTGTTGCCTTGCCTTCCAGGCGCCTGCGACATGCGGATGGATGGGGGCGAGCCCCTATCGCTTCAGATCAGGCCTTCTTGCGGGCCAGATGGCGCTTCTTCGCCGCCCGCTTGCCCGGTCTGATCGACTTGCGAGCGGGTGATGCCGTGGCGGAGATCCATCCGCCACAGGAGATCAGCCTACCCATCACCCCGGATGACCCCGTTGCAGGCTCGCTCCCGCTGCTGCAGACCGCGCGCAGATTGCGGGACGCTGCGAAAGTCCTGCTAGAATCGCGGGCTTCGACACACAGGAGAGGTGGCAGAGTGGTCGAATGTACCTGACTCGAAATCAGGCGTAGTGGCAACACTACCGTGGGTTCGAATCCCACCCTCTCCGCCAATTGGCTTTTAAAATCAACAGCTTAGCTGATTTTTAGGGATTTGTCCCACATAAAAGCCCACAAAAAGCAGAAGCTGCAATCCCTCCGGATTGCAGCTTTTTTGCTTTTATGCCGCCTTTTCTAGAGCAGGTGCTGGCTGGCATGTCAACGTCATCCCTGGCTTGGTGAGACAAAGAGAGGCGGGAACTGAGCCTACTGTCCAGGTAGCCGAGAAGGGGAGCCGCTGCGTGCGCGCGTCTATAACGGTGCTCCAGATTTGACTTAGTAAGGGCAGTCACCGGCGAATCTGCTAGCACGTGAGGCAACTGCGTAGCGATGCGGTACAAGATGCGGCTGACGGGCCTGCAGCGGGCTAGCAACTGGACCGAGCTGGAGCAGTATCTCGTAGGCGCTGTGGTCGAGGTGAAGGGGGCTCTGACATAGGCGGGGGCAAGACCATGGCGGCATACGGCACCAAGTTCCCAAGGCCGACATCGTCGCTATCGCCCAGGAAGTCCGCAACAACCTGGGCCACAACGACCTGCACACCATCAGCGCGTACTACGGCAGCTTCCGCAAGGCGCGGCCCACGGCCTGGACGCGCACCGGCGGCCTAGCCCTTGAGGACGGGCGCCTTGCCAGCGTCTGCACCGACCCGCCGCTGCTGGCCGAGCCGGACGGCAGTTACCGCCAGCGCAGCGAAGGCGAGCGCGCCGGGATCGCCATCAGCATCCAGATCGAAGGGCTGCGGGGTGTCGAAGCAACCCTCGACTTGGGTGCATTCGTCCAGGAACACCCTGGCAAGGAGGCCGCGTTACTGGAACTGTTGGAGGCGAGGGGCCTTGCCGACAGGGCGAAATGACGTTACGGGCCAGTCGTAGGAAAACGCGCAGCACGCACATTCCTTCAAATGTGCAAGCTGAGGACTCCTGGGGGCTATCCTTGAAGCCTCACAGCTCTGATGGATGACGAGGGACCTGCCTATGCTGCAAACCGCGATGGTCGCCGTGCGCGACCGCCAGCGCCTGCAAGAGATCGTCACCGTGCTGCTGCGCCACGGAATGGGCGACATCGCCGACCGGCTCGCACTACGCCAGTGGCTGCCTGTCGGGCGCACCGGTGCCGTGCATCCCGGGGCCGAGGCCGCCACGCCGCCGCAGCGCCTACGCATGGCGCTAGAGCAACTCGGCCCCACCTTCGTGAAACTGGGCCAGGTGCTGGCCACCCGAGGCGACCTGCTGCCGCCGGAGTGGACGCGTGAACTGGAGCGGCTGCACGCTGGCGTCACGCCAGCACCCTGGGACGAGATCGGACCACAGGTCGAAGAAGACGTGGGTGCGCCGGTGTCCGAAATCTTCCCTGGTTTCGTCGCCGAACCCCTCGCCGCCGCATCAATGGCACAGGTATACCGTGCCGCGCTGCCGGACGGGCGCGCGGTGGTGCTGAAGGTGCAGCGCCCCGGCCTGCGCCGCCGCATCGATGCCGACCTGCGGTTGCTCGACCAACTGGTCGCGTTGGCCAGCGAGCGCTGGCCCGAACTGGGGCGCTACCGGCCGCGCGAGGTGATGGCGGACCTGGCCGCCGCGCTGCGCGAAGAACTCGACTTCACCCAGGAAGGCCGCAACACCGAGGCCATCGCCGCGGCCGTGGGAGACCGCAGTGACGTGCTGATCCCGCGCATCCATTGGGCCTGGACCAGCGAGCGACTGCTGGTGATGGACTTCGTGGAAGGCGCGGCGCCAGGCGACATGGCGGCGATGGCGGCACTGGGCGCTGATGGCCCGCTGCTTGCGCAGCGCGGTGCCGAGGCTTTCCTGCAGATGGTGCTGGAGGTCGGTGTGTTCCATGCCGACCCGCATCCGGGAAACCTGTTCGCGCTGCCCGGCAATCGCGTGGCCTTCATCGATTTCGGTATGGTCGGGCGGCTTTCGCCACGCCGGCGCCAGCAGTTGCTGGCGCTGCTCGCAGCCATCGTGCGCGGCGACGCCGATGGCCTCTCGGCCGTGATGCTCGACGTGTCGGAAGGCGGCACGCCCGACCTGGCGGCGCTGGCCGCCGCGAGCGAGCGCTTCGTCGCGCGCCATGCGGGAGGCGTGCACGATCTGGTGCAAGCGCTCGACGACTTCATGGCCATGGTACGCGACGCGCGGCTGTACCTTCCGTCCGACCTGGCGCTGCTGTTCAAGGCGCTGGCTACGGCCGATGGCATGCTGCGACGGCTGGACCCGGCGATTGATTTGGTGGCCACGGCGACACCCTTGGTGAAGCGGGCGATGCTGGCGCGCTATTCGACCGAGGAGATCGGTCGCCGCGGCAAAGCCGCGGCAGCGCAGCTCTACGACGTGGCGAGCGAAGCGCCACAGGTGCTGCGGCTGGTGCTGCACTACCTTAAACAGGGCAAAGTGAACGCCGAGATCGAAGTGAAGCACATCAGCCAAGTGAGTGGCGCGCTCGAGCGCTCCGCCACGCGCCTGGCCATCGCCATCGTGGCAGCGGCTTTCATCCTCGGCCTGGCGCCGCGGCTGCTTACCCTGGGCCCCACGTGGTACGGCGTGCCAGTGTTCGGCTTCGTGGGTCTCGTGCTCGCGATAGGCTGCGTGGCTGTGCTGCTCTGGAGCTTTCGTCGCCGACGCTGACTCTGCCGCTCCTGGTTGCGGGTGAGGGACATCTACTCGGATCCAGACCAACTGGCGTGCGCCGATGTCCAGTTGCTGCAGCCTGCCGGGTGAAGCTGCGTGGGGGAGATACCAAAACTACATCCTGCCTGTTCGCAGAGGCAAGTGCCGGCCCTAGAAAACTCAGCTCGGCTGCGCCTGCGGGCGGCGGCAGGAATCTGGCATCAAGCACGGCATAGCTGGCCGTAGCCGTGGGTCCTGCCGTACTGACGAGCGCGTTCACCACGCTCCGCATTGCCTTGCCTCAGTCGCTCGGTGGTGGCAGCTCAGCCATTGCGCAGAGTGTCTACGAAGATGCTGCCTACTCGGTTGCGCCGCCCGCTCTTGGCCAGTGAGCGCTGCGGAATGACACGCCAGCTACTGCACCACGGCCTGCGAGAACCCTTTGACGATCTCTCAGTTGTGCAACTGCCTGATCGGCACCACGACGTGCAGGCGCTTGCCGCCGCTGGTGAAGGCCGGCAAGCTCAGCTTGCTGAGCCGCGCTTCTGTGTCTTTAAAACCGTATGAAATATTGTTTGACAACCAAATTCCAATGATGAATAATAAGACACATTGCGAACCCATTTCGCCATTAATCGCAACGCCTGCTGATTAGCTGCAAGCCGCTAACGCAGGGTCTTATGCGGCACCGTCGCCCAATTGGTCTGTAGAGCTGCGGCCAACTTGGTTCCTTTACAGCTCCCGCAGGCTGCATCCCGCCGGCGATTTCGACTGAATAACATCTCCAAAATCGGCATTTCCATGGGCGAGTACGTCGTTTCGCCCGCGACACATCAGACCGCCTGCGGTCGCTTCGGTGCCTCGTTCTCGGTGCGTCACCCCCACGGTGACGGCAGTAGTTGCCGAATCTTCCATATCGACAAGTCGTTCGCCTCACGCGAGGCTGCACGGCTCTTCGCAGTCACGCAGGGTTGGTTACAGACTTGCCAACCTCTTCCCATTGCTGGCTGGTGATCTGCTGCTGCGGATGTCATTCTCCTTGCCAAATTCTGCGGCCGTAAGCCGCTCAAACGTGTTCCAACGGCACGACCTTCGTTGCGAAAGTTCATTCAGAAAGGCTCCATCCATGAGCAAAAAGATCTACGTGGGTAATCTTCCCTATTCCGTCACTGACTCCAGCCTGGAGAGTAACTTCTCCGAGTTCGGCGGTGTAACTTCCGCCAAGGTCATGATGGATCGCGACACCGGCCGTTCCAAGGGCTTCGGCTTCGTGGAGATGGCTTCCGCCGAAGTTGCCCAAGCCGCTATCAGCGGTCTGAACGGTATGTCCGTCGACGGACGCTCGATCGTGGTGAACCTAGCACGCCCCCGAGAAGCAGGGAGCGGCTCGGGCAATCACCCCACTGCAGGGTACAGGGCCAGCAACCGCCCGGATGTCGGGTATGGCAATGGCGGCTACGGCGGCGGTCGCTACTGAATTGCACGTCACCAGTGAAAGCCGGCTTCCAGAGCCGGCTTTTTTCGCCCGCTGCCCGCTCGACAAATTCGGCAGTGAGTTGGATCTATGGGTGGCCAAGGCCAGGGCCGATGGCGAACAGGTCCCGCTGCTGGTGCATGCGGGCGTGCGCTGGTGGCTGGCCCGCGACGATCTGCTCAGCAGACCTGCCCATGCGCGCGTTCCCTGCGACTACTCGAATGGAGCCATGGAGCATTTCAGCCTCCAACTCCTGTCGCAGATGCTCTACCGTGGACGTGCGCCGTAAACAACGTGCGATTGACGGCAGAGGGAATCAAGCGGCGCTGGTCTGGTGGGCCAGCGTCAAATGAAGCGAGGCGAAGTGCATCGCGGACCAGGGTCAGCCCTGGTGCCGTTTCTCGCGGATGCGTAGCATCGCAAACCGCAGCGCTGCTACGTCAGCCTCGTCCTTGCTTCGACGGTGCTCTGGTAATGCCACGCCCTCCAGCGCAGCGCCGGATGCCGCCGTTAAAGATGCATGCGGCCACCAAGCACCTGGGAACCCCTTGCGCTCGAAAGAAGTCAGCGTGATGCTCACGCCCATGAAGAGGGTAGTTGTATTGCTCAATGGTGTGTTCCCTTTTGAGGATGCACACTGGCGTTCGCCAATTGCTGCTGATCGCAGATGTTTTTGCCAGTGGTCGTCAGTTGAAGTGAGCCACCCCACCATTCCAGCCAGGACAATAGAACCATATTTTCAATCGTTGCCTCGTCAATTTCGCTTGCGCGCCGGTGGCGCAGCAAGTGAGCGACATGGGGCAGTTCGGCACGAAGCGCGTTCTGCATGAGTTGGGATGAATGTGCGAGAGCCATGTTGGCCTTCCATTGTTCAGACCGAATTGGCGATGCACGCTACGCTGGCTGGGTCAGCGCCATAAGCACATCTGCATACCAGGCGCAGTTGAGGCCCAGCGTTTCATCGATCGCCGAATCACGCGTGCGCATGTCCATGCGAGTGGAATGCACGCCGAGCAACTGCCATGACTGCAACGGCCCATTGCAATCGGTACGACTCCTGCGGCGCAGTACAGGAGCGCCGCTGCTGCCGCGATGTGTTCTTGCATCCGTCAGGAAATAGCCCTGCCGTTGGAAGCGCACACCGTATGCCGATGCGACGGATGCGCAGCGGGCGACGGGGAGGTGATGCACCGTATCGTGGAAGCCCAGCGGAAAGCCAACGACTACCAAGCTGTCTCCAATGACCGCAGCATCGCTCGTGAGGTCGAGATGCGATGCGTCGAACGCGTGCAGCACCGCACCTACAGGCAGGCGGTCGGCCTCCAGTTCAATAACGGCGATATCCACGGTGCCGCCTGTGTCGGTTGCCTGCCGCCATAGTGAGAGGCCATTGCGATACAGCGGTATCGAGAAAATCGCGAACTGTGTCAGGTCGCTCGTATCGGTATGCAGTTCGATCTCGATACGGTCTGGAAAATGGTTGCTTTGCTCGTCGGTGAAGACATGCCGATTCGTCACCAGGAACAACCGGCCATCGCGGCGGAAGAAGAATCCGCTCGCACCCGTCAAGATCTGCGACCCTGCGTAAGTGCGAATGTGTGTTGTAGCCAGCAGCGCGTCATCTACCGGCTCGCGTGAACTCGGGGTTTCTTGTTTCGATGCAGCTCGCGCAAGCACCGTGTGCACCCTGGCAACGTCGTGTTCAAACGCACCCAGCACATGGTCCGAAATGGCGGCGTTCAGCATGACTGTGCGTGCTGCCTCGGCATGTGCTTCGAAAGAACGCCTTAACGTATCGTGGGCCGCGGCAGGCAACGCTTCCAGAACTGCAGGAAGCAGCGCATCCAATGCGATCAGAGAACCTTTGAGCGCGCAGATGCGCTCTGTGGCCTCCTGCAGATTTTTCATTTCAGCGGTACCTTAAAAAAAAGCGCGGACAACCGCGCTTTGGATGAGCCCTCGCAGGCCAAACGGCTGAGCCGCTCAGCCCGATGCACATCAACTCACCGCACGAATATTGGAAGCCTGCGGGCCCTTGACGCCTTGGGTGATTTCGAACTGCACGTGCTGGTTTTCGGTCAAGGTCTTGAACCCGCCGCCCTGGATTTCACGGAAGTGCGCAAAGAGATCCTTGCTGCCATCGTCGGGGGCGATAAAGCCGAAGCCCTTGTCTTCGCTGAACCATTTCACGATGCCGGTTTGTGTCGTCATATCGATTTCCTTCAGAGATGCCGGGACGCAACATCGCGCCCAGCGAAGAGACGCCAAGAAAATCACCAAGGGAGATTCGACACAGCAGCTGGAAAATCCAGGAGACGCGAAAAAGGACCGATGCAATGATGGCCTTGCACATATCAACGAGCCCATAGTACGCGCATTGCCCTCTGCGTGCCGGTTTTCCAAATTTATATTTCCTGTGGTTGTCGGGAACTGCCTGCGGACGGCGTTGACGGAGCGGCCACGCGGCGCATCTTCCTACGGCTCATACAAGGTGAGGCCTTAGAGCGTGTTATGAACTTGATAGCGCGTGCGGTAGATTCGCCACATGGCAAGGCGCAAGCAGTACCCCACGGATGTCACGGATGAGGAGTGGGGCTTCGCGGCGCCGTACCTGGCACTGATCGACGAGAAGGCAGCGCAACGCCGGCACGAACTGCGCGAAGTGTTCAATGCCTTGCGCTGGATGGCCCGTGCGGGTGCGCCCTGGCGCATGCTGCCTGGGGACTTCCCGCTGTGGGAGGCGGTCTATCAGCAAACACGCCGCTGGTTGCAAGCAGGATGCTTTGAGGCAATGGCCAACGACCTTCGCTCGGTCATTCGCGTGGCGCAAGGACGCCAGGGCCAGCCCAGTGCGGCAGTCTTGGATGGACGCACCTTGCAATCGAGCTGTGAGAGTGGTCCGCGTGCTGGCTACGATGGTTACAAGCGGCGCAACGGCTCGAAAGTGCACATGGCCGTCGATACGCTGGGGCATTTGCTGGCCGTCCATATCACACCAGCCAATAAACAGGAGCGAGCGCAAGTGGCGCCGTTGTGCGAGGCGGTGCAGGAAGCGACAGGCGAGACGGTGAGACTGGCCTGGGCCGACCAGGGCTACACGGGCGAAGAGCCCAACCGGCAGGCCAGCGAGCACGGCATTGATCTGCAAATTGTCAAGCTGCCCGAGGCCAAGAAGGGCTTTGTGCTGCTGCCCAGGCGCTGGGTGGTCGAGCGCAGCTTTGGCTGGCTGGCGCGATTCAGAAGGCTCAGCCGCGACTATGAAAGATTGCCCGAAGTGCTCGCCGGATTGCATTTCCTGATCTTCGTGATCCTCATGCTGCCAAAGGCGTTGCCTGCCTTGGGCACGGGGGTGAGTTCATAACACGCTCTAGCGTCGTTTTATGCACGAAAGCCCACCTACGATGTCTCTCCGAGTCCTACTTGTCGAGGACAGCTCGACCATATGCGAAGTGCTGATCCCTGCTGGAAGAACTGGCTGGCATGCATGTCGTTGCCATAGCGGACGAGGTAGCAGGAGCGCTACAGGCAATCGGAGAGGTAGCATGGGACGTCATCGTGCTGGATCTGTTCCTCAAGAGCGGCACAGGGCTTGACGTGCTGAAAGGCATGCCAGCAGCGGACTTCGCTAAGAGCAAGGTGCTGGTGCTGACGAACTACGCCACCGCGGACATACGCCAGAAGTGCCTGGGCCTGGGTGCGAATACGGTGTTCGACAAATCCACTGAAATCGAGAGCTTCCTCATGGCCTGCGCAGAAATGCAGTAGGTCACCCCTGGTGCAGTTCCTGTCGAATGCGTCGCATTGCAGCCCGCAGAGCTGCAGCATCGGCCTCATCCTTGCTAGGCCGATGTTCCGCAAGCGCCACACCCTCCAACTCAGCCCCCGTCGCTGCCCTCAGTGAGGCGTGAGGCCACCAGACGCCTGGAAGCTCCTCGCGCTCGAATGAATCCGGGGTGATGCTCACGCCCATAAAAAGGGTTGCCGCCATGTATCGCCTTCGCGTGAACCCAGCCATCGTGCTTGCACGACGACAAATCGGACGGCGAATTATTCCGGGAATTATTTCTACGCCATCGCGAGAGCGGCGAGGGCCCTCTGCCGCAAGCACCGCCGCATCGCGAGCAGTGCACGCCCGTCCGGCGTCAGGCCGTGGATCGTGGCGTACCGCGCACCCGTGGGAAGGATGTGTAGCACTCCATCGATGAGCTTCTGCGCCCGCAGTGAAAGGAAGGCCTCGATGTCCGCGCGTTCGACCACGACGACGGCGTGCCCGGTGCGGGCGGTGGCTTCAAGCAGTTTCGTTTCCATGCTGTGCTTTCGTGAGTGCCGCTACGTGGCAAATAACTGGGATCACAAGCGTGGGGGCCTTGGGATGCGTGGAGCCCACTGTAGCCAGGTGGCGTGACAAAGCCAGGGCCGGATGCGGCAGCGGCTCCGAAACCGTAACCTGATGAAGTCAACTGAGTGGGTGCAACACCCGAGCCGCGTGAGAAGGCTGCTATCAGTTTTGCGGCAGAACAGGTGCATATGAAACATCTCGGTACAAGGTAGGACCGCCGCCAATGGCAAGAAGCCCCAGAGAACGGTCACGTTTCGACGCGCCGCCCAGGCGCCGGGCACTGGACACTCCCTGCATCGGTGGCTGGCGTGCAGGATGACGCGGCAGCCCCAAAGCTCAAGCGCCACCTCTGGGGCATCACCGTCCTGATCGCGCAGCCGATGCGCGTTCACCAACCCTGCGGGTGCCATCCCCTAGGGGGAGGCGTCCGCAAACCAACGAGCCTTTTCCATGTATTCCACAGCACAAGCAACTGCAGCCGAAGCTGTCCCCGCGTACCACGCTGAGGCCTTCACGCTGGTTCTATAGGATGTCGGCACTGCATTTCGCCAACTTGGGCTGTTGTCGAAGATCACTGTTTCTCCCGCGCTGCGTCTTCCCGAGCCTGCACGGATACGCCACCTACGGCGTAGTTGTACTTGGGCATATCCTGGATCATGATGCGCACGTTCTGCGCGGGGGATCCTAGAGACTCAGTAACGGCCTGCGTGAGGTTGCGCATCAGGTTGGCTTTCTGCTCAACCGTTCTTCCTTCGAAGAGGTAAACGTGCAATACGGGCATGTCGTATTCCTTCCTAGTAGGTGGGGGTGGCTTACTCGACCTTGATACCGGCGAGGTCGGCAATGCGTTTCCAGTTCGCGATGTCCCGGCGCATGAGTTGGCCGAAGTCGTCCTGTGAAATGCTCGTCGGCTCCATGCCGAGTCCCTGGACCATGCTGCGGTAGCCGGCGCTCTGGGTGATTTCCGTCAGTTCCTTCGCCCACTTCGCCACGATGGGCTGTGGCGTGCCAGCGCGCATCAGCACGCCCATCCAGCCGCAGGATTCGAAGCCTTCGTAGCCTAGCTCCTTGAGCGTAGGAGTCTCGGGCATGAGTTCGTAGCGCGTGGAGGACGCTACCGCGAGCACCTTGACCCGGCCCGCCTTCGCCATCGGCATCACCGATCCGGCATCAATCAGCGCGTAATCCAGCTGCCCGCCAAGCAGGTCCGTCATCATTGGAGCGCCACCCTTGTATGGCACGTGAACGGCCTTCAGGCCCGCCAGGCGGTTGAATAGTTCTCCATAGAGATGTGACGTGGTGGCATTACCGGCCGAACCGAAGCTGGTGGCGCGCGCGCCCGCCTTGTTTGCGTTGACGAAGGCGTTCACGGTCTTTGCCGGGTTGTCGCTGCCGATCACGAGAGCGGCCGGTGCGCACAGCACCTGGGTGATCGGCACGAAATCCTTGAGAGGGTCGTATGGCAGCGTGCGTCCGACCGCCGAGTTCTGGATGTGTAGCGTCGTGGTGAACAGCACGGTATAGCCGTCGGATGCTGCATTCGCCACGGCCTGGGTACCGATGATCGCGCTGCCGCCGGGCCGGTTCTCCACGACCAGGGGAACACCCCACTTCTGGTTCAGCGCGTTGGCCAGAAAGCGGGCCGTCGTGTCGCCCGATCCCCCTGCCGGGTACGGAATGATCAGCTTGATGGGCTTGTTCGGATAGGCCGTCTCGGTCTGCGCATGGGCCATAGGCATCACCAGCGCCGCAACTGCAGTCATAGCTGCCATGAAGTTTCTGTACATGGTTAGTCTCCGTTGTCGAGGGGTGGGTTTCAGGAGCCGGGCAGCAGCAGGATCTTTCCCCTGGCCACGCCCGAAGCCAGTCGCTCATGAGCCTCTGCGGCTTGCGCAAGCGGGTAGCGGCTGTCGATGAAAGGATGGATCCGCCCCTGTTTGATCAGGGGCCAGATGTGTTCGTGCAGTTCCGCCGCGATCCGGGCCTTGAAGGCTTCGGGGCGATGGCGCAGCGTGGCGCCGGCAATCGTGAGCTGGCGCGTCATTAGGCGCGGGATGTCGAAAGTCGCGGAACTGCCGCCTTGGAACGCAACGAGCACCAGCCGCCCGCCCACGGCCATGGAACGCAGGTCGCGCGCGACATAGTCGCCGCCCACCATGTCCAGCACGACGTTCACCCCCTTCCCATCTGTCAAGGCGCGAACGCGTTCGACGAAGTCCTCGGTGCGGTAATCAATGGCCGCCTGCGCGCCCATCTCAAGGCACAGCGCGCACTTTTCCGGCGAGCCCGCCGTGGCGTAGGCGGTGTGGCCCATGGCAGCGAGCATCCGAAGGGCCAGCGTGCCGACGCCGCTGGCGCCGCCGTGCACCAGGACGCGCTCTCCCGGCTGGAGCCCGCCTAGCTGCCAGATCATCGTCCAGGCGGTGAACGCCGCTTCCGGCAGCGCGGCGGCGGTTTCCATGTCCAGCGGGCGGGGCACCGGCAGGCATAGTGATGCTGCGGCAACGCAGTATTGCGCGTAGCCTCCGCCGGGCAAAAGTGCGCAGACCGCGTCCCCCGCCTTCCACTGCGTAACGCCTGGCCCCACCTCGGTCACGTGGCCCGATACCTCCAGCCCCAGCAGGTCGGAAGCGCCGGGCGGAGGCGGATAGCCTCCCTGGCGCTGCACTAGGTCGGCGCGGTTGATGCCGGCGGCCACGACCTGAATCACCACCTCGCCCGGGCCCGCCGTGGGGCGGGAGCGGCGGCTTTCGCGCAACCCGCCCGATGCGTCGACTTCGATGCAGTACACGCTAGGCACCCCGCTTGCCGGGCTTGCCGATCCAGCCCATCTGCTTGGCGATGACTTCGAGCATGACCTCGTTGGCCCCGCCGCCGATGGCGACGATGCGCAGGTCGCGCAGCATGCGCGCGATGCGGCTCTCCCACATGTACCCCTGCCCGCCGAAGAACTGCGCGCAGGCCGAGGGAATGTCGAGCGCGAGCTTGCCGGCCAAGTATTTGGCCATGGAGGCGAGCTTGACGACTTCCCCGCCGTTGACGATGGCCTCGCCAGCGCGGTAGGCCAGCGCGCGCAGGGCTTCGAGCTGCACCTGCATCTCGGCCAGGCGCTGGTGGATCACCGGGTTGTCGATCAGCGGCCGGCCGAAGGCCCGCCGGCCGCCGACGTATTCGGCCGTCAGTTCCACAGTGTCCGACAATGCGGAGAGCGTGCGCAAGCAGGCCCACATTCGCTCGTGCTGAAACTGCTCCATCTGATAGATGAAGCCCTTGCCCTCCTCTCCGATCAGGTGGCGACGCGGCACGCGCACGCCGTCGAAGAAGACGGGCGCCGTATCGGAGCAGTGCATGCCCAGCTTGTGCAGCGGCTTGCCAACGGTGACGCCGGGCGTGTCCAGGGGCACGACGATGAGCGACTTGTTGCGGTACGGCGCGCCCTCGTCTCCGGTATTGACCAGCAGGCTGATCCAACGCGCATGGGTGGCGTTGGTGATCCACATCTTCGAGCCGTCGATGACGTAGTCGCCCCCGTCCTTGCGGGCCCGCGTGGCGATGGCCGACACGTCCGACCCCGCGCCCGCTTCGCTCACGCCGATGCTGGCCACAGTTTCGCCGCGGATGGCGGGCACCAGGAACTCCTCGCGCAAGTCGTCGCTGCCATGCGCCGCCAATGCCGGTATGGCGGACAGGTGCGCCCCGATGGCGAGCGGGATGCTGGCGCAGTGCGCATGGCCCAGCGTCTCGGCCGCCACCATCACGTAGGAAAAGTCCAGCTCCAACCCGCCATAGCAGGCGGGCTTGTTGATGCCCAGCAGGCCCAGTTCGCCCGCGCGCCGGAATATCTGCGGCAGCGGCGCTTCGCCTTGCGCTTCCCAGGCCTCGGTGTGGGGGTCGAGTTCCTGCTGGACGAACTTGCGGATGCCGTCGCGCATGCTCTCGTGCTCGGCCGTGAAAAGGTGGCTCATGGCGTACCTCTCTGTCGTGAAGTCAGCGTTGCGCCAGGCCGGCGCTTTGCAGCAGGGCGCGCTCCTGCTCGAAGGCCTGCCGGGCATAGGCAGCGTATTCCTGGGGCGTGCGGTGCCATGCGGTTTGCTTGATGGCTGCGAGCAGCTCGACGTGGCGCGGGTCGTCCAGCGCCTTGGAGAAGGCATCGCTCAGGATCTGCACGACCTCGCGCGGCATGCCCTTGGGGCCGACCAGCCCATAGGGGCTCTGCAGCACCAGATCGATGCCCAGCTCGCGGGCCGTCGGCACATCAGGCAGCAGGGCGCTGCGCTGAGGCTCCCACAGCATCAGGATGCGCACCTTGTCGCCCAGGGCCGTCAGCGTGCTGATGGCGTCCGCGTTGACCATCACCTCGCCCGCCAGCAGCGCCTTCGCGGTCTCCGCGCCGCCCTTGTAGGGGATGTGGTTGAACTTCAGGCCCGTCTGGCGCTCCAGCTCCGTCATGCCCAGGTGCTGAGTGCTGCCGATGCCGACCGAGGCGTAGGAGAGCGCCCCCGGATTTTTGCGCGCATAGTCCGCCACGTCCTGCCAGCTTTTGAAAGGCGAGTCGGCACGCACGCCAAAGCCCAGCAGATAGCCCGAAATGCCCGTTACGTAGGTGAAGTCGCGCAACGGATCCCAGGCGGTTTTCTGCATGTGCGGAAGGCGGAACATGGTGACCGGCGCCTGGGCGAGGGTGTAGCCATCGGGCGCCGCGCGGCCCAGCAGCCCGGATGCCGCCAAGGTACCGCCGGCACCCGAGACGTTCTCGACGACGACCGGCTGGCCCAACTGCTTGCCCACCAGGTCGGCTAGCAGGCGTATCTGCCGGTCGGTACTGCCGCCGGGCGGGTAGGCCACTCGCACGGTGATGGCGCGGCTGGGAAAGGCCGGCTCGGCGAAGCTGCTGAGGGCGAGGCAGGCCAAAAGGCCGGTGAGAACTCGAAAGAAAAAGGTCATGGTTGTCTCCATCCAGAGCGGTCTTTGCCGTTCGTATCAGTCGTTGGAAAGAATCAGAGCATCCAGGGCGATGGCGCCTTGGGGTCGCGCCAATAAGGGGTTGATTTCGATGTCGGTGACCTCGGCGGGCATCGCCAGCGCCGCGCGTGACACCGCAGCGATCGCGTGGCACACGGCGTCCAGGTCGACGGGAGCCGCACCGCGGTATCCCGTCAGCAGGCGGTAGCCGCGCAACTCGCGCAGCATGTCGTGTGCGATGCGCTCATCGACAGGCAGCAGGCGGTGGCTCACATCGCGGAAGATCTCCGTGAAGACTCCACCTACACCCACCGTCATCGCGAGGCCGAAGACCGGGTCGCGCGTAACGCCCACGATCAGCTCGCACACGCCGCTTTCCATGCGCTGGACCAGCACGCCCTTGATCTGCGCGCCGGGTACGTGCCGCTTTGCGCTGCTCATCACTTCCTGGCTGGCTTTGCGCACGGCGGCTTCGTTCGTCAGGCGCAGGCGCACGCCGCCCACTTCGGTCTTGTGGGCAATGTCGGGACTGAGGACTTTCAGTGCCACCGGGTAGCCCATCTCGCTGGCATGCAGCGCTGCCTGCTCGGGCGTTGCCGCAGGCCGTTCCTCGCACACCGGCACGCCATACCCGGCCAGCATGCGCTTGGCTTCGTACTCGTCGAGCTTGCGAGGAACCGGCACCGGGTCTTTGCCGAAAAGCATTTGGGCTCGCAATTGAGTCCAATGACCTCGCTGGCCGGCTTCCTCGAACCAGGGCAGGTATACCGCCATAGCATCCACGGCGCGGGCCGCGTCGGTAAACACCGGTACGCCTGCGGTCTGCAGGCGCTCGCGCGAGCTTGCCTTGCCGGTATCGATGGCGATGAACAGGCGCCCCGATGTGCGGGAGGCTTCAATCAACTCGTCCGCTATCCGGTCGAGCAAGTAACCCGTGCCATAGACCAGCACGGCATCCACATCGTCGTTCTGCGCCAGTGCATCGAACACTTTGGCGGCGATGCCTTCGCGGTTATAGAGATTGGCGGTCAGATCGATGGGGTTGGCAACCATGGCCAGTTCCGGCGCGGTGTAGCGTAGGTGCTGCTGCAGCGCTTCGGGAAGCGTGGGCACCTGCAGGCCTTGCGTGACCAGCATGTCTGTCAGCAGCCCGCCCATGGCACCGGAGATGGATGCCACCGCGATGCGCCGCCCGCCACGCCGCCCACGAAAGCCCGCCAGATAGGCCAGGTCCACCAGATGCCCCGGATCGCGCGCCTGCATGACGCCCAACTGGCGGAAGGCGGCGCGGTTGATGGCCCGGTTGCCCGCGAGCGAGGCAGTGTGCGACATCGCGGCGGCACAGCCTTGCTCCGTCTCGCCGGACTTGATCAGGATCAGAGGCTTGCCGGCTTGGCTGAAGCGCTGTGCAACGTCGATGAACCGGGCGCCGTCGCGCAGCCCCTCCACGTAGCCGATGACAGCATGCGTCTCCTCGTCTTCCGCCAGATAGTCCAGGAACTGAGAAAACTCCAGACAGGCTTCGTTGCCCGTGTTGATAAACTGGCTGAAGCGCACGCCGCGTTCGCAGCCGGCTGCATAGATCACCGCGCTCATGTTGCCGCTTTGGGTGACGAGGGCGGTGTGGCCCAGTTCGCGCGGCGGGTAGTCCTTGAGTAGCGTGGCGAAGGCCGTGATAGCGCGCGTATTCATGTTGGCCAGGCCCATGCAGTTCGGCCCGCAAATTGCCATGCCAGTTTCCCGGGCAAAGGCTTCAAGTTCGCGTTGCCGGGCTGCACCCTCTTCGCCGGCTTCAGCGTAGCCGGCGGCATAGACGATGGCCGCGCGCACACCCTTGGCGTGGCAGCGCTGCAGCGTGGGCTGCACCGCGTCGGCACCGATGGCGAGCACCACAACGTCGGGCGCTTGGGGCAGCGACTCGATGTCCGGATAGCAGCGCAGGCCATGCATCTCCTGGTATTTTGGGTTGATGGGGTAGACCGCGCCGCCATAGCCGAAATCGACCAAGTGATCGATGGCAATGCCACCCAGGCGCTTGGGATCCGCCGACGCGCCGATGACGGCGATGGAGCGCGGGTCCAGCAGGCACTGCATGGCGGTCGCAGCGGCAGCGTGAGAGGGCAGGGGAAGTTGCGGCTTATTCACCGGCCTTCTCCAGGTCGGTCTTGTTGTGCTCGATCACCTTCGACATGCCCTTGTCCCGGATTTCGGCGAATTCCGACGAGGCATGCGTGACCTGGTGGGTATCGAAGTGCGCCAGCACAGCGTTGCGGAAACCCTGAATGTCGTAGGTGCGGTTGAGGGACTTCTTCAGCGCACGCATCGCGAAGGGCGGTGCCTGGGCGATGCGCTCGGCCACGGTCATCGTGGCGTCGTCCAACATGTCGCGCGCCACCACGCGGTTGACCATGCCGATGCGGTAGGCCTCGTCGGCCGTAATGCGCTCGCCCGTAAAGAGGAATTCCTTGGCATGGCGCAACCCCATCACCCAGGGCTGGAACAGCACCTCGGTGGCCGCCAATCCCATGGAGAACATGACCGAATCCCAGAACCAGGCATCGTCCGCCGCGACGATGAGGTCGGCCATATTGGCCAGCATGAAGCCCCCGGCCACACAGGCCCCCTGCACCTGCGCGACGACGGGCTTGGGGCAGTCCCAGATGTTCAGGCAGTAGTCGAGGTAGTGGAACTCCTCGTAGCGCCAGCGTTCCTGGGCGGTGAAGTCCGAGCGTTTTTCCTGCGCTTCCTTCAGGTCGTGGCCAGACGAAAAATGCTTGCCTTTGCCAGCCAGCACGATGACGCGCACCGATTCGTCTTTGGTGGCATCGGCAATGGCTTCATCCAGCGCGATCAGCATCTGCCGGGTCTGGGCATTCGCCGCACCCGCTCGGTTGAGCCAAATGCGGCGCACGGCGCCTTGGTTTTCGATGATCAATGAGGTGTCCTGCATGTCGTCTCCGTTCAATACGGTGGTCATGCTAGGAAGGGTTAATTCATAATTCAAACAAAATTAATAGAAATGTGCACAATATGAACACCACACCAAAGAAGGTCGAGGGAGCCCAAAGCGTCTACCGTGCTCTGGACATGCTGGGGCTCATCGCGCGCGGCCACGTCGATGGCGTTCCACTCGGCGATTTAGTCACAGCAATGGGACTGGACCGAACAACGGCCTACCGTCTGGTGAGCACACTGGAGCATGAAAACCTGATCGAACGCCACTCGGATTCGCGCCGTTACAGGCTGGGCATGGCGGCCATGCAGATCGGACTGACGACCATGAGCCGCGCGCCCATACTGGAGGAATGCCTGCCGGTGATGCAGGCGCTGGCACGCGAGAGCGAAGACACGGTGTTCCTCATCGTGCGCAACGGCGACTATGCGCACTGTCTGCATCTGGAGCAAGGCGCCTTTCCCATCCGAGCGACCACGCAACACGTGGACGGCCTGCGGCTGCTGGGCCTGGGAACGGCAGGCCAGGCACTGCTCGCGACCTTGCCAGACGAAGAGATCGAATCGATCCACCGACGCAATCAGGTCGACTACCTGCAGCACGACTTTCCGTTGCCCCGGCTGCTGCGAACCGTCGCTCAAATTCGGCGTGACGGCTATGCTGTCACCACGGACATCATCACGCCAGGCGTGCGCGGCGTAGGTGTGGCCTTCGGAGTGGGCGAAGGCGGGCATGCCGCCATCAGCATTGCCAGCATCGCTAACCGCATGCCGCCACTGCGCGGAGCATGGCTGGTCGACCGCATTCGCGCCCGCCTGGACGAAAACGGATTCATTTCCGTGCCCGGCAATTCACTACATCACACCTAAGTACATGGATACAGCCATCACTGCGCCCGAGCCTCGCATCCAGACCGTCCAGGCAGTATCCCGGGCGATATTCCTGCTGAAGTTGCTGGCGCGCGGCCATGCGGACGGCCAGACCGTGCAGGTGCTCACCTCAGACTCGGGGCTGAACCGCTCCACCGTGATCCGCCTGCTGGGCTGCCTGGAACACTCCGGCTATGTACAGCGCCACGCCGAGGCAGGCCTGTACAGGCTGGGCCTTAATGCCATGCAACTCGGCCTGACGGCTATGAGCAGACCTCCCATCGTGGAGCGTTGCCGTCCGATAATGCAGTCGATTGCACGCTCGACGGAAGACACCGTGTTCCTCATCGTGCGCAACGGCGACTTCGCGCACTGCCTGCACTTGGAGGAAGGGGCATTCCCCGTGCGCGCTATCACTTCGCTCGTCGGCAGCTTCCGCCTCATGGGAGAGGGGACAGCAGGGCAGGCCCTGCTGGCTACGCTCAGCGATGAAGAGCTGCGTGCGCTCTATGAGCGCCATGCGGTCACCTACACACGCAAAGGCTTCACGGAGGACCAACTGCAACAAATGGTGCAGCGCACGCGCAGGGAGCGCTATTCCACGGGGCTCGGCCTTGTCGCACAGGGGGCGAACGCCATCGGCGTGCCGTTCGAGGCGACGCCGGGGCACTATGCCGCCTTGAGCGTGGGTGCGATCGCCTCGCGTATGGACAGCAAGCGCCGCTCGCAGATCGCGCAAAAGGTGAAGGATGCGCTTCGCCGATGGGGATTTACGCCATTTTTCTGAACAGCACTTTCCGGCTTCTCGTGGCATCGCGCTCAGGGATGCGCCTTTATTTCGAGCCAATACTCCCGGCCCGCCGAAGCGGTCAGCGCCATGGTAGCGTTCGCGGGAATAGTCATCGGTGCGGCTGCAGCCTTCATAGCCGCCGGCTTGCTGGCGGTTTACTCCCCAGTTCTTGCTATCGCCCCGCGCGCTCATAGTCGTTGTAGAAGTCGCGGCTGTGCGTGCAAGCGACGGCTGAGCAAATCCTGGAGGCTGAGCGCCAAGTTGTCGACCGGAAGATGCTGCGTGGCGAGCAGTTCACTTCGATAGCGATGGCTAGGGGTTATGTGCGCGCGAAGCTTGGGGGCTTTGACCGACGGCAGCGCTTCATGCGCCACGTGCGCACGACCCGCGCGCTATCGCATGCCGACCTGATCCGCATCGTCCGGTTGGCACATGCCTGCTCACCGCTGCTTCGCGCGGCGGCTCTTCGCAACTTGGTCGCGGCCACGCCTATCGAGGTCACCTATGGGCACTGCTATGCGGTGAGGCGCCGGCTGGTGCGCATGCACTACCGGCTGTAGGGCCGCGGCACGTTCGCTCTGCAAGGAGCTCCCGGTGTGGCGCCGCGGACGCTCGCCAAGAGCTGGCGTGCAGGACGAGCTTTTGGGTGGCGAGCGGACCAGGCTCGCACGACACTGCAGCGAACAGCCCACGACGACGAAGTCTGAGCACTGCTTTTCCAAGCCATTCCTATGGCAACGATCCCCCTGCGCCTGCTCGACAAAGAGCGGTGCGCAATTTTTCAACCCTGACGGGCACCGCCCGCTGGGGATGGAGCCTGTCTTCTTTTGAAAGGAGAGAGGATGGTCAAGCAGAGACTTCAGGCTTTCATCAAGCAGTCGGGCGACTCATTTTCTTTGCCCTCGCGTTCCTCATCGCGGGCGCGAATCTCAGTAAGGGAGAGTGAAACGGATATTCTGTTCTTGTTCCTGATCGCTTGCCCGCTGCTCGCGCTTGCCGTCTACGTGTCCACGCAGGAGACGGCTCCCGGCAAGAAGGACCGCAGCGAATAATCTATCGCCTGAATCTGAGCGCCAGACCGGCGCACCAAACCAGAACCCGCGACCCGACACCAGTCGGACGCGGGTTTTTTGCATCTTACCGCGCGCGGCTGGGATCACATCAACCACCCGAGCGGGCACCATTGCCCGCCGGGCTGGGGCTCGTCTCTTTCCAAGGAGATCGAGACATGTGCAAACCAAAAGACGCCGCATCCCCTGAGCTTGTTCCTGCTCCCGGCAACGCCGACTCGGCGTTGGCCGGGCCGGCAACCAACCACCACCACCTTGATACGATCGACCAGGATTTGCTGGCAGCGATCGTTGCGCTGCGCGAGCAACTGCAGGGCCCCCGCATCGGGGACTACGTGCTGTTCGCCAGCGGGCAGTTGGAGCGCTTCAGCCATCAGTGGCCCGACGGCATGCAGACCTCGCCAAAGGGATCGTTCTACCTGAGCGGATCCGGCCGCGGCAGCTTCAGCGGCGGCCTCAACCCCGCAACGCCCACGGGGGCGCTGAAGCTCACGCCCGTGTCCCTCCATGGCGAGTTCTGGTTCTTCCACCACGGAAGGCCTGGGGCCGGCCGCGGGGTTTACTTCCAGATCCCGTGCCGTGTCTTCCGCACCGCAGCGCCGTACACCGGCTTCCTCGGCGCCGCCTTCCAGCCGGCACCCGAGTACATCGAGCCGCGGAAGGCGTACCTGGCCCGCCAACTAGCGGCCCGCAGCGAGGTGTAGCGGACAGCCAGCCGGCATGCGAGTGCCGTGCCTGCCGCAGCCCTCCTTCTAAAAACCCCTGACGGGCAGTTCGCGCCCCGGGGGCGCTGTCCGTCGCCTCCTCAGGAGATCGAAGATGACACTGAAAACCACCCAGCTGACCGCCATCACCGCGGCCAGTTGCAGCGCGAAACCCGCTTCGTGCGATGCGGCCGCCATCACCCTCAAGCAGGTCTGCTCGGACCACGGCTTCGACGACTACGACGTTGCTGGCCATCCGGAGATCTACCGCGTGTGCGTCGGGCACGGCCTGAAGCACGGCGACGTCTTCAACGTGTACGGGCCGGCAGGTAAACGGGGCGCCACCTGGTGTGGAAACCTGGAGGCCTCGCTGGCACGCTCCCTTTGCGTCAATGCGGATATCGTGGGAGTGGCCGACCCCCAGGCACTTTCGCGGCACGCAGGCTCGCCAGTTGCGGCGGCACCGCTCTCGACGATCTGCCCGAATCACCGCTACTGCCTGCTTGACGACGGCATGGGCGAACTCGCATTTGTCAGCGCAGGCGCCTGGGCGGCGGCCATGTACCACGCCGACAGCGGCGCAGGAGCCGACAGCCTATGTGTGTCGCGAAGCAGGTCAACGTGACTTGCCGCGACGCTTACGCTTTATCAGCGTGCTCTTCATGTGTTCCTGCAGTACCTGGGCAAAGGCCAGTGCAGCAGGCGGCAGCACTCGGTCCCGCAGACTGAGCATGCAAAGTTCTCGTCGCACGACAGGTTCGACTAGCGGAAGAAACGCAACTTGGCTGGGATGGCGTGCAAGCCCGGTATAGGAGGGCAGCACGCTGATACCCGCACCGGCCTGAACCAACGCGACCGCCGTGGCGATGGACGAGACCTCGCACTGCTTCTGCAAGCTCAGCCCCAACGCATCGGAGGTTCCGTTCACCAGCATCTGCAGCGCGTTGTCCGGCGTGAAAGCGATCATTGGATGGCTTCCCAGGTCGGCCCACCGCACGCGCGGCTGGCTAGCCAGTGCATGGCCTGGCGGTACAGCCACAAGCAAGTCATCGGCCATCAGATCCTCAGCGACCAGCAGTTCAAGCCGGCTGCGGTCGACCGGCGCGATGCCCAGATCCGCTTGGCCATCCTGGACCAACCGCTGGATTCCGGCGGGTGTCGCGTCGTCGCGCAGCACCAGTTGTACATCGGGGTGCATAGCCTGGAACGAGACCAGAATGCCGGGCAGCAGCGTGGAGGCAAAGGTGGGCGTCATCGCCACCGTCAGCCGCCCCATCGCGCGCTTGGCCCGGGTGCACGTGAAGGCGACCGCCTGGTGCAGGTCCACCAGCAAGCGCTCGGCCAGCGGAAAGAAGTCGCGCCCGGCATCGGTCAGTTGCACCTGTCGGGTCGTTCGTTCGAACAGGCGGAGCTCCATGTCCTCTTCCAAGGCACGGATCAACATGCTCAGCGCGGACTGCGTGAGGTGCAGGCGTTCGGCGGCTGCTGAAAAGCCGCCAAGTTGTGCAACGGCTACGAACGCGCGAAGGTGGCGCAGGGTGATGTTCATCACAAAATCTGATTAATGCATAAATATTAATCAATTGTACAAATACAAAGGCGCCCGCACACTGGCCTTCCGATTCAAGACCTTAGCTATGCAAACCTATCCCGATCTCATTTCCACGCCTTTCGACGTTCTCGTTGCCGGCGCCGGTGTAACCGGCATTTGTGCGGCGCTCGCCGCCGCCAGACAGGGCGCCCGTACGGTCCTGCTAGAACCGCGACCGTTCATCGGCGGCAATGCCGCGACCGGCCTGTGCATTCACACCTACAAGACACGCGAAGGGCGGCAAGTCGTGTACGGGCTGGCCCAGGAGATCGTGGACCGCCTGATCGAGCAGGGCGGTGCTGTCGGTCACGTGCCGCTGCCCAGCGGCTACGTCCACTCGGTCACGCCCGTGGATGCGGATCTGTTTCGCATGGAGACCACGGCCATGCTGGCGCGTGCCGGCGTCACAATCCTCTACAACACGGCGCTGGTCGATGCGGTGAGCCACAACGGCCAGGTAGAGAAGGTGCTGATCTGCAGCAAGAGCGAGCTGGGGTTCATCCGAGCGCGCACGTTTGTCGACGCCACGGGCGACGCCGATCTGGCGGTCAAGGCAGGTGCACCGGCTCGCACGGGCTGGCCAGGCGGCGGCGCAATGCAGCCAGTTTCCATGATGATGCGGGCCGTCTCGGTTGACACGCGCCGGGCCTGCGAGGCGCTTTCCGAATTCGAGCCAGCCTGGGCGACAAAGCGCGGCTGTGCGCAACCGATCCCGGTCTACTTCCACGGCACCTTCAGCCGCTGGAACGAGGAATTACGCAAGCTGGGCATCTACGACCACGACGACCACCAGTTCTGGACCAACACGGTGTGGCCCGACCAGCTCAACATCAACGGTAGCCGCTTGGCCCACATCGACGGTAGCGATCCGCTGGCCCTGTCTCGCGCCACGGTCGAACTGACGGCCCAACTGCAAAAGCTTGGTGCATTCATGCGCGACAACGTCCCTGGATTCGAGAACGCCTCTTTCCTGCCCAATGCCTTCGTCGGGGTGCGCGAGACGCGCAATATACAGGGGCTGTACGAACTCAACGAGGACGATATCCGCGTTGGGCGGCGCTTCGACGACACTATCGGCCAGGGCTGTTTCCCGGTCGACATTCATCATCCCGATGGAAAGTCGCAGGAGCATATTGACATCGGCGGCGATGGTGCCTACGACATCCCGTACCGCTGCCTCGTGCCGCAGGGCATACACAACCTGCTGGTCGCTGGCCGCTGCATCTCGGTGACCCCCTATGCGCACGGCGCGACACGCAACATGGCGCCCTGCATGACGACCGGCGAAGCTGCAGGCGTCGCGGCCGCCATGTGCGCGGCGCAGTCAGTGCCGACCCACGAACTCGCCATAGGTACCCTGCAGGGCGCGCTGCGCGATGCCAAGGTGTTCCTTGGTGAAGAGTTGGCCGGAGCCGCCTGAGCCCCGAGGCGCAGTTTCAGAAGACCACAGGAGACAGACCATGGAAACCAGCACCCGAAGAGGCTTGCTGCGCGCAGCCAGCGCATGGGCCTCGATATACGCGCTACCGACGCTCGCGCAGCCTTCCTCCGGCTATCCGACCAAGCCGGTGCGCTTCGTCGTGCCGTACCCGCCCGGCGGCGCATCCGACGTGACGGCGCGCCTTTTAGCGGACAAGCTCACGGAGAGCTACGGCCAGTCGTTCCTGGTGGACAACAAACCGGGGGCGAACGGCATTCTCGCGCTCGATCTCGTAGCCAAGGCACCTGCCGATGGCTACACCATCCTGATGGGCAATGTCGGCCCCAACGCGATCAATGCCGGCCTGTACCCGAAGCTTCCGTTCGACCCGCTCAAGAGCTTCACCCCCATCATGCTGACCACTTCGGTGCCGATCGTCCTGCTGGTCAATCCGTCGCTGCCTGTGCACACGACGCAGGAACTAATCGCCTACGCAAAAGCGCATCCTGGTGCCGTGAAGTTCGCATCCGGTGGGCCCGGTTCAGCTACCCATTTGACGGCCGAGCTGTTCAAGGACATGGCGGGTATCGACATCGTGCACGTTCCCTACAAGGGCGACGTACCGGCGATGACCGATGTAATCGGGGGGCACGTCACGATGACTTTTGCGACGTCGATCGCAGCTGCGTCCAACATCTCCAGCGGCCGTCTGCGCGTGCTTGGGACAGCCTCGAAGACACGACCCAAGTCGCTGGCGGCCTATCCCACGATCGCGGAGGCTGGCGTGAGCGGTTTCGAGTCAACCTCTTGGGGTGGCGTCTTGGCGCCCGCTGGAACGCCGCCGGCGATCATCAAATCGCTGCACACGCACTTGGGGCGAGTGCTGGCGCAGCCCGATGTACGCGATCGGCTGGGCAAGCTGGGGGCCGACGTGGTGGCTGGCACATCGGAGGAGTTCGGCAGCTACCTGCAGAGCGAGGTGACAAAATGGTCCGCTGTTATCAAAACTGCTGGGATAACGCCTGAATGACCCGAGGGCAGTCACGAGGGCACGCTAACCTGGGCTTTGGCTTCTGAAGAGCCCGAACTCCATCGGCTTCGAAAGACGGCAAGAGGCCCGGCATTCATCCGTGCCGGGCCTTTCTTTTGGAGTCAGCGGGGGTCAGGATTGATCCTTGCCCTTGTTGGCGGAACTGTTCCCCTGCTGCTTGGAGTCATTGCTCTGTGAAAGGCGACTGCTTCGCCACGTGTTGAAGTCCTCGGAGAACTTCTTGTAGCGTTCACCGCGCCAAGCCTCGTAGTCATTGTCAAGGCTGCGCAGCTGCTCGGTGCGCCACTGCTGGTAGTCGGGATCGTGATGGCTCCGCGATTCACGCTCGCCTTGCTGCATGCCCCTGCCGAAGCGGCTGGCGTCGCCATAGAAGCCCTGGCTGTATCGGTCCTCGCCGCGGCCGTACTGCTCGCCGCGCTGGCGCGAGCCATAGTCGTCGATGAAACGGTCGTTGTAGCCGCCTTGCCGGCCGCCGCCATAGTTGGACGGCTGCTGCTGGCGGCCGTACCGGGCACTGTCTTCTGGGAAACGACCGACGCCGTAGCCGCCGCCCCGGCCATAGCCGCCTTGGTCAAAGCCTGCCTGGTCCCCATCGTAGCCACCGTATCCGCTGCTGCGCGGGCCGAAGCGCTCGGTGCCATAGGCATCCCCGTATTCGGAGCCAGAGCCCTGCGGTCGGCCATGGCGTCCCCAGCGGTCCGGGTACCGATCGCGGGATTGGTCCTCGGAGCGCCCGCGGCCCTCATAGTCGCCGCCGTGCTGGCGGTTGGCTCCCCAGTTCTCGCTGTCGCGCCCCCGTGCTCATCGTCGTAGTCGCGGCCGTGTCCTCGCTGACGGCGCTCGTCGTTGTTGCGCATGAAGTTCTCCTGGTGGTTGGAAGTGAAGACGTAGCCGCATATGAACTGCGGCTTGGCTTCAGCTTCTTGCCTTGGGAGAGAAGGGCGCGTGGGACCGATCCGACGTGCGCGTAGTCCTGGGACCGGCCATCCCGCTGCCACCTGCGTCGTCTCAGGCAGCGTCACCCATCCCGAGAGGGTGGCATCGCGGCCATTGTCTCCAGGGCCGCACGTCAGGGACAGCGTGGCATCGCTACGGACGACCGTTGCAATGGAAGGCCTCGTTCATCCAATCGATGCACGCGGTTGTCGACATGCCCAACAAGCGCACGGCGCCGCGGTCGGGGAGGCTCATTAGGATCCGCCATGCCAGCAACTCCTTGGTGGCCATCGAGTCGAGGGGGACGCAGGCCTGCTCGATCAAGCCGATCGCGTAGGCGCGGGCGTGCGCGTGCGTCGGGACGGGCACTGTCGTGTTGACATGTTTGGTGTCCAGACTAGCTGACCAATAGAAATTCTCTGGTCAGCACACAGATAGTCCAGAGAGTTTCGACCAAATTTGGCCCGAACTTGGCAGTTCGTAGCCTCTGGCGTTCGTCTGCAAAGCGGAGCGCCCAAATTCCAGCGTCAAAGCACCGAGCTCATCTCCGGCACGGCCGCGAACAGGTCCGCCTCCAGCCCGTAGTCGGCCACACTGAAGATCGGCGCCTCCGGGTCCTTGTTGATCGCCACGATCACCTTGGAGTCCTTCATGCCGGCCAGGTGCTGGATGGCCCCCGAGATGCCCAGCGCGACGTACAGCTGCGGCGCCACGATCTTGCCCGTCTGGCCCACCTGCAGGTCGTTGGGCGCGTAGCCCGCGTCCACCGCCGCGCGGCTGGCCCCGATGGCCGCGCCCAGCTTGTCGGCCAGCGGCGTGAGCACTTCCTGGAATTTCTCGCTGCTGCCCAGCGCCCGCCCGCCCGAGACGATGATCTTGGCGGCGGTCAGCTCGGGCCGGTCGCTCTTGGTGACTTCGCGCCCGACGAAGGCGCTCTTGCCGCTGTCTGCCGCAGCGGCTGCGGTTTCGACGGCGGCGCTGCCTCCCGTGGCGGCGGCGGCGTCGAAGCCCGTGGTGCGCACGGTGATGACCTTGACGCTGTCTGCGCTTTGCACGGTGGCGATGGCGTTGCCCGCGTAGATGGGGCGCTCGAAGGTGTCGGGGCTGTCGACCTTGGTGATGTCGCTGATTTGCGCCACGTCGAGCTTGGCGGCCACGCGCGGGGCGGCGTTCTTGCCGCTGGCGGTGGCGGGGAACAGGATGTGGCTGTAGTTGCCGGCGATCTGCAGCACCTGCGCGGCGATGTTTTCGGCGAGGCCGTCCTTGAGGCTGGCGCCGTCGGCGTGGATGACTTTGGCGACGCCGGCTATTTTGGAGGCGGCGTCTGCTGCGGCGCCCGCGTTTTCTCCGGCGACGAGCACGTGCACGTCGCCGCCGCAGGCCTGCGCGGCGGTGACGGTGTTGAGGGTGGCGCTCTTGATGGAGGCGTTGTCGTGTTCTGCGATGACGAGTACGGGCATTTTTAGATCACCTTGGCTTCGTTCTTGAGCTTGGCCACGAGGGTGGCCACGTCGGGCACCTTGACGCCGGCGCCGCGCTTCGGGGGCTCGGAGACTTTGAGGGTCTTCAGGCGCGGGGCGACGTCGACGCCCAGCGCTTCGGGCTTGAGGGTGTCGAGCGGCTTTTTCTTGGCCTTCATGATGTTGGGCAGCGTGACGTAGCGCGGCTCGTTCAGGCGCAGGTCGGTGGTGATGACTGCCGGCAGGGTGAGCGAGAGGGTTTCCAGGCCGCCGTCGACTTCGCGGGTGACGCTGGCCCGGGGCGCGTCAGCCTTGCCGTCGGCGACTTCGACCTTGCTGGCGAAGGTGGCCTGGGGCAGATCGGCCAGGGCCGCGAGCATCTGGCCGGTCTGGTTGGCGTCGTCGTCGATGGCCTGCTTGCCCAGGATGACGAGCTGGGGCTGCTCCTTGTCGACCAGGGCCTTGAGCAGCTTGGCGACGGCCAGGGGCTGCAACTCGGCGTCGGTTTCCACCAGGATGGCGCGGTCGGCGCCGATGGCCATGGCCGTGCGCAGGGTTTCCTGGCACTGCGCCACGCCGCAGCTGACGGCGATCACTTCGGTGGCGATGCCTTTTTCTTTCAGGCGCACGGCTTCCTCGACGGCGATTTCGTCAAAGGGGTTCATGCTCATCTTCACGTTGGCGATGTCCACTCCCGTGCCGTCCGACTTCACTCGGACCTTCACGTTGTAGTCCACCACGCGCTTGACGGGGACGAGGATCTTCATTTTGGTTCCTGTGATTACAAAAATGCCTGACGCATTCATCTTCAAGAAAGTCCTGGAAAACGCGCATTCCTGCGTTCGCGCCGCGCTGCGGCGCCTTCGGCCGCATCCGCGCTGCTGGCCACGTCCTGCGCCAGAATTTGCGTGCCGACCATGGTCTCAACGGGGCTGCGTGCAAGTGTCTCCTGCGCCAGGCGCTTCAGAAAGCGCATGACTGTTGGTGAAGAGTCGGCCATGTCATGCGCCATCTCCATAGCCACGGCCATCTCGTCGCCGGGTGCGCACAGGCGGTTGACGAAGCCGGCTTCATAGGCGCGCTGCGCGGTTACGGGACGGCCCAGCAGCATCAATTCCATAGCGATCTTGTGCGGTATGCGTGGGACGATGGATGCCACCAGACCCGCCGCGTTGCCCAGCCGTGCCTCCGGGTAGACGAAGGTGCTGCGATCCGTGGCAATGCACAGATCGCAGAAGGTGACCACCGTGACGCCCGCCGCGATGACGGGGCCGTCCACCACGGCGATGACCGGCTTGCCCACTGGCACGCCCAGTTCGGGAACGGCGCGCCAGAACTGGGCCGGCGCAGCGCCCATGTCCAGCCCTGCCGTGAACACCGGGCCATTGGCGCGCAATACCGCCACGCGGTCATCGGATGCCGCGAAGTCCCGCCATGCCTGCTCCAGAGCCTGTACCGCGTCTTCGTCCATCGCATTGCGCTTGGCTGCGCGATCCAGCGTGATGACGCGTACCCGCCCGATGGAGCGCACGTCGATGCGATGGGCGGGAGTTCTCCCGGAATGCGTCATGCCCCCTCCTGTCTCGCGGGCTGCGCCGCGGCGCTGATGACGCCCCGGGACTGCAATGCCTCGATGCCCTGGGCGTCGAGTCCGAGCATCTGCTCCAGCACTTCCTGGGTATGGCGGCCCAGGGCGCAGGGCGCGCGGGTGTATTGCACGGGCGTGGCGCTGAACTTGATCGGGTTGGCGATGCCGCGCACATAGCCTTCGCCATTGTCGCTGCCGACCTCGACCGCCAGCTGGCGATGGATGACCTGCGGATGCTGGAAGGTTTCGCGGTAGCCGTTGATGCGGCCGTTGGGCACGTCGCGCACCGAAAACTCCTTCAGCCAATGCGCGCAGGGCAGCTTGGCGATGATGGCTTGCACGCGCGGCAGCAGGGCTTCCCGGTTCTGGATGCGGCCGGACATGCGGGCATAGGCGGGGTCTTCCTCCAGCTCCTTGCTGCCCAGGGCCTGGCAGAAGCGCCGCCATTGCTCGTCGTTGCCCACGGCGATCACGATCTTGCCGTCCGAGGTGTCGAAGACCTGGTATGGCACCAGCGAGGGATGCGCATTGCCCCAGCGGCGCGGGTCCAATCCGTTGACGAGGTGGAACGCGCCCTGGTTGGAGGCCAGCGCCGTCACGCAGTCGAGCAGCGCCATGTCGATGTACTGCCCTTCGCCCGTCACGCTGCGGTGGTTCAGCGCGGCGAGGATGGCGATGCTCGCGTACAGCCCGGTGGTCAGGTCGGCGATGGCCACGCCCACCTTCTGCGGGCCGCCGCCCGGCAGGTCGTCGCGCTCGCCGGTGATGCTCATCAGCCCCCCTTCGGCCTGGAAGACGAAGTCATAGCCGGGGCGGTCGGCATAGGGGCCGGTCTGGCCATAGCCGGTGATGGAGCAGTACACGATGGCGGGGTTGACGGCGCGGATGCTGTCGTAGTCGAGCCCGTAGCGTGCCAGGTCGCCGACCTTGAAGTTCTCGACGAATACATCGCACTGCGCGGCCAGGGCGCGCACCAGATCCGCGCCTTCGCGGCTGGCGATATCCACGCCCACCGAGCGCTTGTTGCGGTTGGCGGAGGCGAAGTAGGTGGCGTCGCGGGTTTCGCGGCCGTCCGTCGTGCGGAAGTACGGCGGGCCCCAATGCCGCGTGTCGTCGCCACGCACCGGGTGTTCGATCTTGATGACGTCGGCGCCCATGTCGGCCAGCGTCTGCGTGCACCAGGGCCCGGCCAGCACGCGCGTCAAGTCCAGCACACGGACGTTTCCCAAGGCTTGCGGCTTCATGGCTTCAGCCCCCGCTGGACGGATTGACCTGGATGGACTTGACCTGCAGGAATTCCTCCACGCCGAAGAGGCCGGCCTCGCGGCCGACGCCGCTTTGCTTGTAGCCGCCGAAAGGCGCTAGCGCATTGAAGCGCGCGCCGTTGATGTCCACCTGCCCGGCCTGGATACGACGCGCCACGGCCATGGCCTGCTCGTCCTCGCCCCAGACCGCGGCGGCCAGCCCATAGGCCGTGGCGTTGGCCAGGCGCACGGCGTCGTCTACGTCCGTGTAGGTGAGGATGCTCAGCACCGGGCCGAAGATTTCATTGCGCGCCAGCGGGTTGTCTTCGGTGACCGCGTAGGCCCGGGGCGCGACGAAGAAGCCCTGTTCCGGCGCGGCGGCGGCCTCGGCCACGGGTTGCGCGCCCTGGCGCTCGCCTTCCTGCAGCAGCGCCAGCACGCCGGCCTGCTGGCGCCGCGAAATCAGCGGCCCCACGCGGCTGGTTTCGGCCAGGCTGCTGCCCACGGTCAGCTTGGCGATTTCCTGTGCCACCAGCGCATGGGCCTGCTGCACCGCATCGGCCGGAACCAGCAGGCGCGTGAGCGCGCTGCAAGTCTGGCCGTTGTTGAGCATGCAAGCACCCACCGTCGCCTTCACGGCGCGCGCCAGGTCAGCGCCGGGCAGCACCACGCTGGGCGACTTGCCGCCCAGCTCGGTGGCCACTTTCTTGACGGTCTGCGCCGCCAGCGCGGCCACGGCCTTGCCGGCCTGCGTCGAGCCGGTGAAGCTCACCATGTCCACGGCTTCGCTGGCCGCCAGCGGCGCGCCCACGGTGGGGCCCGTGCCGTTCACCACGTTCACGACGCCGTCGGGAAAGCCCGCCTCGTGCAGCGCTTCGCAGATCAGCTGCGTGGTCTGCGGCGTCAGCTCGCTCGGCTTGAGCACCACGGTGTTGCCCGTGAGCAGGGCGGGCGCGAGCTTGAGCACGATCTGGTGCAGCGGAAAGTTCCAGGGCGTGATGCAGGCGACCACGCCGAACGGCTCGCGCACGATGCGCGAGTTGCCCACCGTCGTCTCCCAGGCCAGCGACTGCACGACGTCCACGAAATTGCCGATGTTGCGCAGCGGAGACTCCACCTGGACGATCTGCGAAATCTTCAGTGGCGTGCCCACTTCGGCCGCGATCGCACGCACCAGCGCGTCCTTGCGGGCTGCCAGCGCCTGGGCCCATTGCTGGACGACGCGCACACGCTCGGCCAAGGGCGCCGTGCTCCAACCCGCGAAGGCCGCGCGGGCGGCCTGCGCCGCGCGCCGCGCATCGTCCTCGTGCCCCACGCCGACCCTGGCGGCCAGCGCGCCCGTGTTGGGGTCGAACACCTCGACGAATTCCTTGCCCTGCGTGGCGCACCAGGCGCCGGCGATGTATTGGCGGTCGTAGAGATGGGTCATTTCATTGTTCCTCCAGTGCTTGCACGCGATCGGGGCGGCCCGACCATTGCCACGCCAACGAATGGCGCGACACCCCGAGCAGCACGCCATTGAGCGCGCTGGGGTGGATCCACAGGCCGTCGCGCTCCACGGGCGTCTGGGTGCGGCGCGTGTAGCGCTGCCCGTGCTTGTCGAGCCGCGCGATGACGTCGGCCAAATCGTCAGTCTGCACGTAGCACATATACAGCGCATCGCCGCGCTTGGCCGAGAAGCGGCCCATGGCGAACGCCGGGTCGTGCGCCTCGGAAAGCTCGATGCGATCCAGGCGATCCGGGTCGAACATCATCAGCGTGCCCACGTAGCCGAAGCGCTCGAAGGTGATGCCCACGTTGCGCTCGGGCTGCAAGCCCAGGCCGTCCGCGTAGCGCGCGGCCACGTCCTGCCAGGGCGAGTCGAGCACCATCGTCAGCTCGTAGAGAAACTCGATCGGCCCCTCGCCGCGCGCATTCCGCGCGGTGGTGCTGACCACCAGCGGCATGTTGTGCAGATCCGATGGTTCGAGGTACAGGCGACCATCGGCCGCCGTAAACCGCACCTGATGGACCGCCAGATACCGGGTGAAGGCCTCCAGATCCGGCGTGGAGACGCCGCCGTACATCAGCCCCTCGCCCCATTGCTCCAGGTGCTTTTGCACGACGCCCTCGCCGCGCGGCTCGCACAGCTCGACCTGCGTGGCGCCCAGCTGCATGCGGCGCACGCGGGCGTTCAGCCACGGGCTGTCGAAATCTTCGACCCTGCGTGCGGCGAGGATGTTGGCGTAGTTGCTTTCCGCGGCGTCCAGCGAACGCACGGCAACCAGGATGCGGTCTACGTAATCAAGCATGAGGCAGACTTTCTGAAAAGGCAAAAAAATTTCCCACGCGCGTGGGGCTCAGTCGATCTGGATACCGAGTTCCTTGATCAGGGAACCCCAGCGCCGGTCTTCGCGCGCAATGAAGTCGGCGTATTCCTGGGGTGTGCTGGGGGTGATGTCGATGTTCTGCGCTTTGAAATACTCGACGAAATCGGGTTTCGCCTGCACCTTGCGCAGGGTAGCATTCAGTTGGTGGACGATGGAGCTGGGCGTGCCTTTGGGCAGATGTAGTCCGAACCAGGATGCCACCTCGAAATTGGGCAGTCCGCTTTCCACGAACGTGGGCACGTTCGGCAGTGCAGGGGCGCGCTGTGCCTTGGTCACGGCCAGGGGCACGATCCTGCCAGTCTTGATATGCGGCAGTGCCGTGTTGATGCTGTCGAACATGAAATCCAGATTGCCGCCTAACAGGTCCGTCATTGCCGGAGCGCTGCCCTTGTAGGGCACATGGGTGACTTGGATGCCCGCCTGTTGTGCGAACAGCGCCGCGGATAGGTGCGACGATGAGCCCGTGCCGAACGATCCGTAGTTCAACTGTCCCGGCTTGCGTTTGGCTTCTTCGATGAGCCTAGAGACGTTGGAGTAGCTCCGAGCTTTGTCCGCGTTCACTACCAGCACGTTGGCGCCATCGGCCACTTTGCCCACGGCGATGAGATCCTCTGGCGCATAGGGCATCTTCTGAAGTAGGAACCGGTTGACGCTGACCTGCCCGATCGCCCCGAACATGACCGTGTAGCCATCGGGCCGGGCCTTGGCTACGTAGTTCGCGGCGATGGAGCCATTCGCGCCCGCGCGGTTGTCCACGATCACCGGCACCTTCAGATCCGCCTGCATCTCTGCGGCGAGCTTGCGGGCGATCACGTCGTTGATGCCACCCGGTGGATAGCCCAGCACCAGCGTGATGGCCCTGTCGGGCCAGATGGCCTCGCCCTGCGCCTGCACGCCGGGCGAAGTGCCCAGCATGCCCATAGCGAACGACGCCAGGGCCATCTTCCCTAGCCCCCGACGCTGGAGGAAAGTACTGTCAGCATGGATCCGCATACATGTCTCCTTTTTACGGTATGGAATGAAGTCATTCTTGGACAGCAAGGGAAGGCGTGGCGCAGGGCTTTGGACGAATTTGTGCGAACATCGCACGCACTCAGTGAACACGATCCAGCGATGGCAGACTCCGCAGCCCTCAACAACATGGAGCACGTAGCGCAACAGCATCGGGGTGATCCCGACTTCATGCTCTCGCTTGCCCGGGGATTGCAGGTGCTGCTCGCGTTCTCGGAAAGAAAGAGCCCGTCGTCCGGCGCGGAGATCGCGCGGCGCACCGGGCTGGACCGCGCGGTCGTTCGCCGCTGCATTCACACGCTGGAATGCCTGGATCTCGTGCGGCGCGAAGGCGGCAAGTTCCGGCTGGACGCGAACGTACTGAACCTGGGCCACGCTTACTTCTCGTCCATCGACCTGGTGCAGCGCGCCCAGCCCCTGTTGGACGAGCTCGGTGATGCGGTACACACCAACTGCGCGCTGGCCATGCTCAACTGGAGCGACGTGGTCTACCTGGTGCGCTCGCAAAGCCGCCGGCTGATGCAGCGCTCGTTGGGCATGGGTAGCCGTTTGCCGGCGCACTGCACGTCGCTGGGCAGGGTGCTGCTCGCCCACTTGGGCGCGACTGAATTGGACGAATACTTCGCGCAGGCGCCCCGCCCCCGGATCACGCAGCACACCGTGACGGACGAGGACACGCTACGCGGCATTCTCGCCAAGGTGCGCGAAGACGGTTTCGCCGTCGTCAACCAGGAGGTGGAGCTGGATCTGGTGGGAATCGCGGTGCCCGTCAGGATCAAGGGCTTCGCGGCGCAGCTTGCGCTGAGTGTGACCGTCAGCCCGCGCTACACGGCGCCGCACGAGATGCAATCGCGCTATCTGGATCACATGCAGGAAGTCGCCGCACGGCTGAAGGCGCTCTGAAAAATATAGCTTCTCGCACGCTTCATCAAAGGGTTTCAGATGGTTTTTTTCTGAATACCCAATGAATACAAGCGCCAGAAGCTATCTTTATTGAAGCATCCATCAGGGATTCGCCGCCGCTGGATCCCGCTGCCCGCAGGCAGCCGTCGATGGCATGGGCATCGCTCATGCGCAAGCCCATGCGCGGCCATTTCCTTCAAGAAACCCCACGAACACCTCGGCCTTCCGGCCGCCCGGCACCTCGCCGCACTAGCGGGCGCAGGGGCAGCGCTGCGCCAACCGTGCTTGACAGATCAAGACCGACGGATATGATTATTTTCACTGAATGAAGTATATGTTCATTTAGTGAACATCAATCATCCCTCTGGAGACATATGACGCATCTTGCTTCGCGACGCCTCATGCTCCGCTCGGCTCTTTGCCTGGCGGCGTTTCATCCTCTCGCCGGGCGCACCCAATCCTGGCCAAACGCTCCGATCAAGTGGGTGGTGCCCTATCCGCCGGGCGGCACCACCGACATGCTGGCCCGGGTCATCGCCGTGAAGCTCGGCGAGCGCCTCGGGCAGCCGATCGTGGTCGAGAACAAGCCCGGTGCGGGTGGCAACATCGGCACGGACTACGTGGCGAAACAGCCGGCCAATGGCTACACCCTGCTCATGGGGAACATTGGCCCCATCTCGGTCAACCCCTCGCTGTATGGAAATCTTCCCTACGATCCGATCAAGGATCTGGCGCCGGTGACCCTGCTCCTGGAGGTGCCCAATGTGCTGGTGATCAACCCGGCGCTGCCGGTCAAATCGGTGCAGGAACTGATTGCCTATAGTTCCCGCCAGGACGGGGCCCTGAGCTATGCGACGCCGGGTGCCGGCACGTCGCTGCATCTGGCCGGGGAACTGTTCGCGGCGAAGGCCAAGATGCGCTTGTCCCACGTCGCATACAAAGGCAGCGCGCCGGGTCTCAGCGACACCATGGCCGGCCACGTGCCCATGATGTTCGACAACCTGCCTTCCGCTCTCCAACTCATCAAGACGGGCAAGTTGCGCGCGCTGGCCGTCACCAGTTCCACGCGTTCGCCCATGCTTCCCGAGGTTCCGACCATGGTGGAGGCGGGGCTGCCCGACTATGCGATCACGGGATGGTTCGGCGCCATGCTGCGCTCCGGCACGCCCAAGCCCATCATCGAAAGATTCCACAGCGAACTGAGCGCCATCCTCGCCATGCCGGAAATATCGGCAAAGCTGGAGGAGATGGGCGGCATCGTCTCTGGCGCCGGGCCCGAGGCATTCACGCGCTTCATCGCGGCGGAAACGGATAAATGGAGCAAGCTCATCAAGTCCGCCCGCATTTCCATCGGATAGCCGTCCGCGTACGGATCAACCGGAGAATTCAATGATTCAGAGCGAATTTGCAAACGGGGTGCTGGAGTTGCGGATTTCCCGCCCGGAGAAACGCAATGCCCTCAGCCGCGCCATGTATTTCCAGCTGGCGGACGCATTGGACGAGATACAGAAAAACGCGGAATGCAATGCGGTCATCATCCATGGCGAAGGCGGCAATTTCACCGTCGGCGCAGACATCGGGGATTTTCAGGAGAAGCGCGGGGAAGGGGATTCCCCCGCCGTGGTATTCCTGCGCAAGCTGGCCAGCATCGAGATTCCCGTCATCGCCGCCGTTGAGGGCTTTGCCGTGGGCATTGGAACGACCATGCTCCTGCATTGCGACTTTGTCTATGCCGGCCAGGGCGCTAGGTTCCGGATGCCGTTCGTGGAACTCGGACTGTGCCCCGAAGGCGCATCGAGCCATCTGCTGGAACGTGTGGTAGGGCCGAGAAAGGCCCGCGACTGGCTTATGAGCGCCCGCTTCTTCGACTGCGACGAGGCTTTCGCCGCAGGTCTTCTGACTGCCGCCGCGCCCCAGGGGCAGGCCCTCGACATGGCGCGCGCGACGGCGAAGAACCTGAGCCGGCTTCCGGGCACATCGCTGCGCGCCACCAAGAGAATGCTGGCGCGGGACGGCAAAGCCGCGGTTCAGGCCGCGCTGGATGACGAGGTGCGCAATTTCGGGGCATTGATCAACAGCGAAGCCACGCAGGCCATCTTCAAATCATTCCTCAATAAATCGGGCCGGCGTTGAAGCCCGGGATTCACCCTGGCCGATCCATGAAGACAACCACCATGATTGGAATTTAAGCAATGGACCTCGAATACACCGCACAAGAGGAAAAATTCCGCGAGGAAGTCCGGCTGTGGATCCGGGAAAACCTGCCGGCCTCGACGGCCGAGAAGGTGCACAACGGATGGCGCCTTTCCCGGGAGGAAATGCAAGGCTGGCACAAGATCCTTGGCAAGAAGGGTTGGCTGACCTACCGCTGGCCCGAGGAGTTTGGCGGCCCGGGCTGGAGCATCATCGAGCGCCACCTGTTCGAAGAGGAATGCGCCCTGGCAGGCGCGCCCCGCCTGATTCCCTACGGCCCGGTCATGGTGGCTCCCGTGATCATGACTTTCGGCAACCGAGCGCAGCAGGACCGGTTTCTGCCGGGAATTGCCTCGGGCGAGGTGTGGTGGAGCCAGGGATACAGCGAGCCGGGCTCCGGTTCGGATCTCGCGTCGCTGAAAACCAAGGCCGAGCGCAAGGGCGACGTTTACGTCGTCAATGGACAAAAAATCTGGACCACTCTGGCCCAGTACGGCGACTGGATTTTCTGCCTGGTTCGCACGAAATTCGATGGCAAGCCGCAAAGTGGCATCAGCTTCCTGCTCATCGACATGAAATCGCCTGGGGTGACCGTGCGCCCCATCCAATTGCTGGATGGCGACTACGAGGTCAATGAGGTCTGGTTCGACAATGTCGAAGTCCCGGTGGAAAACCTGGTCGGCGAGGAAAACAGCGGCTGGACCTATGCCAAGCATCTGCTTGCGCATGAGCGTTCGAACATTGCCGAGGTGGCCAGGGCAAAGCGCGAACTGGGGCGGCTCAAGCGCATCGCAAGACAGCAGAATCTTCTGGCCGATATCCGGTTCCGCGATGAAATCGCGAAACTGGAGGTGGACATACAGGCGCTGGAAATCCTGGTGCTGCGCGTCCTCTCCGCGGAAAGATCCGGCAAGAAGGCGCTGGACATCGCCGGCCTGCTCAAGATCCGGGGCAGTGAAATCCAGCAAAGGTACAGCGAACTCATGATGCTGGCAGCAGGCCCTTCCTCTCTGCCCTTCATCGAGGAAGCGCTGGATATCGATTGGGCTGGGAGCTATCCCGATGGCGACCGCACCCATGCGCCGCTGGCCAGAACGTACTTCAACCTGCGCAAGACGACCATCTACGGCGGATCCAACGAAATTCAACGCAACATCATCGCCCAGGCCTTGCTGGGTTAGGAACAGTCATGGACTTTGATTTCTCATCCGAACAGGATCAATTGCGCGAGGCCGTCGGCACCTGGGTGCGGCGCAGCTATACGTTCGAGCGGCGGCGGCAGATCGAAAAATCGAGCGGCTTCTCCAAAGAGGCCTATGCCGAACTGACGGCGCTCGGACTTCCCGCGCTTCTTTTGGGAGAAGAAGACGGAGGGCTAGGGTTGGGGCCGGTCGAGATGATGGTCGTGATGGAGGAACTGGGGCGCGGCATCGTGCTGGAGCCCTTGATGCAGGCATTCCTGGCCAGTTGGATACTGGCCCGATCCAGGGCGCAGGAGGCGCCTGCCTGGCGGGAAAGCGTCGCATCAGGCGCCAGCCTCGTCGCTCTGGCCTACCAGGAGCCTGGCGCGAGATACGAGCTTTCCGCCTGCACGACCACCGCCACGCCTGGCGAGGCAGGATCGCATTGGTCTTTGCAGGGGCAGAAGTCCCTGGTGGCAGCGGGGGACGAAGCGGATGCCTTCATCGTCCCCGCCACCACGGCGCAAGGCCTGGCGCTTTTCTGGGTCGATCGGAACGACCCCGGTGTTGCCTTGGGCAGCTACAGGACGCTGGATGGCGCCCGCGTCGCCCATCTTTCGCTGAATGGCGCCAAGGCGCACCTTATTACCCAGGAGGGGGATGCGACGCTGCAGGCCACCGTGGATCTGGGGATAGCGTGCACGTGCGCGGAAGGCGTCGGCGTGATGGAGGCGATGCTCGCCGAAGTCCTGGAATACCTCAACGTGCGCAAGCAGTTCGGCGTGCCATTGGCCAGCTTTCAGGCGCTGCGGCACCGGGTGGCCGATATGAAGACGCAGCTCGAACTGGCACGATCCATGAGCTATCTGGCCACCTTGAAGCTCAACGATGCACCCGCCGAGCGGCATTTGGCAGCTTCGCGCGCCAAGTACCAACTGGGCTGCGCCATGCGCTTCGTTGGCCAGCAGGGGATTCAATTGCATGGCGGCATCGGCATGACGGATGAGTGCGTGGTGAGCCACTATTTCAAGCGTTTGACGCAGTTGGAGATGACCTTCGGCGACACCCACCACCACTTGGGGCAAATGTCCGCTGCCTGCCAATGAAGCGGCGCCGCTAGCCATGTGAGATAGACCGCATGGAGGACACGCATGCCGACCCTCGCCAAGGGGCTGGCGCTGCAATGGCCCTCCTAGAATTGCTGCCTGACAGCAATTCTTTCCCAAGTTGATGAAAACCAACCGGTCTATCCAACGATGCCTTGCCTTGCTCAGAGCCTTCCGGGGCCATGTGCGCCCATCGCTTTCGGAACTGTGCAAGGAAACCGATCTTCCCCATGCAACGGTTCTCCGCTTCCTGCTCACCCTGGAGGAAGAGGGCTACGTGGCTCGGCATGACAGCCAATGGAGATTGACGAGCAAGGTGTTGGAGATCGGCTTTGCCGCTTTGGAGAGTTCGGGAATATCGGAGACGGTGCAGGCCACCGTGCAATCGCTGGCCGATGCCTGCTCAGGCACCTCGAACGTCGGCGAATCCTGCGACATCGGTGTTCTGATCATCGCCCGTGCCCTGGCGCCCGCCGAGCGCAGGCGGCTGCATGTGGCGAACCTGCGCGTGGGAAGCATGCTGCCCGCAGAAAGCGCACTGGCCCAGGCTCTGTCCCTGCCTGCCGAGGAAGCCTTCGCGATCTTCAAGTACCCCAATAGCCTCCAGACTTCGCTGGCGGTCCGGATGCCCAGTGCGCTGGGGCGCACGCTGGCACTCGGCGTTTCCGCCGCATCGGAGGAGTTCGCGGACGAGCGGAGGCTGCAGGAAACTGTCGAGCGTCTGCATGAGGAAGCACGTCGGATTGGACAGATCCTGGATATCGGTCCAATATGACCTTGATAGTGTGAGGCTGCTGCGACCTCGCCTCAAATAGTTGCTCCGCGTGATGCATTTACAGCGCGCAAAATGGGTGGACGACCGAGCTTTGATTTGGGCTTGCGAACCAAGGAGCTCTTGGTCGACTGATTGACAACGGCCTGGACCGAGCAGGAAAGAGTGCCTAGATCTCGCGCACGTGCCGCGGTGGGTAGGCGAACGGCCTGTAGCTAACCGGCTGCGCCCTTCATAGCCGCCTTGCCTGCGGTTCGCTCCCCCGGTTCGGGCTGTTGCGCCCCCTCGCGCTCGTCGTCGTTGCCGTAGCCGCGACCCTGTCCTCGCTGGCGGCGTTCGTCGTTGTTGCGCATGAAGTTCTCCTGGTGGTTGGAAGTGAAGACGTAGCCGCATATGAACTGCGGCTTGGCTTCAGCTTCTTGCCTTGGGAGAGAAGGGCGCGTGGGACCGATCCGACGTGCGCGTAGTCCTGGGACCGGCCATCCCGCTGTCGGCTGCGTCGTATCAGGTGACTTCACCCATCCCGAGAGACTGACATCAGAGCCATTGCCTCCAGTGCCGCGCATGCCAGGGACATGTGTGACCCCGTCATGGGGCGACCGTTGGAAGGTAGGTCCCGTTCACCCTATCGACATGCCCAACAAGCGCGCGGCGCCGCCCCCCACAGGACAGAACTGAGCCGCTTGGTACCTATCCAAGTTAGCAGAAGCATCTGTGCCTATGCTCCCAATGAAGCGAACTAACTTCTTGTGCCTTCGAACTAATTTGCTGGCGCCAGATGCTGCACCCAAGTGTCTGAACGCGCCTTTAACTTATGGCCCGATGATGCAAACCTGAGGAGTAGGCGCGACCCTTTTTGAATCCGGAATTCCATGCACTTCCAGATGATCTTGGTGTGCTTCAAGCCATTCGATCGGGGGCTTGGCATTCATGCGCCATTCATCCAGTATCAAGAAGATCTTTTTCTTGTGGATTTTGCTGCGGGAAACCAACGCGGCACTGAAGTTGCCCCGGTTTGACGGACACCTTACGCTGTAGAGCAAGGAGTTCGAGATGGGCAAGACAAGGCTGCCATATCCGGCGGAGTTCCGAGAGCAGATGGTGGGGCTGGTGCGAGCTGGCAGGACACCGGCAGAGCTGGCGCGTGAGTTCGATGTGACCGCACAGACCATCGCCAACTGGGTCAGTGCCGCTGGTGGTCAAGCGTCACGCAACCAGGCTCCGACGGGCGCGCTCATCGGGGCCGAACGTGAGGAGCTCGCAAGGCTGCGCCGGCAACTGCGGCAAGTCCAGATGGAGCGCGACATTCTGGCAAAGGCTACGGCCTGGTTCGCCGCCAAGAGCGACAAGACGTTCACACCGTCTTCGAACTCATGAACGCGAACCAGGCCGACTTCCCCATTCGAGCGATGTGCCGGGTGCTGGGCGTGTCCCACAGCGGCTTCTACGACTGGCAGCACCGGGCACCCAGCCAGCGCGCGATGGACGACATGGTGCTCACCGAGCGGATCAGGCAGGTGCACGCCGATTCCCGTGAGACTTACGGCCGGCCACGCGTGAGGGCCGAGTTGGCGGCACAGGGCGTGCGCGTCGGAGGAAAGCGGATCGCCCGCCTCATGCGCCGAGCTGGCCTGCAAGGGATCAGCAAACGACGGGCCTCCACCGTGACGACCCGGCGTGACCCGCGCGAACGTCCAGCGGCTGACCTCGTGAGGCGATGCTTCCGCGCCGAACGGGCGAACCAGCTATGGGTGGCCGACATGACCTACGTGCCGACGTGGGCAGGCTTCATCTACCTGGCGGTCGTGATGGACGTCTTCAGCAGGCGCATCGTCGGCTGGTCGATGGGCGAGCGCATGACTGCGGAGCTCGTGCTGGCGGCGCTGAACATGGCGTTGGCCCAGCGCAAGCCCAACGACGTCATCCACCACTCGGACCAAGGCAGCCAGTACACCAGTCTGGCGTTCGGCCAACGGTGCGCCGAGATGGGCGTGCGCCCGTCGATGGGCAGTGTGGGTGACGCGTACGACAACGCCATGGCCGAGAGCTTCTTCGCCACGCTCGAGTGCGAGCTGATTGAGCGTCGCAGCTTCCGATCAAAGGCGGAGGCGAAGGCCGCGCTGTTCAGCTACATCGAGGGCTGGTACAACCCGCGCCGGCGTCACTCCGCGCTGGGCTACCACTCACCCGTGGAGTTCGAGCGCCGCGTCGTCGCCGAGGCGCGTGCGGCAACGGAGATCAACGAGGAAGACCAGATCCCGGCTTGAGAATCAAGCCGATAACCGTCCGTGGATGCGGGGCAAGTTCAAGATTCTCGAATCGACCCCCGTAAAGTCTCTATTCCCGTCTCAGTCGCAACGCATCAATTCTTCGTAAATTCCTGGCCTGCGTGTGCCGGTGCGGGCACCGCCCGCCAACGCGAGCAGTGGCGCGATCAGGGCCTCGCTGATGACAGCGCCGAATGCGCGTCCTCGTTGGAGTGGCGGCGATACGGTATTGTGTAGCGCTTGGCGCCGGTATCCACTTGAACCCTGGCGTCCGTTGGAGACGGATCGAATCGTCGCCATGCGCTTTAACGCCGTGATACGGCAGTGCTATGAGCGCCTGCTGGCGGCTGGCAAACCGAAGAATCTGGCCATCGTGGCTTGCATGCGCAAGCTGCTGGTCATCATGAATGCGATGGTCAGAACCGGGCGGCCATGGAATGATCACCTGGCACAGTCCTGAAAGTGGCGGGTTCAGACGGCGTGGCTGTCTGCGCGGAAGGTGTCAGAGCCTGTGGCCCTTGGCGTCCACCACCGCCTCGCCGTCTTCTTTGCTGAACGCGCCACGCTGCGGCTGTGGCAGGATGTCCAGCACGGCCTCGGACGGCCGGCACAGGCGCGTGCCCAGTGGCGTGACCACGATGGGCCGGTTGATGAGGATGGGGTGCTGGAGCATGAAGTCGATCAGTTGTTTGTCGTTCCACTTCTCGTCAGCCAGGCCGAGTTCCGCGTAGGGCGTTCCCTTCTCGCGCAGGACGGCGCGAACGGGCACGTCCATGGCGGCGATCAGCGCCGTGAGCGTGCTGCGGTCGGGCGGCGTCTTGAGGTACTCGATGACCGTGGGCTCTTCGCCGCTGTTGCGGATCATGGCGAGCACGTTGCGCGATGTGCCGCAGGCGGGGTTGTGGTAGATCGTAATGGTGCTCATGGGCATGTCCTGGCGGTTATCGGGAGGATAGGGTCGGGCTGCACTCGTACCAGCCGCGCGAGCGATTGACCACGCGCACCACCAGCAGCATCACCGGCACCTCGATCAGCACACCAACCACCGTGGCCAGAGCTGCGCCGGACTGGAAGCCGAACAGGCTAATGGCGGCGGCCACGGCCAGCTCGAAGAAGTTGGACGCGCCGATCAGCGCCGAGGGGCAAGCGATGTTGTGTTTCTCACCCAGCCGGCGATTGAGCCAGTAGGCCAGACCGGAGTTGAAGAACACCTGGATCAGGATGGGCACGGCCAGCATGGCGATCACCAACGGCTGCTGCAGGATGGCCTGCCCCTGGAAGGCGAACAGCAGCACCAGCGTGAGCAGCAGCGCCGCCATGGACAGCGGGGCTATGCGCGACAGCGCGGCATCGAAGGCGGCCTGTCCCCGGCGCAGCAGCGCGCGGCGCCAGAGCTGGGCCAAGACGACCGGCACGACGATGTAGAGTGCCACTGACACCAGCAGCGTGTCCCACGGCACCGTGATGGCCGACAGGCCCAGCAGCAAGCCGACGATGGGCGCGAAGGCGAACACCATGATGGTGTCGTTCAAGGCGACTTGCGACAGCGTGAACACCGGATCGCCGCCCGTCAGCCGGCTCCAGACGAAGACCATGGCCGTGCAGGGCGCGGCGGCCAGCAGGATCAGGCCGGCGACGTAGCTGTCGAGCTGGTCGGCGGGCAGCCACTGGGCGAAGACCTGGCGGATGAAGATCCATGCCAGCAGCGCCATCGAGAACGGCTTGACCGCCCAGTTCACGAATAGCGTCACGCCGATGCCGCGCCAATGCTGCCCCACCTGGCCCAGCGCGCCGAAGTCCACCTTGAGCAGCATCGGGATCACCATCACCCAGATCAGCAGGCCCACGGGCAGGTTGACCTGGGCGACCTCCATGCGGCCGATGGCCTGGAACACGCCGGGCGCGAGCTGGCCCAGGGCAATGCCGGCGACGATGCACAGCAGCACCCAAACGGTCAGGAAGCGCTCGAAGACGCTCATGGAGGAGACGGCCGGCGCGCGGCCGGCCGTTGTGGCTTGGGTCATGGGCAGCTCGCGTTAGCAGCAGGAAGAACGGGAGGGCCCGAGCAGCACGCCGGGGCGACCGCGGGCGCGGCTTGCTGCGCTTCGTTGAAGACCGGGATATTGCCCAGCGTGTGGAAATGCTCCCAGGCCACGCCCTGCGGGTCGGTGACCCAGTGCTTCTCGCTGCGCGCGTAGCAGCAGGTCGTGGTGCCTTCATCCAGCAGCGCCATGTCGGCCGCTTCGGCGCGGGCCTTCAGCGCCGCCAATTCCTCGGCATCGTCGGTCTGGATGCCCAGGTGGTCGATGCCCGGCTTGCTGCCGCGCGTGGAGATGGCGAAGTTCACCGGCGGGTCTTCAAGCATCCACTTTGCGTAATCGGCTTCGATGCGGGCCGGCTGCGCGGCGAAGAGCTGGGAGTAGAAGCTGATGCTGCGGTTCAGGTCATCGACGTGTAGGTGGACGTGGAAGCGTTTCATGGAAGCCTTTCAGCAGGAAGTGCAGGAGGGAGATGCGGACGCAATGACCTCGCAGGTGCCGCCCTGGCAGCAGTGTTCGGTCAGGTAGCCGAGCAGCCCGTTCATCTGGGAGAAGTCGGCGCGGTAGATCAGATTGCGGCCCTGCTGTTCGACCGTGACGAGGCTGGCATGGGCCAGTTCCTTCAGGTGGAAGGACAGCGCGTTGCGGGCCACGTCAAGCTCGTCGGCCAGCACGCTGGGCGTCAATCCTTCGGGGCCGGCAACAACCAGGGCGCGGAACACGCGCAGTCGCTGGGCATGGGCCAAGGCACCGAGGGCGGAAACAGCTTGGTTTTCATTCATTATTCAATAATACAACAATCATTGAATAATTGTGGAAAGGCCATTCCGACCAGGCCCGTTCGCTTGAAAACGCTTGACTTGCAAGACAGTTGCTCGCGCCTCAGGGCTGCCGCGAGTCCGACAACAGGCTGGCCGCTTCCAAGGCCGCGCAGGCCAGCGTCAGCGTGCGCGAAACCACGACAGGGCGGCTGTTGGAATGGCAAGTCCCGTTCACGCGGTCGATGTATGTGTTGACCGGCATCCCCAGCAGCCGCGCTGCGCCGCGGCCGGAAAGGCCCATCCGAGCCTGCCACGCACGCAGCTCCTCGGTGGCCATGGCGTCGCCCACCACCGCGACGACCCGCTTTATGAGAGTGTGACCGGTGCTGGATGAACTGCGTAAGGGGGAAGGGGAGTTAGAGGCTATGGACTGAGATGTGTTTTCGCAGTCCTTGCCCGCGCGGACTTGGACCGCGAGGGTTGGTGAATTGCTGCAGGGGCACCGGGGATTTGTGAGGGAAGTCTAGAAGCTGCTTCTGGACGAGTAGAAGACGATTGCTCCTCGGTTTCTACTGCGACTTCGAAAATGGAAACGGCCCCAGAGGGGGCCGTGGATACGAGCTCTTGCGCCGACCTGCAGACCAGGAGCCATCGCCCGAGCTGGCCATTTGCTGCGCAGGTCTATGCGAGGAAGTAGCGCAAAACCTGCGGTGAGCTGGCGTCAGCGGAAACGCCCGAGACGAAATCAGGCTGCGGATGTCGTAGGCCTGCGGGTTAGGTCCGTTCTTTCCGACGCATTGCCACCGTTCCCAACATGGCCAGAATGGCAGACAAGCCCATCAGAGCCCATTCGGACAAGGTGGGGATAGCAACTGGGACTGGCGCTAGCGGCGTGACTGCTGTCGACGCTGTGGATGGAGCTCCAGAGCCTGCAGCAGTGTTCGCCGTGACCGTGAAGGTATAGGGCGTTCCGTTGGTCAAGCCGGTCACGACAAAAGGTGAGCTTGGCGCAGTCCAGGTACCGCCGCCGGGCTGCACGGTGATCGTGTAGTCGATGACAGGACTGCCTCCATCGGAGGCGGGTGCGTCCCAACTGACGGTGGCTTCAGCATTGCCTGCGACCGCGACGACATTCAGGGGAAAACCGGCCGCCGCTGGCGTGACCTGTATGGAGTACGACTGAGACCCGCTGCAGCCGCTGGCGTCGTTCACTGTGACCGTAAAGGGGAACGTGCCCAGCGTCGTGGGGAAACCGGTGATGGTCCCGTTCGCGGCAAGTGTCAGCCCAGGTGGCAGTGCGCCCGACGTGACCGCGAAATTGGGCGCACCCAACGCACCTGTTTGCGTCAACGCCGTTGAGTACGCTTGCCCCCAGGAGCCACCGGTCAACGCTCCGCCCGACGACATAGTGAACGCAGGGCAAACGTAGGGCGTGTACACCACATTGTCGACACCGATGTAGTCGGAATTTGATCCTGAAGGCCCCCCATTGGTCACGAAGTAGCGGAACGCCATGCGGCCGGAGGTAGGAGCTGGCAAGCCCGAAACTGTAATCGTGTACATGGTCCACGTCTGGGGATAGACGTTTGCCACCAAAGTCGGATTGATCTCCAGCAAAACCGTCGAGAAGTCGCCAACGGCGGTGGCTCCGGATCCAACGTTCGTGCTCGCGCCGTTGGTGCTCAAGCGGACTTGCAAACGGTCGGGAAAATCGGTCTGACCGCCAAGGATCGTGGGTTTTCGCGTGAAGAATGTCAGCACATCGCCGTTGCGGAATGTGCGATTCGGAGTGAGCAGCCAGTTGCTGATGGTGCCCGAGCCGCCTGTCGTGCTGGCGAAATTGGCCGCTATGTAGGCGTTGTTTGCTCCGTTATAGGCATTGAACGGCCCAGGGTCTGGAGTCGCGGTAGTGGGAACTCCCTGATACCAGGCGTTCGGTCCCAGCGGACTGCTGTTGTTTTGTATGAACCAGCCATTGCCCGCGAGCAAACTGACATCGTCGAAGTTCTCCGTGAATGCCTGGGCATTCGCTTGGCCCGCAAGACTGCTGCACAGTGACAGCGCAGCGGCCGCATAGAAAACTGCTCGTCTCATATCCGACGCTCCTCAGAGGACGCTGGGGTGTTTCAGGTGAACTTGCGGCTGTCAGAGGCGAATCTCATCGGCTGCAAAAACGTGTGCATTTGTGAGAAAGCGTAGCATAGGCGTTTGCGGGTCTGCCTAGAGGGAAACGAGAACTGCTATCGCGCAGAGTTCGGGCATGGAACCCCGCTTGGCTAGAAGAGCTGAGCGGTCAGAAAATTGCTGGAGCTTGGTTGCGCCGGCCCAGACATGGTGCTGTGGCCGATTCGCTCGCCTTGCTGGCGACCTCTCGGTGTGGGCCGAGGTGTCCAGCCCTCGCGCTTCCGCTTGGGTTCGGGCTCTGGGCGCGGCGATATAGCGATCGGGACGGCAAAGTCCCAGTGGCGCGAGGGCGCGATGAGGCTCCAGTACGTCCAGAGCCGTTGCTCCCAGCCCTGCAGTGCCATATTGATCACGGGGATGCCATGCATCTCGGCAAGCACGATGGCGGTTGCGGTGCCTCCAGTTCGGGGACTGCGTGTCTCCGCTCCCTGACAGCCGTCGGGCGTCCAGCAAAGCAGCAGCGAGGATGGATGCGCGCGGCCGCCGGCCTCCAGCATGCCGGCCTCCCATGCGGAATTCGCACCGGGAGTGGCTCCTGAACGCAGTGCCCAGCCCGCTCGGCCCAACCAGGCAGATAGACGCCGCATCGTGGCCAGGACCTTAGGCGGGGCCTTGCGGGAGGGCGGCGGTGGCCGTGCGCAAGAAGGCATGGACGACGAGATTCCCTTTTAAAGAACCGCGCACTGGGCGTCGGCGCTGCCGATAAATTTGTTCAATCAATGCCGCCTTGTGTATCGTCTATGCTGCGCAGGCCCTTCCAATCTGCAACTCCACTGACACCATGCGCCCGTTCACTCCATTCTTGGTGGCGCTGGTCACCTTTGTCGCTTACGCTGGCTCGGGCCATGCCCAGACTCTTTATGAAGAGAGTTTCGACAATGACTGCATTGCTAGTACCCCCAGACCCGTTCCCGCTCCGCTGACGACACACAATGTCGATGGCCGCATGCCGGATGCCCAAGTCGCTTATGTCAATAACGCCTGGATCGTCCGCGAAGACTTCAACTTCAACGTCAGTAATTGCGCCGCGTTCAGTACGTCCTACTACAACCCTGTAGGCGCTGCGGACGATTGGCTGGTCCTTCCGCCCATCACTGCTGCCGCGAACACGCAACTTTCCTGGAAGGCCGTGACCTACGATCCGGCCTACCCAGACGGATACGAAGTTCGCATCTCGACTGGTGGCAGCGCTCCTGCGGATTTCACATCCTTGCTCCATACCGTCCCCCAGGAGGCAAGCACCTGGACCACGCGTCAACTGTCCCTGGGTGCATTTGCCGGGCAAACTGTGCGCGTCGCGTTCCGCAACGCCTCCAATGACAAGTTCCTGCTTCTATTGGACGACCTGCTGATCCAGAACGTTGGACCGGGAGTCTGCGGCACCTCGCACGGAGGATTGTTTTCCGCGCCCCCTGCGGCCAATTTGTGCTCAGCAGGGACTGCATCTGCCGTCACCGCTGGCCCCTCAACCTACACGTGGGCATGTAGCGGGACCGGCGGAGGAGCCAATGCCAGCTGCTCTGCCAACTTGGGACACGATCTCACCTCAAGCGTAGTCCCCCCAGTGGGGGCACCGTCAACTGCACCGCGAACATCGTGGTCGATGGAGGTGCCTCCACCTGCACCGCTACCGCGAATGCGGGTTTCGTCTTCAGCGGCTGGAGCGGCGACTGCAACGGGGCAACGTGCAACTTGGCGGCAGTGACGAGTCCTATGGCGGTAACCGCCAATTTCACCGCCCAGGCACAGGCCGTCAGCATCCCTACCTTGTCCCAATGGGGTCTGATCGTCATGTCCTGCCTCGTCGCGATGTTGGGCATCGCATGCGTGCAGCGCAGGAGTTGAGGCTGCCCAGCGCCATTTTGGCGGAGCGGTGGCAGCAAACGGAGCCATCCCGAAGAATGCGATCGCACCGTATTTATCCGAACATTCCCGTGCCTGCACACCTTGATGTCGTAAAGGGATCAGTACCGCGGAGTGCCTCCGCGCGTCTCATTGGACGCCTATAGGACAGAGTGTGGAGTGACTCCGCACCAGCTTGAATAGCCTGAGGGTTCCTGCTGCCTCAGCGGTTTAGTGAGTTGGCCCCACGAAGCCCGCCCATTCCTCCATCATTTGCCGCCGCTTCTCCAACGCATCCCCACGTCGATAGGCTGCCTCCACCTTGCTCTCGAGCGTGTGGGCCAATGCCTGCTCCGCCAGCTCACGCGGGTAATGGGTCTTCTCCCCGGCCCAGTCCCGGAATGTCGAGCGAAACCCGTGGGGTACGGCGTCCACCTTCATGCGGCGCATCACCGCTGTCATGGTCATGTCGGACAACGGCTGCCCCTTGGTGCCCGGAAAGAGCAACGGGGTGCTTTCGAGGCGTGGGAGTTGGCGCAGCAGGTCCAGTGCGGCCGAGGAAAGGGGAACGCGGTGTTCGTTGCCGGCCTTCATGCGCTCCGCAGGAACGGTCCAGACGCCCGTGCGCTCGTCGATTTCGTCCCAGGTGGCCCCTCGCACCTCGCCTGACCGCGCTGCCGTGAGGATGACGAATTCCAGGGCCCTGGCGGCAAGGCCTTCGCGCAGGCGCAGCTCGCGCATGAAGCCGGGCATGTCATCGACGGGGACTGCCCGGTGGTGTTCGACCTTCTGGATCTTGGAGGGTGCAGCCAGCACCTTGTCCAGGTGGCCTTTCCAGCGCGCCGGGTTCTCGCCTGTGCGGTACTTGCGCACGGTGGCCCAGTCCAGCACGGATTCGATGCGGCCCCGCAGGCGGCTCGCGGTTTCGTTCTTGGTGCTCCAGATGGGCTCCAGACAGGCCAGGACGTGAGGCAGGTCGATCGAGGCGACGCTGAGGTGGCCCATGTGCGGCAGAACGTAGGTCTGCAGGGTGTTTTCCCACTGCTGCCGGTGCTTGGGGTTGCTCCATTCCGCGGACTTGGCGCGCAGGAATTCCTCGGTGCACCATTGGAAGGTCTTGTCGGCCGCGACCTGGGCAGCCAGGGCCATGCGCTGCTGCTTGCGCGGAGCGGTCGGATCCTTGCCCTCGCGCAGTCCGTCATGGATGTCCCGCGCCTTGTCGCGGGCCTCGGACAGGCCCACAGCGGGGTAGGCGCCGATGCCAATGTCCCGGCGCTTGTCTCCGACCTGGACCCTCAGCACCCAGCCCCGGTGGCCTGCGCTCACCCGCAAGTGCAGGCCGGGCACACCGCCGACAGCGTGCCTTCCTTCCGTCTTGATCGCTGCGACAGCGCGCTCCGACAACTGCTTGGCCACCTTGGGCATGGGACTCTCCGCCATAAATTCCTGTCCCACATTGTGCCCACAAAAAACATTGGCTGTGGCTGAATTTGGCTAAACCTTGCTGGACAAGATAAGTAGAAAATATCATTTAAAATCAACATGTTGTTTTAAATATCTGGATGGTATTGGACGTAAAATTGGCGGAGACCCTCTCCGCCAATACTGTAAGGGCCTGATGCTGAACAGCATCAGGCCTTTTTCTTTGGCCTTAGTGATGGGCGGCTGGCGCCGCCGTCCTACAGACGCCTCTTGCGGGGCGCGCAAAGTCGAGGCATCCGTCTTCACTTTGATCCACCATGGAGTGCCCTATGGCGACCCCCCAAGACCCCAAGGAGCATCCGCTGCACACCGTGCCGGATGAATTGCCACGCCCCCCAGGCGACCTGCCGCCGGCGCCGCCGCCTGGCCAGCCCAGCGAGGGCATCCCGCAAAACATTCCGGGCTGATGCTTTCCTACCCTTTTGTCGGAGCGGACTGACCGGCGCCAGGAGCGGCACGTCTTCCAATGGGTTTGCAGGCAATTCGCCTGTGTTCAAGTCCACAAGGAGATCGCCATGCCGCAGCAAGACACGCACCCGCAAACCCAGCCACAGCCGGGCCAGAATCCCGAGCGCAATCCCAAGGACGACAATCGGGGCCGCTCGCAAACCAGCGAGGTCAACCAGGGAAATGCGCAGGTGAACAATGTGGAGCCCAATCCACCGCAGAGCATTCCCGAATAGCGCAGCAAGCCCGCCTCGTGCGGGCTCTTCTCTGTCCTGGTGGATACCGGGCGTGGAGGTCACAACATGGGCATCGTCGTGTATTGGCAGGAAGCACCGGGCATGCCGGCGATGGAGGCATTCACTCCCAACCAGCTCGCCCAGGCCCTGAAGTTCTGTGAAGCCAAGCGCCAGGCAGGCAAGAACCATGTCTGCATCTCGAGCGAACTGGAGCAGAGCGTGGGCCGGGCAGGGGTGAACGCGGTGGAGGCCCGGAGCCTGCCCGACGGCAGTCCGTATGAATGGACGAAGGCGCATCGGGGCGCGGGGCCGGAGCGCGGCACGGGAGCTTGAAAAGCGCATGGCCCGGTGAACACTTCAAGCGGCTGTCTTACGAGAACGCCAGCCGGTCCCGATATGGTGGAGAGGGTCCACCCTCCTTGGAGAGCGCCATGCAGAAAGCCAAGACATCCTCCGGCCAAGTGCCCCATTCGTCGGGGCGCAACCAGTTCGCCACTGCCAAGACCCTGACCATCCTGGTGATCGCCGTCGTGTTGGCGATGCTGTTCCTGTGGGCTCCCTGGTAGCTGCCGGGATTTTTCGCCCCTGCACAGAGCGGCTTGTCCGACACACAGCGGCGAGTGGCGTTCTACCCAGCAAACCGGAGGCCCCGAAGGCGACGGCACGACCCGGCAATCGGAAGTGCAAAGAGGCGATACGCCCACGGCCCCAGGCCGCGAGGGCATGGGTGCTCCGGCTGGAACTGCACCAGGCACGCGCTAGCGGGGCGTCCAGGCCGGCTAACGGCGGTCGCGATTGGCCTCGTCAGCCTTCCGGCCGATGCCCGAGCGCCTGCATGGCCGGCGCGAGCGATACTGCCTCCGCTTCATAGCCCTGCCAGGGACCGTTGCCGGCAGGCAGCCGCTTGCCCACGTTCTGCACGGTCCAGTGGGCAGAGCTGGTGAGCATGTCCAGCTCGGACCAGGCCACAGGCACCGACACTCCCATGCCCGGCCGCGCCCGGGCCGTCCAGGCGCTTGCGGTCGTCGCGCCGAAGCCGTTGCGCAGGTAGTCCACGAAAATCTTGCCCACCCGGTTCCTGGGACCGCTCTTGGCCACGAAGCGCTGCGGTATGGCCGATGCGAGGTGCTGCACCACGGCTTGGCTGAAACCCTTCACCGTGTCCCAGCCATGCAGACGCTTGATGGGCACGACGATGTGCAACCCCTTGCCGCCGCTGGTCTTCAGCCAGGGCGAGAGGCCGAGCTCGGTAAGCAGGACACGCACCAGCGTGGCAGCTTCCTGCACGTGCTCCCAGGGCACGCCCTCGCCGGGGTCGAGGTCGAAGGTCATGCGGTCCGGCCGGTCGATCCGGTCCTTGCGGGCATTCCAGGTGTGGAATTCCACGGTGTTCATCTGCGCCGCCGACGCCAGGCCTTGCGGCGTTGCCACTTCCAGCAGGGGCGGATGGCCGGGGTACAGATGTTCTGCGAGCGCCCGGACGCCCTTCATCTGCGCGGTGTCCAGGTGCTTCTGGAAGAACAAGGGGCCTTCCACGCCTTCGGGCGCCCGCACCAGAGAAACGGGCCGGCCCTGGAGATGGGGCAGCAGCAGCGGCGCAACCGTCGCGTAGTAGCGCACCAGGTCCATCTTGGTTACGCCACTGAGGGTATCGATGACCCGCTGAGGGTTCGAGATTTTCACCGGGCCTTCCGCCGCCTTCTTGGGTGGGGCGGACGCCAGCCGCTGGGGCTGCTCCCGGATGATCGCCAGCGCGGGCTTGTCCTCGCGCAGGCAGCGGAAGACGGCGTGGCGCACCTTGCCTTCCTTCGTCCACCCGGCAAAGGACACCTCGGCCACGAGCCGGGGCTCCACCCAGTGGGCCTTGCGGCCCAGGGCGGGGGGCAGGCGGAAAGGCGCTTCCTCGGCCCGCAGCGTTTGCAGCTTGCGCAGCAGTTCCGCCAGCACATGCTCGCTGAATCCGGAGCCGACATTGCCGGCATGGCGCAGCACGCCCTTCGCGTCATGGACGCCCAGCAGCAGCGAGCCGAAGCCTGTGCGCGAGCCTTGCGGGTCGGTGTAGCCGCCGATGACGAACTCCTGGCGGTGGCTGCACTTGAGCTTGATCCAGTCGGTGCTGCGGTGGGAGGTATATGCACTGTTCTTGCGCTTGCCGATGACGCCCTCGAAGCCCAGCCGGCAGGCGGAAAGCATCAGCGCATCCGGCTGGGCCTCGAAGGCTTCGCTGAAACGCACCTCGTCCGTTGTTGCGCCCCCGATGGCCGCCTGGAGCATCTCCCGCCGCTCGACGAGGGGCAGTGCGCGCAGGTCCCGTCCGTCCGCATAGGGCAGGTCGAAGGCATAGAAGACGAGGTTGGCGGTCGAGCGCTGGTCGAAGGCGTTCTGCAATGCCTGGAAATCGGGGATGCCCTTGCTGTCGAGCACCAGCACCTCCCCGTCGATCCAGCCCGAACGCAGCGGCAGTGCGGCCATGGCCCGGGCAATGGCAGGCATGCGTGAAGTCCAGTCGTTGCCGTTGCGGGTGACGAGGCGCACCTGGCCGGAGGCGATATGCGCCAGCACGCGGTAGCCGTCGAACTTCAGCTCCCATACCCATTGCTCCGCGTCGTGCGGCGGCGCTTCCACGAGGGTGGCCAGCTGGGGCGCAAGCGTGGGGGAAGGCGTGCCCGCGGCGGCCCCTTCGCAGGTACATCGGCTTGCGGGGCCGGGACGGCCAGCGGCGGGGCTAACGCGACGCTGTCGGGCAGGGCCTGCACCACGTCGAATTCGCTGGCAGGGCGCTCCAAACCGTCGCGCTCCTTGATGAACAGCCAGGCGGGCTGCTTCTCGTCGCCCCGGCCGTGCATCCGCACCAGGGTCCAGCGCCCCTGCAGCTTGTGTCCATGGAGCGTGAATTTCAGCCTGCCCTGGCGATAGCCTTCCTCCGGATCGCCGATGGGCACCCAATATCCCCGATCCCAGATGATGACGCGCCCGGCGCCGTACTGTTTGGCCGGGATCTGGCCCTCGAAGTCGTTGTACGAGAGCGGATGGTCTTCCACCTGCACGGCCATGCGCTTGTCGGCAGGGTCGTAGCTGGGCCCCTTGGGCACCGCCCAGCTCTTCATGGCACGGCCGATTTCAAGGCGCAGGTCATAGTGCAGCCGGCTGGCCCAATGCTTTTGGATCACGTACTGCAAGGCGTCCCCGCCCGGCTGGCCTCCCTGCGCAGGTTCGGGCGTGACGGTGAAGTCGCGCTTCTTCCTGTAGGGCGCCAGGGTGTCTTTCATGGGCCTGTCTCCTCAAGGGGCCGCGCGGCGGCGCGCTGTCTGCTGGGCCTCCTTGGCCGAAGCGCTCTTGCGCGGCGAGGTCTTGGCAGCAGGCTTGGAGGCAGGCTTTTGCGGCGCCGCAGACTTGGCTGCGGGCGGCGCAGGCGCTGCTTTTGCGCGCGTGGGGCGGGGCGGGGGCTTGCCGGCCAGGCTGCGCTTGAGCAGCGCGGTGAGATCCAGCACCTCCGCGCCTGCGGGTGCCCGTTCGGTCTCCGCCACCTTGGCCACCTGGGTGATCTCTCCCGCAGTGGCCTTGGTCTCGACGAGCTTGTGGATCTCTTCGGCGAACGAATTGCGGAACTGGTCCGCGTTCCAGGTCTGCGTCATGTCGTCGATCAACTGCATCGCCATCGCCAGCTCCGCTTCCTTGATCCCGGCCGCCTTGGTGTCCTGCGGGGGAAGATCGAGCTGCTCGAACGAGCGGATCTCGCCGCCCCAACGCAGCAGGTTCAGGATGAGCGCGCGGCCGCAGGGGATGAGCACCGCCAGGTGCTGCTTGGACTGGATCACCACCTTCGCGATCCCCACCTTGTTGCTCTTGCGCAGGGCTTCCCGCAGCAGGGCATAGACCTTTTCGCCGCGCTTGAGCGGTGCGGTGTAGTAGGGGCGCTCGAGGTACACGAACGGGATTTCATCCGCGTCGATGAAGGTTTCGATCTCGATGGTCTGCGTGGTCTTGGGAAAGGCTGCGGCAATCTCCTCCGGGGAGAGCACGACATACCGACCCTCCTCGAACGCGACGCCGCGGACGATGTCTGCGGCCGCCACTTCCTTGCCCGTGGCCTTGTTCACCCGCTTGTAGCCCACGGGCTCCATGGACCGTTTGTCGAGCCAGTCGAAATCGATCCCTGAATTGGCCGTGGCGGAGTACAGGCCCACCGGGATGTGCACGAGCCCGAAACTGATCGCCCCCTTCCACAGGGTGCGGGTCGATGTGGGGGCCTTGCCCTTGTCAGCAGCAGCCATGTGTACGCTCTCGCTTCATCGCAAGGAACGCCTTGGGCCCGAGCGCAAGGCGCAGAGGTGCCTATGCTGGCTTTCGGGGCGGCCGGTGGATGTAGGAGGGAGGCGCCAATTGGGCCTGGCGCTCAGGCGTCTCTTTCGGCTTCTGGCGCATCCGCCTGCGGCAGCACCAGCCGGAACTCGGCCCCCTTGCCCCCCTCGCTGCGCACCTCCACGCGGCCGCCGTGCCGCTGGACCACGGTGTGCACCAGCGCCAGGCCCAGGCCCACGCCGCCGATGTCGGGATGGCTTTCTCCGTGCAGGCGCTTGAAGGGCTGGAACAGGTCGGCCTGCAGTTCCTGCGCGATGCCGGGGCCTTCGTCGCGCACGGATACCACCCAGCAGGGGGCCTGGGCCTGCAGCGCGCAGTGCACGGTGCCCCCCGCGGGGCTGAACTTGATGGCGTTGCCCAGCACGTTGCCGATGGCGCGGCACACGAGGTTGCGGTCGCCCAGGCAGGCGGCATGGGCAGGCCCGGGGGCGAGCTGGACCCGCACGCCGCGCTTGTGCGCGCTGGCCCAGGCATCGTCCACGGCCTCCTCCAGCGCGGCGGCCAGGTCGAACGGGGCGTGGTGGTAGGTATCGGCCTGGGCGCTGGCCAGGCGCACGAAGCCCTGCGCCATGGTCAGAGAGGATTGGGCATAGCGGTCGATGCGGGCCAGCAGTTCCGGCTGCGCCATCCGGCCTGGAAACGCGCGCTGCATCTCCAGCAGGGTGAGGATGGAGGCAATGGGCGCGCGGATATCGTGCGAGATGAAGTTCAGTGCCTGGTCGCGCTGGGCCTGGGCGCGGCGCATGTCCGTCAGGTCCACGAGCGTGGTCAGCCAGAGCGTGCTGTCGTCGTCCGAGAAGGGTTTGCACAGCATGAGCAGGTGGCGCCCCTGGGCGTCGCGCGCTTCCTGCTGGGGCGGCATGGAGGCCAGCTGGCGCGCGTCCCGGGGCAGCAGCGGCGCTCCGGTTTCGGACTGCACCAGGTCCGCCAGCACCCGCGTGATGGGCAGGCCCAGCGGGGGCTGCGGGCAGTAGCGCAGCGCCGCTTCGTTGGCCAGGGTCACCCGGCCGCCGGCGTCGCACACGAAGGTGGGCGAGGGCAGGTGCTGCAGGCTGTTGCTCACGAAGTGGTGCAGCTTGCGCAGCCGCCGGGTGGCGTCCTCCACGGCCTGGATGCGCCGCTCCAGCACGTCGCCGCGCAGCAGCGGACGCTCGGGCTGTTCGGGCAGCGGCGACAGGCCGGCGCGCTGCAGCTCCTGCATCTCCAGCTGCAGGAAATGCGCGGCGGCGCTGAGGCGGCGCCAGCTCCACAGCGGATAGACCAGCGCCACGCCGGCCAGTGCCGGTGCGGCGGCGAGCTGCCAGCCTGCCAGGCCCGGCGCCAGCATGGCGGCGGCCAGGGTGCCGGCGAACCAGGCGGCGCAGGACATCAGGCCCGCCAGCGGTCCCAGCAGCAGGATGCCCAGCAGCGCCAGCGCCACCGGCGCGAGGTTGAAAGCCAGGTTCCAGGCCAGCGGGGCGGGCTGGATGCGCGACTGCGCCAGTTCGGCGTTGAGCGCATGGGCGATCAGCTCCACGCCGGCGATGCGCTCGGAGCGCGAGGCCACGGGCGCCGCGAACATGTCGCCCAGGCCGGTGGCGGTGGCGCCCACGAGCACGTATTTGTCGCGCAGGGCGTTGGCGGGCGCCTGGCCTGTCAGCACGTCGATGTAGGAATAGGTGGCGAACGCCGGCTGGCCGCGCGCGAAGGCCAGGATCTGCGGGTCCTGCCGTACCCAGGGCCCTGTGCCCGCGTCCGTGGAGGCTGCGCATTGCGGGCGGGTGGAGTCCTCGGCGCACAGCAGGGCTGTGCTGAAGTGCGGCCAGGGCGCCGATGCGGGGCCTTCGAGCCTGAACAGGCCGCGCGCCACGCCGTCGGAATCCACCTGCACCTGCACGTGGCCCAGGGCCGAGGCCGCCTGGTGCAGCGCGGGCAGCGGCAGGTCGGCGGTGCCGCCCTGGCCGCGCCGCGCCACGGGCAGCACGGCGTGGCCGCTGCTTTCCAGCGCGCGGGCCAGCAGCAGGTCGTCGCCGGGGTAGTCGGGGTCTTCCTCGCCGAACAGGATGTCCAGGCCCAGGGCGCGGGGCGATTGCTCGGAAATCTGCCGCACCAGCTGCGCGTGCAGTGCGCGGCGCCAGGGCCACCGGCCGATGGCCTCGATGCTGCGGTCGTCGATGGCGACGATGGCGATGTCCGGGTGCGCCGGCAGCGCGTGCAGGCGCATGCCCGCGTCCTGCACCAGGTGGTCGAGGCGGCGCAGGCCGTCGCTGGCGCACAGCCAGGCCACCAGGCCCAGCAGCAGGGCGGACAGCACCAGCCATTCGCGGCGCAGGCCGGCCCGGCTGCGTGCCTGCACGATGGCCGGGCTCACCGGCCGGCTCCCGCGCACCGCGCTGCGGCGCGAGCGGCTCTCGCGGCGGCCGGGCGGGCGCTCATGGAGCTCAGGGGCGCGACAGCGGGCGGCCGTCCGCCGCGGTGACGGGCAGGCCCGCGCCCGAGCGCACCGGGGGCTGCGCGCGCACCTGGCGCGGGGTGGAGAAGTCGCTCTCCAGCCCCGAGGGGTCGCGGGTCTGGATGCGCACGAAATAGTCGCCCGGCGGCAGGGTGGTGGACGACCAGGCAGGCGCCTCCAGCCGTTCGTCCACCAGGGGCGCGGAGAAGTCCTCGCTGGCCGAGACCTGCACGCGGAAGCTCTGGCCCGGCTCCGCCGGCCAGCGCAGGCGCAGGCCGGGCTGGTCGTCGCCGCCTGTGCTCAATGCGGCGGCGCTCAGCGCTGCGGGGTTGTCGGCGACCGTGAACGCCTGGGGCAGGGCGTACGGGCCCTGGTCCTGCGCGCCGCCGGGCAGCTCGCGGATGCTCGCCGCGCGCCAGTGGTAGCGGCCGGGCGCGAGCGCGGCCACCTGCGCGCCGCAGTCCGGCGCGGTGGTGTCGAGCACGGGGGCTGCGAAGTTTTCGTCCTGCGCCACCTGGATGCGGTAGCGCGCCACGCCCACGACGGCGGTGCATGCCAGCGCGCCTTGCGTGCGCGGAGCGTGCCGCCCGCCGCAGGTGCCTGGTACAGGGGCGGCACGGGGTGCGCCTTGACGGTGATGGCGCGCCGCGCCGGCAGGCCGGGCAGGCCTGTGGCATCCACGGCGCGCACCGCGATGTGGTAGTGGCCGTCTTCCACGGCGCGCAGGCGCAGGGCCGGCGTGGGGAAGGCGCCGCTGCGCAGCACTTCGGTGAGATCGGCGTCGCGCGCCACCTGCACCTGGTAGGCCACCGCGCCGGCCACGGGGGTGAGCGCCAGGGACAGGAAGTCGGCATCGTGCACCGAGGCCGGCAATGCCGACAGGTCGGGCGCGGGCAGCAGGGCCTGCGGCGCGCCCACGGTGCCGTCCGCCGACACGGCCACGCCCTGGCCGCCGCGCACCTGGGCCGAGGAAGTGCCCGCGGCCCGCGCGGCCTGGCGCTGGTCGACGGCCACCGTGCCTTCCGTGACGGCGGCTAGCGTGCGGCCGTCGCCCTGCAACTGCACGGCGAAGCGGGTACCGCGCACGCTGGTCGAGGCCATGGGCGTGCGGATCTCGAAGCGGCGCGCGCCGCCTGGCTGGGAGGCACCGTGGATTCGACGCTGCCGCGCTGCAGCTCCAGCACCGACTGCGCGTCGCCCGCGCGGCCGCGCCGGCGCAACTGCTGCAGCCGCACGTCGGAGTCGGCCTGCACGCGGATCATGGTGCCGTCGCTCAGGCGCACGTTGATGAACCCGTCGGCGGGCACCTGCACGCGCGCGCCCTCGGGCAGGTCCTGGCCGGTCTGCAGCGCCACCGGGTCGGCGGCGCCGGGCAGGAGGACGCGGGCGTCGCCCTGCACGAAGCTCACGCGGGCCGAGCCCAGGGGCAGCAGTTCGGCGGGGATGCGCAGCACCGTGCCGGGCTGCAGGTGGCGCGGGTTGCCCACCTGGTTGTGCGCCTGCAGGCGCTGCCACAGGCGCGGGGAGCCCAGGTACTGGGCGGACAGGGCCTCCAGCGTGTCGCCGGGCTGCACGCGGTGCTCCACGAAATCGCCCTCGGCGTACGCGAACCCGCAGGCGGTGAGCGCCAGCGCGAGGGATGCCGCGCGGCATCCGTGGGCCCATCGGCGGTGGAAAGTAGCCATGTCGTTGTCCTCGGCCTACGGTAGGGTGGCGCCGGCGGCGGGCTCGTCCTCGGGCGGCTTCACGGCTTCGAAGCGGTAGCCCACGCCGTACACGGCCGTGATCATGTAGCCGTTGGCAGGCCGCAGGTCGAGCAGCGTGCGCAGGCGCGAGATGTGGGTGTCGAGCGAGCGCGAGATGACCTCGGCGCTCTGGCCCCAGATGATTTCGCGCAGGTGGTCGCGCGAGAGCAGGCGGCCCATGTTCTGGAACAGGAACAGCGCCAGCTCGTATTCGCGCGTCTTGAGCTCCACGGGCGCGCCGTTCATCTCCAGCGTGCGCGTTTCGGGCAGGAAGCGGTAGGGGCCGAACTCCAGCACGTGGTTGGTGGCGGCCGGGTAGGCGCGGCGCAGCAGGGCGCCCACGCGGGCGGACAGCTCGCCCACGCGCACGGGCTTGGCCATGAAGTCGTCGGCGCCGCAGGCCAGGCCCTGCACGATGTCGCGCTCCTCCTGGCGGTTGGTGACGAAGAGGATGGGCAGGTCGGCGCCGATGTGCTCGCGCACCCAGCCCACGATCTCGGGGCCGGTGGTGTCGGGCAGGTGCCAGTCCACGATCAGCAGGTCGAAGGTCTCGCGCCGCAGGTCCTTGAGCAGTGCCGCGCCGGTGGTGTAGGTGCGGCAGACGTGGCCCATGTCCGTGAGGGCATGGGTGAAGAGTTCAAGCTGGAGCGTATCGTCGTCCAAAGCCGCTATGCGCATGACTCCCCTTTCGTTGGTACGTTTTTGGCTTCTGGCGCTTTCCAGGAAAGCGCGGGTAGCTATTGAAAAAGTAGCAGGTCACTCCGCCGCGGCCGCCAGGGCGCGCAGGGCGGCGGCGGCCTCCTCGGGGCCTGCGCCTTCCACGGGCGCGAGGTGGGGCGCCAGGGCCTGAAGGGCGCCTGCTTCCTTTTGCAGCCGGGCGATGGCCTGGCCCGCGTCGCGCGGCGCGTCGAAGCCCGTGCTTTGCAGCAGCAGGCGGCCATCGGCGGCCACGAGCTTGAAGTAGAACTTGCCGTCCGCCGCCTCGCGGTACTGCTTGAACGAGGGCAACTGCGCCCTGTCCGCCTTGCCGGCCTTCGCGGCCTGGGGCTGCGCGGTCAGCGGGCGCAGGCCCACGGCGGTGCGCAGCTGCTGCAGGAAGGGGCGGGCGATGGCGCGGGCGCGCTCGGCGCCGATCTGCAGCTGGGCCTCCACCTTCTCCGGGTGGGCCATCAGGTCGTCGTAGCGCGCGCGCATGGGCGTGATCTCGCGGTCGATGCAGTCGAACAGCTGCTGCTTGGCCTCGCCCCAGGCGATGCCGCCTGCGAACGCCTGGCGCATGGCGGCGGTTTCGCCGGGCGTGGCGAAGGCCTGGTACATCTGGAACAGGGCCGAGCCCTCGACCTGCTTGGGCTCGCCGGGCGCGCGCGAGTCGGTGACGATGGCGCCGATGAGCTTCTTCAACTGCTCGCGCGGCGCGAACAGCGGGATGGTGTTGTCGTAGCTCTTGCTCATCTTGCGGCCGTCCAGGCCCGCCAGCGTGGCCACGCTGTCCTCGATCGCCGCCTCGGGCAGCGTGAAGTGCTCGCCGTAGAGGTGGTTGAAGCTCGCGGCCATGTCGCGCGCCATCTCGATGTGCTGGATCTGGTCGCGGCCCACGGGCACCTTGTGGGCGTTGAACAGCAGGATGTCGGCGCCCATGAGCACGGGGTACATGAACAGGCCCGCGCTCACGCCGTCGTCGCCGTCGCGGCCGGCCTCGTGGTTCTTGTCCTGCGCTGCCTTGTAGGCATGGGCGCGGTTGAGCACCCCCTTGCCGGTCACGCAGGTGAGGAACCAGGTCAGCTCGGGAATCTCGGGGATGTCGGACTGGCGGTAGAACGTCACCTGCTGCGGGTCCAGGCCCGCGGCCAGCCAGCTCGCGGCGATCTCCAGTGTGGAGCGGTGCACGCGCTCGGGTTCCTGGCACTTGATGAGGGCGTGGTAGTCGGCCAGGAAATAGAAGTTCTCCACCCCCGGCGTGCGGGTGGCGGCGATGGCCGGGCGCATCATGCCCGCGTAGTTGCCCAGGTGCGGCGTGCCCGAAGGGGTGATGCCGGTGAGAAAGCGCGTGGTGGACATTTATCGAAGCAAAGCGGTGAGAGGGGAGATCAGCAGGTCGATAGCAGCATAGCCCAGCGACATCAGCGGGCGCAGCCAGAGCGTGCCCACGATGCCTGCCACCACCAGCGCCAGCACGATGAAGAAGCCGTAGGGCTCGATGCGCGCGAGCCACTGCGCCTGCCGCCAGGGCAGCAGGCCGGCGAGGATGCGGCCGCCGTCCAGCGGCGGCAGCGGAAACAGGTTGAAGGCCCACATGACCAGGTTCACCAGGATGCCCGCGCGGGCCATCTCCAGGAAGAACCGCTCGCCGACCCCGAAGGCCACCAGCGCCACCAGCAGCAGCGCCCAGGCGATGGCCTGCACGAAGTTGGACGCGGGCCCCGCCAGCGCCACCCAGATCATGTCGCGCTTGGGATTGCGCAGGTGGCCGAAGTTCACCGGCACGGGCTTGGCATAGCCGAACAGGAAGGCGCCGGACGTGGCGAAATAGAGCAGCAGCGGCATCAGGATGGTGCCGACCGGGTCGATGTGCTTGAGGGGGTTGAGCGTGATGCGCCCCATCATCAGCGCGGTGTTGTCGCCGAAGTGCCGGGCCGCGTAGCCGTGGGCCGCTTCATGCACCGTGATGGCGAACAGCACGGGCAGTGCGTAGATGAGTACGGTTTGGATGAGATTGGAAAGGTCCACGCCGCCGATTGTCTCAGACGTGGGAATTACGCACTGCAGGCTCCGCCAAAGCTTGTTAGCATCGCCCGGATTGTTGCCAATTGCAACAGGAAAAACGAATACGACAGGAGACCAAGGGTATGGACCGGATGACGATTGGAGTGCGCCTCACGCTGGCGTTCGGGTCGCTGGCGGTGTGGGTGTGCGCACTCATGGCCGTGGCTCTGTGGGGGCTGGCGCAGCCGGCGGGCGGGGCGGGCGCGGCCGTCCTCTGGGTCTGGATCCTGGGGGGCGCCGCCGTGGCGGTGGCGTTGCTGTCGCTGTGGTCGCTGCGCCGCGGCATCGTGCAGCCGCTGTCGCAGGCCATCCTGATCGCCGAGACGGTGGCCTCGGGCGACCTGAGCCAGGAGTTCAGCTCCGAGCTGGGCGGCGACTTCGGCCGCCTGCTGGGCGCCCTGGGCACCATGGAGGACACGCTGACCGAGCTGGTCGGGCGCATCAAGCAGTCGGCCGACGCCATCGGCGTGTCGTCCGGCGAGATCGAGGCGGGCAACGTGGACCTGTCGCGCCGCACCGAGGAGCAGGTGTCCGCACTCACGCAGACGGCGGCCAGCATGGAGCAGCTCACGGCCACCGTGCGCCAGAACGCGGACCGCGCGCGCTCGGCCAGCAGCCTGGCGGTGAACGCGTCGCACACCGCCAGCCGCGGCGGCACCGTGGTGGGCGAGGTGGTGCAGACCATGGACGCGATCAGCGGCAGCTCGCGCAAGATCGTGGACATCATCCAGGTCATCGAGGGCATCGCGTTCCAGACCAACATCCTGGCGCTCAACGCGGCCGTGGAGGCCGCGCGCGCTGGCGAGCAGGGCCGGGGCTTCGCGGTGGTGGCCAGCGAGGTGCGCAACCTGGCGCAGCGCAGCGCCGTGGCGGCGCGCGAGATCAAGGCGCTGATCCAGCAGTCCGTGGAGCAGGTGCAAAGCGGCGCCGGCCTCGTGGGCCAGGCCGGGCAGACCATGCAGGAAATCGTGCAGTCCGTGGGCCAGGTGAGCGGCCTGCTGGGCGAGATCTCGCACGCGCTGGAGGAGCAGAGCGACGGCATCGGCCATGTGAACCAGGCCGTGGCCCACATGGACGGCGCCACCCAGCACAACGCCGCCCTGGTGCAGCAGGCCGCGCACGCCGCCGCCGCGCTGAAGGAGCGCGCCGGCGACCTGCAGCAGGCCGTGGGCGCGTTCAAGCTGGACGACGACGATGCGCCCGCCGCCGGCCAGTTGCTACTGAAATAAGAGCTGGTTGCGCTTGCTGGATAAGCGCTGGAGGCCGATTTGGCTTAAAGACCCAGCGCCTGCAGGCTGCCGCGCCCTCGCGCACCACCACCGGCTCGCCGCCCGTGCCCATGGGCGTGAGGTCCAGCACCGTGGTGGGTTCCAGGGGGCAGGCGCCGGCATCCACGATGCCGTCGACCAGACGCTCGTAGCGCTCGCGGATGTCCTGCGGGTCGTTCAGGGGATCGGTCTCGCCCGCCGGGATCAGCGTGGTGGCCAGCAGCGGCGCGCCGTGCAGTTCCAGCAGCATCTGCAGGCCCTTGCGGTCGGGCACACGCAGGCCGATGGTCTTGCGCTGCGGGTGGCTCACGCGGCGCGGCACTTCCTTGGTCGCGTCCAGGATGAAGGTGTAGGGCCCCGGCGTGGCCAGCTTGAGCAGGCGGTACTGCCGGTTGTCCACATGGGCGTAGCTGGCCAGCTCCGACAGGTCGCGGCACAGCAGCGTGAGGTGGTGCTTCTCGTCGATCTGGCGCACGCGGCGCAGCCGGTCCACGGCCTGCTTGTCGTCGAGCTGGCAGACCAGCGCGTAGCTGGAGTCGGTGGGCACGGCCAACAGGCCGCCGCTGGCGAGCAGGCCGGCGGCCTGCTTGAGCAGGCGCGGCTGCGGGTTGTCGGGGTGGGCTTCGAAGTACTGGGCCATGGTGGGAACTATGCGCGCTGGATGCGTCCGGCCAGCTGCTCCCAGACGGGAGTGAGCCCCGAGGGCAGGGGCGGCAGGGCGCCCAGGTCGACGTGGGATTCGTCCGGGCTGTGGAAGTCGCTGCCGCGCGAGGCGGCCAGGCCGAATTCGCGCGCCATGGCGGCGTAGACGGGGTATTCGGCGGGCGTGTGGCTGCCGGTGACCACCTCCACGCCCAGGCCGCCGTGCTGCTTGAACTCGGTGAACAGCGCGTATTCCTCGTTGGCGCTGAATTTGTAGCGCGCGGGGTGGGCGATCACGGCCATGCCGCCCGCCTCGGTGATCCAGCGCACCGCATTGCCCAGCGTGGCCCAGCGGTGCGGCACGAAGCCGGGCTTGCCTTCGGTGAGATAGCGGCGGAAGACCTCCGCCGTGTCGTGGCAGGCGCCGGTTTCGACGAGAAAGCGCGCGAAGTGCGTGCGCGAGATCAGCTCCGGGTTGCCCGCGTAGCGTAGCGCGCCCTCGTAGGCGCCGGGGATGCCGGCCCCGGCCAGCTGGTGCGCGATCTCCTGCGCCCGCCCGCCGCGGCCGCCGCGCGTGTCGGCCAGTCCCTGCGCGAGCTGCGCGTCGTCGGCGTCGAAGCCCAGGCCCACGATGTGCACCGTGGTGTCGGCGAAGGTGACGGAGATCTCCACGCCCGTGAGGTAGTCCATGCCCAGCGCGTTTGCGGCGGCGGCGGCGCGGTGCTGGCCGCCGATCTCGTCGTGGTCGGTCAGCGCCCAGAGCGCGACGCCGCCCGCGTGGGCGCGCGCGGCCAGTTCCTCGGGGGTGAGGGTGCCGTCGGAGACGACGGAGTGGCAGTGCAGGTCGGCGTTCAGTGGGATGGTCACCGGGCCATTGTAGGACGCACCTTTTGACGGGGAGGGCGTTGTGGTTACGGCACGGAAGGCGCCGGGCGGCACAAGAATCTGTGAGGAAATGTGCGCAGGTGAGAAACTACGTCCCCTCGCACCAACGGCTCTTTTCCCCTCTTTTTCCGCACAAGTGAACGCGCCATGAATCTCAACGATATGCCGGTCGCCCGCAAGCTGTGGGCCCTCATCCTGGGGCTGATGCTCTCCATGCTGGCGCTGCTGGGCGGCCTGCTGGCCTACCTGGTCCACCTGGACGACGAGGCCGCGCGCATCGTGCAGGCCAACGAAGACCGCATCAGCCTGGCCCTGCGCTGGAAGGGCCTGTCGGCGCTGGCCGTCGAGCAGGCCGTCATGGCGCTGCGGGTGCCCGACGAGGCCCTGGCCGAGCGCATGCGCCAGCAGTCCAAGGAGGGCATCCAGGCCATCAGCGCCGTCCAGAAGCAGATCGACGAGCGCGCCTTCACGGCGGAGGACCGCGCCCAGCTCGAGCGCGTGGCCGCCGCGCGCAAGCAGGTGCTGGAGTTCAACGCCGCCGGCGGCAAGGCGCGCGCCGACGGCGACTACGCCAGCGTGGTGGACATCGTGGACAGCAAGCTGCTGCCCGCCGTGGCCCGCTACGTGGGCGAGCAGGACGGCTACGTGCAGCTGCAGGAGCGCCAGCGCGACGCCGCCAAGCAGGACGCCCTGCAGCACCGCCACCGCGCCCTCTGGGTGGGGGCGGCCATCGCGTTGGCGGTGGTGCTCGTCGGCGTGGTGCTGGCGGGGCTCTTCGTGCGCTCGATCACGCGCCCGCTGGGGCGGGCCGTGGGCATGGCCGATGCCATCGCGGCGGGCGACCTGACGCAGGACGTGCACGACGAGCGCGGCGACGAACTGGGCCACATGCTGCGCTCGCTCTCGGCCATGGGCGCGCGGCTGCGCGGCGTGGTGAGCGAGGTGCGTTCGGGGGTGGAATCGGTCTCCTCCGCCTCCAGCGAGATCGCCACCGGCAACCAGGACCTGTCGGCGCGCACCGAGCAGACGGCCGCCAACCTGGAGGAGACGGCAGCCAGCATGGAAGAGCTCACCGCCACTGTCACCCAGTCGGCCGACACGGCGCGCCAGGCCAACCAGCTGGCCGCCAACGCCGCGCAGGCGGCCGAGCGCGGCGGCGACGTGGTGGGCCAGGTGGTGAGCAGCATGCAGCACATCACGGAGTCCAGCCGCAAGATCGCCGACATCATCGGCGTGATCGACGGCATCGCGTTCCAGACCAACATCCTGGCGCTCAACGCCGCCGTGGAAGCGGCGCGCGCGGGCGAGCAGGGCCGGGGCTTCGCGGTGGTGGCCGGCGAGGTGCGCAGCCTGGCGCAGCGCAGTGCGGAAGCCGCCAAGGAGATCAAGCAGCTCATCACCGCCAGCGTGGACAACGTGCAGGCCGGATCGGCCCAGGTGGAGCAGGCGGGCCAGAGCATGCACGACATCGTGCACAGCGTGCGCCGCGTGAGCGACCTGATCGGGGAGATCACCGCCTCTTCCACGGAGCAGCGTGACGGCATCTCGCAGGTGAACCAGGCCGTTGCCAACCTGGACCAGATGACGCAGCAGAACGCCGCGCTGGTGGAGCAGTCCACCGCCGCGGCGGCCGCCATGCACGAACAGGCGCAGCGGCTGGCGCAGGTGGTGTCGGTGTTCAACGTGGGCCATGTGGCCAGCGCCCCGCCCGCCGTGCGCCGGCCTGCGCTCGCGCCCGTGTCCGCGGCCCGGCCCGCGGTGGCCGCTGCGGCCAAGGCGCCCAGCGTTGGGGCACCCCGCGTGACGACGCCCGGCGTGACGACGCTCGCCCGCAAGGCGCCGCCCAGGCCCGCGCAGGCGCAACTGCCGGCCAAGGCCCCCGCCGCTGCGTCCGCGCAGGCGGACGGGGATTGGGAGAGCTTCTGAAAAGATAGCTGCCCGCGCTTGCCAGTCAAGCGATGGAGCCTGATTTCACCAGGAAATCAGAACTCCACCCCTTCCACCAGGAACTGCACCCGCCGCTCGCCGCGCCACTCGTTCACGTCGAGCCGGAACGCCAGCAGCGCGCGCTCGGGCAGCGGCTCGGTGTGGCCGAACCAGATGGCGTCCACCGGCTGGCCCTGGTGCAGCAGCTTGATGGACAAGTGGTTCTTCGCCTCGCCCACCAGGCGCTGGCTCAGCACCTGCACCTCCTCGCTGAAGGTGGGCGGCGCGAAGCCCTGGCCCCAGACCTCGCGGTGCAGCGTGTCCACGAGCTCGGCGCGGCAGTACTCGGGGGCTAAGGGGCCGTCGGTCTCCAGGCGGCGGGTGAGGGTGGCGGCGTCCAGCCATTCCTGCGCCACCTGGGCGAAGGCCTGCTCGAAGGTGGGGTAATGCTCTGCCGCCACGGTGCAGCCGGCGGCCATGGCGTGGCCGCCGAACTTCAGCACCACGCCGGGGTGGCGCTTGGCCACGAGGTCCAGCGCGTCGCGCAGGTGGAAGCCCGGGATGGAGCGGCCCGAGCCTTTGAGTTTGCCGCCTTCGCTGCTGGCCGCGAACACGAAACTGGGGCGGTGCAGCTTGTCCTTGAGGCGCGAGGCGACGATGCCCACCACGCCCTCGTGGAAGTCCGGGTCGAACACGCTGATGGCGGGCGGCGGCGCGTCGCCCTCCTCGAACAGGCTCTCGGCCAGCAGCATGGCCTGCTCGCGCATGCCGCCCTCCAGCTCGCGGCGCTCGCGGTTGATGGCGTCGAGCTGGCGCGCGAGCTGGGCGGCGCGCGCGGGGTCATCGGTCAGCAGGCACTCGATGCCGATGGTCATGTCCGCCAGGCGCCCCGCGGCGTTGATGCGCGGACCGAGCGCGAAGCCGAAGTCGAAGGTGGTGGCCGCGGGCGCCTTGCGGCCGGCCGCGTCGAACAGCGCCTGGATGCCCGGCTGCATCTGGCCCGCGCGGATGCGCTTGAGGCCCTGGGCGACGAGGCGCCGGTTGTTGCAGTCCAGCCGCACCACGTCGGCCACGGTGCCCAGGGCGACCAGGGGCAGCAGCGGCTCCAGCCGGGGCTGGCTGGCCGCGTCGAACACGCCGCGCGCGCGCAGCTCGGCGCGCAGCTGCATGAGCACGTAGAACATGACGCCCACGCCGGCGATGGACTTGCTCTCGAACGTGCAGCCGGGCTGGTTGGGGTTGACGATGGCGTCGGCCTCGGGGAGCTGGGGGCCGGGCAGATGGTGGTCGGTGACGAGCACGGCCAGGCCCAGCGCCTTGGCCTCGGCCACGCCCTCGCAGCTGGCGATGCCGTTGTCCACGGTGATGAGGACTTGGGCGCCCTGTTGCGCCACGCGCCGCGCGATGGGTGGGGTGAGGCCGTAGCCGTCCACCACGCGGTCGGGCACGAGGTACTGAACGTGCCGCGCGCCCAGCAGCCGCAGGCCCCGCACGCCCACGGCGCAGGCGGTGGCGCCGTCGCAGTCGTAGTCGGCCACGATCATCAGGCGCTTGTCTTGGGCGATGGCGTCGGCCAGCAACGCGGCGGCCTCGCGCGCGCCGCGCAGGGTGTGGGGCGGCAGCAGGCGGGCGAGGGCGTCGTCCAGCTCGTGCTGGCCGGTGATGCCGCGCGCGGCGTACAGGCGCGCCAGCAGCGGGTGCACGCCGGCCTGCTCCAGCGCCCAGGCGGCGCGGGGGGAATGTCTCTAGCTACTATCTTCATAGCTGCTCGCGCAAGCTGGTAAAGCGCTGGGGCTTGAAAAGGCTTTGAATCTTCTGGCGCAGGCCGCGCGGGGCGGCATGCCACGCCAGCGCGCCGCGCTCGCCGCAGAGCGTGAGCCGCACCGCGCCGCCGGCGGCCACGTGCGCGGCCAGGCGGGCGACGGGGCCGGCGTCCAGCGCCTGCCAGGCGGCGGTCCAGGCGGGCCAGTCCTCGCGCAGCGCGGCGTCGCGCAGGGTGGAGGGCACCTCGGGCGGCGTCACCGGTGTGGGTGGCTGGGGCAGGGCGCCGGCGCCGTGCACCCAGAAGGCGTTGACGGGCGGCAGGCCCCGGGAGGCGCGCGCGTCGTTGAACGGGTGGGTGTAGAGCAGCATCTGCATCTCGCTGTGCAGGCGGTGGATCGGCCGGGCCTGGCCGGTATCCGGCAGCCAGGCGCGCACGTCGCGCTGCACCACGCGGTCGAGCGAGGCGGTGGCCAGGCCCTCGAACACCGCGCCGCGCGCCAGCCAGCGCGTGGGCTGGTCGTAGGCGAGCGTGATGCCGTCCTCGGCGAACCACGGCGCCAGGATGGCGAGCAGCGCGTGCGAGTCGGCCTCGTCGAGCCGCAGGGCGGCCGGGTCGGTCAGCGTCACGTGGTCGGCGCCCACGTGCCACTGGCAGGGCGTGATGAAGGCCCAGGCGCCGTCCTGGCGCCGGGCATGCCAGGCGGCCCAGGGCGTGGGGGCGCCGGGCAGGTGCAGGTGGCGGGCCAGGGCGCGCTCGTGGGGCGGGGCGAAATCGGTTTCTTCTCCGGGATCGGCCTCCAGGGGCGTGAGGCGCGCGAGCAGCGCGTCCAGGTGGGGCAGGGCGAGGCGCTGCATCGCCTGCGCGCATCCCTCGGCGTGGCTCGCGGCCAGGGGGATGAGCAAATGGGGAGTGTCCGACATGGGGCCTATTGTCCCGGATGCCACAATCCGGCACCCCTCTTTCCCTCACCATGCAAATTCCCTACGAACTGGCCCTGGGCTGGCGCTACACCCGGGCGGGCCGCGCCACGCGGCGCAATGGCTTCATCTCCTTCATCTCGGGCGTGTCCATGCTGGGCATCGCGCTCGGCGTGGCGGCGCTCATCATCGTGCTGTCGGTGATGAACGGTTTCCAGAAGGAGGTGCGCGACCGCATGCTCTCCGTGGTTTCGCACGTCGAGATCTTCGCGCCCGACGGTGCGGCCCTGCCCGACCTGCAGCGCACGCTGGCCGAGGCGCGCGCCAACCCCAACGTGGTGGGCGCGGCGCCGTTCGTCGCCTCGCAGGCGCTGCTGGCGCGCGGCGAGGACATGAAGGGTGCGCTGGTGCGCGGCATCGACCCGCTGCGTGAGGGCGAGGTGACCGACCTCGCGGCCGAGAACGTGGAGGGCCTCAAGGCCCTGGTGCCGGGCGAGTTCCGTGTGGTGCTGGGCAGCGAGCTGGCGCGCCAGCTCGGCGTGCGCGCGGGCGACGCGGTGACGCTGATCGCCCCGGCCGGCCAGGTCACGCCCGCGGGCGTGGTGCCGCGCCTCAAGCAGATGACGGTGGCGGGCACGTTCAATTCCGGCCACTACGAATACGACTCGGCCCTGGTGCTGCTGCACCACGAGGACGCCGAGCGCATCTTCCGCCTGGAGGGGCCGACCGGCGTGCGCCTGAAACTGCGCGACCTGCATGCCGCGCCCGAGGTCACGCAGCAGCTCGCGCACAGCCTCTCGGGCCACCTGCTGATCCGCGACTGGACGCAGCAGAACAAAACCTGGTTCGCCGCCGTGCAGCTCGAAAAACGCATGATGTTCATCATCCTCACGCTCATCGTCGCGGTGGCGGCGTTCAACCTCGTCTCCACGCTGGTGATGACGGTGCAGGACAAGCGCGCGGACATCGCCATCCTGCGCACACTGGGCGCGAGCCCCGGCAGCATCATGGGCGTGTTCGTGGTGCAGGGCGCGATGGTGGGCGTGATCGGCACGCTGGCCGGGCTTCTGCTGGGGCTGGGGATCGCCCACAACATCGACGTGATCGTGCCCGCCATCGAGCGGCTGCTGCACACCACCTTCCTGCCCAAAGATATTTATCTCATCAGCCGCATGCCCAGCGACCCGCAAAGCCGTGACATCGTGCCCATCGCCGTCATCTCCCTGATCCTGGCCTTCGTGGCCACGCTGTACCCGAGCTGGCGCGCCAGCCGCGTGAACCCCGCGGAGGCGCTGCGGTATGAGTGACACCCCCCTGAGGCGCTTCGCGCCTTCCCCTCTCTCTGCGCGCTTCGCGCTCCGGGAGGGGGACGCAGCCAGCGCGGCGGGGCGGCCCTTGCGCGGCTGCCCTCGCCTGGGTTGCGCCGGTTTCATGCCTTGTGGGCAGCGCACGGATCACTGAAATGAACACTGTGAAAAACGATGTGGTTTTGCAGGCCCAGGGCCTGTCCAAGCGCTTCACCGAAGGGCGGCTCGACGTGAGCGTGCTCAAGAGCGTGGACCTGCAGGTGCGTGCGGGCGAGACGCTCGCCATCGTGGGCGCATCGGGCTCGGGCAAGAGCACGCTGCTGCACCTGCTGGGCGGGCTCGATGCGCCGAGCAGCGGCACCGTCACGCTCAAGGGCCAGGACCTGCATACGCTCTCGCCCGCGCAGCAGGGGCAGCTGCGCAACGCGCACCTGGGCTTCATCTACCAGTTCCACCACCTGCTGCCCGAGTTCAGCGCGCAGGACAACGTGGCCATGCCGCTGCGCATCCGCCGCGAGCCCTATGCGCAATGCATCGAGCGCGCCGTGGGCATGCTGCAGGCCGTGGGCCTGGGCGAGCGCGTGCACCACCGCCCGGCCGAGCTGTCCGGCGGCGAGCGCCAGCGCGTGGCGATCGCGCGCGCGCTGGTCACCGAGCCTGCCTGTGTGCTGGCCGACGAACCCACCGGCAACCTGGACCGCGCCACGGCCGACAGCGTGTTCCAGCTCATGCTGCGCCTGGCACGCGAGCGCGGCACGGCCTTCGTGATGGTGACGCACGACGAATCGCTGGCGGCGCGCTGCGACCGCGTGGTGCGGCTGGTGTCCGGCGTGCTGGGATAAGCGGTCCACAACGGCGCGGGGCGCCGTTTGACTTTTTGTTTAGAAAAAACTAAATTAGCAAAAGTTAATTTAGGGTTTTCGCAACAAGGAGCGCCGGTGGCCACTGCTTCCGACCGGGAATTCATGCAACAGGGCGCGGCCCGCGCGGCGGCACTGCTGCGCGTCGTCGGCAACGAGCACCGGCTGCTGGTGCTGTGCCTGCTCATCGATCGGGGCGAGGCCTCGGTCGGCACGCTGCTGGAACAGGTGGAATTGAGCCAGTCGGCGCTGTCGCAGCACTTGGCGCGCATGCGCGACGAAGGGCTGGTGGCTTTCCGGCGCGACGCGCAAACCCTCTACTACCGCATCGCCGACCCGGCGGTGGAGCAGCTCGTCGCCGCGCTCAAGGCCATCTTCTGTCCCTGAGAACGTGTGAACGAATCCGCCATGCCCGCTCATCACGCCAAAACACGCCTGCTCGTCGTTGCAAATGCTCGCCATAGCCCGCGCTATGGCTGCGCTGCGCCTAGTGCAGCCGCGTTTTGACGCGCTGCTCGGCCACGCCGGATTCATTCACACGTTCTGAGCCGCCCGGCCCCCCGTTTTTTCATCAAAGGAGTGTTGTCATGAAATGCAATGTCGGAGGAATCGACCGCGGCCTGCGCATCGCCGTGGGCCTGGTGCTGATCGCCCTGGCCGCCACGGGCACCGTGGGCTGGTGGGGCTGGCTGGGCGTGGTGCCCCTGCTGACCGGGGCCATTGGCAACTGCCCGGCCTACTCGCTGCTGGGCATCAAGACCTGCCGCGTGTCCAAGACCGACTGACAGATCCCCCGCCGGCGCGCTGGCATCATGCGCCGGATGGAATGCTGGATCGACACCCACTGCCACCTCGACGCCCCCGAGTTCGCGCCCGACAGCGACGCCGTGCGCGCCGCAGCGCGGGCGGCTGGGGTGGCGCATTGCGTATTGCCCGCGGTGGAGCTGTCCAACCTGCAGGCCGTGCGCGCGCTGGCGCACCGGCATGGCGACAGCTACGCGCTGGGCATCCACCCCCTGTTCACCGGCCAGGCGGGCGAGGGCGACCTGGATCTGCTGGCGCAGGCGCTGCAGGACCACTGCGGCGACCCGCGCCTCGTGGCCGTCGGCGAGATCGGCCTCGACTATTTCGTGCAGGGGCTGGACGCCGCGCGGCAGGAGCGCTTCTACCGCGCGCAACTGCAGCTCGCGCGCCGCTTCGACCTGCCGGTGATCCTGCACGTGCGCCGCTCGGCCGACCGGCTGCTCAAGGGCCTGCGCGAGCTGCCCGTGCGCGGCGGCATCGCCCACGCCTTCAACGGCAGCCTGCAGCAGGCACAGGCGTTCATCGGCATGGGCTTCAAGCTGGGCTTCGGCGGCGCCGTCACGTTCGACCGCGCGCTGCAGCTGCGCCGCCTGGCCACCGAGCTGCCGCTGGATGCGCTGGTGCTGGAAACTGACGCGCCCGACATCCCGCCCCACTGGCTCTACGTGACCGCCGCCGAGCGCGCGGCCGGCCGCCCGCCTGCGCGCAACAGCCCGGCCGAGCTGCCGCGCATCGGCGCCGTGGTGGCGGGCCTGCGCGGCATCGCGTCGGAGGAGCTGGCCCGCGCATGCCGCGACAATGCCTGCACCGCGCTGCCCCGGCTGGCCGGAAGAATATGAGTGTTTTCGGCCTCCAGCGCTTGATGGACAAGCGCAAGAAGCTATTCAATTGATAGTATTCATCCCATGAACGCACCCTTTGAGCCGCGCCTCGTGGGCCTGCCGCCCGTGGTGGGCGAGGGCACGCGCGTGCTGCTGCTGGGCAGCTTTCCCGGCGTGGCCTCGCTGCGCGCGCAGCAGTACTACGGTCATCCGCAGAACCACTTCTGGCGCATCCTCGCGGCGCTGTGGCCGCAGCACCCGCTGCCTGCCGACTACGCCGACCGCTGCGGCTGGGTGCTGGCACGTGGCCTCGGCATATGGGACGTGTACGCCGCCTGCGAGCGCGAGGGCAGCCTGGACACCAGCATCCGCAATGCCCGCGTCAACGACTTCCAGGGCCTGCTGGCGCGCGCGCCGCACCTGGCGGCCGTCGCCCACAATGGCGGCGAGAGCTTCCGCCACGCGAAGGCCGTGCGTGCCAGCCTGGGGGTGGAGATCCCCTCGCTGCGCCTGCCCTCCACCAGCCCGGCCAATGCATCGTGGAGCTTAGAGAAAAAACTGAACGCCTGGCACGAGGCCATGGCACGCTTTGGACTGACGTGATCCGCAAGAAATCCCCCACCGCCGAACTGCCCGAAGTCAGCGTCTCCGACGATGGCGAGGTGCGCCACCTGCACCTGGGCACGCCCTGGATCCAGGGCTCCATGCGCATCGACGATCCCTTCGCCCTCGAACTCGAATACGTGCAGCGCATGATGGCCTGGCTGCTGTTCGTGGAGCCTTCCAGCGTCGCGAAGCGCCACGCCATGCAGCTCGGCCTGGGCGCGGGCGCCATCACCAAGTTCTGCCGCAAGAAGCTGCGCATGTGCTGCACCGTGGTGGAGCTGAACCCGCGCGTGGAGGCCGTCTGCCGCGCCTGGTTCAAGCTGCCGCCCGACGGCCCCATGCAGCGCGTGGTGCTGGCCGATGCGGCGCAGGAGATCCAGAAACCCGAGTGGCACGGCACGGTGGATGCGCTGGCCGTCGACCTCTACGACCACGAGGCCGCCGCGCCCGTGCTCGACAGCGCCGGCTTCTATGCCGACTGCCGCGCGCTGCTGACCGAGGAGGGCTGCATGACCGTGAACCTCTTCGGCCGCTCGTCGAGCTACGAGCGCAGCCTGGCGCGCATGGCCGAGGCCTTCGGCGAGGACGCGCTCTGGGCCTTCAAGCCCACGCGCGAGGGCAACACCGTGGTGCTGGCCCAGCGCACGCCCACGCGCCCGAAGCGCGCCGAGCTGCTGGCGCGGGCTGAAGGCCTGCAGGCCCGCTGGGACCTGCCCGCGCCCAAGTGGCTGCGCGGGTTCAAGCCGGTCGCCAAGCCATGAAGACGCCGCAGGCCCCGTCCGGCCCGCTGGAGTGGCGCGGCATCGTGGACTGGCTGCGCGCCGACGGCGTGGTCAGCGCCGAGCAGGCGCAGCGCACCATCGCACGCTGCTCGCAGGCCGAGAGCAGCCAGCACCCGCTGGTGCGCCTGGGCAACGTGGCCATGGTGCGCGCCAGCGACGGCAAGCCGCTGGACGTGGACATGCTCACCGAATACGTGGCGCGGCGTTGCGGCCTGGACTTCCTGCGCATCGACCCGCTCAAGGTGGACGTGGGCCGCGTGGCTGACGCCATGAGCGCCAGCTATGCCGAGCGCCACAAGGTGCTGCCCGTGCAGGTTTCGTCCAAGGAGGTGGTGGTGGCCACGGCCGAGCCCTTCCTGTACGACTGGGTGGAAGAGGTGGAGCGCCAGGCCAGGCGCGCGGTGCGCCGCGTCATGGCCAACCCGCAGGACATCACGCGCTTCACGGCGGAGTTCTACGCGCTGGCCAAGTCGGTGCGCGCCGCGCAGAAGTCCGGTGGCAGCGCGGGCGGCAACAGCTTCGAGCAGCTGGTGGAGCTGGGCAAGAGCAACAAGCAGCTCGACGCCAACGACCAGGGCGTGGTCAAGGTGGTGGACTGGCTGTGGCAGTACGCCTTCGACCAGCGCGCGAGCGACATCCACCTGGAGCCGCGGCGCGAGCAGGGCGTGATCCGCTTTCGCATCGACGGCGTGCTGCACGCCGTCTACCAGATGCCCATGGGCGTGCTCAACGCCATGGTGGCGCGCGTGAAGCTGCTGGGCCGCATGGACGTGGTGGAAAGGCGCCGCCCGCAGGACGGCCGCATCAAGACCCGCAACCCGCGCGGCGACGAGGTGGAAATGCGCCTGTCCACGCTGCCCACGGCCTTCGGCGAGAAGATGGTGATGCGCATCTTCGACCCCGACAACGCCGTCAAGGACCTGGATGCGCTGGGTTTCTCGCCGCACGACGCGCAGCGCTGGGAGTCGCTCGTCAAGCGGCCGCACGGCATCATCCTCGTGACCGGCCCCACGGGCTCGGGCAAGACCACCACGCTCTATTCCACCCTCAAGCGCGTGGCCACCGAGGAGGTCAACGTGAGCACGGTGGAAGACCCGATCGAGATGATCGAGCCCAGCTTCAACCAGACCCAGGTGCAGCCGCAGCTCGACTTCAACTTCGCCGAGGGGCTGCGCGCGCTCATGCGCCAGGACCCGGACATCATCATGGTCGGCGAGATCCGCGACCTCGCCACCGCCGACATGGCCGTGCAGGCCGCGCTCACCGGCCACCTGGTCTTCAGCACCCTGCACACGAACGACGCGCCCAGCGCCGTCACGCGCCTCATGGAGCTGGGCGTGCCGCCCTACCTCATCAACGCCACGGTGCTGGGCGTGCTGGCGCAGCGCCTGGTGCGCACGCTGTGCAAGCACTGCCGCCAGGTGGACGAGGCGGCCGACCCCGCGGCGCTGGCCGACCTGATCCGCCCCTGGAAGATCAACGGCGGCTACCGCGCCTACCGGCCCGTGGGCTGCGTGGAATGCCGCATGACGGGCTTTCGCGGCCGCATGGGCCTGTACGAACTGCTCACCGTGACCGAGGCCCTCAAGGCCCAGGTGAACCAGTCCCCCTCCATCGACGCGCTGCGCCGCCAGGCCGTGCAGGACGGCATGCGCCCCTTGCGCCTGGCCGGCGCGCTGCGCGCGGCCGAGGGCGTGACCACGCTCGAAGAAGTCATCGCCGCCACGCCGCCGCTGGAGTGACGCGGCGGCCTCCGCGACAGGCTATGGCCCTGCGCATGCCATAGGGGAAACCCCGCACGGGACTGTAGGTGGAATCCACACCGGGGCGCGGCATGCCGCACCCGACAATCGTCCGTCGGTTTCTTTTAGGAGACATTCGTGAAAATCAAGAGTCATAAAGACTTCTTTTCCGGCCTGATGTTCCTGGCCGTGGGAGGTGGATTCGCCTGGGGCGCCACCACCTACAGCGTGGGAACGGGCGCCCGCATGGGCCCGGGCTACTTCCCGCTGCTGCTGGGCATCCTGCTGGCCATCATCGGCGCCGTCATCATGTTCAAGGCCACCGTGGTCGAGACCGTGGACGGCGATCCGGTCGGCAAGTGGGCCTGGAAGCAGATCGTGTTCATCATCGGCGCCAACCTGCTGTTCGGCGTGCTGCTCGCGGGCCTGCCAAGCTTCGGCGTGCCGGCCATGGGCCTTATCGTGGCCATCTACGGGCTGACCTTCGTGTCCAGCCTTGCAGGCAACCAGTTCAAGTTCATTGAAGTGTTCATCCTGGCCACCATCCTGGCGGCCGGCAGCTATGTGGCTTTCGTGTGGGCGCTGAATCTGCAGTTCCCTGTCTGGCCCAGCTTCATCGTAGGTTGAGTGGAGACTAGACCATGGAATTGTTCGAACACCTCTCGATGGGTTTTGGCGTCGCGTTTACGTTCCAGAACCTGATCTACTGTTTCATCGGCTGTCTGCTGGGCACGCTGATCGGCGTGCTGCCCGGCGTGGGCCCCGTGGCGACCATCGCCATGCTGCTGCCCGCCACCTACGCGCTGCCGCCCGTGGCCGCGCTGATCATGCTGGCGGGCATCTACTACGGCGCGCAGTACGGCGGCTCCACCACCGCCATCCTGGTGAACCTGCCGGGCGAATCGTCCTCGGTGGTGACCGTGATCGACGGCTACCAGATGGCGCGCAAGGGCCGTGCAGGCCCCGCGCTCGCGGCCGCCGGCATCGGCTCGTTCTTCGCGGGCTGCGTGGGCACCATCATCCTGGCCGCCTTCGCCCCGCCGCTGACCGAAGTGGCCTTCAAGTTCGGCCCCGCCGAATACTTCTCGCTGATGGTGCTGGGCCTGATCGGCGCCGTGGTGCTGGCCTCGGGCTCGCTGCTCAAGGCCGTGGGCATGATCGTGCTGGGCCTGCTGCTGGGCCTGGTGGGCACGGACGTGAACTCCGGCGTGGCGCGCTACAGCTTCGACATCCCCGAGCTGACCGACGGCATCAACTTCGTCGTGATCGCCATGGGCGTGTTCGGCTACGGTGAAATCATCGCCAACCTGTCCAAGCCCGACGACGAGCGCGAGGTGTTCACCGCCAAGGTGCAAGGCCTGTTCCCCACGGCCGAGGACTTCAAGCGCATGTTCCCCGCCATGATCCGCGGCACGGCCCTGGGCTCGGCGCTGGGCATCCTGCCCGGCGGCGGCGCGCTGCTGTCGGCCTTCGCGGCCTACACCATCGAGAAGAAGACCAAGCTCAAGCCCGGCGAGGTGCCGTTCGGCCAGGGCAACATCCGCGGCGTGACGGCCCCCGAGTCGGCCAACAACGCCGGTTCGCAGACTTCCTTCATCCCGCTGCTGACGCTGGGCATCCCGCCCAACGCCGTGATGGCGCTGATGGTGGGCGCGATGACCATCCACAACATCCAGCCCGGCCCGCAGGTGATGACCAGCAACCCCGAACTGTTCTGGGGCCTGATCGCCTCGATGTGGATCGGCAACCTGATGCTGATCATCCTGAACCTGCCGCTGATCGGCATGTGGATCAAGCTGCTGACCGTGCCCTACCGCTGGCTGTTCCCCTCCATCGTGCTGTTCTGCGCGATCGGGGTGTACTCCACCAACAACAACACCTTCGACGTGTGGCTGGTGGGTGCGTTCGGCTTCGTGGGCTACCTGTTCTACAAGCTGGGTGTGGAGCCCGCGCCTCTGCTGCTGGGCTTCATCCTGGGGCCGATGATGGAAGAGAACCTGCGCCGTGCACTGCTGCTTTCGCGCGGTGACTGGAGCGTGTTCGTCACGCGTCCCATCTCCGCCGGCCTGCTGGCTGCCGCGGCACTGCTGCTGGTCATCGTGCTGCTGCCCGCGGTGAGCAAGAAGCGGGAAGAGGCCTTCGTCGAGGATTGACGCACGCGCCCACGCGGGCCTTCGCGGCCCGCGCAACCGGCCGGCCAGGGGCAACCCTGACCGGCCTTTTTTTGCTTCTAAAAAAGTAGCTGCTTGCGCTTGCCCTGCAAGGGTTGCGGGCCGATTGGGCTCCAAAGCCGGATAATTGCCGTTTGCATTCTCTCCGGTGGCCTGTGTTCGAGGCCGCCGCTTCTTTCGTGCCACCACCTTCCTCTGCACCCGTGCCTGCGTCCGGCAAGCCCCTGGCGGCCGGCATGGCGCTGGCCGTCTTCGGGGCCATCGCCTTCAGCGGCAAGGCGATCATCGTCAAGCTCGCCTACCGCTACGGCGTGGACGCGGTGACGCTCATCATGTACCGCATGCTGTTCGCGCTGCCCATCTTCGCCGCCATGGCGTGGTGGGCCAGCCGCGGCCGGGCGCCGCTCACGCGGCGCGACTGGCTGGGCGTGGCGGGACTGGGCGTGTCGGGCTACTACCTGGCCAGCTTCCTGGATTTCGCGGGGCTGGCCTACATCAGCGCCAGCCTGGAGCGGCTGATCCAGTACCTCACCCCCACATTGGTGCTGCTGCTGGGCTGGCTGTTCTACGGCCGGGGGCCGCGCTGGGGGCAGGTGCTGGGCATGGGCATCGGCTATGCGGGCGTGCTGTTGGTCTTCGGACGCGAGGCCAGCCTGCAGGGGCCCGACGTGGCATGGGGCGTGCTATTGGTGTTCCTGTCGGCGCTGAGCTACGCGGTCTACCTGGTCTACAGCGGCGAGATGGTGCGGCGCCTGGGCGCACTGCGCCTCGTGGGGCTGGCGACCAGCGTGGCGTGCCTGTGCTGCCTGCTGCAGTTCATCGTGCTGCGGCCGCTGGCCGCGGCCGTGGTGGCTCCCGAAGTGCTGTGGCTGTCGCTGCTCAACGCCACGCTGTGCACGGCCGCGCCGGTGCTGATGGTGATGATGGCCATCGAGCGCATCGGGGCAGGCATGGCGGCGCAGGCCAGCATGGTCGGGCCGCTGTCCACGATCTTCATGGGCGTGTGGCTGCTCGATGAGCCGTTCACGCCCTGGATCGCGGCGGGCACGGGGCTGGTCCTCGTGGGCATCTTCGTGTTCACGCGCATGGCCCGGCCCCGGTAGGGCTGCGGCGGGCGCCGCAGTCCACTATGATCGTTTCAAACTGTTAACTAGACTCCAGGGGAGTCTTCAGGAGCAAGGCATGGATCTGGGCATCTCCGGAAAGTGGGCGCTGGTCTGCGGCGCCAGCAAGGGGCTGGGGCGCGGCTGCGCCGAGGCGCTGGTGCGCGAGGGCGTGAACCTGGTGGTCAATGCGCGCAGCGCCGATGCGCTGCAGCAGACCGCGGCGCAACTGCGCGAAGAAGGCGCGCGCGCCGCGGGCGCGGCGCCGCAGGTGATCGCCGTGGCGGCCGACATCACCACGCCCGAGGGGCGCGCGGCCGTGTTCGGCGCGGCGGGCGGACCGGGCAAGGACTTCGATATCGTGGTCACCAACGCGGGCGGCCCGCCGCCGGGCGATTTCCGCGACTGGGACCGCGACGCCTGGGTGCGCGCCGTGGACGCCAACATGCTCACCCCCATCGAGCTCATCCGCGCCACGGTGGACGGCATGGCCGCGCGCGGCTTCGGGCGCATCGTCAACATCACCTCCAGCGCGGTGAAGGCGCCCATCGACATCCTGGGCCTGTCCAACGGTGCGCGCAGCGGGCTGACCGGCTTCGTGGCCGGCGCGGCGCGCAGCTCCATCGCCGCGCGCGGCGTCACCATCAACAACCTGCTGCCGGGCCGGTTCGACACCGACCGGCTGGTCGGCACCATCAACGCCGCGGCGGCCAAGACCGGCAAGAGCGTGGAGGAGGTGCGCCGCATGCAGCAGGCCGCGATACCGGCGGGGCGCTACGGCACGCCGCAGGAGTTCGGCGCCATCTGCGCGTTCCTCTGCAGCGTGCAGGCCGGCTACATGACGGGGCAGAACGTGCTGGCCGACGGCGGGGCCTATCCCGGCACGTTCTGAACGAAGGCGCGCGCAGGTGCTGAAGGGGCTCTCATGCATGTGCTGCGATATTCCACGGAGTGGCCGGCCGCACGCCGGCTGGCGCGCGTGCTCGCCGTGGCATTGCTGTGCGGCGGCGTTGCGCTCGCGTCGCCATCGCAGCCTCCCGTGGCGGCGCCTTTCAAGCTGCGCGTGGTGGGCGGGCTGGCCGGCGTCACGCAGTACACGCAGCTCGAAGCCCCTTTCTGGACACGGGACCTGCCGCGCTTGAGCCAGGGCCGCTTCAGCGCCGACGTGGTGCCCTTCGACCGCGCGGGCGTGCCGGGCATGGAAATGCTGCGCCTGCTGCAGCTGGGCGTGGTGCCCTTCGGCACGGTGCTGATGAGCTCGCTGTCGGCGCAGTATCCGCAGTACACGGCGGTGGATCTGCCGGGGCTCAACCCCGACTTCGCTGCGCTGCGCACCTCGCTGCAGGCCTTCCGCCCCTACCTGGACCAGGCGCTGCGCGAGGAGCACGGCATCGAGACGCTGGCGATCTACGTCTATCCGGCGCAGGTGGTCTTCTGCAAGCAGGCACTGAGCGGCCTGGCGGACCTGCGTGGGCGCAAGGTGCGCGTGTCCTCCGCGGCGCAGGGGGACTTCATGGCCGCGCTGGGCGCCAAGCCGCTGCTCACGCCGTTCTCGGAGATGGTCAAGAGCATCAAGGCGGGGGCGAGCGAGTGCGCGGTGACGGGCACCATGTCGGGCAACATCCTGGGGCTGCACATGCACACCACGCACCTGTACCCCATGCCCATCACCTGGGGGCTGGCCATCTTCGGCGCCAACCGCGCGGCCTGGCAGGCGCTGCCGCAGGAACTGCGCATGCTGCTGCAGGCCGAACTGCCCAAGCTGGAAACCGCCGTGTGGCTGAGCGCGGAGCAGGACACGGCCCAGGGCGTGGCCTGCAACACCGGCAGCGCGCAGTGCACCACCGGGCGGCGCGGCGAGATGGCGCTGGTGCCCGTGCGCGCGCCCGACGAGGCCCGCCGCCGCGAGATCTTCGACACCGTGGTGCTGCCGCGCTGGATCGGCCGCTGCGGCGCGTCCTGCGCCGACATCTGGCGGCGCACCATCGGACCGGCGCGCGGCATCGCCGCGCCGGCCGCTCCATGAGGCTTGCGCCGCTGCCCCGTCCCCGCCTGGCCGTCTGGAGCGCGGTCGGACTCTTCCTGCTCGCGCTGGGCGCGACCGTGGGCCTGCTGCTCAAGAGCACGCATGGCGATGCGCTGGGCGAGAGCGAGGCGCGCGTCACGCGCTTCGTCACGGGCGCGCAGGCCGGCATGAACCGCACGCTGCTGGCGTTCGACGTGCTGCTGGCCACCACCGAGGAACTGCTGGAGCTCGCTACCAGCCACCGCGACCATTTCGACCGGGCGCGGGCCAGCGAGCTGCTGCGCACCGCCGCGCGCCAGAACCTGATGCTGCGCTACGTGGCGCTGCTGGACGGCCAGGGCCGGCTGCTGGCCTCGTCCATCCCCCGCGGCGATCCGCAGGCCGTGGAGCTGCCCCCGGGCTTCCTGGCCGCGGCCATGGCGCCCACCGTGCCCACGCTCGCGATGAGCGCGCCGCAGCTCAGCACCGCGAGCTCCGAGCGCGTGCTGTACGTGGCGCGTCCCTTGCGGCTGGGCGACGGCACGCAACTGCTCGCGCTGGCCCAGGTGCCTGTGGATGCGCTGGTGCCGGTGCTGATGCAGGGGCTGAGCATGCCGGACCTGGAGGTCACGCTCGAGCGCGGGCGCGGCGAGATGCTGATCGGCGTGGCGGCGCAGCAGAGCCTGGTGGAGCGCACCCAGGCGGCGGGGCCGCCGCTGGGCGACGCGGGCGGCATCGCCGCCGATTCCTGGGGGGCCGGCGCCCGGCTGAGCGGAGCGCCCGCGATGGTGTCGGCGCGGCCCTTGCTGTACCCGGATCTGTGGATCACGGCCAGCCTGCCGCGCGGCGCGGCCCTGGCCGCGTGGGAGGAAGAGGCCCGCTCCATGGCCCTGGTGGCGCTGCTGTTCGGCGCCTCGGTGGTGCTGGCCGGCATCTTCGCCACGCTGTACCTGCAGCGCATGCATGGCGCGCGCCAGGTGGCGGCGCGCTCCAAGGCCACGCTGGACCAGGCGCTCAGCTCCATGGTCAGCGGCTTCGTGCTGCTCGACGCGGACCACTGCCTGGTGCAGTGGAACCAGCGCTTCGAGGAAATGTTTCCCTGGCTGCAAGGAATGCTGGCCGTGGGGTTGCCGTTTCGCCGCGTGCTGGAAACCACGGTCCACTACAACCTGCCCGGCATGAGCGCCGAGGACAAGCGCGCCTGGATCGAGCAGCGGCTGCAGCAGCAGCGCAGCGCGCAGGGCACGTTCGAGCAGCGGCTGCCTTCGGGACGCTACCTGCAGCTCACCGAGCGCGCCACGCCCGAAGGCGGGCTGGTCATCGTCTACCACGACGTCACCGACCTGCGCCGCGCCGCCGCCGAGATCGAGAACCTGGCCTTCTACGACCCGCTCACCGGCCTGCCCAACCGCCGCCTGCTGCTGGACCGGCTCGGCCAGGCGTGCACGGCGGAGATGCGCGAGGGCACGCTGGGCGCGGTGCTGTTCATCGACCTGGACCATTTCAAGACCCTCAACGACAGCATGGGCCACGAGGTGGGCGACCAGCTGCTGCAGCAGGTGGCGCGGCGCCTCGAAGGCTGCGTGCGCGGCAGCGACATGGTGGCGCGCCTGGGGGGCGACGAGTTCGTGGTCATGCTGCTGGGCCTGCCCGGCGACAGCGACACCGCTGCCGAGCAGGTGCGCCGCGTGGGCGAGAAGATCGTGCACCTGCTCGCCCAGCCCTTCCACCTGGGCCGGCAGACGCACCACGGCAGCTGCAGCATGGGCGCCACGCTGTTCGGCGAGGTGCTGCAGACCGCGGCCGAGGTGCTCAAGCAGGCCGACATCGCCATGTACCAGGTCAAGGCCCAGCGCGGCAACGCGCTGTGCTTCTTCGATCCGGGCATGCAGGTGGCGCTCAACGAGCGGGCGCGGCTCGCGTCCGACCTGCAGGCGGCTCTGCCTGCCGGGCAGTTCCTGCTCTACCTGCAGCCGCAATGCACGCGGGACGGCGCCATCGTGGGCGCCGAGGCGCTGCTGCGCTGGCGCCATCCCGTGCGCGGCCTGGTGCCGCCCGCGCAGTTCATCGGCGTGGCCGAGGACAGCGACCTCATCGTCGCCATCGGCCACTGGGTGCTGCGCAGCGCCTGCGCCATCCTCGCGCGCTGGGCGCAGGAGCCGGGCCTCGGCGGGCTGTCGCTGAGCGTGAACGTGAGCGCGCGCCAGTTCCGCCAGGCCGACTTCGTCGAGCTGGTCACCCAGGCGCTGCAGGCGAGCGGCGCGCGAGCGCACCGGCTGGAGCTGGAGTTGACCGAGTCGCTGGTGCTGGAGGACGTGCAGGACTCCATCGCCAAGATGCACCAGCTGCGCACCAAGGGCGTGCGCTTCGCGGTGGACGACTTCGGTACCGGCTACTCGTCGCTGGCCTACCTCACGCGGCTGCCGCTGCACCGGCTCAAGATCGACCGTTCCTTCGTGCACCACCTGGGCGAGCGCCACAGCGACAACGTGGTGGTGCAGACTATCCTGGGCATGGCCCGCAACCTGGAGCTGGAGGTGGTGGCTGAGGGCGTGGAGACCGAGGCGCAGCGCGACTTCCTCTCGGACCACGGCTGCGACGTGTACCAGGGCTATCTGTTCGGCCGGCCCATGCCGGTGGACGCGCTGGAAGCGCTGCTCGCGCCCCTCGGCCAGTGAGCCTGTCGTTCGTCAGCGCCGGGACGACACCACGATCCCGCCCACGATGAGCGCGAACGCCAGCGCGTGGTACAGGTGGGGCACCTCGCCGAGCAGCGCGGCGGACAGGATGGCGGCGAACAGCGGCGTGAGGTTGATGAAGAAGCCTCCCGCCACCGGCCCCGCGCGCTGCACGCCCATGCCCCAGCAGCGGTAGGCCAGGATGGCCGGCCCGACGGCGATGAACGCCAGGCCCGCCGCCAGCGGCCAGCCCCACACGATGGGCGCGGCGCCGCCCAGCGACCATTCGCCCGCGGCGAATGCGCCCGACCAGAGCAGGCCGAAGACCATCTGCGCCATCAGGAACGCGGCCCAGTCGCCGCGCACGCCGGCCGGCTCGCTGGTGCGCACCAGCAGCCAGCTGTAGAGCGCCCACGAGATGGTCGCCAGCACCATGTACAGGTCGCCTGGCACCAGCCGCAGCGCCAGCAGCTGGTCCCAGCTGCCGCGGCTGAGCACCAGCAGCACGCCCGCCACCGACAGCATCGCGCCCGCCATCTGCCGGCGCGACACCGGCACGCCGAAGCACAGCGCGCCCGTCAGCAGCATCCACACGGGCGTGCCAGAGCCCACCAGGGTCACGTTCAGCGGGGTGGAGGTCTGCAGCGCCATGTACTGCAGCGCGTTGTAGCTGCCGATGCCCAGCAGCCCCAGCAACGCATAGCGCCGCCAGTGGGGCCATAGCGGGCTGGAGGGGCGCAGCACCTGCCAGGCCAGGGGCAGCAGCAGCGCGAAGGCCAGCAGCCAGCGCGCGAAGTTCAGGGTGACGGGCGGGATCAGCGTGTGGAGCAGGCGGCCGGCCACGGCGTTGCCGGCCCACAGCAGCGGCGCGGCGGTCAGCAGCAGCGCGGTGCCGGGAGTGATGCGTTGGTTCATAGGGGGGCCAACTGTAAGCCAAGGGGTAAGACAGAGCCGGGGGCAGGGGCGGGCGAAACATGGCAGGATCGCGGCTCGTTGCCAACCCACCCCTGAACAAGGAGACCGTTTCCATGACCCTCGCCGTACAGATCCGCCAGCACGGTGGCCCCGAGGAACTCCAGATCGTCGACGTGCAGGTGGGCGAGCCCGGCCCGGGCGAGATCCGCATCCGCCACCACGCAGTGGGGCTGAACTTCATCGACGTGTACCACCGCACGGGCCTCTATCCCCTGAACATGCCCGCCGGCATCGGCATGGAAGCCGCCGGCGTGGTCGAGGCCGTTGGCGAGGGCGTCACGCACCTGAAGGCGGGCGACCGCGCGGCCTATGCCAGCCAGCCGCCGGGCAGCTACTGCGAGGTGCGCGTCATGCCTGCCAAGTGCGTGTGCAAGCTGCCCGACGCCATCGACTTCGAGACCGGCGCGGCGATGATGCTCAAGGGCCTCACGGCGCAGTACCTGCTCAAGAAAACGCTGCCCGTGCAGGGCCTGCAGCCCGGCGACCACGTGCTGTTCCACGCGGCCGCGGGCGGCGTGGGCCTTATCGCCTGCCAGTGGGCCAAGGCGCTGGGGCTGCAGCTGATCGCCACGGCGGGCAGCGACGCCAAGTGCCAGCTCGCGCTGGCCAACGGCGCGGCCCACGCCGTCAACTACAACACCGAGGACTTCGCCGCCCGCGTCAAGGAGATCACCGGCGGCAAGGGCGTGAAGGTGGTCTACGACAGCGTGGGCAAGGACACCTGGGACAAGTCCCTCGACTGCCTGCGTCCCTTCGGCCTGATGGCCAGCTTCGGCAACGCCTCCGGCCCCGTGCCGCCGTTCGCGCCGGGCATGCTGGGCGCCAAGGGCTCGCTCTACGTCACGCGCCAGACGCTGTTCAGCCACATCACCACGCGCGAATCCACGCAGGCCATGGCCGACGACCTGTTCGCCGTGGTGGCCAGCGGGCAGGTGAAGATCCACATCGCACAGCGCTACAGCCTGCGCGACGTGCAGCAGGCGCACCGCGACCTGGAAGCGCGCAAGACCACCGGCTCGACCATCCTGACCCTGCCATGACCGCTGCCGCGGGCGTGCCCGCCTGGGTGGCGCCGGCGCGCGCCTGCGCGGGTTGCGGCCCGTCGCGGGTGCGCCTGCCGCTGTGGGTGGAGCGCGCACGGGTGGGCTCCGTGGATGCGGAGGTTTTTGGTCAAATAGGCCTCCAGCGCTTGTTGGACAAGCGCTGGCAGCTATCAATGGAGGAGCGTGAGGGTGCGTCTGCCTGGGTGCTGCGCGGTGGCGGCGCCACGGCCGCCCTGGGCGCGCTGGCCCAGGCACTGCGTGGCGCGGGCCGCTGCGGCCCCTGGCGCGACGAGCAGCTCGCCGTGTGCGATGGCCAGGGCCGGCGCATCGCCACCGTGGAGCGCGGCGCCGTGCGCGTGCTGGGCATCGCCACCCGGGCCGTGCACCTGGTGGGCTGCACGCCCGACGGCGCGCGCCTGTGGGTGCAGCAGCGCTCCCTGTCCAAGCCCAGCAACCCCGGTATGTGGGACACGCTGATGGGTGGCATGGTGAGCAGCGCCGACACCCTGGAGCAGGCCCTGGCGCGCGAGACGTGGGAAGAGGCCGGCCTGCGCGTGGATGCCCTGCAGGGCCTGGCCCACGGAGGCCATGTGGATTTCGCCCAGCCCAGCGGCGAGGCCGGCGGCATCGGCTACATGGCCGAGCGCATCGACTGGTTCCGCGCCACAGTGCCGCAAGGCCTGGCGCCCGCCAACCAGGACGGCGAGGTCGAGCGCTTCGAATGCCTGCCCCATGCCGAGGTGCACGCGCGCCTGGCGCAGGGCGCGTTCACACCCGAGGCGGCGCTGGTGCTGGCCGCGTTCTACGGCTGGTAGGCGGCCTCGTTCTGCCAGAAGCCCGCGTCCGCCTGCCGGATGCGGACGATCGCGTTGCTCATGTGCCCTGCAGCGGCCTGGCGCGCGGCGGCTGCATCGCCGGCCTCGATGGCGGCCACGATGCGCGCATGCTCGGCCGTCACGGCCTCGGCGAAGTCGGCGCGCCGGGCCTCGTTGGCGCGTGTCACGCGCGTGCCGCCACGCAGGAACTGCGCCAGGTAGTCCAGCGTGCTGAGAAGAAATGCGTTGTGCGCCGCCTGGGCGATGGTGCGGTGGAAGGCCACGTCCTCCTGCACGCCGTCGCCGCCCTGGCGCACGGCTTCGGCCAGCGCGGCCACGGCCGCGTGGATGCGCCCCAGGTCGTCCGCGCTGCGGCGCTGCGCGGCCAGCTCGGCCACCTCGGCCTCCAGCGCGCGGCGCACCTCGGCGATCTGGATCACCGCGTCCTGCTGCGTCTGGCGCAGGCTGTCCAGGTCCAGCGGCTCGATGCCCGCGGCCTTCACGTAGACGCCGCTGCCCTGGCGCGGCTCGACCAGGTTGCGCGAGTGCAGGCGCGAGACGGCCTCGCGCACCACGGTGCGGCTCACCCCCAGCTGGCGCACCAGCTCGGCCTCGGTGGGCAGTTTCTCGCCGGGATGCAGATGGCCGGCGCGGATCTGCTCCTCCAACTGCTGAGCGACGCGGTCGGCCAGTTTGAGGGCGGGGGCGATGGCGCTGAAGGCGGCGGTCATGGCGGTTACGGTGTCTCCTCGAGCAGTTGGGTGAGTGCCTGCTTCCACCAGCGCGCCTGCCCCGTGGTGGCATGCCCTGCCGTGGCGGTGCTGGCGGGGATGCGCAGGATGCGGCCGCGCGGTACGCGGGCGATGGCTGCCTCCAGCAGGCCCAGCGTGCGCGGGTAGCGTTCGTCGTCGTCCGACAGGATGGCGAGCACGGCGGCGCGGATGGATTCTAGGTTCTGCGAGGCATCGTAGCCGCCCGAGGCTTCCCATTGGTAGAGCATGTCGTTGGCGTCGGCCGTGGGCGGGGCGGCCAGGCGCGCGTCCACCAGCGCGTCGGCCAGCGCGCGCGTGGGCGCCTGGTGCTGCAGCGCCAAGTCGCCGCCGTTGGTGGCCAGGGCGAAGAAGGTGGCGGCCAAGTGCAGGCTGGGCGGCTGCCGGGCATAGTCGCCGCCCTGCCATGCCGGGTCCTGGCGGATCGATTCGCACAGCATGCGGCGCAGCATCCAGTTGCGGCCCGCCATGGGCGTGGGCAGGGAGGCCATGGGTACGGCGATGTCCACCATGTCCGGGTGCTGCTGCGCCCACATCCAGGTGTGCATGCCGCCCATGGAGTTGCCGATGACCAGCCGCAGGCGGGCGAGGCCCAGGTGCTCGGCCACCAGCAGGTGCTGCGCGCGCACCATGTCGCCGTAGCCGTAGTTCGGAAAGCGCGCGCGCAGCCCGTCCGAGGGCTTGCTGGAGCGGCCGGTGCCGATGGCGTCGGGCACGATGATGAAGTGGCGGCGCGCGTCCAGCGGCTGGCCGGGGCCGAACAGCTCGCCACCGAACTGCGGGCCCAGCAGCGCTGTGCCCGACTGCAGCGTGCCGTGCAGCGCCAGCACCGGCAGGCCTGCCGGGTCGCCCAGCGTGGCGTAGTGCAGGCGCAGCGCGGGCAGGGCCTGTCCGTCCTGAAAGCGGAAGTCCGGCAAGGTCCAGTCGTGCTGGCGCGGCTGGTAGACGTCTGTCCGGGAAACCCCTGAATGGGAAACGCGCGGTAAATTCATATGATGACACTATCAGATTATTTATCGACGACAAGAGGTGTTTATGCGCAGACGTGAATTAGTGGGTACCGGCTTGTTCGCCTGCATGGCAGGCAGCACATGGGCGCAGGCCTGGCCGTCGCGGCCCATCCGGCTGGTGGTGCCGTTTCCCGCCGGCGGGCTCATCGACCGCATGGCGCGCCTGATCGGCCCCCGGCTGGCCACGAGCCTCGGCCAGCCCGTGGTGGTGGACAACAAGCCGGGCGTGGGCGGCCACCTCGGCGCAGCGGATGTGGCGCGCGCTGCGCCCGACGGCTACACGCTGCTGATGGCCTCGCCCCCGCTGACCATCGGGCCGGCGATCTACAAGTCGCTGCCTTACCAGCCGGCACAGCTGGAGCCCGTGGCGCTGCTCGGCCGCGTGCAGAACGTGCTGCTCGTCAATGCCAAGAGCCCGGTGCGCAGCGTGGCGCAGCTCACCGAGCGTGCCCGCGCGCAGCCGGGGCAGTTGAACTACGGCTCCAACGGCAACGGCACGTCGCTGCACCTGTGCATGGAGCTGTACAAGAGCCTCACCGGCACGCAGATCACCCACGTCCCCTACCGCGGCGCGGCCGGGGCCATGACGGCCCTGCTGGCGGGCGAGATCGACGTGATGTTCGACAACCTGCCGGCGGCGGTGCCGCACATCAAGGCCGGCACCATCCGCGCCTTGGCCGTCACCGCGCGCGAGCGCAGCGGCACGCTGCCCGACGTGCCCACCATGGTCGAGGCCGGCGTGCCCGGCTTCGATGTGACCGCCTGGTTCGGCGTGGCCGCGCCCGCGAAGCTGCCCGCGGCGGTGGCTGAGCGGCTGCGCGAGGCGCTCGCCGCGCTGGTCACCGCGCCCGACGTGGCGGCGGCCATGCAGGCCCAGGGTGCGGAGCCGCACCTGCTTCAGCAGGAGGCGCTGCGGCAGTTCTGGGCGGAAGACGCGGCGCGCTGGGCCAAGGTGGCCAGCGCGGCGAACATCGTGCTCGACGGCAACTAGGGGAGGTCGTTTTCTATTGCTCCTGAAATAATAGCTGCTTGCGCTTGTTGGACGGGCGCTGGCGGCTTATTTCGTTAGAATCCCTCCCTTTCCCTCCGCACGACTGCCCATGGCCCGCTCCCGCCTGCTTCCCGACAATTTCACCCTCGCGCTCGTCGCCACCGTGGTGCTGGCCAGCGTGGCGCCGGCCTCGGGCATGGCCGCGGCCTTCCTGGAGAAGGCCACCGTGGGCGTGGTGGCCCTGCTGTTCTTCATGCACGGCGCCAAGCTCTCGCGCGAGGCGGTGCTGGCCGGCCTGGGCCACTGGCGGCTGCACCTGCTGGTGGTGGCCAGCACCTTCGTGCTGTTCCCGGTGCTGGGCCTGGCGCTGCGCCCCGTGCTGCAGCCGCTGGTGACGCCCGAGCTGTACACCGGCGTGCTGTTCCTGTGCGTGCTGCCGGCCACGGTGCAGTCGGCCATCGCCTTCACCGCGGTGGCGCGGGGCAACATGGCGGCGGCCATCTGCAGCGCCTCGGCCTCCACACTGATGGGCATCGTCCTCACGCCGGTGCTGGTGGGCCTGGTGCTGCCGCAGGCCGGCAGCGCCCAGCAGGACGTGCTGGGCAGCATCGGGCGCATCATGCTGCAGCTGCTGCTGCCCTTCGTGGCCGGGCACCTGCTGCGCCCGTGGATCGGCCCGTTCATCGCGCGCAACGCGAAGGTGTTGAAGTTCGTGGACCAGGGCTCGGTGCTGCTCGTGGTCTATACCGCGTTCAGCGCGGCCGTGGTCGGCGGCCTGTGGCGCATGCTGCCGCTGCCGGCCCTGGCCGGGCTGGTGGCCGTGTGCGCGGTGCTGCTGGCGGCGGTGCTGGGCTTCACCACCTGGGTGTCGCGGCGCCTGGGCTTTTCCAAGGAGGACGAGATCACCATCGTCTTCTGCGGCTCCAAAAAGAGCCTGCTGAGCGGCGTGCCCATGGCCAAGGTGCTGTTCGCCTCGCAGGCGGCCGGCATGATCGTGCTGCCGCTGATGATCTTCCACCAGATGCAGCTCATGGTCTGCGCCGTGCTGGCGCAGCGCTACGCGAGACGGAGTTGATTGGCGGCGTATTGTGAAGCTGGGGCACTCCGGCGGGGGGCGCCGTGCAAGGGCCGCCCCGCCGCACGGGCGTCGTCCCCCTTCCCACGCGCAGCGTGAGAAGGGGAAGTGGCGCAGCCACTCAGGGGGTTGTGCTCAGGGATGGTCGCCCAGCGGCTCGGGAGGTGCCGGGCGCTGCGTCTTGAGGCGGCTGGGCGCCAGCACGCCGGCCGTCTCCAGGATGGGGTAGGCGATGGAGCTGATGTGCGAGTTGATGCGCTTCAAGTCGCTGATCAGGTCGATGTGCAGCGAGCTGGTTTCCATGCTCTGCACCGTCTTGTCCGACAGGCGCGCCAGGTGCGTGGCGGCGTAGGCGCGCTCCAGCTCGCGGAAGCGCACCTTCTCCTCCAGCAGACGCTGCGCGTCGCGCACGCTGCCGTTGAGGAACACGCTCATGCCCAGCCGCAGATTGCCCACCAGGCGCTCGTGCAGCTCGGTGATCTCGGCCATGCCGGCCTCGGAGAATTCGCGGCCCTTGCGGATCTTCTTTTCCTCGATGTCCTGCAGCACGCGCTCGATGATGTCGCCCACCTGCTCCATGTTGATGGTGAAGCTGATGATGTCGGCCCAGCGGCGGCTTTCCTCCTCGCCCAGCGCCTCGCGCGAGATCTTGGTGAGGTAGTACTTGATGGAGGAGTACAGCTCGTCCACTTCGTCGTCCATCTTGCGCAGGCGCTCGGCGAGCTGCTGGTCGTTCTTGCGGATCACGTCGAGCATGCCGGTCAGCATGGTCTCCACCACGTCGGCCTGGTAGAGCGCCTCGCGCGCCGCGCACGAGATGGCCAGCGACGGGGTGGACAGGGCCGATGGGTCCAGATGGTGTGGCCGGCGTCCCTGCGCTCCTTCGGGCCGCGGCAGCAGGCGCGCAACGCCGTGCGCCACCCATTGCGTGAAGCCGATGAAGCCCACGCTGATGACCACGTTGTAGACCAGGTGGAACAGCACCACGCCGTGCGCGGTGCTGGGGATGCGCGGCTGCACGTAGGTCAGCCACAGCCCGATGAACGGCGCCACGCAGGCGATGCCCATCACCTTGAAGGCCAGGTTGCCCACCGTCACCTGGCGCACTTCCACGGCCGACTTGGCGGTGGTGAACACCGCCACCAGGCCGCTGCCCAGGTTGGCGCCGAGCACCAGGCCCAGGGCCACGTCCAGCGGCACCACGCTGGAGGCCGCCATGGCGGCGATCAGCAGCACGATGGCCAGGCTGGAATAGGCGAGCACGGCGAGCACCGCGCCCAGGAAGATCTCCATCACGATGTCGCTGCTCACCGAGCCCAGCATGGCCTTGATGACGGGCGAGGAGAGCATGGGGCCGCTGGCCTGCACCACCATCTCCAGCGCCAGCAGCATCAGCCCCAGGCCGATGAGCACGCGCCCCACGCGCCCGGCCGTGGTGTCCTGGCGCGCGATGAACAGCACCACGCCCACGAAGATGAACAGCGGCGACAGCCACGACAGGTCGAACGAGAACAGCACCGCCATCAGCGCCGTGCCCACGTCGGCCCCGCGCATCACCGCCAGCGCGGCGGGCAGCGTGATGAGCCCCTGGCCCACGAACGACGAGGTCATGAGCGAGGTGGCCGTGCTCGACTGCACCAGCGCCGTCACCCCCATGCCCGAAAGCGCTGCGGTGAAGCGGTTGCCCATGCTGCGCGCGAGCATGGTGCGCAGGTTGGCGCCGAACACGCGCAGCACGCCGGTGCGCACCAGGTGGGTTCCCCACACCAGGAGGGCGATGGCGGCCAGCAGGTTGAGCAGATGCTTCATGGACGGCGTTCAGAGGAGGCGCCGCTCCGGCGGCGCAGAACATTGCAGCATACCCCTGAATCGCCCCTGCGGGCGGCTAGCTTGCCCTGCGCACCCGCAGCAGCTCGTCGATGATGAGGCAGGCCGCGCCCACGGTGATGGCGCTGTCGGCCACGTTGAAGGCGGGGAAGTGCCAGCCGCGCAGGTGGAAGTCCAGGAAGTCCACCACATAGCCGTGCTGCAGCCGGTCCACCACGTTGCCGATGGCGCCGCCGAGGATGCTCGACAGCGAGAAGCAAAAGAGCTTCTGCCCCGGGTGCGCGCGCAGCTGCCAGAGGATGAACGCAGCCGCTGCCAGGCCGATGGCCGTGAACAGCCAGCGCTGCCAGCCACCCGCGTCGGCCAGGAACGAGAACGCCGCGCCCGTGTTGTGGGCGCGCACGATATTGAAGAAGCTGGTGACGTAGGTGGCGTCGCCCAAGCGGTAGTAGCCCAGGATCAGCGTCTTGGTGAACTGGTCCGCGATGAACAGCAGCACCGCCCAGCCGAGCCAGGGCCAGATGCTGCCCGCCTTGCCCGCGCGCGCCATCAGGCGTGCGCCCGGCTTTCGCCGGTGCCGTAGAGGTTGCTCACGCAGCGGCCGCACAGCGTGGGATGCTCGGTGTTCGCGCCCACGTCGGCGCGGTAGTGCCAGCAGCGCTCGCATTTGGTGTCGGAACTGGTTGCGACGCTGATCTGGAGAGCGCTGCCAGCTACCAATGTGATAGCGGAAACGATGAACACGAACTTCAGGTCGTCGCCCAGGCTGGCGAGCAGCGCATGGTCTTCGGGTGCGGCGGCGAGGGTCACCACGGCCTGCAGCGACGAGCCTATCGCGCCCGCGGTGCGCACGGCCTCGATCTCCTTGTTCACCGCGTCGCGGATCTCGCGCAGGCGCTCCCACTTGGCGGCCAGCCCATCGCCCTCCGTCAGGATGGTCTGGTAGGTTTCCAGGTAGATGGAGCTGGAGTGGCCGAACACCTTCCATGCCTCTTCGGCCGTGAACGAGAGGAAGGGCGCCATCCAGCGCAGCATGGCATGCGTGATCTGGTGCAGCGCGGTCTGGGCGCTGCGGCGCGCGAGGCTCTTGGGCGCGGTGGTGTAGAGGCGGTCCTTGAGCACGTCGAGGTAGAAGCCGCCCAGGTCTTCCGAGCAGTAGAGCTGCAGCTTGGCGACCACGGGGTGGAATTCGTACACCTTGTAGTGCGCCAGGATGTCCTGCTGGAGCTGCGCGGCGCGCGAGAGCGCGTAGCGGTCGATCTCCAGCATCTGCTCGAACGGCACGGCGTCCTTGGCGGGATCGAAGTCGCTCACGTTGGCCAGCAGGAAGCGCAGCGTGTTGCGGATGCGGCGGTAGCTGTCCACCACGCGCGCGAGGATCTTGTCGTCGATGGCGAGGTCGCCCGAGTAGTCGGTGGCCGCGCACCACAGGCGGATGATCTCCGCGCCCAGCTTGCCGCTCACCTCCTGCGGCGAGACGGTGTTGCCCAGCGACTTGCTCATCTTCTTGCCTTGGCCGTCCACCGTGAAGCCGTGCGTGAGCAGGCCCCGGTACGGCGCGCGCCCGAAGATGGCCGAGGCCAGCAGCAGCGAGGAATGGAACCAGCCGCGGTGCTGGTCGTGGCCTTCCAGGTACAGGTCGGCCTCGGGGCCCGTGTCGTGGTGCATGCCCGCGTGCGTGCCGCGCATCACGTGCCAGAAGGTGGAGCCGGAGTCGAACCACACTTCGAGGATGTCGGTGCTCTTGGTGTAGTGCTTCGCGTCTTCTGCGCCCAGGATTTCTTCCGCCGTCACGCGGCTCCAGGCTTCGATGCCACCCTTTTCGACAATCTCCGCCGCCTGGTCGATGATTTCCATCGTGCGCGGGTGCAGCTCGCCCGAGTCGGTGTGCAGGAAGAAAGGGATGGGCACGCCCCACGAGCGCTGGCGCGAGATGCACCAGTCGGGCCGCCCGGCGATCATGTCGCGCAGGCGTGACTTGCCGTTCTCGGGGTAGAAGTGGGTGTGCTCGATGGCTTCGAGCGCGATCTGGCGCAGCGTCTGCGCGGGCTTCTGCGCCGGGTCGGTGAACACGCCTTCACCCTCGTCCATGCGCACGAACCATTGCGCGGCGGCGCGGTAGATCACAGGCGTCTTGTGGCGCCAGCAGTGCGGGTAGCTGTGGGTGATGGTCTTGGTGCCTATCAGGCGGCCAGCGACCCTGAGCGCGTCGATGATGACCGGCACGGCTTTCCAGATGTGCTGGCCGCCGAACAGCGGGAAGTCGGCTGCATACGTGCCGTTGCCCTGCACGGGATTGAGGATGTCCTCGAACTTCAGGCCGTTGGCCACGCAGGAGTTGAAGTCGTCCACGCCATAGGCGGGCGAGCTGTGCACGATACCCGTGCCGTCGTCGGCCGTGGCGTAGTCGGCCAGGTACACGGGCGAGATGCGGTCGTAGCCCTTGTCCATGTCGGCCAGCGGGTGCTTGAACGGCATGTGGTCGAGCTTCTCGCCCTTGGCGGTGGCGACGACCTGGCCTGCGATGCCCCAGCGCTCCAGGCATTGCTCCACGAGGGCGCTGGCCACGATGAGCAGGCCTCGCTCGGTGTCCACCAGGCTGTATTCCAGCTCGGGGTTGACGTTGAGCGCCTGGTTGGCGGGAATGGTCCACGCGGTCGTCGTCCAGATCACGACGAACGCGGGCTTGGTCAAGGCGGGCAGGCCGAAGGCGGCGGCGAGCCTGGCCGGATCGGCGGCCGGGAACATCACGTCCAGCGTCTGGCTCTGCTTGTCCTGGTATTCGATCTCGAACTCGGCCAGCGACGAGGCGCAGTCGAAGCACCAGTACACGGGCTTGAGGCCGCGGTAGACGAAGCCGCGTTCCATCACTTTTTTCAGCGCGCGCAACTCGCCGGCCTCGCTCGCGTAGTTCATGGTCTTGTAGGGGTTGTCCCATTCGCCCAGAACGCCCAGGCGCTTGAAGTCCGCCATCTGCTGCGCGATCTGCTCGGTGGCGAAGGCGCGGCCCTTGGCCTGCATCTCGTCGCGCGGCAGGTTGCGGCCGTGCAGCTTCTCGATGGCGTTCTCGATCGGCAGGCCGTGGCAGTCCCAGCCAGGGGTGTAGAGCGCGTCGAAGCCTTCGAGCTGGCGCGCCTTGACGATCATGTCCTTGAGGATCTTGTTCACCGCGTGGCCGATGTGCAACTGGCCGTTCGCGTACGGCGGGCCGTCGTGCAGGATGAATTTGGGCGCCCCCTGGCGCGCGGCGCGCAGCTGCTTGTAGATGCCCTTCTCATCCCACTCCTTGGCCCAGCCCGGCTCGCGCTTGGGCAGGTCGCCGCGCATGGGGAAGGACGTGTCGGGCATGTTCAGCGTGCCGCGGTAGGCGCTGGTGTTCTTGGGCGTTGGGTCGGACATGGGGAAACCTTCAAATCAAGGGCGTTCCAGGCGCACAACCTGGAAGGGGGCGAACGGTGCGGAAAGCGGGCGAGGGGGGCGAAGGCAGCCCCGTCAAATTCGGTCGCGGGTGGTCTGGCGACGGGTGGCCGCGAAATACGCACGCGCGTCATCGCAGTCCTTGGCGATGCCGGCGGTGAGGGCGTCCAGGCTGTCGTATTTCAGCTCGTCGTGCAGTTTGTGCAGCAGTTCCACGCGCACGATTTTACCGTAGGCCCCCTCGGCGCCCAGATGGGCCGGCCACTCCAGGCAGTGCGTCTCCAGCAGCACGCGCCCGCCGTTCACGTCGTCGGGGTCGAGCGAGGGGCGCACGCCCAGGTTGGCCACGCCGGGCAGGGGCTCGCCATCCAGCCCGTGGACCAGCACCGCGAAGATGCCGCTGGCGGCAGGCTTCCAGTGCGCAAAACGCAGGTTGAGCGTGCGAAAGCCGTCCTGGTGCGTGCCGCTGGCGGCCGAGCGGCCCAGCGTGCGCCCCAGCTTGCGCCCGTGCACCACGTGGCCCGAAATGGCGTACGGCCGGCCCAGCAGCGCCGCGGCATCCTCCATGCGGCCCGCGCCCAGCGCCTCGCGCACGGCGGAGCTGGAGACGCGCAGGCCGTGCACCTCGTAGCTGTTCATGCGCGCCACGTCGAAGCCACGCGCGCGCCCGGCCTCGTCCAGCAGCCGGTAGTCGCCCGCGCGCTGCGCCCCGAAGCGGAAGTCGTCGCCCACGAGCACGTAGCGCGCGCCCAGGCCGCGCAGCAGCACGTCGTCGATGAAGGCCTCGGGCGACAGCCGCGCCAGCTTCTCGTTGAACGGCAGCACCACCGCCTGCTGCACGCCGCAGCCGGCCAGCTCGGCCAGCTTGTCGCGCAGCGTGCCGATGCGCGCAGGGGCCAGTTCGGGGCGCTTGTGTGCGCCCGCGAAGTAGTCGCGCGGGTGCGGCTCGAAGGTCAGCACGCAGCTGGGCACCCCGCGGTGCCGTGCCTCGTTGTTCAGCAGCGCCAGCATCGCCTGGTGGCCGCGGTGCACGCCATCGAAGTTGCCGATGGTCAGGGCGCAGGCGGGGGCCACGTCAGGGTGGTGCAGGCCTCGGAATATCTTCATGGAATGCTTCTTGTTTTATAGCTGCCAGCGCTTGATGCACAAGCGCTGGAGGCTTATTTCACATGAAAAGAGTATATTGTGCGCCAGCGTTCCACTCAGAGGAGGCGTGTCGTGAAGGTCTTGAAGCTGTCGGCCCAAGGGCTGCCGCAATCGTGGATTTCACTGGAGCAGGCGGTCACGCACTACGCCGCGGGCGAGGTGCGCTGGGAGCTGGGCGCACGGGTGGCCCTGTTTCGCGGCGGGCACAACGCCATCACCGGCGAGCAGTCGCAGGTCGCGGTGAGCAGCATCATCGGCACGCGCGGCGTGTGCGGCATCAACCCCTTCGACCTGCGCCCCAGCCTGACCAACGGCAAGCTGTTCGCGCGCGATCGCAACGTCTGCGCCTACTGCGGCGGCCACTTCCAGGAGCAGGACCTGACGCGGGAGCACATCGTGCCCTTCGCCCGCAATGGCGTGGACCACTGGATGAACGTGGTCACGGCCTGCCGCCCCTGCAACCACCGCAAGGGCCCGCGCACGCCCGAACAGGCGCACATGCCGCTGCTGTACACCCCCTACGTGCCCAGCCTGTGGGAGGACTTCATCCTGCGCAATCGGCGCATCCTGGCCGACCAGATGGAGTTCCTGATGGCGCATGTGCCCAAGTCGTCGCGGCTGTTGAGCTGAAAACCATTTCAGTTTGCTAAGGCAGTGTGAGCATGAAACATGTGCCGTGGCCCGGGGCCGAATGCACGCGCACGTCGCCCCCATGCAGCCGTGCCACGCGCCGTGCCACCCAGAGCCCCAGGCCGAAGCCCCTGGCCTGGTCGGTGCGGTGGCCGCGTTCGAACTGGTCGAAGATGCGCTGCACCGCATCGGGGGCAGTCCAGGGCCTTCGTCGGTCACCGATAGCTCCAGCGAGCCTTGTGCGTTGAGCCTTGCGGCTACGAGGATCTGGCCTGCCTGTGCGTACTTGACCGCGTTGTCCACCAGGTTAGACAGGGCGATATGCACCAGCGTGGGATCGCACGGCCACTGCGCTGGCGCGTCCTGGGTGCGCAGCCGCAGGTGGTGCCGCGGCGACCAGCGCACGAGCTGGGCGGCTTCCTCGGCCAGGGCCGGCACCGAGGCCATGCCTTGCTGCAGCCCGAAGCCTGCGGCGTCCAGCCGCTCGCTGACCAGGCAGTTGTCCACCAGGGTCGTCAGGCGCCGGCACGCACGGCGGATCTGCGCGGCGCGCTCGACTTGCGGGTCGAGGTCGGGGAAGGGAAGGACCATTGTTCCGTGGCCGCGCTGTCGATCACCGCCAGGGGCGTGCGGAATTCGTGGTTCACCATGTTGAAGAACTGGCGCTGGTCCTGGCGCAGCTCGCGCTCGCTGTGCAGTGCCGCCTGCAGCGCATTCTGGGTGCGCAGCAGCTCGGCGGTGCGCTCTCGCACCCGCTCCTCCAGCGATTGCTCCGATTGTTCCAGCGACTTGACCAACTGGGCGCGCTGCGCCATCGACTGGCGGAAGCGTTCCAGCAGGTCGGCCCCGACGGCGACCGCGATCAGGATGTTCAGCAGCAGGGCCATGAGCTGCCAGTAGGTGCGCGTATCGACCTGGGCGGGCAGCAGGCCCATGGCGGTTGCCGTCACATAGCTGCCCACCACGGCGTACAGGCTGTAGGGCGTTGCCAGCAACAGGTGCACAGCCGACGGGCCGCTTTGACGCAGCTTGTTCCACGCCACCCAGGTGCCCAGCATGCTGGCGAACCACGGCACCGTGATGGCGAAAGCCGCGAAAGGCGGATAGCGATTCAGGGGGATGCTGGCGATCGCCAGCAGCGGGGCTATGGCCAGTGCGAGCAGCGCCGTATCCACGCGGCGCCAGCGCGTGCCGCGCGTCAGCAGCTCACGCACCTGCCACGCAAAGGTGGCAGGCAGGATGAACACTCCCACACTCACCAGCAGGTCGGACCAGTGCGACAGATGATCGGGCAGCCACAGGTGCGCATAGCCCTGCACATTGAAGCCGTGTAGCAGCACCGTCGTGGAAAAAGCGGCCATGGCCACGAGGCTGCGCGTGCGCAGTGCCAGTGCCGCGCCAATGATCAGCAGGGACAGCAGCAGGTTGATGCCCAGGTGCACGCCCGCAGCCCACTCCGTTCCGGCCAACCCTGCCATCAGCCCCGTGCTGCGCCGCACCACGGCATGCACCTGGGTGGCGCTCAGGGTCTGTACCCGCAGGATGAACGACGTATCCGCCACCAAGGGAAACACCAGTTGGCGCACTCGCACGCGCTGCGACAGGGGCACCGTGTCGCCACTGTCGTATGCACGCCACGTTTCTCCCAGTCGCTGGTAGAGCGTCACCTTGTCCAGATAGGCAGGCATCACCTCCAGCCAGAGCGGATCGGCGGCGGCTGGCAGGATGGGAGGGGCAGCCACCTTCACCCAATACACCTTGTGGCTGTAGCCCTCGTTCAGCGGGGCGTGCTGCGTTTTGAAGGCGCTGTCCGGCAGGGCCGCCACGTCGTCCACCGTCATACGCCCGTGGGCGTCTTCCAGCACCTGCATGGGCCAGTCCGTGCCCAGCTTCAGGTTCGGTATGGGTTGCACGAAAAACGTGGGACCCAGCAGGAAGAGGGCCACTACGCAAACCGACATCACTACCCACAAAGGCAGCGGGGCCAGCATTGACAACAAAGGTGAATCCAGCCGTTTAGTGAGTCCTAGTGAGTTTTTGTACATGGCGTTACAGATGGGCGGCTATGACAATCCCCGACGTCATTGAAACCCATCATGCACCAGCAGTCCCCTACCCATTTCATAGTCGCCGTGGTCGAGGACGACGAGGACATCCGCTCCAACGTCTGCCGTTTTCTCGAAAAAAGTGGAATGCAGGCCTGGGGTGCCGAATCCGCAGAAGACTTCTATGTAAGCCTGCTGCGGCAGCGTGCCGACTTGGTCGTCGTCGATTTGGGACTGCCCGGTGAAAGCGGCCTGAGCCTGGTGCGCCGCCTGGCGCAGCAAGGCGTGCCCGCCGTGGTGCTCACCGCCCGGGGCGATCTGGAAAGCCGCATCGCCGGGCTGGATGCCGGCGCGCTGCAGTATTTCGTCAAGCCCACCGACCTGCATGAGCTGGTGGCCGGGATCCGCTCGCAATTGCGCCGGGGCGAGGCAACGCAGGCGCCTGCACCGGCCGGTCATGTTGTTCCTTGGCGCCTGGATGCCATGGCGGCACAATTGGTTGCTCCGAATTTACGTACCGTTGCACTCACTACCCGTGAGTTGGAACTGGTAGGACACTTGATCGCTGCCAAGGGCAGCCTGGTGACCAAGCAGGGTCTGGTGGATGCGATGGGCGCGGGGGATGTGGAGGACGGCTTTCACCGCATCGAATCGCAGCTCACCCGTTTGCGGCGCAAGACGCTGGAGGCGACGGGCATGGCGTTGCCGGTACGGGCAGTTTTTGGCAAGGGGCTGGTGTTCGTGCCATGAGCCAGGTGAGATACATTTCAAAACAATATGCCGTTGCCGTCGCGCAACGGCTTTTTTCTATCTGGTTTCGAATAAAGAAAGGGGCTCTATGACCATCGGGAGAGCATTGCGGTCGCTGTCGGGCAGGCTGCCGCTGGGGGGCGTGCTGGCCGTACTGGCCGCGTCGCTGCTGGGGGGCAGCCAGCCGCCGCGCAGACCTGCCAGCCGGACAAGCTGTACGACATCATCACCAGCTCCTTTCACCAATCGGTGGCGCAGCGCACCGATGGCTCCTGGGCGGGTTGGGGAGAGAACATGGGCGCGCTGGGTGACTCCGGCGCCACGGGATCAGGGCCGGGACCGACGAATCCGTACGTTTACACCGGCAACAGCGTTGGCCGCCCGCTGGACATCATTGACGGTGGCACCTGGGCTTTTGGTCAGCCCCGGCTGGGCGGCAGTGCCCCGGTGCTGATCACCTTGGGCAGCAACACATCGAGTGCGCAAGTTGTTGCGCTTACCACCACGGGTCTTTATGCCTGGGGAGACCCCAACACTGCTGTACTGAGCCAGGACATCAAAAGCACCCAAACAGCGGGGCCGATTACCGTCAATGGCAAAACCGATGGCTTGCCGCCCGGAGTCTCCCCCAACGATGTGGCGCAGCTTTTTGCCACCAACGGGTTGCTTGCCCTAGTCACCAAGCCGGACAAAGGCGGTGAGGTGTGGACACTGGTCAACAAGCGCCTTGGGACGGGTGGTGAACGCTTGCGGGGCGATGGCTCCACGGGCACGGCCACCGACAACGAGTGGCACCGCGTGCGCACCAATGCTGCCGGCAACCCGGTGCTGCAGAACGCGCTGGCCGTGCGGGGGCAGGTGGGTGGCGCCAGCAAAGGGGCGCTGATGGTGCACACCAGCGACGGTGTGCTCTATGCCTGGGGCTATACCCCGTATTTCGGCGACGGTGCTGCCGTTTCCCCGACCTCCTATGCAACCCCCATGACCTTGCCGCAGGAAAGCGGCAACCCCATCACGCCGAAGATGATTGGCGTGACCGGCAACTCCACGGCCAACAACACCATGTTCGTGCTGTCCAGCACGGGCACGCTGTACTCGGTGGGGGCGAACAACCAATACCAGTTGGGTGCGGGCCTGACCGCGGCGGAGCAACGGTCCTGGCAGACGGTGCAGATTGGCACCGGCAGCGGGGCCGGCACCAGCCTGGTGGGCGACGTCGATTTCTTCAGTGTGCAGGAACACGATGTGGGTGGCGGTAGCGGTGGCGCCGCCGGTGCGCTGATTACCAGGGACGGCACGGTTTACACCTGGGGCAACAACAACGGCAGCATGATTGGCGCGCCTGGCGGCGCGGGGGCGAACCATGTCGGAAAGCCGAACTATCTCGGTGGCGCTGCTGGTGAGCAAAAGGCCAAGCTGATTGAGGTGGGCGGCCACACCACGGTGTTTTTGCCGAAAAGCAGCCCGCAGTTCTGCTACGTGGGCCACCAGATCCAGGGCAGCATGGGGGATGGGGTTATTTCTACGGCAACGCAGTCGGCATTCAACTGCTCTGCTACTCCGGTGCTGAACATTTGCGGCACATCGGGCTTTGACTACGGCGATGCACCCAAGGGCTATGAAAACAGCGGCGGCAGCAACCAGGCCATGCACTTCTACGCCAATGGCGGCGATAACCCGAACGACAACAAGCTGTTCCTCGGCGCATTCGCGCCACAGCAAAACGACCAAACGCCCAAGAATGTGGTTAGCGGCACCAAAAACGTAGGCTCCTACGGCGACTACATTCCCGGCCCGCCCACCCTGTTGTGGGAAGAAGACGGGATCGTGGAGGCCCAGAATGACTTGGGCAACCTGATTGCGGTAACGCCTGGCGATGAATTGCCCCACATCGTGGACAGCGCGACCAGCTACTCGCTGAAAGTGCAGTTCACGAACACCTCGGGCAAGGCGGCAACGGTCTATGCCTGGGTCGATTGGGACAACGATGGCATTTTCCAAACCAGCGAAGCTGCGACGGCCAACGCACCCACGGGGGTATCCGGCGGCAGCGTGACGCTGAACTGGACCGTGAGCGGTCTTGAGGAAGGCTACCGCTACATTCGCCTGCGCATTACCACGGCCACGGCGGTGGACGCCAATTACAACGCCCGGTTTCCGGCCGAAAACGTCATCGTCAGAACCAATGAGGACAAGCGCGCGCTGGGCTTTGCCCTCGACGGCGAAATCGAAGACCACCGCGTGCGCGTGGTGAAGGCCAGTGGCGTGGCTAACGTGCCTCCGGTCGCAGTGGATGTGACCACGGCGCCTGTCGGCCTGGGCACGGCCCCCACACGGCTGGTGCTGCCGGGCACCAGCACGGCGGCCAAGCTGGCGGGCACGGATACCGATGGCGCGGTGGTTTCCTACCAGATCATCAGCCTGCCCACGAATGGCACGCTTTATCGCCTGGACGGCAGCATCCCCGTGCCCATTACGACCATCCCTCCGGGCGGACTGTTCCTTGAAGCCGATACCGAGCTGTGGTACGCGGGCGCGGACCCCGTGGAAGCGAACTTCACCTTCAAGGCCATCGACAACAACGGTGATATGTCGGACGACACCGCCACTTACACCATTCCCAAGGCCCAGATCAAGGCCAATGGCGACAGTGCGGTCACGACGCCCGGCACAGGCGTCATGACGCCGGTGACCACCAACGACTGGACCAAGGTTTTTGACGGCTCGGGCAATGAGACAACGCCGGCGCCTGGGTTCGGCGTGACGGGGAAAACGAATGGCGCCAACGGCAACGTCGTGTGTACTGCCACGGCCTGCACCTACACGCCCAGCGTTGGCTACACGGGGACGGACTCCTACACCTACACCATCTGCATGGCCGCGCCGAATACGCACCTGTGTGATACGGCCACGGTGACGGTGAACGTGGCGCTCGCTCCGCCCAACATCGACATGGGGGTGGAAGTCACCGTGCCTGCCACGCCCGTGCCCTACGGCTCCACCCAGACCGTGACGGCGGTGTGCACCAACAACGGCAACGCGAACGCCACCGGCGCCACCTGCGGCATCGGCAACCCCGGCCCCGGCAACGGCACGCTGACCCTGCAAGGCGGTGCCTGCACCCCGGCATCGCCGCAGGCCACGCTGGCACCTGGCGGAACGATCACCTGCACGTATGACTACGTCGCGCCAGGGCCGGGCAAGCCATCGATCGATCTGACGGGCACTACGAGCGCAGGCAATGAAACCGCTGGCAATGCGGGCAACAACACCCAGACCAAGGCGGTGAAGATCAGCGGCCCCGACGTGTTCGCCAAGATCCAGTCCCCCGCCACCGCCAACCCCGGCGACCAGGTGACCACGCTGGTGACCTTCGGCAACCAGGGCGACCAGCCCGCCGACGGCGTGACCTATGAGGTAACCCACCTGCCTCCAGACCTGGACGGCGTGCAATGCACGGGTGCCACCTGCGACTACGACCCCGCCACGGGCAAAGTCACCATCACCGGCCTGCCCACCACCCTGGCGGGCGGCCAGCAGAACCAGGTGGCGCTGAAGTGGAAGACGCCTGCCGCCACCGCGAACTACACGCTGACGGCGACGACTGCCACGACCACGGCCAACGACCCCCTGCCCAACAACACGGCCGATGCGCCGCTGGCGGTGGCGGCAGGCGCGGGCCAGTCCGTGGCCGAGGTGACGACGGCGGTGCAGGTGCCCGCCACGGCAGGCACGAACCAGCCCGTGACCGGCAAGGTGACCTACACCAACATCGGCAGCGTGACGGCCACCGGCGTGACCTACAAGGTGGCGCTGGATGGCGGCGTAACGCCCACGGTGAGCTACAAGGGCGCGCCCTGCACGGTGGCCGGTGACGGCACGCTCAGCGGCTGCAACCTGCCCACGGTGCTGCTGCAGGGCGAAAGCCTGGAGCTGGCCGTGAGCTACCCTGCGCCCGCCACGGCAGGCCAGCAGCGCACGGTGACCAGCACCGTGGGCGCCACCAACGACGGCGACTCCGCCAACAACCAGGCCACGGGCCAAACCGCCGCGCAGGCCACGGCCCCGTCCACCACGCCCGACGTGACCACCACGGTGGCCCCGCCCGCCAAGGTCACGCCCGGCAAGACGGTGAAGGTGCCGGTGACGTTCACCAACATCAGCCCGACGACGCCTGCCACCGGCGTGACCTACACGCTCACCTTGCCGGATGGCACGCAAGACGTGGCCTGCACGCTGCCCACGACCTGCACGGTCACCGGGGGCAGTGGCAGCGACGTGGTGGTGACGGTGAACAACCTGCCCACCACCCTGCAGCCCGGCCAGTCCGTGCCCATGGAGCTGACCTACACGGCGCCCGCCAGCGGCAGCGTGCAGATTGCCAGCCGCGTGGATGCTTCGGGTGAGCTGCCTGCAGACCAGGGCAACAACGCGGCAGTGGCGGCTTCCGCCGTCAACGCCGCGCCCGGCCCGGACATGGCCATCGACGTGACCACGCTGCCGCCCACGGTGGTGCCTGGCGTGCCCTATGAAGGCAGCTTCACCTGCACCAACCTGAGCGCGACGGACGCAGCCACCAACGCCACCTGCACGGTCACGGGCCTGCCGACGAACGTCACCACGCAGTCCTGCACCATCGATGGCGCGCCGTGGGCGCAGCCTGGCATCGTGCCCGCGGGCAAGCAGGTGGTGTGCACCGTCGGCGGCACGCCGCCGATCGGCAACACGACGACCGACACCAACGTGAAGGGCACCACGGGCAGCGACGGTGATGCCGACCCGGGCAACAACATCAGCGACCAGCCGGTGCGCGTGGTGTACCCCGACATGTCCATCGACCTGTCGGGCCTGCCCGGCTCTGCCATCGTGGGCAAGCTCTATGAAGGCAGCTTCACCTGTACCAACACCACCGCGAACCCCGCGCCGGCCGATGCCGCCACGGTGTGCGCGGTGACCAGCCTGCCTGCGGGTATCTCGATGGGGGCTTGCGCCATCGGCGGCACCACGTGGAACCAGCGCGAGGCCGTGCCTGCGGGAGCGACGATCCTCTGCCAGGTGAGCGGCACGCCTACTGGGGGTGGCTCTACCGTTCAGGGTGATACCAATACGCCGGGTGACAGCAACAACGGCAACAACCAGCGCACGAAGGCCATCACCGTGACGGCCGCGCCCGACCTGGCGGCAGGCCCCACGGGCGGCACCTTGCCCCCAGGCACGCTGGGCAAGCCTTATACCGGCGGCTTCACCTGCTCCAACCAGGGCTCGGCGGATGCCACGGGGGCTGCCTGCGACATCACCGGCCTGCCCAACGGGCTGAACAAGGGCGCTTGCACGATCGACACCGCCGTCCCGGCTCCGGGGTGGAGCAATGGCGACACGATCCCCATGGGCGCTACGGTGACCTGTGCGATCACGGGCACGCCCACCGCCGCCACGCCCGGCCCGGTCACCACCACGGTCACCACCTCGACCACCTCGGCTCCTGGGGATTCGAACCTTGGCGACAACACGCAGAGCCCGACGATCACCATCGCGGCGGTGAGCCCCACGGGCATCCCCACGCTGTCGCAGTGGGGGCTGCTGGCGCTGTCCGGCCTGCTGGCCTTCCTGGGCATGGCCCGCCGCCGCAGGGTGTGAGTGAAAATGGCTGCTGGCGCTTGTCCATCAAGCGCAGGCAGCTAGATTTTTCATAGCAAAATGAAAAACCCCCGCAGGTGCGAGCCTGCGGGGGTTTTTGTTGGGGGCCAGCGGTTTTTTGTCAGGCGAACACGCCCGCCGTGTCCTGCATGCGCGCACTCACCTCGCCCAGGTAGTGCAGCGTATCGCCCCAGGTGATTTCGAGCTGGGTGAGCGTCTTGAAGTAGTGGCTGACGATGTATTCGTCCGTCACCCCGATGCCCCCGTGCAACTGCACCGCTTGCTGGCCCACGAAGCGCATGGACTGGCCCAGCTGCACCTTGGCACGGGCCAGGGCGCGGCGGCGCTCGTCGTTGGGGGCGCCGAGCTTGAGGCTGGCGTAGTAGCTCATGGAGCGGGCCAGCTCCAGTTGCATCTTCATGTCGGCCGCGCGGTGGCGCAGGGCCTGGAAGCTGGCGATGGGCACGCCGAACTGCTTGCGCTGGTTCAGGTAGTCGAAGGTGACGGCGGCGGTCTGGTCCATCACGCCCACGGCCTGGGCGCAGGTGCAGGCGATGCCCGTGTCCACGGCCAGCTCCAGCGCGGCCAGGCCATCGGTGGTGACCAGCGTGGCAGCGGCGTTGTCCAGCACCACCTCGGCGGCACGGCTGCCGTCCTGCGTGCGGTAGCCGCGCGCGGCCACGCCGGAGGCGGCGCGCTCGACGAGGAACAGGGCGATGCGGCCGTCCAGGTGCGCGGGCACGAGGTAGGCGTCGGCCTGGTCGCCGGAGGGTACTATGCTTTTGAGAGCTGTTACCGCATACCCGGTGGGCGTTGGAGCAGCTTTTGCCTCGCAAACGTCGAGGCGGTAGCGTGCCTTGCGCTCCTGGTGGGCGAGCACCACCAGCGCCTCGCCGCTGGCGATGCGCGGCAGCCAGCCGGCCTGCACGGCCTCGGGGGCGTACTGGCCCAGCACGCTGGCGGCGATGAAGGTGTGCGCAAGCGGCTCCAGCACGATGCCGCGGCCGAGTTCCTCCATGGCCACCATGGCGTCCACGGCGCCCTGGCCCAGGCCGCCGTGGGCCTCGGGCACGGTGAGGGCCGTCAGGCCCAGATCGGCCAGCTCGCCGTAGGCCGCACGGTCGAAGCCGCCCGCGGCGACGATGGCGCGGCGGCGCTCGAAGGTGTAGCCCTTGTCCACCCAGCGGCGCACGGCGTCGCGCAGTTGCTGCTGGTCGTCGGAAAAGTCGAAGTCCATGTCTTTGTCTCCTCAGCCCAGCACGGTTTGAGCCACGATGTTGCGCTGCACTTCGTTGCTGCCGCCGTAGATGGTGGTCTTGCGCAGGTTGAAATACTGGGACGCCAGCGGCGCGTTGGCCACCTCGCCGCCGGGGAAGTCGCCCTGCCAGCCGGCTTCCATGGCTTCCTCGATGAAGGGCAGGGCGAAGGGGCCCGCTGCCAGCATCATCAGCTCGGCATAGCGCTGCTGGATCTCGCTGCCCTTGATCTTGAGCAGGCCGGCGATGTCGAGGGAGTTCTTGCCGCTCTTCTCGTTGGACAGCACGCGCAGCACCAGCATTTCCAGCGCCACGATGTCCACCTCCAGCAGTGCGATCTGGTCGCGCAGGCGCATGTCGCCCCACAGCCCTTCGTTCTTCACGATGCGCTTGAGGCGCTCCAGTTCGCGCTTGCTGCGGTTCACGTCGGCGATGTTGGTGCGCTCGTGGCTGAGCAGGTGCTTGGCGTAGGTCCAGCCCTTGTTCTCCTCGCCGATGAGCTGGTCGGCGGGTACCTCGACGTTGTCGAAGAACACCTCGTTGACTTCGCACTCGCCGTCGAGCAGCTTGATGGGGCGCACCGTCACGCCGGGGCTCTTCATGTCGAGCAGCAGGAAGGAGATGCCGGTCTGCGGCTTGCCCTCGTTGCTGGTACGCACGAGGTTGAACATCCAGTCGCCGTGCTGGCCCAGCGTGGTCCAGGTCTTCTGGCCGTTGACGATGTACTTGTCGCCCACGCGCTCGGCGCGGGTCTTCACGCTGGCCAGGTCCGAGCCCGAGCCGGGCTCGCTGTAGCCCTGGCTCCACCAGACCTCGCCGCTGGCGATGCCGGGCAGGAAGCGCTTTTGCTGCTCGGGCGTGCCGTAGGCCATGATGACGGGCGCCACCATCACCGGGCCGAAGGGGATGATGCGCGGCGCGCCGGCCAGCGCGCATTCTTCCTCGAACAGGTGCTTTTGCACGGCTGTCCAGCCGGGGCCGCCGAACTGTTTCGGCCAGCCGAAGCCCAGCCAGCCCTTCTTGCCCAGGATCTTGGCCCAGCCCTGCATGTCGTCGCGCGTCAGGCGCAGGGCGTTGTGCACTTTGTGGGCGATGTGCGCGGGCAGGTTGGCGCGCACCCAGGCGCGCACTTCTTCGCGGAACGCCTGTTCTTCGGGGGTGAAAGCAAGGTCCATGGGGGAGTCTCCTGTGGCAAGCGGGGTTTGTAGCACGGGCGTGCTTATTTATCCTGTCCGCATCGTGACATTCACGGCTCCCCGCCCAGCTGGCCGCACAGGCGCTCGACGGTGGCGCGCAGCGCGGCGACCTCGGCCTCCAGCGCCTGCACGCGCTGGGCCAGCGTGCCGTCGGGTGTGGACTCGGCGGCGGGCGCGGCCAGCGCCGTGGCATCCACCGGCCCGCACAGCAGGTGCGCCCAGCGCGACTCGCGCGCGCCGGGCGCACGGGGGAGCAGGACCACCAGCGGCCCGCCCTTCTCGTCGCTGCGCTCCTGCAGCTCGTCCAGGAAAGCCTCGACCGAGGAGATGTCCGCGAAGCGGTACCAGCGCTCGGCGTTGATGCGCAGCTCGCCCGCCGTCTGCGGGCCGCGCAGCATCAGCAGGCCCAACAGCACGGCGGACTGGTCGGGCACCCCCACGCCACGGGCGAAGTTGTGCTCCCAGCGCGCCACGCGGGCGCCGCCGATCTCCGTCACCAGCGTCTGCTGGCGCAGGCCGTCCAGGGCCTCCTGCACCTCGCCGTCGGTGAGCTGCATCACGGGCTCGCGGCTGCTTTTCTGGTTGCAGCCTGCGACGAGGCTGTTGAGCGTGAGCGGATAGCTGTCGGGCACGGTGCGCGACTTTTCCAGCAGCGTGGCGAGCACGCGGGCTTGCGGGGTGGTGAGGGGGCGGGTGCGGGCGTCGAAGGGCATGGGGCGGGGATAATTCCAGGCAAATGAAGAACATCGTGATTTTGATCTCAGGCGGCGGCTCCAACATGGCTGCCATCGTGCGCGTGGCGCAGCAGCAGGACTGGGCTGGCCGCCACGGCGCCCGCGTGGCCGCCGTGCTGAGCAATAAGGCCGATGCCGGGGGCCTGGCCATTGCGCGCGAGCACGGCATTCCCACCCAGGTGCTGGACCACAAGGCCTACGCCTCGCGCGAGGATTTCGACGCCGCGCTGGCCCGGGCCATCGACGCCCATGCGCCCGCCGTCGTGGTGCTGGCGGGCTTCATGCGCATCCTCACGCCCGGGTTCGTGCAGCACTTCGCAGGGCGGCTGGTGAACATCCACCCGTCGCTGCTGCCGGCTTTCCCCGGCCTGCACACGCACCAGCGCGCCATCGACGCGGGCTGCCGTGTGGCGGGCGCCACCGTGCACCTGGTGACGGCGGAACTCGACGCCGGCCCCATCCTGGCCCAGGCGGCGGTGCCCGTGCTGCCCGGCGACACGGCGCAGACCCTGGCGGCGCGCGTGCTCACGCAGGAGCATGTGATCTACCCGCGCGCCGTGCTGGAACTGGTGCTGCAAAAATAGTAGCTGCTTGCGCTTGTCCAGCAAGCGCTACGGGCCGATTTGGCTTGTGTCGGCTTACAGCGTGCGCATGACGTTGGCGCTGCTGGCCTGCAGTGCTTCCTGCGCCAGGTCGGCCTGGTGCCCATCGGTGGGGTGCACCACCACGGCCCAGCGCCCGGAGCGCAGCGCGGTCCGCACCTGGGTGATCACGCGGATGTGGTCCGGCCGCATGGCGACCAGCCCGCCCAGCATCAGGCCGAAAGTGGTGGAGAAGCCGACGATGGCGATGAAGGCCAGCAGCGGGCTGCTGACCATCATGGGGTGGCCGGAGCCCATCAGGTAGGCGTAGAGCACCAGCCCCAGCACACCGCCCGCGAAGCCCGTCACCACGTGTGTGCGCAGCAGCGTCTGGAAGATGCCGCGCTGCTCGGGCTCCATCTTGCGGCCGAACAGGTCGGCGCGGTGGGTGCGCAGATCCTTCGGCCCGGCCAGCCGCACCTGCCCCGGCTCCATGCCGGGCAGGCGCAGCAGGCGGCCGATCACGGCCTCGGCGCTGGCCTGGTCGTCGAACACGGCGACCACCTTGGTGAGCGATTTCTCACCGAACATGCCTTGCAGCAGATAGTCCATGGGAACCTCCTTTTCCGCGCACGCCTGGCGGCGCGGGCATGGCACCACCGTAGCGCGGCCTGCGCACGCCGGCCGTAGGACGGCGGAGCGCGCCGGCGCCGGTGCGCAGCTTTCGGCTGTATGCACGTAGTGCTCCTGAAAAAAGAGCTGCTTATGCATTATGGGTAAGCGCTGGATGGCTTTTGGGCTTGTATCCAGTGCTGGCTCGCATATCGTTATGCGCGGTGGTTGGGAGGCTTGTTGCACAATGGGTTACACGTCGGCGCATGCGCCGCGCGGCCCGTTTCCACACTCCCAGGATTCACCATGAGCAAAATGAAAATCGAAGGCTCCTTCGTCGCCCTCATCACGCCCTTCAACAAGGACGGCAGCGTGGATTTCGAGGGTTTCCGCACGCTGATCCGATTCCATGAAGACAACGGCACCAGCGCCATCCTGTTCATGGGGTCGACGGGCGAGGTGTCCATGCTCTCGCCGCAGGAGCGCCAGCAGGTCATCGTGGAGACGGCCAAGATGAAGACGGGCAAGTCCCAATTCTTCTATGGCTGCACCGGCAACAACACGGCCACCACCATCGACTACCTGAAGTTCGCCCGCGCCAACGGCGCGGACGGCGCCATCCTCGCCGCGCCGGCCTACATCTGCGCGTCGGAGGCCGACATCGAGGCCTATTTCCTCGAAGTGGCCGACGCCACCGACCTGCCGCTGGGCATCTACAACAACCCGCCGCGCGTGAAGTCCGACCTGCACTGGGACCAGCTGCTGCGCATCTTCAAGCACCCCAACTACGTGGTGCACAAGGAATCGACCACCCGCGTGGGCCAGGTGGCCCAGGTGCTGGCCGGGCGGCCCGACGTGTCGGTGATGTGCTGCGACTCGCCCAACCTGGGGCTGGTGGTGCCCACCATGAGCCTGGGCGGCCACGGCACGGCCAACATGACCGGCAACATCGCGCCGGCCGAGATCGCCGTGCTCTCGCGCCCCTGGAAGACGGCCGCCGAGCCGGTCAGCTTCCGCGAAACCTACCTGCGCATGCTGCCCATGCTGCACTTCTCGTACTCCGCCATCAACCCGGTGGCCATCAAGTCGCTGATGCGCGCCGTGGGCCTGCCCGCGGGCGAGCTGCGCAAGCCGCTGCGCGGCCTGGAGGGCGAGGCGCTGCACAAGGGCCTGCGCGCCGTGCGCGAGCTGGAGCTGGACAAGAAGTACGGCTGGAGCTCCCCCGAACTGAAAGCCATCTGATCCACCGAGGACTTCCATGCCCACCACCCGCCGCACCCTCATCGCCGCCGCCGCGACCTTCGCCGTCTTTTCCGCCGCGCATGCGGCCGAGGGCGACTATCCTTCCCGCCCCATCACCATCGTCGTGCCCCATGCGCCTGGCGGCCCGGTCGATGGCGTGGCCCGCATGTTCGCCGACAAGCTCAAGGACGAGCTGGGCCAGTCCGTCGTGGTCGAGAACCGCGCGGGCGCATCCAGCATGATCGGCGCCGCCTCCGTCGCGCGCTCCGCGCCGGACGGCTACACGCTCTACATCAACGCGTCGCTGCACTCCATCAACCCGCTGCTCTACAAGAACAGTATCAAGTACGACTCGGTCAAAGACTTCACTCCCATCAGCCTGCTGGCCCAGGGCCCGCTGGCGTTCCTGGTGAACCCCCACGTCAAGGCGACGACGGCGCAGGAGTTCGCCAAGGAGATCAAGGCCTCGCCCGAGAAGATCAGCTTCGCCACGGGCGGCTTCGGCGCGGCGGACCACCTGGCTTCGGCCTATTTCCTGCACGAGATCGGCCGCACCGACGTGCCCATCGTGCTCTACAAGGGTGGCGCCCCCGCGTTGCAGGATCTGATGGGCGGCGCCGTGCAGGCCAAGATGGACGCCATGCTGACCGCGCTGCCGCTGGTCAAGGGCGGCAAGGTGCGCGCGCTGGCCGTCACCGGCGCCACGCGCAGCCCGCTGCTGCCCGACGTGCCCACCATGCGCGAAGCGGGCTTCAAGGACTTCGAGTTCTCCAGTTGGTACGGCTTCTGGGCGCCGGCCAACCTGCCCCCCGCCATCGCCAAGCGCCTGGATCAGGCGGCCAGGAACATCATGGCCCTGCCCGAGGTGCAGAACAAGCTGGCCAGCCAGGGCTTCGCGGCCGACTACCGCAGCTCGGCGGCCTTCGTGTCCTTCATGGACAGCGAGACCAAGCGCTACCAGACCATCATCGACGCGGCCAAGATCAAGGTGGACTGAGCCATTGGTCAGGAGGACGGCCCGCCGCCGTCCTCGCTCAGCACCAGCGCCCGCCCCAGCACCAGGCGGAAGCGCCCGCGCCCGGTCCGCTCGATCTGCAGCGGCCCGCCCCAGTCGGCCAAGCGGCGCTGCAGCAGGAGCAGGCGCACGCCCAGGTTGTCCTGCACGCCGGGCAGGCGCAGGGCCTCACCCGCTAGGCGCAGCTCGCGCGTAGTGAAGTCGGTGCGGCCGTGGCGGTGCGCTTCGCACGCCACCTTCCACAGGATGGCGCCCGCCACGCCCTTGATGAGGTACTGGCCGTCGATGAACACCGTGTCGTCGCGCCGGAAATGGCGCAGGCGCAGCGGAGGGCCGATCGGCACAGCCGGTGCAGGGGCCACGGCCGGCGCAGCCGGGGCGGCATCCAGGTCGGCGCTTTGCAGCGTGGCCAGGGCCTGGGCGAGCTGGGCGCACAGCAGGGCCAGTGCGTCCTCGTCGTCGTAGCCGAAGAACTGGTCGCTCTCGCTTTCCACCAGCAGCGCGCCCACGGTGCGGCCCCGTGCGCGCAGCGGCACGGCGAGCTGGCTGCAGGGCGTTGCCAGGCCGGGCAGGGGGATGGCGGCGCCCGCGTCCGGCACCAGCCCGTGGTCGCGCGCGTTCTGGTGCAGGTTCTGGCCATAGCGGTACATGCGCGCCATGTGGCCGATGCGCAGCGGCACGCCCTCGTGCACGGCCACGCCGGCCAGGCCCGCGTCGGCCAGCGGCAGCTCGGCGCCGGTGCCGGTGTGCGCATAGCCGATGCTGGCCAGGGCGTACAGGCTTTGGCGGCTTTCGTCCAGCAGCCAGAGGATGGCGTGGTCCACCGCCAGGTCGCGCCGCAGGCCGTCCATGGCGGTCTGCAGCAGGCTGGCAAGGTCGCCGCATTCGGCCAGGCGTGCCGACACGGCGCGCGCGCCCGCCGCCAGGTCGCAGCGCGGCTGCAGGATGGATGGGGCCGTGCCGTCGCCTCGCGCCAGGGGCTCGATGGCGAGCACCTCGTACACGTCCGCCCCGCGCAGCTGGAAGACGTGCTCCATGCCCGTGTGTGCGGCAATGCCCGCGAGCTTGGCGCGCAGGCGCTCGAAGACGGGGCCTTCCGTCTCGGTGCGCAGGTAGCGCAGGTGCAGCTCCAGGCTACCGCCGGTGGGGGGTCTTCCACCATCAGCGCCACGCGCCGCGTAGCCAGGATGTTGGCGCGGCTGCGGTTGAAGAACTGGAAGGTGAGGGCGACGTGGTGTGCGTCCACGTACTCCACGTGCGAGAGCAGGTTGACGTGCGGCACGCCGTCGGCCGACACGCTGCACAGCGTGGGCGGGATGGCGCCGTCCAGGATGCGGCGGATGGCGTGCAAGGTCAGCGCCGTCATGCGGGCAGCAAGTCCACGGGTTGGCCGGCATGGGGGCCGGGCGTCTGGTCCCAGGCGCCGCTGATGCTGAAACGGATGGCCACCACCGCGCCCGGTTCCAAGCGATACCAGTGGGCGATGACGGGAGCGGCGTTGCCGAAGCCATCGACCTCGGCGATTTCCTCGGCGAGCCGGCGCTGGCAGCGCGCGAGCAGCGCCGCGTGCTCGGGCAGCGCGGGCTCCACGCGGGCGCCCTGGCCTTTCACGTGCAGCGTGCGGTTGGTGCGTGGCGAGGTCATCAGCAGCGCCGCCTGCCCCGTCGCGCGCAGCGCGGCCACCACGCGCGGGGCGGCGTGCTCGGCCACGAGGACGAGCATGCGCCCGTCGGGCAGCGCATCGGCCGCCAAGGCCCGGCACACGTGGGGCTGGCCGCCGCGGTCGCAACTGCCCAGCCGGAACGAGGTCAGCGTGGAGAGGTGGCGAAGCCATTCGGACGGCAGGGCGAGCATGGCGAATGGGGGCGGGCGAGGGCGGGGAGTGGTACGGATGATAAGGGCGCGCTTAACCAAGATTTAACGGTGCGCAGCGGCCCGGACCGGGACACTGCCTGGGTCGCTGAACAAGAAACCTCTCCCCCGGAAAAATGCAGTTCCATCCCATCACCATTGCGCTCGCCGCCACGGCGGCGCTGACCGCCGCCGCGGCGAGCGCCCAGAACATCGACACCAGGCCCGCCTGGGACGGCAGCAACACGCTGGGCGGCTTCGGCAGCACGCCCACCTTTGGTCAGGCCATCACCGTGCCTGCGGGCCACGACCGGCTGACCGGCTTCAGCTTCTACATCGACGCCATGGGGCACAGCCGGCCCTTCCGCGCCGCCGTTTATGCCTGGGATGCGGCGCAGCAGCGCGCCGTGGGCAGCCCGCTGTGGCAGAGCGCGCCTGTCTCCATCACGGGCGCCGACGGCGACGTCCTGGAATACGCCTTCGCGCCGCCGGGCGGCATGCCGGTGGCGCCAGGGCAGACCTACGTGCTGCTGGGCACCACCCTGTACGACGCAGGCAGCACCACGCCGAGCTGGGGCTTCCTGCAGTCCAACGCATACAGCGGTGGCGGCTTCGTCTATTTGGGCAGCACGAACAGCGCGCACCTCACCGGCACGGCCTGGGCGGACATGGGCGTGTGGGACCTGGTCTTCAGGGCCACATTCGCCGCGCCGCCATCGCCTCCTGCCCAGGCTACGCCCGTGCCCGGCCCGCAAGGCGCGGCGCTGGCGCTGCTGGGACTGGCCATGGCGGGCGCAGGCCTGCGGTCCATCCGCCCGCGCTGTACAGGAGCCTCCAAGCCATGAAACCCATCTCCCTGCTGATCGCTCTCGCCTGGCCCCTGGCGGCGCAGTGCGCGCCGGAGTTCGACACAAAGCAGATCGAGCGCGGCCGCTACCTCGTCAGAACCACCGGCTGCAACGACTGCCACACGCCGCAGTACGCGCAGCGCGGGGGCAACGTGGCCGAGAAGGACTGGCTCATCGGCGACGCCATGGGCTGGCACGGCCACTGGGGCACCACTTACCCGACCAACCTGCGCAAGACGGTGCGCGCCATGACCGAGCAGCAGTGGCTGGAATACGCCGGCAGCGTGAAGACCCGGCCTCCCATGCCCTGGTTCTCGCTGCATGCCATGGAGCAGGGCGACTTGCGGGCGATCTACCATTTCGTGCGGTCGCTGGGCGATAGCGGCCACGCCGTGCCTGCCGCGCTGCCGCCCGGTCAGAAGCCCGCTACACCTTACGTGGACCTGCGCCCCGTCATGCCCGGGGCAGCGCAGCGGCAATGAGGCGCCGGCCGGCATGGCAGGCGGGGGTGGGACAATCGCGGCATGCATCCCAACGCCCTTTTGGACGCCTGCGCCGAACTCGTCAGGCTGACTCTTACCTTCGAACATCCGGCCGATGCCGTCGTCTCGCGCTACTTCCGCGAGCACCGCAGCCTGGGCCCCCGCGAGCGGGCTACGCTGGCCGAGACGGCCTACGCCGTGCTGCGCAAGAAGCTGCTGTTCGAGCAACTCGCGCGCTCTGGGTCAGGCCCCAAGGAACGGCGCCTGGCCATCCTGGGCTTCTACGGCCCGCGCGACTTCGTCAAGAGCGTGCTGTCGCCGCAGGAAAAGACCTGGCTGGACCAGTGCGACGCGGTGGCGCCGCAAGACCTGCTGGCCCCGCACCGGCACAACCTGCCGGAATGGCTGGTGGCGCCGTTGCGCGCGCAACTGGGCGAGGAGGGGTTCTGGGCGCTGGCGGACAGCCTGGCGCAGGGTGCGCCGCTCGACCTGCGCGTCAACGCCTTGAAGGAAAAACGCGAGCAAACCCAGAAGGAGCTTGCGCAAGCAGCTATCAAGACGGTAGCAACGCCTTATTCCCCCTGGGGCCTGCGCGTGGAAGGCAAGCCCGCGCTCACCAAGCTGGACGCCTTCACGCGCGGCGCCATCGAGGTGCAGGACGAGGGCTCGCAGCTGCTGGCGCTGCTGCTGGATGCCAAGCGCGGCGAGATGGTGGTGGATTTCTGCGCGGGCGCGGGCGGCAAGACGCTGGCCATCGGCGCGGCCATGCGCAGCACGGGGCGGCTGTACGCGTTCGACGTGTCGGCCCACCGGCTCGAATCGCTCAAGCCCCGGCTCGCGCGCAGCGGCTTGTCGAACGTGCACCCGGCGGCCATCGCCCACGAGCGCGACGAGCGCATCAAGCGCCTGGCCGGCAAGATCGACCGCGTGCTGGTCGATGCGCCGTGCTCCGGCCTCGGTACGCTGCGCCGCAATCCCGACCTGAAGTGGCGCCAGTCGCCCCAGGCGCTGCAGGAGCTGGCGGCCAAGCAGACGGCCATCCTGGAGAGCGCGGCGCGGCTGGTCAAGCCTGGCGGGCGGCTGGTCTACGCCACCTGCAGCGTGTTGCCGCAGGAGAACGAGGCCATTGCCGAGGCCTTCACCGCCGCACATGCCGATTTCGTGCACCAGGACGCGGGCGCATTGCTGGCGCAGCTCAAGGTGCCGCAGGCCGAGAGCCTGTGCCGCGCTGGATATCTGCGCCTGTGGCCCCATCTGCACCAGACGGACGGCTTCTTCGCCGCCGTCTGGACGCGCAAGGGCTGAGATACGCCCCTTTCTGCTGTCGGGTATCCACGCCTGCCATGCGCGGGCGTTCCCTACTATCGTGGTGCATGTTTTCTCTGGGTGAATGGGTTTTTTCGTATGTTGTTACCTGACTGGGCCGTGCTGAATACCGCCATCGACTGGCTGGCCCATGGCTTGTGGGACCTGTCCTGGTGGCAGGTGCTGCTCTACACGCTGGCCACGACGCACGTCACCATCGCGGCCGTGACGATCTTCCTGCATCGTTCGCAGGCCCACCGGGCGCTGGACCTGGGGCCCGTTCCTTCGCACTTCTTCCGCTTATGGCTGTGGGTCGGCACCGGCATGGTCACCAAGGAGTGGGTGGCCATCCACCGCAAGCACCACGCCAAGTGCGAGACCGCGGACGACCCGCACAGCCCGCAGACGCGCGGCCTGTCCACCGTCATGTGGCAGGGTGCGGAACTGTACCGCACCGAGGCGAAGAATGCCGAGACGCTGCGCAAGTTCGGCCACGGCACGCCCGACGACTGGATGGAGCGCAACGTCTACAGCCGCTTCACCTGGCACGGCGTGGCGCTGATGCTGGTGCTCGACGTGCTGCTGTTCGGCGCCATCGGTGCGGCCGTATGGGCGGTGCAGATGCTCTGGATTCCGTTCTGGGCTGCCGGCGTGGTCAACGGCGTGGGCCACTTCTGGGGCTACCGCAACTTCGAGGCACAGGATGCCTCCACCAACCTTGTGCCCTGGGGCATCGTGATCGGGGGCGAGGAACTGCACAACAACCACCACACCTATCCCACGTCGGCCAAGTTCTCGGTCAAGCCCTACGAGTTCGACATCGGCTGGGTCTACATCAGCGCCATGCAGAAGATCGGCTGGGCCAAGGTCAAGAAGACCCCGCCGCGCCTGCGCATCGGGGCAGTCAAGCCCGTGGCCGACGAGACCACCCTGGAGGCCGTGATCTCCAACCGCTACGAGGTCATGGCCCGCTATGCACGCGGCGTGCGCGCCGCCGTGCGGCAGGAGCTGGACGCGCTCAAGCAGCGCAAGGCGCAGCAGTCGGACGTGTCGCGGCTCTTGGCCGCGCAGCGCTGGCTGCACCGCGACACCGACAAGGTGCCCGAGCGCGCCCAGGTGCAGCTGGCCCAGGCGCGTGCGGCCCACCCCGTGATCGACCAGATGCTGACCATGCGCGAGGAACTGCGCCAGCTGTGGCTCAACACCACGCTGTCGCGCGAACAGTTGACCGGCCAGCTCCAGGCCTGGTGCCAGCGGGCCGAAGCCAGCGGCATCGCCATGCTCAGGGAGTTTTCCGTCAAACTGCGCGCTGCGCACGCCTGAGCCCCTGGCTCCGTCCCAGCACCCGCCACAGCCGCTCCAGTCCCTGCGGGACGGAGCGGCTTTGCTTTTCAGGGGGCGGGGTGATGCGGACCAGGAAGGCGCCGTCCCGGGCGGATGCCGGGATCGGTGCCAACTGGACCCAGAGGTGGTGCGGCGCGCGCCAGCCCTGGCCCGGCGCCAATAGCAGCACCTGGCCACGGCAGTCCTCCCACCAGGCCGTTGGTGCCACGGTCAGTTGCAACGGGCATTGGCTGCAGAACACTTCGCTGCCCTGGCGGAACTGGAAGCTTTGCACCTGGCCGGCGGCGAGGCGGTGGATGGTGGGTGCGAGGGGGTGAGAATCGGTGTGCATGGGGTGGGCCTCTGGCGGGAGGAGCAAGCGTTTTTCAGACCCCCAAAGCGTAGGCAACCGAAGGCAAAGGCAACAGGCACAGCCCGCGTCATATTGCAGTGCAGCAGAGAAGAAACACGACGGCTGTTCCGGCTGTTTTTCCATGCATCTGTATCTGTTCCAGAACAGAGGCCTGGGGCATGATCGGGCCAGTCATCGTGACTCCCCCTCTCATGCAGATCGCTTCCAGCACTTCCTTCGCGCCGCCTGTTCCGCTTTATCGGCGCCTGGCGTCGGATTACGTAACAGCCATGGAGATGGGAACGCTGCAGGCGGGGGAGCGCATGCCTTCGGTGCGGGAGCTCATGCACAGGCACCAGGTCAGCCTGTCCACGGCGCTGCAGATGCTCAGGCACCTGGAGGCGCTGGGCCATCTGCAAGCCAGGCCGCGCGTGGGCTATTTCGTGCGCGACAGCCGCCAGGACCGCCTGGAGCTGGTCAGCGAGCCGGATCTGAGCCAGCCCGTCCACCCCGTGCCGCAAGACCCGCATGCCCACTTCGTCGGCATCAACGCCCACATCTCCCTGCTGCTGGAACGCGGGCGGCAGGCCGCGGTGCGCGTGGACCTCGGCGGGTGTACGCCGCCGGCATCCCTGTTCGACCACCAGGTTCTCAACAAGACCGTGGCCCGGCTGCTGCGCACGTACCCGACGCTGCTGACCCAGGGCCGCTCGCTGTTGGCCAACCAGGGCAACCACCCCGATTTCCAGCAGGCCATGGCGCGCCAGGCCCTGTCGGTGGGCATCCGGGTGGCGCCCGCCGATGTGCTGGCCACCACGGGCAACTCCGAAGCCGTGAGCCTGGCGCTGGCGGCGGTAGCCTCGCCCGGCGACGTGGTGGCGGTGGAGTCGCCTACCTACTACGGCCTGCTGCAGGTCGTGGAGTCGCTGCAGCTCAAGACGCTGGAGATCCCGTGCAGCCCGCGCACCGGCCTGTCCATCGAGGCGCTGGAGCTGGCTTTCCAGACCCAGCCGCGGCTCAAGGCCGTGGTCGTGGTGCCGGAACTGCAGATGCCGCTGGGCACGCGCATGCCCGATGCACACAAGGCCCGGCTGGTGGCCCTGTGCGCGGCCCATGAGGCGGCGCTGATCGAAGACGACTCCTACGGCCTCTTCGTCGAGGGCAGTCAGCCGGTCCGGCCTCTCAAGGCGTGGGACAGCGCCTCGGGCCACGTCATCTATTGTCAGGCCTTCAACAAGAGCCTGGCGCCCGGCCTGCGCCAGGGCTGGATGAATGCGGGCCGCTGGCACGGCCGCGTGCAGATGCTCAAGTTCGCTCAGAGTCGCAACACCCAGACCCTGGGTCAGCTGGTGGTGGCCGCGCTCATGGGCTCGGCCGCGCAGCAGCGCCACATGCACAAGCTCAGGCAGCAGCTCAAGCAGCAGCGCGAGGCCATGGCCCGGCTGGTGGCGCACCACTTTCCCATCGGCACCCGGCTGAGCCTGCCGGCCGGCGGCCTGTGCCTGTGGCTGGAACTGCCCGCGGGCTTTTCCACGTCGCAACTCTTCACCGAGGCGCTGGAGTGCGGCATCCGCACGGCGCCGGGCAGCATGTTTTCCAATTCGGGCCGCTATGAGCACTGCATGCGACTGGCCTGTACCCACCCGGTGGATGCCACGATGGAGCAGGCCGTGCGCGAACTGGGGGCCATGGCCTGCTGCCAACTGGGGCAGGGCGTGCGGCCTTAGAGCCTTAGAGGGAATAAAAAAACCGCCTGCGCGCAAAGCGAGGCGGTTTTTTCGGGAAACGGGGGCCGAATTACTTCAGCTTGGCTTCCTTGTACTCGACGTGCTTGCGAGCCTTGGGGTCGAACTTGATGATCGACATCTTCTCGGGCATCGTCTTCTTGTTCTTGGTGGTGGTGTAGAAGTGACCGGTCTCGGCCGTCGACACCAGCTTGATTTTTTCGCGTCCGCCTTTAGCAGCCATGGTGTTTCTCCTTCAGTGAATCAGGCCTGGCCACGGGCACGCATGTCTGCGAGCACGGAGTCGATGCCGTTCTTGTCGATCAGGCGCAGGGCGGCGCTGGAAACGCGCAGGCGCACCCAGCGGTTCTCGCTCTCTACCCAGAAACGGCGGTACTGCAGGTTGGGCAGGAAACGGCGCTTGGTCTTGTTGTTGGCGTGGGAAACGTTGTTTCCCACCATGGGCTTCTTGCCCGTTACTTCACATACGCGTGCCATGAGGACACTCCGGTAGTTCACGGCTGCGGGCCCGTGCGGCCTGCAACCTCACCTCGCCAGTTGGAACGGGTGGCGGTAACCCGATTGCTGCAAATTCAGCAAAGCCGCGCATTATAGCGCGGCCGGCTAGGCGTGGCCAGCCAGGCGCGTCTGGCGACGTTACTCCTGCTGCTCCAGGAAGCGCTGCGCATCCAGCGCCGCCATGCAGCCCGTGCCGGCGCTGGTGATGGCCTGGCGGTACACGTGGTCCTGCACGTCGCCGGCGGCGAACACGCCCGGCACGCTGGTCTGGGTAGCGAAGCCCTTGAGGCCGCCCTGGGTGACGATGTAGCCGTTCTCCATGGCGAGGTGGCCCTGGAAGATGTCGGTGTTGGGATGGTGGCCGATGGCGATGAAGGCGCCCTGCAGGGCAATTTGCTCGGTATGGCCGTCCTGGGTGCTCTTGATGCGGATGCCGGTCACGCCGCTCTGGTCGCCCAGCACTTCGTCGAGCGTGAAGTGGGTCTTGAGCTCGATCTTGCCTTCCTTGACCTTCTCCATGAGCTTGTCCACGAGGATGGGCTCGGCCTTGAACTTGTCGCGGCGGTGCACCAGCGTCACCTTGCGGGCGATGTTGGACAGGTACAGCGCCTCCTCCACGGCGGTGTTGCCGCCGCCGATCACGCACACGTCCTGCTCGCGGTAGAAGAAACCGTCGCAGGTGGCGCAGGCCGACACGCCCTTGCCCATGAAGGCTTCTTCCGAGGGCAGGCCCAGGTACTTGGCCGAGGCGCCGGTGGCGATGATGAGGGAGTCGCAGGTATAGGTGCCGCTGTCGCCCGTGAGGGTGAAGGGGCGCTTGGACAGGTCCACCGTGTTGATGTGGTCGAACACGATCTGCGTCTTGAAGCGCTCGGCATGCTCCAGGAAGCGCTGCATCAGCTCGGGGCCCTGCACGCCGTTCACGTCTGCGGGCCAGTTGTCCACCTCGGTCGTGGTCATGAGCTGGCCGCCCTGGGCGATGCCGGTGATGAGCACCGGGTTGAGGTTGGCGCGCGCCGCGTACACCGCAGCGGTGTAGCCTGCGGGGCCGGAGCCGAGGATCATGACTTTGGCGTGTTGGGTAGTGGACATGGTAGAAAGTGCGTTGCGTCGCGCGCGGTCCTTCCGGCGCAAACATTCATTGTATGAAGGGCGCGCACCGGGCGCGTTCCCAGGCCGAATCGCCCTCCGTTTCCAGGGAATCCCCCATGTCCACCATGCTGTCCAATCTCGACCTGCTGCGCCGCGTGCCCCTGTTTTCCCTGCTGAACGCCACGCAGGCGCAGGCGCTGGGCAGCGCGGTGGTCAAGCGGCGCTACAAGCGCGGCGAGGCGCTGGTGGAGCAGGGCCGCCAATCGGATGCGCTGTTCCTCCTGCTCACCGGCCGCGCGCGCGTAGTGGCCACCGACAGCCGCGGGCGCCAGGTGATCCTGGCCACGCTGGGGCCGGGCGACTACATCGGGGAGATGAGCATCATCGACGGCAATACCCATAGCGCCTCCGTCAGCGCCGAGGTGCAGACCGACGTGCTGGTGCTGGGGCGCGCCGAGTTCACGCGCTGCCTGGCCGAAAACGCCTCCATGGCGCTGGCGCTCATGCGCGGGCTGGTCAAGCGCCTGCGGCACGCCAACCGCCGCATCGAGTCGCTGGCGCTGCTGGACGTGTACGGCCGCGTGGCCCGCGCGCTGCTGGAGTCGGCCGAGCCCGACGCGCAGGGCCGGCTGGTGATCCGCGACAAGATCTCGCGCCAGGACCTGGCCAAGGTGGTGGGCGCCTCGCGCGAGATGGTCAGCCGCGTCATGAAGGACCTGGACGAGCGCGGCTTCATCGAGGCGCAGCCCTCGGGCGCCACCGTGCTCAAAGAACGGCTCGACGCGCTGGGCTGAACGGCCCTGCGGTAAGCTCGCGCGCTACCTGTGCCATGACGTATTCCCTCAATACCCTGAACGCTTCCTCCTCCGGCAAATCGGCGCCCCGCACGGGCGCCGCGCGCTTCGGCCACGAGATCGGCCTGGTGCTAGGCCTGTTGGCCCTGGTCTTCTGGCTGCTGGCCCTCACGAGCTATTCCGCGCAGGACGCGGCCTGGTCCACTTCGGGCGCGGGCCGGCCCCTGTCCAACTGGGTCGGGCGCTTCGGCGCCTGGCTGGCCGACGGCAGCTATTTCGCGCTGGGCTTTTCCGTCTGGTGGTGCGTGGCTGCCGGCGTGCGCGCCTGGCTGGCGTCGCTGGCGCGCTGGATGCGCGGTGGCGAGGCGCTGCAGGGCGCGCACGGCCCCTGGTTGCGGCGCGGCCTGTTCTGGGCCGGCCTGGCGCTACTGCTGTGCGCCAGCGCGGCCCTGGAGTGGTCGCGCCTGTACCGTTTCGAGAGCCTGCTGCCTGGCCATGCGGGCGGCGTGCTGGGCTATGTGACGGGGCCGTTGGCCGTGAAGTGGCTCGGGTTCACCGGCTCGGGCCTGGCGGGTGTGGTGCTGGTGGTGCTGGGCGCGGCGCTGGTGTTCCGCTTCTCGTGGGGACACTTGGCCGAGCGGCTGGGCGGGCGCATCGACGCGCTGGTCCAGACCGGCCGCGCGCGGCGCGAGAAGGCCAAGGACGTGGCCGTGGGCCGCCGCGCGGCGCGCGAGCGCGAGGAGGTGGTGCAGGAGGAGCGCCACGAGATCGAGGAACACCATCCGCAACCCGTGCAGATCATCGAGCCCGTGCTGCAGGAGGCGCCGCAGAGCACGCGCGTGGTCAAGGAGCGCCAGAAGCCGCTGTTCTCCGACATGCCGGACAGCCCGCTGCCGCAGGTGGACCTGCTCGACGCGGCGCAGGCGCGCCAGGAAACCGTGGCGCCCGAGACGCTGGAAATGACCAGCCGCCTCATCGAGAAGAAGCTCAAGGATTTCGGCGTGGACGTGACGGTGGTGGCCGCCATGCCCGGCCCCGTCATCACGCGCTACGAGATCGAGCCCGCCACGGGCGTGAAGGGCTCGCAGATCGTCAACCTGGCGAAAGACTTGGCGCGCTCGCTTTCGCTGGTGTCCATCCGCGTGATCGAGACCATCCCCGGCAAGAACTACATGGCGCTGGAGCTGCCCAACGCCAAGCGCCAGACCATCAAGCTCTCGGAAATCCTGGGCTCGCAGGTCTATCACGACGCCAAGAGCATGCTCACCATGGGCCTGGGCAAGGACATCGTGGGCGCGCCCGTGGTGGCCGACCTCGCCAAGATGCCGCACGTGCTGGTGGCAGGCACGACGGGTTCGGGCAAGTCGGTGGGGATCAACGCCATGATCCTCTCGCTGCTCTACAAGGCCGAGGCGCGCGACGTGCGCCTGCTGATGATCGACCCCAAGATGCTCGAAATGTCGGTCTACGAAGGCATTCCGCACCTGCTCGCGCCCGTGGTCACCGACATGAAGCAGGCCGCCCACGGCCTGAACTGGTGCGTGGCCGAGATGGAGCGGCGCTACAAGCTCATGAGCAAGCTGGGCGTGCGCAACCTCGCGGGCTACAACGCAAAAATAGACGACGCCAAGGCGCGCGAGGAATCCATCCCCAACCCCTTCAGCCTCACGCCCGAGGAGCCCGAACCGCTGCAGCGCCTGCCGCACATCGTGGTGGTGATCGACGAACTGGCCGACCTGATGATGGTCGTGGGCAAGAAGATCGAGGAACTCATCGCCCGCCTCGCGCAGAAGGCGCGCGCGGCCGGCATCCACCTGATCCTGGCGACGCAGCGGCCCAGCGTGGACGTGATCACCGGCCTCATCAAGGCCAACATCCCCACGCGCATCGCGTTCCAGGTCAGCAGCAAGATCGACAGTCGCACCATCCTCGACCAGATGGGCGCCGAGGCGCTGCTGGGCATGGGCGACATGCTCTACATGGCCAGCGGCACGGGCCTGCCGGTGCGCGTGCACGGCGCGTTCGTCTCCGACGACGAGGTGCACCGTGTCGTCAGCTACCTTAAGGAACAAGGGGAGCCGGACTACATCGAAGGGGTGCTCGAAGGCGGTACCGTCGAGGGCGATGACAGCGGCTTCGGGCTGGGCGACGGCGAAGGCGGCGGGGGCGAGAAAGACCCCATGTACGACCAGGCCGTGGAGGTGGTGCTGAAGGATCGCAAGGCCAGCATCTCCTACGTGCAGCGCAAGCTGCGCATCGGCTACAACCGATCGGCGCGCCTGCTCGAAGACATGGAAAAGGCCGGCCTGGTCAGTGCCCTCACGGCCAGCGGCCAGCGCGAAGTGCTCGTGCCCGCGCGCAGTGAATAGGAACCCCTGCCTTGAAGAAAATTTTTGCTACTGTATTCATAGCTGCCAGCGCCTGCTCTGCATGGGCTGACGGCTTGAAAAGCCTTGAGAACTTCATGAAGACGGCCCAGTCCGGCCGCGCCGCGTTCACGCAGACCGTGACCGCGCCGCCGAAGGATGGGCAGGCTGCGCGTGCAAAGACGTCGAGCGGCAGCTTCGAATTCCAGCGCCCCGGCCGCTTCAAGTTCAATTACGAAAAACCGTTTGCGCAGACCATCGTGGCCGACGGCAAGGCGCTCTGGCTCTATGACGCCGACCTGAATCAGGTCACCCAGCGCGCTCAGGACAAGGCCCTGGGCTCCACGCCCGCGGCACTGCTCGCCTCAGCGCCCGACCTCGGCGCGCTGCGCGCCGATTTCACGCTGGAAGCCGCACCCGATGAGGGCGGCCTGCAGTGGGTACTCGCCACGCCGAAGGCCAAGGAAGGCCAGTTGAAAAGCGTGCGCGTCGGCTTCGACGGCGATGCGCTCGCCGCGCTGGACATTCTGGACAGCTTCGGCCAGCGCTCGCTGATCCGTTTCACGGGCATGCAGCTCAACCTGGCACTGCCTGCGGGCACGTTCACGTTCAAGCCGCCTTCAGGGGCGGACGTGCTGCAACAGTAGTTGCTTCTCTTTTCATAGCTGCCTGCGCTTGCTGGAAAAGCGCTGGAGGCCTTTTTATCTAAAAAATCAAGCCAGCAGCACCAGCGCCATCCCGATAGCCGCAGGGACCGCCTGGATGAACAGGATCTTGCGGCTGGCCGTGGCCGTGCCATACAGGCCCGCTACCAGCACGCACAGCAGAAAGAAGACTTTCCAGGCCATGCCGTCCACTGCCAGGCCCCAGAACAGGCCGGCGGCCAGGAAACCGTTGTACAGGCCCTGGTTGCCGGCCAGCACTTTGGTGGCGGCCGCCTGCTCGCGCGTCATGCCGAAGGCCCGGCGGCCTGCGGGCTTCTCCCACAGAAACATTTCCAGCACGAGGATGTAGACGTGCAACAGGCCGATCAGGGCAACGCCGATATTGGCGGCAAGGGACATGGCGGGCTCGCGGCAGAGGGCAGGCGTGCAGCATATCCGGTGCGCTTCCAGGCGTGTGCCCTACCGCCCCATGGCGTAGAACTCGTCGTTGGGCCGCATGCTGGTGACGTTGGCCATGCGGTTGGACAGCCCGAAGAACGCGGCGATGCCTGCGATGTCCCAGATGTCGTCCTGGGTGAAGCCGTGCTGCTGGAGCATGCCGAAATCCTGGTCGTCCACCTCCTGCGCGCGCGCCGAGACCTTCATGGCGAAGTCCAGCATGGCCTTCTGGCGCGGCGTGATGTCGGCCTTGCGGTAGTTCACCGCCACCTGGTCGGCTATTCGAGGGTTCTTGGCGCGGATGCGCAGGATGGCGCCGTGGGCGATCACGCAGTACTGGCACTGGTTGGCGTTGCTGGTGGCCACGACGATCATCTCGCGCTCGGCCTTGGTGAGGTTGCCGGGCTTTTCCATCAGCGCGTCGTGGTAGGCGAAGAAGGCGCGGAACTCGTCGGGCCGGTGCGCCATCACCAGGAACACGTTGGGCACGAAGCCGGCCTTCTCCTGCACGGCGAGCACGCGCTCGCGGATGTCGTCGGGCAGGTCCTTGATCTCGGGGACGGGAAAGCGGCTGATCGATGGGGTGGCGGTCATGGTGCTCTTCTGAAAAAGGTTCATTGCGATGCGCCCACGCGCACCACGAGGCGGCCGCGCACCTGGCCTGCGAGCAGGTCGGGCGCGATGGCGATGGCGTCGTCCAGCGGAATTTCGTGCATCAGCTTTTCGAGCACGGCGATGTCCAGGTCGGCGGCCAGGCGCTGCCAGGCTTGCAGGCGGTCGGGCGTGGGCGCCATCACGCTGTCGATGCCCGCGAGGGTCACGCCGCGCAGGATGAAGGGCGCCACCGTGGCCGGAAAGCCCATGCCCGCCGCCAGCCCGCAGGCCGCCACCACGCCGCGGTAGCGCATGGCGGCGCACAGGTTGGCGAGCACCTGGCCGCCCGCCACGTCGATGGCGCCGGCCCAGCGCTCTTTTTCCAGCGGCCGGCCGGGCTGGGAGATTTCCGCGCGGTCGATGATGTGTCGCGCGCCCAGGCCGGTGAGGAAGCCGGCCTCCTGCACCCGGCCCGTGACGGCGGCCACCTCGTAGCCCGCCTTGGCCAGCAGTGCCACGGCCACGCTGCCCACGCCGCCCGCCGCGCCGGTCACCACCACGGGGCCCTTGTCGGGTGTGACGCCGTGGCGCTCCAGCGCCAGCACGCACAGCGCGGCGGTGTAGCCGGCCGTGCCGATGCCCATGGCCTGGCGCGGCGTGAAGGGTGCCTGCAGGGGAATCAGGAAGCGCGCAGGCACGCGGGCCAGCTCGGCCAGCCCGCCCCAGTGCCCTTCGCCCACGCCCCAGCCGTTGAGCACCACGGCATCGCCGGGCTTGTACGCGGGATCGGTGGACGATTCCACGGTGCCCGCGAAGTCAATGCCCGGCACCATCGGGAACTTGCGCACCACGGGCGAGCGGCCGGTGATGGCGAGCGCGTCCTTGTAGTTGAGGGTGGACCAGGCGACGCGCACGGTCACTTCGCCTTCGGGCAGCGATGCCTCTTCCAGCATCCGTACCTCGGCGGTCTGCCGGCCGTCCTGTTTGTCGATGAGCAAGCCTCGGAACATGGTGTCTCCTCAAGTGGTCAAGAGTTGGAAAAAGCCGCTGGCATAGGCCTGCAGCGGTGCCGCGCTGCGCTGGAGCTTGGCGCGCAGCACGGCGCCCTCCCAGCCGATCCAGAAGAACTCCGCGAGCGCCACGCAGTCGTGGTGATGCGCGATCTCGCCCGCGCGCTGGGCCTCGGCCAGGCAGGCGGAGGTGCGCGCCTGCCAGTCGAGAAAGACCCCCTCCAGCTGCGCGCGGAAGGACTCGGGCAGCGTGCCCATCTCCTGCCCCAGGTTGCCCACGAGGCAGCCGCGCCGGAAGCCATGGCGCTCCATGCCCTGCGTGGCATCGTCGATGAAGCGGCGCAGCCGCTGCAGCGGGGGCGTGTCCGCGTCGAGCAGCCAGCGGTCCAGCTTGCGCGCGAAGTAGTCGGCATAGGCCGCGATCAGCGCCTGGCCGAAGGCTTCCTTGCTCTCGAAGCAGTGGTAGAACGAGCCCTTGGGCACGGCGGCCTGGCGCAGGATCTCGTCGATGCCGACGGCCGAGTAGCCCTTCTCCGTGAGCACGGCCACGCCCGTGCGTATCAGCAGGGAGCGCGTGTCCTGGCGCGGTTCGGCCAGGTGCTTCGGCGGGCGGCCGCGACGGCGCGGGGCGGTGGAGGGTTGCATGGATTCGATATTGGACTGATCGGTTTCATTATTCCATGAATTAGACCGATTGGTCTATATTTGTCGCGATCGCTCCATTTTGATAGCTGCTTGCGCTTCATGGGTAAGCGCTAGAGACCGATTTGGCTTGAATCTTCCGCCAGCACCGCGGCCACACGCGCACGCACCTGGGGCAGCCATTCGGCCTCGAACCACGGGTGGCGCTGCAGCCAGCCGTTGTTGCGCGGGCTGGGGTGGGGCAGGGCGAGCACGGCGCCCTGCGCCGGGTCGCACTGGCGCACCGTCTCGCCCAGCGGCCGGCCGCGTTGCTGCGGCAGATGCCAGGCCAGGGCGTACTGGCCCACGGCCACCGTCAGCGCGATCTGCGGCAGCCGCTCCAGCAGCGGCACGCGCCAGGCAGGCGCGCATTCGGGGCGCGGCGGCGCGTCGCCCGAGGCGCCCCGGCCGGGGTAGCACAAGCCCATGGGCACGATGGCGGTGCGCGCGGGGTCGTAGAACACCTCGCGCGGCAGGCCCAGCCAGGCGCGCAGGCGTTCGCCGCTCGCGTCGTCGAAAGGGATGCCGCTCGCGTGCACCTTGCGCCCCGGCGCCTGGCCGGCGATGAGGATGCGCGCGCTGGTGCCCGCCTGCAGCACGGGGCGCGGGCCCAGCGGCAGGGCGGGCGCGCAGATCGCGCAGGCGCGCACGCGGCGCAGGAGCGCGTCCAGCGATTCGCGGCGGGGCATGGGGGCGGCCGTCAATCCACGATGCGCGCGCCGGCGTCGGCCAGCAGCGCGCGCAGTACGGAGCGGTGGCAGTGCGCCTCGTCCTCGCAGTAGCAGCCCACGGAGAAATGGCTTTGCTGCGAGAGCGCGGCCAGCAGCGCGATGCTGTGGCGGTTCTCGGGCGTGGCCATTTCGGCGCGGTAGCGGCGCTCGAAGGCTGCCCATTCCTGCGGCGTGGCGGCGGCCTGGGCCATCTTCACGGTGTCGTTGCCCGGGGCCAGGTTGGGGTACCAGACGTCGTACCAGTCCTGCGCCGCGAACTGCTCCCTGGGCACGCCGCGCGGCGGGCGGCGCACGGTGCCGATGCGCGTGCCCTCGTCGGGGGCGCGCGGGCTGCCGAGGCGGACGATGCGGATGGGCATGGCGTCGTCAGGCCGACCGGCCGTCGTAATGGGTGACGGCGAGCGCTTCCAGGTCCACGCCGTCCAGGCAGCGCACGTTGACGGCCGCCATGGCCCGTCCGTCGGGGCCCGTGCCTTCGCCGAAGGGGTGGATGCCGCAGGTGGGGCAGAAGCGGTGCCGGATCACATGCTTGTGGAAGGTGTAGGTGCCCATCTGTTCCTCGGGCGTGGCCAGCGCGAGCCGCTCGCGCGGCACGAACCACAACAGCGATCCCTTGCGCCGGCACATCGAGCAGTTGCAGGCCATGGCCTGGGTGATCGCGTCGCCCTCCACGTCGAAGGCGATCTGGCCGCAGTGGCAGCTTCCGTGGTAGCGCATGGCAACTTTCCGTAGGACAAGGGAGGCACATCATAGAAAGCCTGCCCGGGGGCTACAAGACCGCTACGATCAGGGGCCTATGCCTGCCGCGAAGACTCCTGCTCCCGTCCACCAGCCCCTGGCCGAGCGCCTGCGCCCACGCACGCTGGGCGAGGTGATCGGCCAGCAGCACGTGCTGGGGCCGGGCATGCCGCTGCGCCTCGCGTTCGAGTCCGGCCGGCCGCACAGCTGCATCCTCTGGGGGCCGCCGGGCGTGGGCAAGACCACCATCGCGAGGCTCATGGCCGAGGCGTTCGATGCGCAGTTCATCAGCATCAGCGCGGTGCTGGGCGGCGTGAAGGACATCCGCGACGCGGTGCAGCAGGCCGAGATCGCGCGCGACGGACTGATGCAGCAGCGCACCATCGTCTTCGTGGACGAGGTGCACCGCTTCAACAAGAGCCAGCAGGACGCCTTCCTGCCGCACGTGGAGAGCGGCCTCTTCACCTTCATCGGCGCCACCACCGAGAACCCGTCGTTCGAGGTCAACTCCGCATTGCTGTCGCGCGCTGCCGTGTACGTGCTGCAGCCGCTGTCCGAAGACGATTTGAAGCAGATCGTGGCCAAAGCCCAGGCTGGGCCAGCGCTGCCAGCTATCGAAAAAGAAGCGCTGGAGCGCCTCATCGCCTATGCTGACGGCGATGCGCGGCGGCTGCTCAACACGCTGGAGACGCTGGCGGTCACCGCCGAGCAGGCGAAGGTGGAGACGATCACCGACGCCTGGCTGCTGCAGGTGCTCGGCGAGCGCATGCGCCGCTACGACAAGGGCGGCGAGCAGTTCTACGACACCATCAGCGCGCTGCACAAGTCCGTGCGCGGCAGCGATCCGGACGCGGCGCTCTACTGGCTGGTGCGCATGCTCGATGGCGGGGCCGATCCGCGCTACATGGCCCGGCGCATCGTGCGCATGGCGTGGGAGGACATCGGCCTGGCCGACCCGCGCGCCATGCAGATCTGCAACGAGGCCGCGCAGACCTACGAGCGCCTGGGCTCGCCCGAAGGCGAGCTGGCGCTGGCCCAGGCCGTGCTGTACCTGGCCGTGGCGCCCAAGAGCAACGCGGGCTACATGGCCTACAACAAGGCGCGTGCCTTCGTGAAGCAGGACGGCACGCGCCCCGTGCCCATGCACCTGCGCAACGCGCCGACCAAGCTCATGAAGGAGCTGGACTACGGCAAGGGCTACCGCTACGCGCACGACGAGGAAGGGGGCTTCGCCGCGGGCGAGAGCTACCTGCCCGAGGGCATGGAGCCGCCCGGCTTCTACGCGCCCGTGCCGCGCGGGCTGGAGATCAAGATCGGGCAGAAGCTCGACGAGCTGCGCGCGCGCAATGCCGCCGCTGCGCCCCCGCCTGCGCAGGACTGAGTGGCCTGGGCCGCATGGCCCGTCCACCGTGAATCCCGTCCTTTTGGGAATAAGCGCATTCCCTGCTTACACGGCCGCCATCAGAATTTCTAATCGCGCAAATGGTTCCCTGATGTGTTGGGGGAGCAAGGGAAAACCCCGCCGGAACGCGATGGAGACAACGCAAAAGCCGTGACAAAATTTCTTCACTGAACCCGCACAGACCATCCTGGCGGGTTTTTTGCTAGATGGCAGACGGGCCCACAAGGCTGCACCGGTTGGCGGTGCCTGCTGGTGCGCGCGTCATTACAAAGGACTCAATTTATGGACATTTTGCTGCAGCAGATCATCAATGGTCTGGTCCTGGGCAGCATGTACGCCTTGATAGCCCTGGGCTATACCATGGTGTACGGCATCATCCAGCTCATCAACTTCGCCCACGGGGAAGTGCTCATGATCGGGGCGCTCACCAGCTGGAGCTGCATCGGCCTCATGCAGGAGGCCATGCCCGGCGCGCCGGGCTGGAGCATCCTCCTGCTGGCCACCCTCATCGCCTGCGTGGTGGCCGCAGTGCTCAACTTCACCATCGAGAAGGTCGCCTACAAGCCTCTGCGCAACAGCCCGCGCCTGGCGCCCCTGATCACCGCCATCGGCATGTCCATCCTGCTGCAGACGCTGGCGATGATCGTCTGGAAGCCCAACTACAAGCCCTATCCCACGCTGCTGCCCGCCGCGCCCTTCCAGATCGGCGGCGCGGTGATCACCACCACGCAGATCCTCATCCTGGGCGTGACGGTGGTCGCCCTGGCCTCCATGGTCTACCTGGTGAGCTACACGCGCCTGGGCCGTGCCATGCGCGCCACGGCCGAGAACCCGCGTGTGGCGGCGCTCATGGGCGTCAAGCCCGACATGGTGATCTCCGCCACCTTCATCATCGGCGCGGTGCTGGCGGCCATCGCCGGCATCATGTGGGCGTCGAACTACGGCACGGCCCAGCACACCATGGGTTTCCTGCCGGGCCTGAAGGCCTTCACGGCGGCGGTGTTCGGCGGCATCGGCAATCTCGCTGGCGCAGTGGTCGGCGGCATCCTGCTGGGGCTGATCGAGGCGATCGGCTCGGGCTACATCGGCCAGCTCACGGGCGGCGTGCTGGGCAGCCACTACACCGACATCTTCGCCTTCATCGTGCTCATCATCATCCTCACGCTGCGCCCCTCGGGCCTGCTGGGCGAGCGCGTGGCGGACCGCGCCTGAGACAAGAGGGAGCACACACATGAAAAACAACAAGATCCAATGGATCCTGGGCGGCATCGCACTGCTGGTGCTGCCGCTGGTGCTGCAGTACTTCGGCAACGCCTGGGTGCGCATCGCCGACCTGGCGCTGCTCTACGTGATGCTGGCCCTGGGCCTGAACATCGTGGTGGGCTACGCAGGCCTGCTCGATCTGGGCTACGTGGCCTTCTACGCCGTGGGCGCCTACATGTTCGGCCTGCTGGCCTCGCCGCACCTGGCGGACAACTTCGCGTGGTTCTCCGCGCACTTCCCCGACGGGCTGCACATCTCGCTGTGGCTGGTGATTCCGCTGGCGCTGGTGCTGGCGGCGTGCACGGGGGTGCTGCTGGGCATCCCGGTGCTCAAGCTGCGCGGCGACTACCTGGCCATCGTGACGCTGGGCTTCGGCGAGATCATCCGCATCTTCATGAACAACCTGGACCACCCGGTCAACATCACCAACGGCCCCAAGGGCCTGGGGCAGATCGACTCGGTGAAGGTGTTCGGACTCGACCTGGGGCGGAGGCTGGAGCTGTTCGGCTACGACATCAACTCGGTCACGCTGTACTACTACCTGTTCCTGGCGCTGGTGCTCGTCACCATCCTGGTGTGCTACCGGCTGCAGGACTCGCGCATCGGCCGCGCCTGGATGGCCATCCGCGAGGACGAGATCGCCGCCAAGGCCATGGGCATCAACACCCGCAACATGAAGCTGCTGGCCTTCGGCATGGGCGCTTCGTTCGGCGGCGTGGCGGGGGCCATGTTCGGCGCATTCCAGGGCTTCGTGTCGCCCGAGTCTTTCAGCCTCATGGAGTCGGTGATGATCGTCGCCATGGTGGTGCTCGGCGGCATCGGCCACATCCCGGGCGTGATCCTGGGCGCGGTGCTGCTGTCGGCGCTGCCCGAGGTGCTGCGCTACGTGGCCGGCCCGCTGCAGGCCATGACCGACGGGCGCCTGGACTCGTCCATCCTGCGCCAGCTCCTGATCGCGCTGGCGATGATCATCGTGATGCTGCTGCGCCCGCGCGGCCTGTGGCCCTCGCCCGAGCACGGCAAGAGCCTCGTGCAGAAGTCCTGACACCACCACGCGAGAAGCAAGAACATGGCAGATACATCGAAAGAAGTGGTGCTGAAGGTCGCGGGCATCTCCAAGCGCTTCGGCGGCCTGCAGGCGCTGTCTGGCGTGGGCATCACCATCCGGCGCGGCCAGGTCTACGGCCTGATCGGGCCCAACGGCGCGGGCAAGACGACGTTCTTCAACGTCATCACGGGCCTGTACACGCCCGACGCGGGCTCCTTCGAGCTGGCGGGCCAGCCCTACGAGCCCACCGCCGTGCACCTGGTGGCCAAGGCGGGCATCGCGCGCACGTTCCAGAACATCCGCCTCTTCGCCGACATGACGGCGCTGGAGAACGTGATGGTGGGCCGCCACATCCGCACCCATTCGGGGCTGTTCGGCGCGGTGTTCCGTACCAAGGGCTTCAAGGAGGAAGAAGCGGCTATTCGCCACCGCGCGCAGGAGCTGCTCGACTACGTGGGCATCGGCAAGTACGCCGACTTCAAGGCGCGCACGCTGTCCTATGGCGACCAGCGCCGCCTGGAGATCGCCCGGGCGCTCGCCACCGACCCGCAGCTCATCGCGCTCGACGAGCCCGCGGCCGGCATGAACGCCACCGAGAAGGTGCAGCTGCGCGAGCTGATCGACCGCATCCGCAACGACGACCGCACCATCCTGCTCATCGAGCACGACGTGAAGCTGGTGATGGGCCTGTGCGACCGCGTGACGGTGCTCGACTACGGCAAGCAGATCGCCGAGGGCACCCCTGCCGAAGTGCAGCAGAACGAAAAAGTGATCGAGGCCTACCTGGGCACCGGCGGGCACTGAAGGACCGAAAGAAATGGCCGAGAAATCCAACAAAGTTCTATTGCAGGTCAAGGGCCTGAAGGTGGCCTACGGCGGCATCCAGGCCGTCAAGGGTGTGGACATGGAGGTGCGCGAGGGCGAACTCGTCACGCTCATCGGCTCCAACGGCGCCGGCAAGACCACCACCATGAAGGCCATCACCGGCACCCTGGGCATGAACGATGGCGACATCGAATACCTGGGCCAGAGCATCCGCGGCAAGGGTGCGTGGGACCTGGTCAAGCAGGGCCTGGTGATGGTGCCCGAGGGCCGCGGCGTGTTCGCGCGCATGACCATCACCGAGAACCTGCTCATGGGCGCCTACACGCGCGACGACAAGGCGGGTATCCAGGCCGACATCGAGAAGATGTTCACTATCTTCCCGCGCCTGCGCGAGCGCAAGGACCAGCTGGCCGGCACCATGTCCGGCGGCGAGCAGCAGATGCTGGCCATGGGCCGCGCGCTGATGAGCCAGCCCAAGGTGCTGCTGCTCGACGAGCCTTCCATGGGCCTGTCGCCCATCATGGTGGACAAGATCTTCGAGGTGGTGCGCGACGTGTACGCCCTGGGCGTGACCATCGTGCTGGTAGAGCAGAACGCCAGCCGGGCGCTGGCCATCGCCGACCGGGGCTATGTGATGGAGTCCGGCCTCATCACCATGGCGGGCGGCGGGCAGGATCTGCTGAACGACCCGCGCGTGCGCGCGGCCTACCTGGGCGAGTGAGGCGCGGCCCGCTCTCCACCCAAAAGCACCGCTGCGGCGGTGCTTTCTTTTTCATAGCTGCCAGCGCTTGCTGGATATGCGCTAGAGTGCAATCTGGCTTATAAAACCCTGCGCCATGCACACCCTGCAATCCCTGCCCATCCCCCTGCAGACCATCCTGCTGCTGGCGGCCAGCAATGTCTTCATGACCTTCGCCTGGTACGGCCACCTCAAGAACCTGGCCACTTCGCCCTGGTACGTGGCGGCGCTGGTGAGCTGGGGCATCGCGCTGTTCGAATACCTGCTGCAGGTGCCGGCCAACCGCATCGGCCACACGCAGTTCAGCGTGGGCCAGCTCAAGATCATGCAGGAGGTGATCACCCTCACCGTGTTCGTGCCGTTCGCCGTGTTCTACATGAACGAGCCGCTCAAGTGGGACTACCTGTGGGCGGGTCTGTGCTTGGTGGGCGCCGTGTATTTCATCTTCCGCAGCGCATGAAAAAGCCCCTCGAAAGAGGGGCTGAACCCAGGCGGAAGGGTCAGAAGCGGTACTGCAGCCCCAGCGAGGTCATGTCCACGTCCGAGCTGCCGTCGGCGAAGTGGAAGCGGTGGCGCTCCCATTCCAGCACGGCCGCCCACTGCGGCGTGAAGGCCCAGCGCACGCCCAGGCCGTACGACAGGCCGAAGCCGCTGTCCTTGCCCGTATTCACGCCGAAGCCGCTGTAGCCGCCGGTGCGCGTGCGGCCGTAGGTGGTGCCCAGCTTGCCGAACACGTCGAACTGCTCGCCCAGCGGTGCACGGCCGATCAGGCTCAGGTTGAGGCCCTGGGCCTTGGTGTTGCCGCCGATGCGGTCGGCCTTGCCCATGTTCAGGTAGCCCAGTTCCAGCCCGAAGTAGGGGTTGAAATAGCCGCCCGTGTAGATCTTGAACGCGGTGTCGCTGTCGTCGAAGCCGAAACCGCCCGTGCCGCTGCGCAGGTCGTACTTGGACTGGCCGGCGCTGATGCCCATGTAGCCGGCCTGCGTGCCGGGCACGAAGGAGCGCTCGGACATCGGGGCGGGCTGGTTCTGCGCATGCACGGCACCGGCCGCGCAGGCCAGGGCGACCAGGCAGGGAAGGGTGCGAAAGGAGGGTGTCAATTTCATGGCGGGGTCCTTGGTGGGGTGAAGGGAAGGCATGCCATGTCCGCATGGCCGAGGCCCCAATCTACGGACCGGGCGCGGCGCAGGCTGTGGGTCCACGCGGTGCATGGCTGTCGGCAGGGTCCTACGCGCCGGGGCGCTGCACCGGCGTTCCGAGGGGCATGGCCCAGCCGGTTAAACTCGCGCCTTTCGCAGATTTGTCACACGATGTTCTCTGCGTCACGAAGCCGTTGAAAAGGTCCGACCAGGAGTCCGCATGTTGTTTGGAAAGCTGTTGCCCCGCGAGGGCAATTTTTTCGAGATGTTCAACCAGCATGCAGATCGCATCGTCGAGGCGGCACGGGCCTTTTCCCAACTGGTGGCCCACTATGGCGACACCCACCTGCGCGACCAGTACAACCAGGACGTGGACAACGCCGAGCGCGCCGCCGACCGTGTGACGCACGAGGTCAACCGCACGCTGCACCAGACCTTCATTACGCCGATCGACCGCGAGCAGATCCACTCGCTGATCAACACCATGGACGACGTGGCCGACCTGATCCAGGATTCGGCCGAAACCATGGCCCTGTACGACATCCGCCACATGACGGACGAGATCACGCGCCTGACGGACCTGAGTGTCAAGTGCTGCGAGCGCGTGCGCGACGCCGTGCAGCTGCTCTCGCGCATCGCCGATCCCGCCGTGGCCGAGGCCGCCCTGAAGACCTGCGAGGAGATCGACCGCCTGGAGGGCGACGCCGACCGCGTGCTGCGCAGCGCCATGAGCAAGCTGTTCCGCGAGGAGCCGGACGTGCGCGAGGTCATCAAGCTCAAGGCCATCTACGAGCTGCTGGAAACCATCACCGACCGCTGCGAAGACGTGGCCAACCTCATCGAAGGCATCATCCTCGAGAACTCCTGAGGCCGGGGCTCCGTCCCGCTTCGCCTCTCGTCCCAAGCATGGAAACAGTACAAACCGCCCTGTGGGTCGTGGTCGTGCTGGTGGCGCTGGCCATCGTGTTCGACTTCATGAACGGCTTCCACGACGCCGCCAACTCCATCGCCACCGTGGTTTCCACGGGCGTGCTCAAGCCGACGCAGGCGGTGGTCTTCGCGGCGTTCTTCAACTTCGTCGCCATCTTCGTCTTCCACCTGAGCGTGGCGGCCACCATCGGCAAGGGCATCGTCGAGCCGGGCGTGGTGGACACGCACGTGGTCTTCGGCGCGCTCGTCGGGGCCATCACCTGGAACGTCATCACCTGGTACTACGGTATCCCCAGCAGCTCGTCGCACGCGCTCATCGGCGGTATCGTGGGCGCGGTGATGGCCAAGACCGGCGCGGGCGCACTGGTCGCCAGCGGCATCCTCAAGACCGTGGCCTTCATCTTCGTGTCGCCCCTGCTGGGCTTCCTGCTGGGCTCGCTGATGATGGTGGCCGTAGCCTGGATGTTCCGCCGCATGCGTCCCAACCGGGTGGACAAGTGGTTCCGCCGCCTGCAGCTCGTCTCGGCCGGCGCCTACAGCCTGGGCCATGGCGGCAACGACGCGCAGAAGACCATCGGCATCATCTGGCTGCTGCTCATCGCCACGGGCTACGCCTCGGCCAGCGACTCGGCGCCGCCCACCTGGACCATCGTCTCGTGCTATGCGGCCATCGGCCTGGGCACCATGTTCGGCGGCTGGCGCATCGTCAAGACCATGGGCCAGAAGATCACCAAGCTCAAGCCCGTGGGGGGCTTCTGCGCCGAGACCGGCGGCGCGATGACGCTGTTCATCGCCACGGCGCTGGGCATTCCCGTCTCCACCACCCACACCATCACCGGCGCCATCGTCGGCGTGGGCTCCACCCAGCGCGCGAGCGCCGTGCGCTGGGGCGTGGCGGGCAACATCGTCTGGGCGTGGATCCTCACCATCCCGGCCAGCGCCTTCGTGGCCGCCATCGCCTACTGGATCAGCCTGCAGCTCTATTGATTTAATAGCTGCCAGCGCTTGCTCGGCAAGCGCTGGAGCCCGATTTCATTGTGAAATCTTGCGGGCTTCCTCGATCTGGTATTCGAAGTAGTGCTGGAAGCTGTAAGCGATGCTGGCCATCAGCACGGCCGTGCCGATCATGAGTGCGGCTGCAATGGCGAAGACCGTGAACCAGTTCGTGCAGCCCGGCGCGGCATCGGGCGCACCTTGCGGGTTGAAGCGCGCGTTCCACTTCTCGGGCGGCATCAGGCCGTAGAGGATGGCGCGCAGCGCGCAGCCCGCGATCGTGAAGCCCAGCAAGGGAATCAGCAGCCAGCTCAGCTGGTCGTCCTGCCCCAGTTGCTGCACACGCTGGATGCCGTACACGCCGAGCGCCGTCGGCAACGGCAGCAGCCAGCCGAGCATGTCGCCCAGGCCATGCAGGTAGAAGCGGTGCAGCCCCAGGGGGCCGCCAAGGAATGCGAGCCACGCCGCGATGGTCTTGTTCTTCATGGGGCGCCATTATTGGCGCTCGGTCACTCGGGTGCGGTGGAGTCGCCTGCGCCCAGGGGCTTTTCCATGAGCACGATGTCACGCCATGCGCCGAACTTCCAGCCCACCGAGCGCAGCACGCCCACGTGGGCAAAGCCTGCCGCGCGGTGCACGCCGACGGAGCCCGCGTTGGCTGAGTCGCCGATCACCGCCAGCAGCTTGCGCACGCCCGCGGCCTCGGCCTGCGCGCCCAGCGCATCCAGCAGCAGGCGGCCCAGCCCGCGCCCGTGCGCGTCGTGGGCCACGTAGATCGAATCCTCGGCCGAGAAGCGGTAGGCCGGGCGCGGCTTGAACCAGTTGCAGTAGGCGAAACCGAGCACGCGGCCATCCTCCTCGGCCACCAGGTAGGGCAGGCCCTTGGCCAGCACGTCGGCGCGGCGCGCGGCCATGTCCTCGGCACCGGGCGGATCGATCTCGAAGGTGCCCGTGCCGTGCAGCACATGGTGGGCGTAGATGGCGGTGATGGCGGCGACATCTTCGTCGCGGCTGCTGCGGATGAGGGGCATAGGCAGGTTGTGGATATAATCGGCGGCTTTGCTGCGTGTCGCTGGCCGGGTGGCCAGTCGCGTGTCTCAAACGCCGCAAGAACGAAGCAGCATTTGCTGCGACCCACCCGAAGGATTCATTATGGTCGTGATTCGACTCTCCCGCGGCGGCTCCAAGGGCCGTCCGTTCTTCAACATCGTCGTCGCCGACAAGCGCGTGCGCCGCGACGGCCGCTTCATCGAGCGCCTGGGCTTCTACAACCCCTCCGCCAAGGGCGCCGAGGAAGAGCTGCGCATCGCCCAGGACCGCCTGACGTACTGGAAGGGCGTGGGCGCTCAGCCTTCTCCCACCGTGGACCGCCTGATCAAGCAAGCCGCCAAGAAGGCCGCCTGATTCCCGGACCCCATCCATGAAAAGGGCGGGCTTCCATGCGAAGCGCGCCCTTTTTCCATTGAGCACCGCCATGCAGAACCTGCCCGTCCTGGACCCCGCCCAACTCCCCCCGACGCCGTGGAGGTGGGCCGCATCGCCGACGCCTGGGGCGTCAAGGGCTGGTTCAAGGTGTTGCCGTACAGCGCCGACCCCGAGGCGCTCTTCGCCGCCAAGACGTGGTTCCTGCAGCCGTCGGAAAAGGGCGCCAGGAGCTTTTTCAGCGGCACCGTGCAGCTGGTCATCCGGCAGGCGCGCGTGCATTCCGACTCTGTGGTCGCCTGGGCGCAGGGCGTGGACGACCGCGACGCCGCCGAAGCCCTGCGCGGCGCGCGCATCTTCGTGCCGCGCGAGAGCTTTCCCGCCACCGGGGAAGACGAGTACTACTGGGTCGACCTGATCGGCCTGCCCGTGGTCAACCGCGAGGGCGTGCCGCTGGGCACCGTGCGCGAGCTGCTGCCCACGGGGCCGCAGACCACGCTGGTGCTGGCCTACGAGCACGAGGGCAAGGCGCACGAGCGCATGATCCCCTTCGTCTCCGCCTTCGTCGACAAGGTGGACCTCGCCGGACGCTGCATCACCGTGGACTGGCAGCCGGACTACTGATGCCCGCGTGCCATGCGTTTTGACGTCATCACCCTGTTTCCCGACCTGTTCGCACCGTTCCTCGCCAGCGGCGTGACGCGGCGCGCCTACACGTCGGGGCAGGTCGATGTGCGCCTGTGGAACCTGCGCGACCACGCCGAAGGCAATTACCGCCGCGTGGACGACCGGCCTTTCGGCGGCGGCCCCGGCATGGTCATGCTGGCGGAGCCGCTCGCGCGCTGCCTCGCCGCCATCCGGGCGGACCGGGCGGAGGAAGAGGGCGCTCGGGCGCCGCTCGTGCTGTTCTCGCCCATCGGCCGCCGGCTCGACCATGCGGGCGTGGCCGAATGGTCGGCCAGCAGGGGCGCCATCCTGCTGTGCGGCCGCTACGAGGGCGTGGACCAGCGCTTCATCGACACGCACGTCGATCTGCAGATCAGCCTGGGCGACTTCGTGCTCTCGGGCGGCGAGATCGCGGCACTGGCGCTGCTCGACGCCGTGGCCCGCCTGCAGCCCGGCGTGCTGCAGGGCGAAGGCAGCCACCAGCTGGACAGCTTCAACCCGGCGCTCGACGGCCTGCTCGACTGCCCGCACTACACGCGCCCCGAGGTCTGGAGCGGCCAGGCCGTGCCCGGCGCGCTGCTGTCGGGCCACCATGCTCAGATCGAGCGCTGGCGCCGCGACCAGCGCCTGCTGCTCACCGCGCGCCACCGTCCCGACCTGCTGGCCGCCGCGCGCGAGCGCGGGCAGATCACACGGGCCGACGAGGCCGTACTGAAACAGAATTCGCTATAATCGCTGGTTCTCGATCCTCTGGCCGGCCGCTGCCGAATCCCTGAAGAAGGCCGGCAGCACCAAGGCACCATAGGGGTGCCATGCCAATTCTGGCGCGGCCATGATCGTTGGAATGCAACCATGAACCTCATCCAGACCCTCGAGCAGGAAGAAATCGCCCGCTTGAACAAGACCATCCCCGAATTCGCGCCTGGCGACACCGTCATCGTGAGCGTGAACGTGGTGGAAGGCACCCGCAAGCGCGTCCAGGCCTACGAAGGCGTGGTGATCGCCAAGCGCAACCGTGGCCTCAACAGTGGCTTCACCGTGCGCAAGATCTCCAGCGGCGAAGGCGTGGAGCGCACGTTCCAGACCTACTCGCCCCTGATCGCCAAGATCGAAGTCAAGCGCCGCGGCGACGTGCGCCGTGCCAAGCTGTACTACCTGCGCGAGCGCAGCGGCAAGTCGGCCCGCATCAAGGAAAAGCTGCCTTCGCGCATCAACAAGACTGCCGCCACGGACGCAGCAGCGTAAGCATCCACCGGCATCCTTGCCGCGGAACCGCTACAGTGCGCGAGCCTGTAGCGGTTTTTTCTTTTCGCCTTGATCGTCCTGTGAGCTCCGCCGCCGTCCCGCCCCTGTCCACGCTGCCCGACTTCGACCCGCGAGAGGTGCCCGTCGCCGGCGTGGACGCGCACCTGCCCGCCGTGGCCTTGGCTGCCCAGACGCCCCAGGCGCTGCGCCGGCGCTTCGCCGCGCCCCCGGTGTGGACGCCCGAGGTGGTGCGCGAGAAGAAATTCGCCGAGCGCGCGCCCGCCCAGGCGGCCGTGCTCGTGCCCATCGTGCTGCGCGATCGGCCCACGGTGCTGCTCACCGAGCGCACGGCGCACCTGTCCACGCACTCGGGGCAGGTGGCCTTTCCCGGCGGCCGGGCGGACCCTGGCGATGCCGATGCCGCCGCCACTGCCCTGCGCGAGGCGCAGGAGGAAGTGGGCTTGGCTCCCGCCAGCGTCGAGGTGCTGGGCAGCCTGCCCATCTATGTCACCGGCACCGCCTTCATCGTCACGCCCGTCGTCGGCCTCGTGCGGCCGGGGGCAGCGCTGCAGCCCAACCCCTACGAGGTGGCCGACGTGTTCGAGGTGCCGCTCGACTTCCTGCTCGACCCCGCGCACCACCGCCGCCACGTGTTCGAGTGGCAGGGACTGCGGCGCGAATGGTTCTCCATGCCCTACGAGGACGGCGGCAAGACGCACTTCATCTGGGGCGCCACGGCCGGCATGCTGCGCAACTTCTACCGTTTCATGGTGGCTTGAGCGCAAGCGCGTGTAACACGCGCCGCTATCATTGCCGCCATGAGTTTCTTCGCCATCCTGCTTGCGCTGCTGATCGAGCAAGCGCGCCCGCTGGCCCGCAGCAATCCCATCCATGCCGGCCTGCGCGCATGGGCGCTGTCGGTGAACCGCAATTTCGATGCAGGCAGCCCCCAGCACGCCTGGGTGGCTTGGTGCATGGCCGTGCTCTTGCCGCCCCTCGTGGTGCTGGCCGTGCACTGGGCGCTGCTGCACTGGATCGGCTGGCCGCTGGCGCTGGTGTGGAACGTGGCGGTGCTTTACGTCACGCTGGGTTTCCGCCAGTTCAGCTACCACTTCACCGGCATTCGCGACGCGCTGGAAGAGGGCGACGCCGCCAGTGCGCGCGCGCAACTGGCGGAGTGGAAGCAGGTGGACGCGAGCGAGCTGCCGCGCAGCGAGATCGTGCGCCACGTGATCGAGTATTCGGTGATCGCCGCGCACCGCCACGTGTTCGGCGTGCTGGCGTGGTACTCGGTGCTTGCCGCGCTGGGCCTGGGCCCTGCCGGCGCAGTGCTCTACCGGCTGGCCGAGTTCGTCTCGCGCCACTGGGGCCCGCGCGAGCGCGCGGCCACGGCCCACCCGCCCAGCGAGGCGTTGCAGCGCGTCACGGCCCAGGCCTGGACGGCGATCGACTGGCTGCCCGCGCGCCTCACCGCGCTGTGCTTCGCGGTGGTGGGCAGCTTCGAGGAAGCCATCGAAGGCTGGCGCTTCCACGCCCAGCGCTTCCCCAACGACAACGACGGCGTGGTGCTCGCTGCTACGGCGGGCGCCATCAACGTGCGCCTGGGCGGTGAGGCCCTGCGCAGCCGCGCAGGCGTGGCCACGCCCCAGGGCTTCGAGGTGGATGCCGACATCGGCGACAGCGCCAGCACGCCGGGCCGTGAGCCCGAGGTGGGTCACCTGCGCAGCGTGGTCGGTCTCGTGTGGCGCTCGGTGGTGGTGTGGATGCTGCTGCTGGCGCTGCTTTCCATGGCCAGGCTGCTCGGCTGACAATTCAAATCAAATCAGGCTCCAGCGCTTGCCAGGCAAGCGCGGGCAGCTATGGAATCAGGAGTCTCTTTCCCATGACCGTCCCTTCGCTGTGCAGCCCCGTCGTCGGGCGGCTCGAACCGTATGTACCCGGCGAGCAGCCGCGCATCGCGGGCCTCGTGAAGCTCAACACCAACGAGAACCCCTACCCGCCATCGCCGCACGCCGTGGCCGCCATCGAAGCCGCCGCACGCGAGGGGCTGCAGCTCTACCCCGATCCGCAGTCGCTCGCGTTGCGCGAGACCATCGCTGCGCACCATGGCCTGGAGGCGGGCCAGGTGTTCGTGGGCAACGGCTCCGACGAGGTGCTCGCGCATGCGTTCTTCGCGTTCTTCCAGCATGCGGGCGAGCCGCTGCTGATGCCCGACATCACCTACAGCTTCTACCGCGTCTACTGTGGCCTGTGGGGCATCATGCCCGAGCTGCAGCCGCTGGACGAGGGCCTCGCCATCGACGTGGAGCGCATCGCCGCGCGCGCAGCCCAAGGAGCGTGCGCGGGCATCGTGCTCGCCAACCCCAACGCGCCCACGGGCATGGGCCTGCCGCTCGCGCAGATCGAGCGCCTGCTCGCCGCCTGCCCGCAGCGCGTGGTGCTGGTTGATGAGGCCTACGTCGATTTCGGTGGCGAGAGCGCCGTGAGCCTCGTCGCGCGCCATCCGAACCTGCTGGTGGTGCATACGCTCTCCAAATCGCGCTCGCTCGCGGGCCTGCGCGTAGGCGCTGCGTTCGGCCAGCGGCCGCTGATCGACGCGCTGGAGCGCGTGAAGGACAGCTTCAACTCCTACCCGCTCGACCGCCTGGCCCAGGCCGGCGCGCGCGCCGCCTACGAGGACACGGGGTATTTCAGCGAGACCTGCCGCGCCGTGATGCACAGCCGCGAGGGCCTGTCGCTCGCGCTCGAAGACCTGGGTTTCGAGGTGCTGCCCTCGCAGGCCAACTTCCTGTTCGTGCGCCATCCGGCGCGGGGCGGTGCCGAACTGGCGGCGGCGTTGCGCGAGCGTGCGGTGCTGGTCCGCCACTTCAAGCAGCCCGAGCGTATCGCGCAGTATCTGCGCATCAGCGTGGGCACGCCCGCGCAGTGCGATGCGCTGGTGCAGGCGCTGATGGCGATCCTTTCGTAATTGCGCGCAGCGCGGGCATGCAGCCTGGCTGATCCGGTCAGCCGCTCTTTTTCATTGGTGTTTTTGAATGTCATCCTCTCTTCATCATGAATATCGTCCGGATATTGATGGGTTGAGAGCGGTTGCCATCATCATCGTCGTTGCCTTCCATGCATTTCCCGGGCGATTCACGGGAGGATTCATTGGCGTCGACGTGTTCTTCGTCATATCTGGATTCCTGATCACCGGGATATTGCTGAGAGATATTGAAAAGGGAGGAGTGAATTTTCGGGATTTCTACGTGCGTCGCGTGATACGCATATTTCCCGCACTTCTGTTGGTATTGTTTTCCTGCCTGGCGTTCGGCTGGCTTGCATTGCTGGCGGATGAATACCAGCAACTGGGAGCGCATGTGTCCGCCGCCGCGGTATTTCTGTCGAACTTCGTGCTGATGGGGGAGGCCGGGTATTTTGACAACTCGGCGGAGACCAAGCCGCTCCTCCATCTGTGGAGCCTCGGGATTGAAGAGCAGTTCTATATGTTGTGGCCGCTGCTGCTTTGGCTGGCTCGCAAGGTGGGTTTCAACATCCTGGCGGCGATGGTTATGTTCACTCTGTCGTCTTTCTTGCTGAACGTGGGGCTGATCAGAGAGAGTCACATCGATACGTTCTACTCTCCCCAGACGCGATTTTGGGAACTGTCGCTAGGCGGATGCCTAGCGTGGGTGGTCCTTTATAGAGAGCACTCCCTTGCCTGGGCAAAGGCGAGGGCGGACGGCTGGTTGAGCGCCTTCTTCCGCTGTGCCGGAATGGGCGCCATGACATCCTCCAGCATGCTTTCCTGGCTTGGCATCTTGCTGATTGCAGGCGGACTGTTCAGTATGGATCGGCAGATGGGGTACCCCGGGTGGTGGGCTGTATTCCCGGTGCTGGGCGCTGCCTTGATCTTGGTTGGGGGGAAAGATGCCTGGATCAATCGCGTGGTGCTCTCCCATCGCATTGCGGTCTGGTTCGGCCTGATCAGTTTTCCCCTGTATTTATGGCATTGGCCATTGCTGTCCTTGGCGCGAATCACGGAAGGGGAGATGCCGCACCGGGGAATTCGCGTGGCTGCGGTTCTGGCGGCGGTGGTGCTGGCATGGGCCACATACGAACTGGTGGAGCGGCGTGCGCGATCCCTCTCCGCCCGCAAGACCAAGGTTGCCGTGCTGGTTGCCCTGATGGCTGTGGCTGGAGTGGCTGGCTATGCCGTTGATGCCAATGATGGACTGCCTCAACGCAAGGTGCTTGCAGGAATGCCGGAGCCAATCAGAAAACTGGGTGAAGACGACCCGGCTGCCCATGCCCTGTGCATGTCCAGGTATGGGATGGAGGGGGAAAAGGCGCGTTATTGCCGGCTCAGCGGAGAGGGGCAGCCCCATGTCGCGCTGGTGGGCGATTCGCACGCGGCGGCATTGTTCTCCGGGCTCTCCGATGCCCTGATGCAGAGAGATCGCACGGGGTTGCTGATGATGGGGGGTTATCTGTTCGTCAACGCCATTCTCCATCCGGAGGGCCAGCGCGTTGAATTCGAGAACTATACGGGTGGGAGCCGGGCCACGGCGTTCATTGCTCGCGAGAAATCGATCGATACCGTCATCATGGCCGCACGTGGCCCTGTTTACATCACGACGCCCCATCCCTTCTATCTACCGGATCATCCTGAGATATTGGATAAGAAGAAGGTTCTTGAAGTGGGGTTGCGGTCGGTTCTGGATCTCATGCTGCAGAATGGAAAGAAGGTGGTGTTCGTGCTGGAGGTGCCAACGCTAGACTTCAGTCCGGATGCGTGCCTGGATCAGCGTCCCCTGAGAATATCAAGGAAGGCGCATGATTGTTCTCTGCCGAGGGGCGTATATGATTCAGTGCATGGAGAATATCGCAATCTGGTGTTTTCCATTTTGAAGGATTACCCATCAGTGAAGATTTTCGATCCAGGGAAATATATGTGTGATGATTTTTCCTGTGCTGGGAAAATCGAAAGCAAGATACTTTACGGGGACGACAACCATATCTCCGCCGACGGCTCGGCATTCCTGGCAAGCGAACTGGTGAAACTGCTGGACTGATGGCAAAAAAGGCCGCTTCAGCTCAATAGCGCGGCGCCTCGCTGAGTTCGGCGAACAGCTCGCCATAGATGCGGTAGCGGTTGGCGCTGATGGTGCCGGGGCTGCCTTCCGTATCGACCTGGTCCTGCACGGCGCAGCCTGGCTCGTGCAGATGGGTGCAGTTGTAGAACTTGCACTCGCCCGCATGCGCGCCGATGTCGGGCATGCAGCGCGCCAGGTCTGTGGGCGCGAGGTGGCGCAGGCCGAACTCCTGGAAGCCCGGCGAATCGATGAGCGCGGTGGTGCGCGCCGCGTCCACCCAGTACCACGCGGTGCTCGTGGTGGTGTGCTTGCCGGAGTTGAGCGCCTGCGAGATCTCGCCCGTCTGCGCTGCCGCCCCCGGCACCAGCAGGTTGATGAGCGTGCTCTTGCCCGAGCCCGAGGGGCCGAGCACGAGCGTGGCCTTGCCCTCCAGATGCTGCATGAGCGCCACGCGGTCCACCTCGCCTGACTGGGCCAGCGACAGCGGCAGCACGCCGTAGTGCCGGCTGTCCGGCCCCGCGTTGCCCGCCATGTGGCGGTAGGGCAGCAGGCGCTGCCAGGCGCGCGCGAAGGGCTCGACCAGGTCGCTCTTGTTGAGCGCGATCAGCGGCGCGATGCCCGCGGCCTCGGCGGCGATCAGCGCGCGGGCGAGCTGGCTTTCGGAGAATACGGGCTCGGCGGCGATCAGCACCAGCACCTGGTCGATGTTGGCGGCGAAGGACTTGGTGCGAATCTCGTCCTGGCGGTAGAACAGATTGCGGCGCTCCAGCACCTTCTCGACCGTGCCTTCCTCGCCCTGGCCGGGTGGAGGGGGCTGCCACAGCACGCGGTCGCCCACGACGGCCTGGCTCTTCTTGCCGCGCGGGTGGCAGATGCGGCGCGTGCCGTCCGCGCTTTCCACCACGCAGTGGCGGCCGTGGCTGGCCACCACCAGTCCCTCTTGCCGTGTCATGGCGCGAGGAGTGCGTCGATGCGCCGGGCGCAGTCGATGTCGGTGAGGGAGATGCCGCTCACGTCGTGCGTGTTCAGCCGCACCACGCAGCGGCCGTAGTGCACCGACAGGTCGGGGTGGTGGTCCTGCGTGTGGGCGATGAAGGCGACGGCGTTCACGAAGGCCATGGTCTCGTGGTAGTCGGCGAACCGGAAGGTCTTCTCGATGGCCACTTCGGCGCCGTCGCCGGAAAGCTGCCAGCCTTGCAGATCGGCCAGTTTGGCTACCAGTTCCGTAGCTGTCAGCGCTCTTCGGGTCTGGGTTTTCCAGTCTTTCTTGGGAAGCATCGAGGTCATGATGGCAGGCGCGCGAGGCGTTCCGTGGCGGGAGGATGGGAATAGTAGAAGCGCGCGTACACCGGGTCGGGCGTGAGGGTGGAGGCGTTGTCTTCGTAGAGCTTGAGCAGGGCCGAGGCCAGTGCACCGCCGTCGGCCTGCGCGGCGGCGTAGGCGTCGGCCTGGAACTCGTGGCGGCGCGAGAGCTGGGCCATGAGCGGCGTGATGAACACGGTGAACACCGGCGCGGCCAGCAGGAACAGCAGCAGGGCCAGCGCGTCGTTCGGGGCGCTGCCCTCGAGGTTCAGGTTGGGTTGCACGCCCAGGCCTGTGTAGAACCAGCCGCGCGACGAGAGCCACCCGAGCAGCGCGAAGCCCGCGAGGCTGAGGGCGAACAGGCCGACCAGGCGGCGCGTGATGTGCTTGTGCTTGAAGTGACCGAGCTCGTGCGCGAGCACCGCCTCCACCTCGCCGGGCGTCAACTGCTTGAGCAGCGTGTCGTAGAACACCACGCGCTTGGCCGCACCGAAGCCCGTGAAATAGGCATTGGCGTGGGCGCTGCGGCGGCTGCCATCCATCACGAACAGGCCCTTGGCGGTGAAGCCACAGCGCTGCATGAGCGCGGTGACGCGGCTCTTGAGCGATTCGTCCGCCAGCGGCTCGAACTTGTTGAAGAGCGGGGCGATGAAGAGCGGGAACACCACCATGAGCAGCAGGTTGAACCCCATCCACGCGCCCCAGGCCCACAGCCACCACAGCGGCCCGGCGGCGCCCATGAGCCAGAGGATCAGCCAGGCGATCGGCAGGCCGACCGCGCTGCCTACCAGCGTGGATTTGGCGAGGTCGGCGAGCCACAGCCGCGGCGTCATCTGGTTGAAGCCGAAGCGCTGCTCGATCACGAAGGTCTGGTAGAGCGTGGCGGGCAGGTCGAGTGCGCCGCTGATGAGGGCGAAGCAGGCCAGAAGGGCGAACTGCTGCAGCATGCCGCCGCCCAGCCAGCCGAGCAGCGCCTGGTTGAGCGCATCCAGCCCGCCCAGCAGGGTCCAGCCGAGCAGCACGGCCGTGGAGAGGGCCATTTCCAGTAGCCCGAAACGTCCCTTGGCAATGGTGTAGTCGGCCGCTTTCCGGTGCGCGGCCAGCGGGATGCGGCTGGCGAAGGCGGCGGGCACGGCATCGCGGTGGCGTGCCACGTGGCGGATCTGGCGCGAGGCCAGCCACAAGCGCAGCAGCAGGCCGGCGACCAAGGCAGCGGCGAAGGCGTATGTCAAAAGGAGCGAAGGAGGCAGCATGGGCCGGGAAGTTTAGGCCATCGGTGAAAATCGCCTCCATATGTCTGACACCACTCCCACCCTTGCCAAATCCGACCAGAACCTCGTCTGGCTCGACTGTGAAATGAGCGGCCTGAACCCCGAGGCCGAACGCCTGCTGGAGATCGCCGTGGTCGTCACCAGCCCCAACCTGGATCTGCGCGTGGAGGGCCCGGTCTTCGCCATCCACCAATCCGACGAAGTGCTGAACGGCATGGACGCCTGGAACAAGGGCACGCACGGCCGCAGCGGCCTCGTCGACAAGGTGCGCGCCAGCACGGTGACTGAGGCACAGGCAGAGCAGGCCATCATCGACTTCCTCAAAACTTACGTGCCCAAGGGCACGGCGCCCATGTGCGGCAACAGCATCGGGCAGGACCGGCGCTTTCTCGTGAAGTACATGCCCAAGCTGGAGGCGTTTTTCCACTACCGCAATGTGGACGTGAGCACGCTCAAGGAACTCGCCAAGCGCTGGAAGCCCGCGGCCTACACCTCGTTCAAGAAGGCGCAGCGCCACACCGCGCTGGCCGACGTGCACGAATCCATCGACGAGCTGGCGCACTACCGCACGCACTTGTTGAGTGTGTAGGTTCTGCTCTGCTCTATGCATTGCCCGCATCGCATGAAACTGGCGCGCCCCCAGCGCGGGCAGCCGCGCAAGGGCCTGGGCCGGCCGCGCCGCCCCGCCGCGCTGGCTGCGTCCCCCTTCCCGTAGCGCGAAACGCGTGGAGGAGAAGGGGGAAGGTGCGAAGTGCCACAGGGGGATGTCACCGCATTTGCGGGAAAACCCGAATCGTGCGACAATCGCGGGCTTGCGTGAAAACGACTTCACGCAGTTTGCGCATCTCCCTTCACACACCGGGCCTGCGGGCGGCAGCCACTGCCGCACACCGCATCAATGCCCACCAGCCCAGCCCATCGCTGGCGCAGGTTTCGTTTGATGGTTGATGTTTTTTAACCATTGACGAAGCCACCGCGGGCAACGCCTGCGGCCGTCTTCGTGTGAGAAAAATATGACCGACACTTTGCAAGTGCAGGGCGATTTCGCGCCTGCAGACTCTTCCGTTGCCGTGACCGCCGAGCCCAACGGCTTCGTCGAACTGGGTCTTGCGCCCGAACTCGTGCAGGCCGTGGCTGACCTCGGCTACACACAGCCCACCCAGGTGCAGCAGAGCGCCATTCCGCTCGCCATGGGCGCGGGCGCCGATGACCGCTTCATCGACCTCATGGTCTCCAGCCAGACCGGCAGCGGCAAGACCGCGGCCTTCCTGCTGCCCGTGCTGCACACGCTGGTCAAGCAGCAGGCCGAGGCCGACGCCGCAGCGCGCGCAGAATACGAGCGCGCCGCCGCCGAGGCCGCTGCACGTGGTGAAGCCGCCCCCAAGCGCGCCAAGCGCAAGAACCCGCTGCAGCCGCGCAACTTCAAGGCCGCCACGCCCGGCGCGCTGGTGCTGTGCCCCACGCGCGAACTCGCGCAGCAGGTGGCGCACGACGCCATCGAACTCGTCAAGCACTGCAAGGGCCTGCGCATCGCCAACGTGGTGGGCGGCATGCCCTACCAGCTGCAGATCGCCAAGCTGCAGAACGCCAACCTCGTCGTCGCCACGCCGGGGCGCCTGCTGGACCTGCAGCGCTCCATGCAGATCAAGCTCGACCAGGTGCAGTTCCTGGTGGTGGACGAGGCCGACCGCATGCTCGACCTGGGCTTCTCCGACGACCTGGCCGAGATCAACCAGCTCACCGCCCAGCGCAAGCAGACCATGATGTTCAGCGCCACCTTCGCGCCGCGCATCCAGCAGCTCGCGATGCGCGTGATGCACGACAACGGCGCGAGCGTGAAGAAGATCCAGATCGACACGCCGCAGGAAAAGCACGCCAACATCAAGCAGATGCTCTACTGGGCCGACAACGCCCAGCACAAGCGCAAGCTGCTCGACCACTGGCTGCGCGATGCCTCCATCAACCAGGCCATCGTCTTCGCCAGCACGCAGGTGGAGTGCGACGGCCTCGCCAACGACCTGCAGCAGGACGGCTTCTCCGCCGTCGCGCTGCACGGCGCCCTGAGCCAGGGTCTGCGCAACCGCCGCCTGATGGCGCTGCGCAACGGCCAGGTGCAGATCCTCGTGGCCACCGACGTGGCTGCGCGTGGCATCGACGTGCCCACCATCACCCACGTCTTCAACTTCGGCCTGCCGATGAAGGCCGAGGACTACACCCACCGCATCGGCCGCACGGGCCGCGCGGGGCGCGACGGCCTGGCCGTCACCTTCGCCGAGTTCCGCGACCGTCGCAAGATCTTCGACATCGAGGGCTACAGCCGCCAGCAGTTCAAGGCCGAAGTGGTGGCGGGCCTGGAGCCCACGCAGCGCTTCCCGCAGGGCGGCGGCCGTGGCGACTTCGGCGGCGGCCGGGGCCGCGAGGGCGGGCGCGACCACCGTTTCGGCGGCAATGGCCGCGGCCATGGCGACCGCGGCGGTTTCGGCGACCGCGGCGCGCCGCGCGCCGAGCGCGGCAGCTACGGCGGCCGCCGCGATGGCGAGGGCTATGGCCGCAAGAGCGGCTTTGGTGAAGCGTCCCGCTTTGGCGACTCCCGCCCGGGCCGTGGCGATGGCGCACCGCGCGGCGATTTCAACCGCGACTTCGGCCGCAACAAGGGCTCGTTCGCCAAGCCGCAGGGCGCAGGCAAGCCCTTCGCTCCGCACGACGCGCGCAAGCGCCCGGCACGCACCGAAGGCCGCTGATCCGTCCTCCGGGCGCTCTCCGGAAACCCAAGCCAGCCGCAGCCCGCGGCTGTTTTTTTTGTGCGGATGAGAGCGGTTACACGGGTTCGTGCATGCTGTAATCGCTGCACTTTGGAGGTCCGCATGTCGTCTGCCCTGTCTTCGGATGCCGATTTCGAGCACATGTTCGAGATCGCCCCTGTCTCGCTCTGGCTGGAGGATTACAGCGCCATGCGGCAGTTGTTCACGCGCTGGCGTGCCCAGGGCGTGCGGGACGTGGTGGCCCATGTGCGCAGCGACCCCGAGGCGTTGCGCGCCTACGGCGCCAGCATCCAGGTGCTGAAGGTAAACCGGCGCACGCTGGAGCTGTTCGCCGCGCCTGACCAACGTGCGCTGGAAGCCTCGCTGGACCAGGTGTTCCGCGACGACATGCGCGAGCGCGCCATCCCCGAACTGCAGCAGTTGTGGGAGGGCGCGCTCGAATTCTCCAACCAGACCGTGAACTACGCGCTGGACGGGCGGCGCCTGGACGTGCACATCCGCGGGCGCATCCTGCCCGGCTACGAGGACTCCTGGAGCCGGGTGCTGGTCTCGCTGGAGGACAACACCCTGCAGATGCGCGCCAGCGAGCAACTGCAGCGCAGCGAGCAGTACGCGCGCGGGCTGTTCGAGCACTCGCCCGTGTCGCTGTGGGTCGAGGACTTCAGCGCGGTCAAGCGCCTGCTCGACGAAGTGCGCCTGCAGGGCATCCGCGACTTCAAGACCTTCCTGAAGGTGCATCCCGAATTCGTCGAGCGCTGCATGCGCGAGATCCGCGTGATCGACGTCAACCAGCTCACCCTGGCGATGTTCGGCGCCGCCAGCAAGGAAGCGCTGCTGGCCGGCATCGACCGCGTGTTCCGCGGCGAGATGCGCGAATCGTTCGCCGAGCAACTGCTCGACCTCTGGGAGGGCAAGCTGTTCCAGCAGCGCGAGGCGGTCAACTACCACCTGGGCGGTGACCCGATCCACGTCCACATGCAGTTCGCCGTGCTCGAGGAGCGCCAGCACGACTGGGGCATGGTGCTGCTGTCGCTGGTGGACATCACCGCGCGCAAGAAGGCCGAGGCCTACCTGGAATACCTGGGCAAGCACGACGTGCTCACCGGCCTGCGCAACCGCGCCTACTACGCGGACGAGCTCAATCGCCTCACGCGCAAGGGGCCCTGGCCCGTGGCGGTGATCGCCATCGACCTGAACGGCCTGAAGGTGATCAACGACGAGCACGGCCACGCCGTGGGCGATGCCATGCTGCGTCGCGTAGGCGAGGTGCTGGGCAAGGCGGTGGAGGGCTCGGTCTGCGTCGCGCGCATCGGCGGTGACGAGTTCTGCATCCTGCTGCCGGGCGCCGACGAGCGCGCCGCCCAGGCGCTGATCGAGCGCATCGGCTCGATGCTGGAGCTCAACAACCAGTTCTACCCGGGCCAGCACCTGAGCCTGGCCATGGGCGTGGCGGTGGCCCAGCCGGGCGAATCGCTGGAGGCCGCCGCGCACCGCGCGGACCAGGCCATGTATGTCGAGAAGACGCGCTATTACGAGGCCATGGGGCTGGACAGGCGCCGCGGCGGCTAGGGCGTGTCATCAATCAAATCCCCCGCGCGCTGGCCCCGCAATGGGGATGGATGCGCGAAGCGCGGCGCAGCCAATAGCCGCAGCTATTGGCAAGCCGTGCGACAAAGCAGACGCCCCATTGCGCAGCCAGCCCGAAGGGAGGAGCATGCGGGCGGCGCATTGCGTCGTTGCGGCTCGCTTGTGTAGCAGCGCTACACGGCACTCACCGCTCCTAGCACTGCACCGCCCGCATGCCCCTCGCGTGGGGGATTTGATGGATGACACGCCCTAGGGCGCATCACACCGGGTGCACGACCGCACGCCCGATTTCCGGCCAGCGGCGATGCAGGCAGACCCAGGCCACCAGCCCCACGCACAGCATCAGCAGCGAGGCCGTGGCCAGCAGCACGGTGGAGTGCATGACCAGCGGCGCCACTACGCCTGCCACCAGCCCGTTGGCCGTGGCGCCCACGAAGGCCTGCAGCGACGAGGCCATGCCGCGCCGCGCGGGATACAGGTCCAGCACCAGCAGGGTGACCACGGGCACCATGAGCGCCCAGCCGAACGAGAAGATGCCGATGGGCAGCAGCGCCCACGACACATGCGCGGGCAGCAGCAGGTTGGCGCCCAGGTTCAGCAGCGCCATGGCCAGCATGATGACGAAACCGTGGCGGATCTGGCGCTTGGGCGCGATGCGTCCGGCCAGCCGCCCGCTCATCCATGCGCCGCCCATGATGCCGGAGATGGTCAGCAGGAAGAGCCAGAAGAACTGCGTGGGCTCCAGGCCCAGCAGGTCACCCAGGAAGGCCGGGGCCGAGAGCACGTAGAGGAACATGCCGTTGAACGGCACGCCGCTGGCCAGCGCCAGCAGCAGGAAGCGCGGGCTGGTGCCCAGCTCCCAGTAGCCGCGCATCAGGTGGCCCAGGTGGATGGGCTGGCGGTCGGCGGGCGGCAGCGACTCGGGCAGCAGCCGCCAGTTGGCCACCCACAGGAACACGCCCACGCCGGTCAGGAACCAGAACACGCTGTGCCAGCCCAGGTGCACCGACAGCCAGCCGCCCACGATGGGCGCGATGGCCGGCGCCACGCCGAAGAAGATGGTCACCTGGCTCATCACGCGCTGCGCTTCGGACGGCGGAAACATGTCGCGGATCACTGCGCGCGAGACGACGATGCCCGCGCCTGCCGACAGGCCCTGCAGCGCCCGGAACAGCACCAACTGCCCGATGCTCTGCGACAGCGCGCAGCCGGCAGAGGCCAGCGTGAACACCGCCAGCCCCCACAGCACCACGGGCCGGCGGCCCAGGCTGTCGGACAGCGAGCCGTGGAACAGCGTCATGAACGCGAAGCCGAACAGGTAGGCCGACAGCGTCTGCTGCATCTGCACCGGCGTGGCGCCCAGCGCCCCGGCGATGGCGGGGAACGCGGGCAGGTAGGTGTCGATGGAGAACGGCCCCACCATCCCCAGCAGGGCCAGCAGGATGGCAAGGGCCCAGCGCGGAGCGCGCCAGAGGCTGAGGGCGTGGGGGTGCATGCGTGTCGTACTTCTTTTTTAATAGCTGCCAGCGCTTGCTACATAAGCGCTGGAGCCCGAAAACGCTTGCAACTCAATGGCGGTGGCTGCCGTGACTGCCGTGTGCATCGTGGCCGGATGCGGGGCCGGCGCCCAGTGCGCGCACGGGCGCCTGTACCTCCAGCGACTGGCGCTGGCCGTCCTTGCCCTCGAGCACCAGGGTCAGTGGCACGGTGCTGCCGGCGGCGGCGGGTTGCTTCAGGTCCATCAGCATGATGTGGTAGCCGCCGGGCTTGAGCTCCACGGCCTTGCCGGCCGGCAGCGCCAGCGCGGGCATGGCGCGCATCTTCATGACGTCGCCTTCCATCTTCATCTCGTGGACCTCCGCCACGGCGGCCAGAGGGCTGCTGACCGCGACCAGGCGCGTGTCCTGCGCGGCCGTGAGGCGCATGAACGCGCCCGTGGCCTTCTGCTGGGGCACGGAGGCGCGCACCCAGGCGTCCTGGACGCTGACCTGGGCGTGGGCCTGCGCGGCCAGGAGCAGCGCGCCGGCCAGGGCGAGGGAAGGGGCGATCTTGGTGAGCGGCATGGGCATGTCTTGGTGGGTAGGTGGTGGGCATTATCGGCGCCCCTTGCGCCGGCAGGGCGATGCGGCGCACATGCACGCGCATTGATAAAAGTCATTCTCCATGGCCCTTTGGTAATGGCATTATTACGAATGCGAATTAATTTCATTTGCTTTTGATTTGTTACGAGTCCTGGGCTGCTCCAGGGCTCACCTGTTCCCGCCCAGCCCCACGCGCGCCTGCCGGTGCCAGCGTCCAGCCACCGCGGTTTTTCGCAAGGACGCCCATGCACCACCATTCCACCCCTGTCTTGCCCTGCCGCCGCCACCCGCTGGCCCTGGCGGCCCTGCTGCTCCTGGCGGGCGCGGCGCACGCACAGCCAGCGCCCGAGGCTCCGGCGCGCGCGCTGCCCGTCGTCACCGTGACCGCCACGCTCACCGAGCAGGATGCGCGCACCGCGCCCGCCAGCGTCACCGTCGTCACCGCCGAGGAACTGGCCGAGCGCAATGCCGCCGACCTGCTCGACGCCGTGCGCGGTGCGCCGGGCATCACCTTCAGCGCGCGCCAGGTGGGCGGGCGCAAGACGCTCGCGCTGCGCGGGCTGGAGGGCAAGCACACGCTCACGCTGATCGACGGGCGGCGCATCAGCGCCAGCGACGACGTGATCGGCCACTCTGACTACCAGTACGGCTGGCTGCCCATCTCCGCCATCGGGCGCGTGGAGATCATCCGCGGGCCGATGTCGGCGCTCTACGGCTCCGAGGCGCTGGGCGGGGTGGTCAACGTCATCACCAAGAAGCCCAAGGACCGCTGGATCGGCGCGGTGGGCGCCACGGGCTACTTCGGGGGCGGCAGCGATGCGGCGTCCGAGGGCGGCGTGTCGGTTTTCGCCGCCGGGCCGCTGACCGACCGGCTGCGCCTGTCGGTGAACGCCGAATACGCCCACCGCGACGCCGTGGCCGAGCGCGAGGACACCCGCTACAGCGAGATCGAGGGCCGCAAGCCGCGCAGCCTGGGGCTGAACGCCGAGTTCGACCTGGCCCCCGGCCATGTGCTGGAGGCCGGCGTGACCGACGGCGAGGAGCGCCGCTTCTACGACGACGTGAGCGGCACCAAGCCCTACGCCAACCGCTACGACCTCGACCGCCGCCAGACGCACGTGGGTTGGAAGGGCGAGGTCGGCGACTGGAAGGCACAGCTGCGCGCCTACCGCAGCGAGTTCAGCGTGCGCAACAGCCGCACCAACGGCGTGAGTGCCACGCGCCCGCAGGACATGACGGACGACGTGGTGGACGGCCATGCCACCACGCGCATCGAAGGCCACCAGGTCACAGTGGGCGGCGAGTGGCGCAACGAGGAACTGGTGAACGCCGGCCTCACCACCGGCCGCGACGATGTCACGCACAAAGCCCTGTTCGTGCAGGACGAATTCGCGCTGGGCCGCAACCTGTTGGCCACGCTGGGCCTGCGCGCCGACCACCACGGCATCTTCGGCTCCGAGCTGAGCCCACGCGCCTACCTGGTGTGGGAGGCCAGCCCCGCGCTCGTCGTCAAGGGCGGCTTCGGCCACGCGTTCAAGGCGCCCACGCTCAAGCAGATCTCGCCCAACTACGTCGGCGCCGAGGGACCGCACACGTTCATGGGCAATGCGGACATCCAGCCCGAAACCTCCAACTCGTTCGAGATCGGCGCCGACTGGCAAGTCAGCCCCGCATGGTCGCTGCGCGCCACCGCGTTCCACACCGAGGTGAAGCAGCTCATCACCTACCGACTGGTCCAGCAAGTGGGCACGCGCCGCACCTACCTCTACGACAACGTGGACGCCGCGCGCATCCAGGGCCTGGAGGCGGGCTTCACCTGGGCCATCACGCCCGCGCTGCGCTGGAGCACCGACGCGACGCTGCTGCACACGCGCGACAAGGCCACGGGCCAGAAGCTCTCCGACCGGCCCGACACCAGCGTGGCCTCGCGCCTGGCCTGGCGCGTGGCGCGGTGGGACGCGCAGCTGGGCGCCGAATACACCGGCCGCCAGACCAGCTCCGGCGAGCGCCTGCCCGCCTACACGCTGTGGAACGCGAGCGTGGGCACCTCCTGGGCCCTGGGCGGCACCCAGCGGCTGAACCTGCGCGCCGGCCTGGAGAACCTGGGCAACCTGCGCCTGGCCGAGAAATCCCCCGCGTTCGGCTATGCCGAACAGGGTCGCCGTGCGTTCGTCACTGCGCGGCTGGACTTCTGATTTGATAGCTGCTCGCGCTTGACTGGTAAGCGCTGGAGGCCGATTTGATTAAAAAATGGTTGATATGCCTGGCGCTCCTGCTCACGGGCGCGGCCCAGGCCGCGTCGGCGCTGTTCATCGCCACGGGCAACGTGCCGGCGGGCAAGTTCCACCAGCTCGCCGAGATTGCGCGGCCGCACGGCCTCTCGGTCGAGGTGCGCTTTTTGAACAGCCTGCCCGCCGACGTGGACGGCGGCCTGTGGCAGGGCCACGACGCGGTGTTCATCGATGCGTATCTGCAGGACGAGGTGCGCGCGCGCCTGGCCCGCGCGCTGCCCGCGCTGAAACTGCCCCACGCCTGGCTCTACGAGGCCCGCCCCGCCTGGGGCGGCGGCCTGCCGGAGGCCGTGGCGCGCCGGCTCGTGCGCTACTACGGCAGCGGCGGGCGGCAGAACTTTGAGGGCTTCTTCGCCACGCTGGCCGCGCAACTCAAGGGCGGGGATGCACTCGCCGCCGCGCCCGACCCGGTCGTGTTCCCCAAGACGGGCGTCTACCACCCGCGCACGCCGGGCCTCGTCGCGGCCGACCCCGTTGCCTACCTGCGCACGCAGGGCGTCGACCCGGCCGATGGCCATCGCCGCCCCGTGGTCGCCATCGCGTTGCACCAGCAGTACATCGCCTCGATGCAGACCGTGTTCATCGACGACCTCATCGCGCGCATCGAGGCCGGCGGCGCCGTGGCGCTGCCCTTCTACACGCCCATGCTCGACCCCGGTGGCGTCACGCGCGTGCTGCAGCCGCCGGGCGGTCCGGTGCTGGCCGACGTGCTCATCAACACGCAGATCATGCTCAACGCCGACGAGCGCCGCACCGAGTTCACGCGGCTGGGCATCCCCGTGCTGCAGGCCATGCCCTACCGGCGCGGCGACGAGGCCGACTGGGCCGCCAGCCCGCAGGGCGTGGCGCTGATGGACGTGCCGTTCTATCTGGCGCAGGCCGAATATGCGGGCGTGGTGGACATCCAGGTGGCAGCGGCCACGCGCGCGGGCGACGAGCAGGTCGTGCCCATCGCCGCGCAGGCGGCCGCCGTGGTGGGCAAGGCGCTCAACCTCGTGGCGCTGCAGCGCAAGGCCAATGCGGACAAGCGCGTCGCCGTGTTCTTCTGGAACTACCCTCCGGGGGAGAAGAACCTCTCGGCCTCGTTCCTCAACGTGCCGCGCAGCCTGCAGGCCACGCTGGCCGCGATGCGCGGCGCGGGCTACGACACAGAGGCGCCGGCCGAGGAGCCGCTGGTGGAAAAGCTCCAGCGCCTGCTCGCGCCCGCCTACCGCGACGGCATGCTCGCGCCGCTGCTGCAGGGTGGCCTGGCCGAGCGCCTGCCCGTGCGGGAGTACCGTGCGTGGCTCGCAACGCTGCCAGCCGCCACGCAGGCCGCACTCCAGGACAAATGGGGCCAGCCCGAGGATTCGTCGATGGTGCTGCGCGAGGGCGGGCAGGCATCTTTCGTCATCCCGCGCCTGCTGCTCGGCAAGGTCGCGCTGCTGCCCCAGCCGCCGCGCGGCGAGAAATGGGCGGACAAGGAAAAGTCGCTCTACCACTCCACCAGCGCCTGGCCCTCGCACCACTACCTGGCCGTGTACCTCTGGGCACGCCGGCATGCGGGCGACGCTTTCGTGCACTTCGGCACCCACGGCAGCCTGGAATGGCTGCCGGGCAAGGAGCGCGGCCTGTCCGCCACCGCCGATCCCGGCATGCTGGCCCTGGGCGACGTGCCCGTGGCCTACCCCTACATCGCAGACAACATCGGCGAGGCCCAGCAGGCACGCCGCCGCGGCCGCGCCGTGATCGTGAGCCACCAGACGCCTCCTTTCCAGCCCGCCGGGCTGCATGCGCAGCTCACCGCGCTGCACGACCTGCTGCATGCCTGGATGGCGCAGGACGAAGGCGCAGTGAAGGAGCGCATCGCCGCCGACCTGCTGACGGGCGCCGAGAAGCAGCGCATCGTGGCCGACCTGGGCCTCACCTCCGCGCAGGCGCGGGCCGACTTTCCGGTGTTCGTGGACACCTTGCATGCCCATCTGCACGAACTGGCCGAAACCGCCCAGCCCCTGGGCCTGCACACGCTGGGCACCGCGCCGGCCGATGCGCACCGCCTCGGCACGGTCATGCTCATGCTGGGCCGTCCCTATTGGGAAGCCGCCGCACGCCACGCGGGCGCGAAGCCCGAGGACGTGGACGAATCCCTCGTCGGCGACTACGAGCGCATGGCGCAGACCGCGCCGTTCCGCCTGCTCGCGCGCCATGTGCTCGAAGGCGAGGGCGACGATGCACTGCCCGCGCCGCTGCGTGAACACATGGCCCAGGCGCGCCGGTGGTGGCAGGCCATCGCTGCGCAGAACGAGCTGCCCGCGCTGCTCGCCGTGCTGGCCGGGCGGCATGTGGAAACCTCCTACGGCGGCGACCCCATCAAGAACCCCGACGCCTACCCCACGGGCCGCAACCTCTATGGATTCGACCCCTCGCGCGTGCCCACGCCCCAGGCCTGGGAGGCGGGCAAGCAGGCGGCCGAGCAGCTCATCGCCGCCTACCGCCAGCAGCACGGGGGTGCGGCGCCCACCAAGGTCACCTTCTCGCTCTGGTCGGTGGAGACCATGCGCCACCAGGGCTTGCTGGAGGCGCAGGCGCTCTGGCTCATGGGCGTGGAGCCCGTGTGGGACAAGGGCGGGCGGGTGACCGGCGTGCGCCTCGTGCCGCGCGAGCAGCTCGCCCGCCCGCGCGTGGACGTGGTGCTTTCCGCCACCGGCCTGTACCGCGACCACTTCCCCAACGCCATGCAGCAGCTCGCGCGCGCCGTGCAGCTCGCGGCGCAGGCCGATGAGGCCGACAATCCCGTGGCCGCCAACGCCCGCGCCATCGCCGCGCGGCTGCGCGCACGCGGCATGGACGAGGGCGCCGCGCTGCGCGCAGGACAGACGCGCATCTTCTCGTCCGAAACCGGCCGCTACGGCACGGGGCTGGACGACGCCGTGCTCGCCACCGACACCTGGCAGGGCCAAGCCGAGGGCGACCGCAAGCTCGCGCAGCTCTACCTCTCGCGCATGCAGCACGCCTACGGTCCCGACGAATCGGAATGGGGCAGCCTGCCTACCGCTCAACTTGGCGGCAAGGACGTGGCGGGCAACCTCTACGCCGAGCACCTGCGCGGCACCCAGGCCGCCGTGCTCTCGCGCAGCTCCAACACCTACGGCATGCTGACCACCGACGACCCGTTCCAGTACCTGGGCGGCATCGCGCTCGCGGTGCGACACCTGGACGGGCAGGCGCCGCAGCTGCTCATCAGCAACCTGCGCGGGCCGGGCAGCGGGCGCGTGGAGGGTGCGGCGCAGTTCCTCGCCAAGGAACTCGCCACGCGCCAGTTCCACCCCGGCTACATCCAGGGCCTGATGAAGGAAGGCTACGCGGGCACGCTGCAGGTGCTGGATGCCACGAACAACTTCTGGGGCTGGACGGCCGTGGCGCGCGAGATCGTGCGCGACGACCAGTGGCAGGAGATGGCCGACGTCTACGTGCGCGACAAGCACCGCCTGGGCCTGGACGCCTGGTTCGAGCGGCACAACCCGCACGCGCTCGCGCAGACCATCGAGCGCATGCTAGAAGCCGCGCGCCAGGGCTACTGGCAGGCCGACGCGGCCACCGTGCGCGTGCTCAATAGCCGCTGGCGCGACCTCTCGCGCCGCTTCGACGTGCGCAGCGACAACGCGCGCTTCGCCGCCTTCGTGGCCGAGGGCGCGCCTGCGCGCGCGGCCGGCTTCGGGCTCGACGCGCCCGCAGCCGCCGCCGCGCCTCCCGCGCCGGCGCAGGCCGAGGCAGCGCCGCAGCCCGATCCCGCCGAACCACCGGCGCCGCCCGTGGTCACCGGCATGCGTCTCACGCCCGTGCAGCCTGCCGAGCCACCCGCCTTCCACCTCGCCTCCGCGCTGTTCGCACTGCTGTTGGCCGCCATCGCCGCAATGGGCGCGTGGCGCCAGTACGGCCGCCATCGTTTCATCTGAAAGAGCCACACCATGACCAACCCCATCGAATCGGCGATGTATGACGCCAGCCAGCTGTTCCTCTACCCCGTGCTCATCGCCATCGCGGTGCTGTTCGTGCACGCCTTCTACGCGCTGGGCGCTTTCGGCTGGCAGGCGTTGCAACGCTACCGGGGCCAGGCTGGCGGCTTCGAGCTGATGGCGGCGCGTGCGCAAAGGCTCGGCCTTACGCTCACCGAGCTGGAAGCGCTGGCGGTCAAGCGCATGGAGTTCGCGCGCATCGCCACGCGCGTGGCACCCATGCTGGGCCTCGTGGCGACCATGATTCCCATGGGGCCTGCGCTCAAGGCGCTGGCCGACGGGCAGTTCGCCGACGTTTCGCGCAACCTCATGGTGGCGTTCTCCGCCGTGATCCTGGCGTTGCTGGCTGCGGCCATCAGCTACACGGTGGTCAACGTGCGACGGCGCTGGTATGCGGTGGACCTGGCAGCCATAGAGAACGGCGCCAGTGAGCCGGCGCACGACCCCGTGGCAGCCCTGGCCGTGGAGGGCGCGCGATGAGCCGCCTGCGCCTGATGGAAGACCTGGAGGCGGACGACCCCATCCTCTCGGTCGTCAACCTCATCGACGTGTTCCTGGTCATCATCGCCGCGCTGCTGCTGGCCGTGGCCAACAGCGCGGTCAACCCGTTCGGCAGCGAGTCGGTCACCGTCATCAAGAACCCCGGCAAGGAGAACATGGAGGTGATCGTCAAGGACGGCCGCAAGATCGACCGCTACCGCGCCAGCGGCGAAATCGGCGAAGGGCAGGGTGCCAAGGCCGGCGTGGCCTACCGGCTCAAGGACGGTTCCATGGTCTACGTTCCCGAGCCGGGAGCGGAGCCCTGACGCTCACCACGGCACGCCGTAGTAATCGTAGACCTTGCGGCCGTAGTCTTCGGTGTATTCCGGATAGGCGTCCTGCGCATAGCGGGGCGCGTTCTCGAGCTGCTCCTTGGACAGCGACACCACGTACCCTTCCAGCCCGGTGTCGTACTTCATCGAGTTCCAGGGCAGGGGATAGCGGTCCGTGCCGATACCCAGGAAGCCGCCGAATTCCATGACGGCGTAGCGCACCTGGCCGGAGAGCTTGTCGATCATGAGATGGTCGATGGAGCCCAACTTTTCACCGTTGGGGTTGTAGACGGCGGTTCCGTTGACCTTGTCCGAGGAAATGACGCTGGATGCGGTATTCATGCAGACCTCCTGTGAAGAGAAAGCGTTGACGGGAAAGCGACGGTGTCGCCCTTGCGTGACGATCCAGTCTCGGCGTGTGCGAGGCCCTGCGATGTAGGACGAGGGTTGTCCTGCAAGACATCGGCTTTCCCATGCGAAAGGGCGGTGCCCAAAGAAAAAGCCCGCGCGGGGCGGGCTCCGGGAAGCGGCGCGGGGGCATCAGTCGGCCGGGTTCTGGCGCTGGTTGCCCTGGTTGTTGTCCGCCTGTGCGGACTGGCGGTTCGCCTCGTTGGCTTGCTGGCGGCTCGGGTTGCCCGCTTGCTGGTTCTGCTGGTTGGGCTGCTGGTTCTGCGCCTGCTGCTGGTTCTGCCGCTGGTTCTGCGGGTTTTGTTGATTCTGCTGGTTTTGCTGGTTCTGGTCTTGCTGTGCCATGGTGGCCTCCTTTTGGCGGGTGCTGCAGGCGGGAATGCCTGCATGTCCATTGGAGGTCTACCGGACAGGGCCAGCCGCCAGCGCGGTCCTACGCAAGGGTAGGAGAAGCGCGGCAGCGGCTGCGAGATGCACCGGGGCCGCTGGCCTAGTCGATCTTCACGCCCGTCATGTCCACGAGATTCTTCCATTTCTGGATTTCGTCGCGCTGGTACTTCTTCATGTCGTCGGAGGAACCCGGGGCGGGTTCCAGTCCCACCTGCTGGGTCAGGCGCTGCATCTCGGGCGTGCGCAGCACTTCATTGGCGGCTGCGTTGAGCTTCCTGACAACCTCCGGCGGCGTATTCTTCGGCGCGAACATCGCGTACCAGACCACGAGCTCGTATTCATTCAGCCCATACTCGCCCGTGGCCGGAATGTCCGGCGCGAAGGATGCCCGCCGCGGCGCCGTGACTGCAATGCCATTGAGCTTGCCCGCCTGGATCTGCGCGAGCGAAGGCCCCACGTTCTCGAATGCGTACTGGATGCGGCCGCTGATCAGGTCGGTCATCATCGAGCTGACGTCCTTGTAGAGGACGGTTTCGACCTGGATGCCCGCCATCTTCTTGAGCAGTTCCACCCAGACGCGCGCCGTCGTGTTGCTGGCTCCGAAATTGATCACCCCGGGCTGGGCCTTGGCCTGCTCGATGAGGGCCTTGAGATCCTTGGCCTTGGCTTCCTTGCTCCCGATCAGGACCATCGGCAGCTTCCCCATGAGCGCGACCGCTTCGAAGTCGCCCGCCGGGTCGTAGGGAAGCTTGCTGTAGAGGCTGGCATTGGCGGCCATCGGCCCGTTGGTGCCCATCAGCAGGGTGTAGCCGTCAGGAGCGCTGCGTGCGACCTGGGAGGCGCCGATGCCTCCGCCCGCGCCGGTCTTGTTGTCGACCGCGACGGGCTGCCCCAATTTTTCGGTGAGCCCCTTGGCCATGCCCCGGGCCACCATGTCCGTGCCGGAGCCGGCACCGAAGGGCACGATGATCGTGATGGGCTTGTCGGGGTAGGCGGCCTGGGCGCCCGCACCGAAAAGGCACAGCCCCAAGCCCATGGCCAGTGTGGCCAGGGCCTTTTTGGTGGAGTCAAACGTGGGTTGCATGGGAATTTCCTCTGTCTTGGTTTTTCACTGGAGTACGGTGGGGCCGGTGTCCTGCACGGTGGCGCGCCGCATGGCGCGGCGATACTTCTCGTCGAACTTGGTGCCGCGGTGCATGGTGGTACGGTTGTCCCAGATGACGAGATCGCCCACGCGCCAGCGGTGGCGGTAGATGAACTGCTGCTGCGTGGCGAACGCCATCAGCTCGTCCAGGAGCGCTTTGCTTTCCTCATCGTCCATGCCTTCGATCGACCGGATGTGCGACGCCAGGTACAAGGAACGGCGGTTGCCGTGGGGGAGCGTGCGCACCAGGACTTGCTTCACGGGAGGTTGCATCTCCCGCCATTCGGGCGGTATGCCGTCCAGGTCGAACCCCGTGAGGCTGCGGGAGTAGAAGTAGTCGTGCACGGCAACCAAGTCGCCGATCCTGGATTGCAGGGCGGGGTCCAGCGTGTCCCAGACCGTGCGCATGTCCGCGAATTCCGTGGCGCCGCCCACGGGGGCCACCTCCTGGGCGGAGAGCAGGGAGGCGCTTGCAGGGGTCTTTTTGAACGAGCTGTCGGTGTGCCAGAGCTGGTTGCTGAGATTGATCAGCCGCCGGATGTCGCCGGGTTCCAGGAGCTTGCCAGACTCATCCAGGTTGGAGATATCGGACAGTTGCGCATGGTCCAGCCGGCGTGGCCGTTTGGCGTTGTAGATGGACGCACCCACTGATACCTCCAGCGGGCCGAAAACTTCCGCAACCTTGAGCTGCTGTGCTTCATTCAGGGGCTGGCTCGGAATGACCAGCACGCCGTACTGGTCCAGGGCAGCCCGCAACTCCCGGGCAATCTCCGGGGTAGGAGGGGCACACAGATCCACGCCTGCGATCTCTGCAACAAAATCTTCACGGACCGGCGTCACTTCAAGCATATGGGATTCCTCGCTGAACACTGGTAAATTTCGACAATCGAAAATAATTTCGCCTAACGAATTAAATGGTAGTACAAAATTCATGACAGAGATCAAGGGTTTACCCAAGGGCAGTGATTCGTTCGTAGAAGCCTTTGCGCGGGGCTTGGCCGTCATCCGGGCCTTTGGCCCGGGGCACAGTGAGCTGACGCTCTCCGAGGTGGCGGAACGCGCCGGGCTCACGCCGGCCGGGGCGCGGCGGTTGCTGCACACCCTGGTCACGCTGGGCTATGCGCGCGTCGATGGGCGGTTCTTTTCCCTGACGCCCGCCGTGCTGGACATCGGCTACTCCTACCTGGGCTCGCTGTCGCTGCGGGAGGTCGCTGCCCCTTTCCTGGAGGCGTTTGCGCGCGATGTGGGAGAGATTTGCACGGTGTCCGTGCTGGACAGGACTGATGTGGTCTATGTGGCGCGCGCCGAGATGCGCAGCCCCATCTCCCGGCGGCTGTCTACCGGCGAGCGGTTGCCGGCCCACGCCACATCGAGCGGCCATGTGCTGCTGGGCTATCTGTCCGACCAGGAACTCCAGGAATATTTGGCGCAGGCGCCGTTCGAGCGCTTGACGGAGTGGACGCTCGCGGACAGGGAGCCACTGGCGCATGCGATCGCGCAAGCGCGTGCGTGCGGACATGCACTGGCCAGCGAACAGTTGGAACTGGGCGTCTGCGGCCTGGCCGTCCCCATCAAGGACCGGGCGGGGAGCGTGACTGCGGCCTTGACGACCAGCCTGAGCCTGGCTCGGCACCCGCTCGCATCGATCGAGGCAGCCTTCTTGCCCAAACTGCAGGAAATGGCGCAGCAGATCGGGCGCGGGCTTGCCGATTGAGGTCCCTGTCCCGGATGCTGTCTAGAGGAACTGGGCCCTTGCGCCCACCATCAGCCGCCTGCCAGCGGCAGGTTCGAAGAAACGGCCATTGCCATCGTTCACGATCAGCGTGCCCGCATACCGGCGGTCCAGGAGATTGTCGAGCCGGGCCCAGAACTGCCAGCGCGGGCTGCCGGCGGTAGCTTCTCTCCGCTGGTAGCCAGCATGCAGGCCTGCCACGGCGAAGCCCGCTGACGATGCGGAGTTGGTGTCGTTGGCAAACACGCGTCCCGACAGGCTCAGCGTGCCTCCGATGCGCCAGCGGGGGCCGGAGCGTAGTCGAGCGCCAGTTGGGCGGCATGCCGCGCGGTGCCCGGCAGCTGGTTGCCCGCAGCCACGGCCACGCCGCCCGCGCCGGTGTAGGCATGGCCGAAATAGGCGTCCAGGTAGGTGTAGCTCGCGCGGGGCGACCATGCGCCCCAGGTGGCACGCCATGCCAGCTCCAGGCCCCGGCGCCGCACGTTGTCCACGTTCTGGAAGATGGAGCGGCCATTGACGGTTTCCACCGGCACGATTTCTCCGCGGCTGCGCGTATCGAACCAGGCCAGTTCCAACTGCTGGCGTGTGCCGCGCCACTTGGCGCCCACTTCCCACTGCGTGCTGCGCGCCGCGGACAGGCCGTAGTTGGGCCCGGTGTTGCCCAGGCTGTAGGCCATCTCGCTGAGTGTCGGTGTCTCGAAACCGCGGCCTACGTTCGCATAGAGGTTCCACGCATCGGTGGCGCTCCACACAAGGCCTAGCATCGGGCTGGTGTGGCGCCAGGTGCGGCTGCCGCTGTCGTCGGGATTCGCCGCAGCGATATGCCGGTCGTCCACCTGCACGCGCACCTGGCTTGCGCGCAGCCCGGCAATGGCGCGCCAGCGGGCGGAGAGCCAAGTGTCCACCTGGGCATACAGGTCGGTATTGCCGGCCCGGTCACGCTCATTGCGCCGTGGAGCGCCCATGCGGCCTTGCTCGTTCACGAATCCCTGGCGGTGTTCGGACATGCGGTGTGCTTCCACGCCCGCTGTCCAGGTCAGCGGCAGTCCGGAGGCGAGGCGCATGGAGCGCGTCCAGGTCGCACCCACGCCGTAGTAGCTGCGGTCCAGATCCACTACGCCTCCGGCACTGTTCGCGGCAGCACCGCTGAAGGACAGGTACTGGGTGAGTTGGCGCATACCCCCGTAGGCGCGCAGCTGCACGCTGTCAGTGGCGTTGAGCTGCTGCTCCAGCACCACGCCCAGCTGGTTCTGACCCACTGCTTTACGGGTGTTGAATGCCGCAGCCACGGAGGCAGTCTGGCGTGGGTCGCCGTGCATCTGGTCCTGCGTCAGGCCCAGGGGATCCTGCGCCAGGGGCTGGTCGTACAGGTTGAGCAAGGCGGTGATCCGCGTTTGCCCATCGGGCCGGGCCACGAGCTTGCCATTGAAGTGGGTGCGACGGGCGGCGCTGTGCGCGCGCCAGCCGTCGATTTGGAAATGCGAAAGGTCCACCAGGCCACCCAGGCGCTCGCTGCCGAAGTCCAGCGATGCATCCAGCAGCCGCTGGCCATAAGAGCCCATGGCCATGCCCGCCTGTGCTGCACCCCCCGGCCGCGGATCGCGCGTGGTGACCTGCACCACGCCACCGGCCGCATTGCCGTACAGCTGCGCCAGCGGGCCGCGCAGCACGTCGATCTGCGCGGCCGAAGGCAGGTGGGCCGTGGCGGCCTGGCCCTGGCCGTCCGGCATGGTTGCGGGAATGCCGTCAACGAGGATGCGAACGCCCCGTACGCCGAATGTGGAGCGGGTCCCGAAGCCCCGCACGGCAATTTGGAGATCCTGCGCATAGTTGCCGCGGTCCTGCGCTACCACCCCCGCTTGTCCTTCCAGCAACTCCGAGAGGTGTACCAGGGGAGTGGGGGCTGTGAAGCCGTCCACCGACACGCTGCTGTAGCTGGCGGCGCTGTCGAAACGGCGTTGCGCCTGGCTGCTGTCGATCACTTCCACGGTGTCGAGGGTGGGCTGCTCCGCAGCATCGGCCGGATCGGCGGCATGCGCAGCCGCACAGGCGCCACCTGCCAGCGCCAGCAGGCAGGTGCGGTGCACAAAAGGCGGCAATGTCGGCGGCACGGCAATGGAGCGACGGTGGCTTGCGCGGCTTTCACTCGGCGCGGACCACACGCCAGATGGCATTGCCTACGTCATCGGCCACCAGCAGCGCGCCCTTGCCGTCCAGTGCCACGCCCACCGGGCGGCCATAGGCTTTGCCGTCCTTGCTCAGGAACCCGCTCAGGAAAGGCGTGGGGGGCCCCGAGGGCCGGCCGTCGGCGAAGGGCACGAACACGACGTTGTAGCCCGTCAGTTCCTTGCGGTTCCAGGAACCGTGCTGGCCGATGAATGCGCCACTCGCGTACTGCTGTGGCATGCGGGCATTCGAGAACGCCAGGCCCAGGGGCGCCACGTGGGCGCCCAGCCCATAGTCCGGCGCGATGGCCTTGGCCACCATGTCCGGGTTGGGCGGCTTGACCCGCTCGTCCACATGCTGGCCCCAGTAGCTCCAGGGCCAGCCATAGAAGGCGCCGTCCTTCACCGACGTGAGGTAGTCGGGCACCAGGTCGTTGCCGAGCTCGTCGCGCTCGTTCACCACGGTCCAGAGGGCCTTGCTGTGCGGCTCCCAGCCCAGGCCGTTGGGGTTGCGCAGGCCGCTGGCGAACAGGCGCTTGCTGCCGCTGGCCAGATCCACTTCCCAGATGGCGGCGCGCCCCTGCTCGGCTTCCATGCCGTTGTCGGCGATGTTGCTGTTGGAGCCCACCGTCGCATAGAGCTTGCTGCCGTCGGCGCTGGCGATGATGTTCTTGGTCCAGTGGTGGTTGGCACCGGCGGGCAGGTCGGTGACTTTGGTGGGCGCGGCGGTGATAGCGGTCTGCCCCGCCTTGTACGCCACCTTGACGATGGCGTTCGCATTGGCGATATAGAGCTGCTCGCCTATCAATGCCATGCCGAACGGGGAGAACAGATCCTTCATGAACACGGACCGCGTCTCGGCCACGCCGTCGCCATCGGCGTCCCGCAGCAGGGTGATGCGGTCGGCGCTGGGCGTTCCCGCGCCTGCACGCTTCATCACCATGCCCATGGCCTTGCCGCGCAGGCCATCGGCGTGCACGTTCTTGGCTCCTTCCTCAGGGGGCGGCTTGTTGCTCTCGGCCACCAGCACATCGCCGTTGGGCAGGGTGTAGACCCAGCGCGGGTGGTCCAGCCCTGCCGCGAAGGCCGTGACCTTGAAGCCGGCGGGGGCTTGCGGCATCACGCCCTCCGGCCAACGCTCGGCGGGTGCGATGTTCACGGTGGGAATCAGCCCGTCCTTGTCCGGTGCGGGCAGCGGAGGGTTGGGACCTACGCCCGCAGGAGCGGACTGCTGTGCCGCCGCACTGGCCATGGAGCCGGCGAGCAACGCCAGCACGGGCCACCAGGGCCGGTACGGAGGCAAGGGGCGGGTGGGCGTTTTCATGGACGCAGTATGGGAAGGTGCCTTGGCCGCAGGTGTAGGCCAAGGCCGCCACCGTGGCCGCGCGGGGACGGACGAGCGTCCTGGTGCCTCAGGTGCCCATCCACGAGGGCAGCCAACGCACCAGAGCCATGCCGATGAGAGACTGGGCCACGGCGCCGTGCCACATCAGCGCGGTGTTGTCCAGCGTCGCCCGTGCGTCCTGGCGCAGCTTGCCTGTCCAGGACCGGGCCAGCACATAGCTGCCCATGACCAGCAGCACCAGGCCATGGAAGCACTGCCAGGCCAGCAGTGCGGCGACCGTGGCGCTCCAGGCGTTGGCACGGGGCGACAGGCCCGCCTGCAGGTGCATGCCCCAGTCGAGAGCCATGGCGCCCAGCGCGCTGGCCAGGGCGAGCACCACCGCCAGACGCAGCGCGCGCTGCCTGGCGTGCTTCATGCTGTGCACCGCCCAGGCCATCAATGCGGATGCCAGGCCCAGCAGGGCCGCAGCCCAAAGGCCGCCCTCCGGCAGGCGCGCGCCGGGCGGTGGGCATACGTCGAGCGCCATCGACACATGGATGTGGGCAAACCCGAACGAGGCGAAGACGGTGCTGTCCACCGCGAGCAAGATCACCATGGCCCACCACGAGTGGGATGCACGTCCGCTGGCGGTGGCGGGAACGCTCACGCCAGCGCCGATGGCCGCCATATCGCGGGGCGGCGGTCGGTCTGAACCCCAGAGCCAGATGAGCATGGCGCCCAGCGAGATGCCTCCCGCGATGAAGGCCGGAACGATCCATGCCACGGTCAGCAGCAGGAAGAACCCTGCGGTCCCCGCTGCCGCCACGAACGGCGCCCAGCCGTCGCCGGGCAGGCGCAGCAGGTGGGTGACGTGGGCGCGCACGGGGCTGGTCACCAGGGTCTCGCGCCCGCCAAACACGGTGCCGGGCAGCCAGTGGCGCCCTGCGGCCACCTCTGCAGGCAGCGCAGGCTGTTCCCACAGCGGCTCCCGCGACGCCACCTGGGGGATGCTGCGCACGCCATAGTCGCCCTGGGGCAGCCACTCCAGCGAGTCTGCCTTCCATGGGTCGCCGTGCTCGCGGCGGGGGCGCACGAGCGTGCGTACCAGGTCGGTCAGGCACAGCAGTACACCCGCGGCGAACACATACGCCCCTGCCGTGGAGAGCGCGTTCCAGAGCGTCCAGTCCAGTCCTTCGGCATAGGTGTAGACCCGCCGCGGCATGCCGGCCAGACCGACGATGTGCAGGGGGAAGAACGCCAGGTTGAAGCCGCCGAACATCAGGCCGCAACCCCAGCGTCCGATGCGCTCCGACAGCCGGTGTCCGTTGTACAAGGGAGCCCAGTAGTAGAGGGCTGCGAACAGCGGAAACACCAGCCCGCCCACCAGCACGTAGTGCAGGTGGGCCACCACGAAATAGCTGTCGTGTGCTTGCCAGTCGAACGGCAGAACGGCCAGCATCACTCCTGTGAGGCCGCCCAGCACGAAGATGAAGTGAAAGCCCAGCAGGAACAGCGACGGCACTACCATGCGCACGCGGCCTTTCCAGAAAGTGGCGATCCAGGCGAACACCTGCACGGCGCTAGGAATCGAGACCGCGAAGCTGGCGATGGAGGTGATGTGCATCGCCAGCGGCCCCAGGCCCGCCGTGAACATGTGGTGCATCCACAGCAGGAAGCTGATGGCGCCTACCGCGGCCAGCGCCCAGACGATGGCGCGGTAGCCCACGAGGGTGGTGCCCGCCATCACCGGCACCATCATCGACACCATGCCCGCCGCGGGCAGGAAGATGATGTAGACCTCGGGGTGGCCGAAGAACCAGAACAGGTGCTGCCACAGCAGCGGATCGCCGCCCCGCGCGGGGATGAAGAACGGCCAGTCGAACGCGCGCTCCAGCTCCAGCAGCAGGGTGCCGGCGATGAGCGCGGGAAAGGCGAAGATCACCATGAGCGCGGCGACCAGAACGGCCCAGGCGAAGGGAGGCATCCGGCCCAGCGTCATGCCCGGCGCGCGCGTGAAGAGGATGCCGATGATCAGTTCGATGGCTCCGGCAATCGCGGAGATCTCGATGAAGCCGATGCCCAGCAGCCACCAGTCGGCACCGATGCCGGGGGAGTATTCCTTGCCGGTGAGTGGCGGGTACATGAACCAGCCGCCATCGGGCGAGGCGCCGAAGAAAACCGTGCAGAAGAAGGCGATGCCGCCAAAGGCGTAGGCCCAGAAGGCATAGGCTGACAGCCGGGGAAAGGGCAGGTCGCGGGCGCCGAGCATGTTGGGCAGCAGCCAGACGGCAACGGCCTCGACCACGGGCACGGCGAACAGGAACATCATCACCGAGCCATGCAGCGTGAAGAGCTGGTTGTAGGTGCCGGCTTCCACCACGGAGTTGCCGGGAAGCGCGAGCTGCGTGCGCATGACCAGGGCCAATACCCCCGCCAGCACGAAGAACAGCAGGGCCGTGGCGAGGTAGTAGACACCGATGTGGCTGTTGTTCACCGCGGAGAGCCTGCGCCATCCAGACGGGGGCTTCCATGCCCGCTGCAATGCGTCGAGTTCTCCGTCGGGGCGGGGCAATGCGTTGGGCAACCCGTCGGGCGTCTGCGTCATTGCAAGGACTCCAGCCACGCCCCTATGGCCCGCAAAGTAGGATCGTCCAGCCGGTCGTAAGAGGGCATGCGGGCTCCCGGCTTGAGCTGCTGGACGTGCGCCATCCACTGCGCGCTGGCCTGGGCGGTGTTGGGCAGCGTGCCAGCCCCCAGGTGCAGGCGGCTGCCGACGTGCGTGAGGTCCGGTCCCAGGCGGCCGTCGGCGTCCGCGCCGCGCACGGTGTGGCAGGCGTTGCAGCGCTGCGCCAGGAAGGCAGCGCGGCCTTGCTGCAGCAGCGGTGATGCCGGGGCCGCTGCGGGTTGTACCTGCCCGGCGAGCCATGCGTCGAAGGCCTGAGGCTCCAGGCCCACCACGTGCAGGGCCATCCGTGCATGCTGCTCGCCGCAGAACTCGGCGCACTGGCCGCGCCATACACCCGGTTCGGGTGCGCTGACCAGCAGGTGCTGCATGCGCCCCGGCAGCATGTCCATCTTGCCCGCGAGCTGCGGCACCCAGAAGCTGTGGATCACGTCGGCACTGGTGAGCGCCAGGTACACAGGGCGGCCCACGGGGATGCGGATTTCGTTCGCTGTCACGATGTCGGTGCCGGAAGCCGGGTCGCGGTAGCGGACCTCCCACCACCACATATGGGCCTTCACGGCCACGACCAGGGCGTCTGGGGGCGGCGCGGGCTTCCATGGGGGCGTGAACGGCAGGGACCAGGCAAACAGCGCAGCCAGGGCGGTGGCCGGAAAGGCCACGCCCGCTCCCCAGATCCACAGGCGTGCATCGACGCGGCGTCCGGTCTGCCGCCGCAGCGCCCACGCCAGCAGCAGCATCGTGCCCGCGAAGATGGCCGTGCCACCGCCCAGTAGCACCCAGGTGACGGTTTCGATGGCGCGGGCCGCGTCCCCCACGGAGTGCATGGCGCCACCCATCCTCATTCCAGCGAAAAGAGATAGGCCGCCATGGCCTGAGCGTCGGCAGGCGGCACCCCCATGGCAGGCATGGCGGTGCCGGGCACCAGGGCCTGAGGATCGGTGATCCAGCGTGCAAGCACATCGGGGAGGTTCTGCAGACGGCCTGCGATGTAGCTGCGCCGACTCCAGCCCCCGAGCGTTTGCGCCACGGTGCCGCGCGCAGCAGGAACGCCGGGGATGGCGTGGCAGGAGCTGCACTGGTACTGGGCGAGGAGCGCCTTGCCGCGTTCCACGCTGGTTTCGTGGGGCTGCGCATGCACCAAGCCCGCGAGCAGAGCGGGCAGCAGGGCAGGGGCCATCGACCATGCGCGGTGCACAAGGGGCTTGTTCAGCATGGCCCAAGACTCCATCGGCGCATTCTGACGCACGGGTTCTTGCAGGGCACCCAGAATGCAGCCAAATGTCCCGAGCCAAGTTGTTTCTGATCGTTGCTGCTGCGGCTGCCGGGCTGGCTGTGTCGGTCCTGGCAGGCGGCGTGCTGGTTGTCTATAGCGGGCTCTACGATGTGTCCGCCACGCGCCAGCATTGGCAGATCACCTATTCCGTGCTGGATACCGCCATGCGCCAGTCCGTGCGCCTGCGGGCCAGGAACGTCCAGGAGCCCCCGCTCGCCGACGAGCGCATGGCGCTGCGCGGCGCCGCATGCTTTCGCAGCAAGTGCGTGCAGTGCCATGGCGCGCCAGGCGTCGCCCAGGGCGATATCGGCCAGAGCATGCAGCCGCTGCCAGGCCCCTTGGTCGATGCCACGCAGCACTGGCGGCCGCGCGAACTGTACTGGCTGGTGCGCCATGGCCTCAAGATGACCGGCATGCCTGCCTGGGAACACCGGCTGGCCGATGGGGAGATATGGGCGCTGGTGGCCTTCATGCAGCGCCTGCCCGCGCTGAATGCCGCGGAATATGCCCAATGGCAGCAACGGGCGCAGGACGAAAGCGCTGTACCTGTGTGCGGCAGCCCAGCGGCGGCACCTCCGCCTGCACGGCCAGCAGACCTGCGGCGCGGGCAGCAGGCGCTCCACCAGCACGCATGCTCGGCTTGCCACAGCATCCCCGGGGTGACCGGAAGTCCTGCCTTCGTGGGCCCCCCACTCGACACGCTGGCGCGCCGCACGCTCATTGCGGGAACTCTGCCAATGTCCCAGGAGAATCTGGCCTTGTGGCTGATGCACACGCAGAAGGTGAAGCCAGGCACCGCCATGCCAGAGCTCGGCGTCGCGCCACAGGATGCCCGTGATATGGCCGCCTACCTGCTGTCGCTGCACTGAGCCCGCATGGGCAGACAAAGAAAAAAGCACGCTACCTCGGTTGACGCTGAGCATGCAACTGCATACTTCTGCGCAGTGGCTGCGGCGGACGAGGCATCGCTGGTGCTGCCGCCCCGTGTGGCGTGCTCGTCAAATGACGTCTAGCGCTGATGCGCGAGTGCAAAGCGGTAAACGCTGCTTTAGATGGCGAGGCGGGTGGGTGAGAGGGACATGTGGCGGTGCTCTTGGAGGGGACGACTGGGCAGTGGTTGCCGTAGAACACTTGTGCGTTATGCTTTTATGAAATAAAAAATTGCTTAATTCGATGTTTTTGCGTATAATTTCCTGGGATGCCACCCATCGTTTTGCTTAGGTGGTACTCGTCTGACAGCATATTGACCATCATCCGCTGCGATTCTTCTGAAAGTCTGCCGGCTGTCGCTCCCCTTGGCAGTAGGCCCTTTGTGGGCTCTCATCTCCTTTTCAGGATTCGCACACGTCTGTCCCTGTGTCATCGCGCAGCAGAACTTCTTCTTCTTTTTGATTAGCCTGATGGGACGCCGGGTGGCGAGGGCCTGTCAGTCCGAAATGCTCGAAAAACAATACACCGAGCGCGTTGGCGAATACATCGTCACACCGCTTACAAAACTTACCGATGCCGGTATTGCCGCTTCCGTTTCTATTCGCCGAGGAATGTACGACCGGATTTTCCGCTTCGTACCTCGCTTCACCTGCGATATCCAAGCAGTCCAGTATGCCCTGGCGCAGGGGCGAAGCATGGTGCAACTGAACCAATTGGGCTGATAAGCCCCTTCACCTTTAAGGAGTAACGTGGCCAAAGAAGAACTGATTGAAATGCAGGGGAAGATTGATGAGGTCCTGCCTGATGCACGCTACCGGGTGACTCTCGAAAACGGCCATCAGCTCATTGCATATACCGGTGGCAAGATGCGCAAATTCCGCATTCGCATCCTGGCGGGTGATCGTGTGACGCTTGAAATGTCGCCGTATGACCTCAGCAAAGGCCGGGTGACATTCCGTCACATCGAGAACAGGACGCGTACTAGCTCCCCTGTGCCACGTCGTAGGTGATCCCACTTTTCTCGTGGGAACTGGCTAGGATCGTGCCTGACCCACTACCCATGCAACATGGAGTGTCTCCTGGGTTTGAATAGAGCTTGAGTGAAGGTATCAGGGAGGGGCGCTGAAGGAGTGACCGCGCGCAGCCTCTTCGATGTCTCTATGCAAGGAAGGTAAGCTTTAGGTTCCGGAAAGCGTACGAAACCTCACCTACGAGGCCTCATTAGGTTCCACTTGCCGAAGGCAGCTCGACCATTGCGAGGCTTGGATGGCTGCCTTCGAAGAGCTTGGGGAGTCTGGCATACGTCAGAAATGTCTGAGGCTGTGTCGACAAATAGAAAAAAAGCCGACGCTATCTGTTTGATAGCGTCGGCTTTCGTTGTCTTGCGACTTGTATGTTGGTGGGCCCTGAAGGATTCGAACCTTCGACCAACGGATTAAGAGTCCGCTGCTCTACCAACTGAGCTAAGAGCCCGCTCTGTTCAGAGCTGCTGCGCTGCAGCACAGCTATGAATTATGCACTAATTTTTTAGGGCTCTGGCAAAGAGGCCACAAAAAATCACATCAGCAAGTGTTCGCCGGCGTTGTCCCCGCCCAGGATCACGTAGTTCACCTTGCGGATGTCCATGAGCTTCTTGCCGCCCGCGTAGCTGATGGAGCTCTGGATGTCCTGCTCCATCTCGACGAGCGTGTCGGCCAGCTTGCCCTTGATGGGCTCGAGGATGCGCTTGCCTTCCACGTGCTTGTATTCGCCCTTGTTGAAGTCCGAGGCCGAGCCGTAGTACTCCTTGTACAGCTCGCCGTCCACCTCGACGGTCTTGCCGGGCGATTCCTCGTGGCCGGCGAACAGCGAGCCCACCATGACCATGGTGGCGCCGAAGCGCACGCTCTTGGCGATATCGCCGTGGCTGCGGATGCCGCCGTCGGCGATGATGGGCTTGGTGGCCACGCGCGCGCACCACTTGAGCGCCGAGAGCTGCCAGCCGCCCGTGCCGAAGCCGGTCTTGAGCTTGGTGATGCACACCTTGCCGGGGCCGATGCCGACCTTGGTCGCGTCCGCGCCCCAGTTCTCCAGGTCGATCACGGCCTCGGGCGTGCCCACGTTGCCGGCGATCACGAAGGCTGCGGGAATCTTTTCCTTGAGGTAGCCGATCATGGCCTTCACGCTGTCGGCATGGCCATGGGCGATGTCGATGGTGATGTATTCGGGGCACAGGCCCTCGGCCACGAAGCGGTCCACGGTGTCGTAGTCGGGTTGCTTGACGCCCAGCGAGATCGAGGCGAAGCAGCCTTGCGCCTGCATGTCGCGCACGAACTGCACGTTGTCCAGGTCGAAGCGGTGCATCACGTAGAAGTAGCCGCTCTTCGCCAGGACGGTGCAGATCTTTTCGTCCACCACCGTCTTCATGTTGGCGGGCACGACCGGCAGCTTGAAGCTGCGGCCGCCCAGCTCCACGCTGGCGTCGCATTCCGAGCGGCTTTCCACGCGGCACTTGCGCGGCAGCAGCAGGATGTTGTCGTAATCGAAGATTTCCATGAGGTTCCAAGCTCCTGTGGGGGTCGCGCGCAAGGGATTTCGCGAGCGATGGGGCGCTTGGCTTGGCTCCGGTTCCTGGCCGCGCGGGCACAAAAAAACCGGGCGCAAGAAACTTGGGCCCGGTGATTGATTCTACCCGCGCGGCGCGGCGCCTGCCGTCAATGTCCCGCCGCGCAATGGGTTTGTGCGGCGGCCACCAGGCGGCCGGCCGGGTCGTGCACCCAGGCGGCCACGCGCAGCCGTTCGCGCCGGGCGCCCTCGGGAATGCCCATGGGGCGGATCTCCAGCCAGCCCTCTTGCTCCTGTTTCGGGAGCTGGTGGCGCTTGTCCAGCAAGCCCGAGAAGGCATTTCTGACGATATTCCTGGCCACAGGGCTGCCTTCCGCCCTGGCGGGCACGGCCTCCAGCATCAGCAGCGTGAGCTGGTATGAGGTGCCGCCTGGCGTGCGCGGCGGGATAAAGCGCAGGCTGGTGCCCAGGTAGTCCCCCACCGCCGGCCCCTGGGCCACGCGCAGCAGGGCCGGGGCGGGCAAGGGCGGCACGGCATCCACATGCGTGTCGGTGTGTGTGGGCAGGGGGCGGGCGATGGCCTGCAGCCGCTCAAGTGCGTCGCGCGTGGCGGCGGCAGACAGCGGCGCCTCGTCGCCCTGCGTGCCGGGCACGATCCAGTCGATCAGCAGCGCGGAAGGGCCTGGCGTGCGGGCTGCGGCGGGCTGTGCCCAGCAGGCCTCGCAGTCCGCGCTGAGGAAACGCTCGTACAGCGCTGCCACCGGCGGCTGGCCATCGCTGGAGCAGCCCGGCTGGGCATGCGCCCCGCCTGCACCGGCAGCCAGCGCGGCGGCAAGCAAGACGCGTGATGCGCGATAGGAGGGCCATGGCATGGCGCCATGTTCCCACATCCGCGCGGGGCGCGGCTGCTACTCGGGGCGCACGTTGGCGCGGCGCACCACCTCGCCGTAGGAGACGAGGCGCTCGGCCATCATCTTCTCGAACGCGGCGGGCGTCATTTCTTCCGGCGGGATCACGCCGCGGGTCTTGAGGTGCTCGACCATCGCAGGCTCGGTGGCGGCCGTGCGGATGGCCTTGTGGATCTTGGCCACGATGGCCGCCGGCGTGCCCGCGGGCGCGGCGATGCCGGTCCACGAGGTCAGGTTCAGGTCGGGGTGGCCCAGTTCCGCGAAGGTCGGCACGTCGGGCAGCTGGGGCACGCGCGTGGGCGCGACCACGGCCAGGGCGCGCAGCTTGCCGGCCTGGATGTGCGGCAGGAACACGACCAGGTTGTCCAGCACGAACTGCACCTCGTTGCTCAGCAGCGCGGTGACGTGCGGCGAGCCGCCGCGGTAGGGGATGTGCGTGGCCTTGGCGTTCGCCGCGAGCAGGAAGGCCTCGGCATTGAGCTGGCCCATGCTGCCCGCGCCCGCGCTGCCGAAATTGACCTGGCCGGGGCGCTCCTTCAGGTAGGCCACGAACTCGGCGAAGGTCTTGGCAGGCACGCTCGGGTGCACGGCCAGCACGTTGGGCTGGCGGCCGAGCATGGCGATGTTCTCGAAGTCCTTGATCGGGTCGTAGCCCAGGTTGGGCTGCACCAGCGGGTTGGCCAGGTGGCTGCTCTGCGACGAGACCACGAGCGTGTAGCCGTCGGCCTTGGCACGGGCCACGAACTGGGTGCCGATGGAGCCGCCGGCGCCGGGCTTGTTGTCCACCACCATGGGCACGCCGAGCAGGCGGCCCAGCGATTCGGTGTACATGCGCGCCATCACGTCCACCGGGCCTCCGGGTGGGAAGGGCACGACCAGGGTGATGGGGCGCGTAAGGTACTTGTCGTCGGCGGCCCAGGCGGCCAGGGCCATGCCGGCGCCGAGCATCTGGCGGCGCGTGGCTACGGAGGTGTCAACGGAGTGCATGTGAGGTGCGGACATGGTGAAAAGGGAAATGGAAGGGGGCGTGCCGGTTTCAGTCCAGCGCCAGCAGCGTGAGCGCCAGCGCCTGTGCGCGCGGCACGAAGGTGGACAGGTCGCAGAACTCGCGCTCGCTGTGGGCGTAGCCGCCCATGGGCCCCAGCGCGCACAGCGAGGGGATGCCCATGGACGAGGTGATGCCGCTGTCGGCCGCGCCGCCGGTGAATTCGTCCTCCACGGCGAAGCCCACCTGCGCTGCGCTGGTAGGCCTGCAGCAGGGCGTCGCCATGGGCAGCGTGCCGGTCTGGGCCACGATGCGGCCGCTGGTGCGCGGCAGCGACTCTTCTTCCACGATGGCGCGGATGCGCGCCAGGATGGCGTCCAGGTCGTTTTCGGCCGTGTAGCGCAGATCCAGGTGCGTGCGCGCCAGCGGTGCGACCACGTTGGAGGCCATGCCGCCCTGCACGAAGCCCACGTTCAGCGTCACGCCGGGCTGTGAATCGGTCAGCGCGTGCAGCGCGACGATCTTGCACGTCAGCGCGTCGATGGCGCTCGCGCCCTGCGCGGGGTTGATACCCGCGTGCGCGTTCGACTCCTACACCGCCGCGTTCTTCCTGGGCAACGCGCTGGTGTCGGCCGTGGCGCAGCTGCGGCATGGCGAAGTGGCGCAGACCCTCCAGCGGCGCGACGCGCTGTGGAAGCGCTTCGAGACCGACGCCGTGGATGGGCTGCGCACGGCGGCGCCCGCGCGGCGCAGGCGCTGACGTGCACAATCGCCGCATGTCCCCTCTCGCCCCGTTTTCCGACGCCCAGTCGCCCCTGCTGCACAACCTCAACCCCGAACAGCTCGCAGCCGTCACCCTACCCGCCGGCCATGCGCTGATCCTGGCGGGTGCGGGCTCTGGCAAGACGCGCGTGCTCACCACGCGCATCGCCTGGCTGCTGCAAAGCGGCCATGCCACGCCGGGCGGCATCCTGGCCGTCACCTTCACCAACAAGGCGGCCAAGGAGATGCTCACGCGCCTGTCGGCCCTGCTGCCCATCAACGTGCGCGGCATGTGGATCGGCACCTTCCACGGCCTGTGCAACCGCATGCTGCGCGCGCACCACAAGCTGGCGGGGCTGCCGCAGTCGTTCCAGATCCTGGACACGCAGGACCAGCTCTCGGCCGTCAAGCGCCTCTGCAAGCAGTTCAACGTCGACGAGGAGCGCTTTCCGCCCAAGCAGCTCACCTGGTTCATCGGCGGCTGCAAGGAGGAGGGCCTGCGCCCGCGCGACGTGGAGGCGCGCGACGCCGACACGCGCAAGAAGGTGGAGCTGTACCAGCTCTACGAGGAGCAGTGCCAGCGCGAAGGCGTGGTGGACTTCGGCGAGCTGATGCTGCGCAGCTTCGAGCTGCTGCGCGACAACGACCCGGTGCGCGCGCACTACCAGCGGCGCTTCCAGCACATCCTGGTGGACGAGTTCCAGGACACCAACAAGCTGCAGTACGCCTGGCTCAAGCAGCTCGCGGGCGACGTGGTGGACGGCACGCTGGTCACGCAAGGCAGCGTGATCGCCGTGGGCGACGACGACCAGAGCATCTACGCCTTCCGCGGCGCGCGCGTGGGCAACATGCAGGACTTCGTGCGCGAGTTCGCCGTGCAGCGCCAGATCAAGCTGGAGCAGAACTACCGCAGCTACAGCAACATCCTCGATTCGGCCAACGCGCTGATCGCCCACAACAGCCGCCGCCTGGGCAAGAACCTGCGCACCACGCAGGGCCCGGGCGAACCCGTGCGCGTCTACGAGGCCAGCAGCGACCTGGCCGAGGCGCAGTGGATGGTGGACGAGATCAAGCAGCTCGTGCGCGAGGGCGACATGGCGCGCAGCGAGATCGCCGTGCTCTACCGCAGCAACGCGCAAAGCCGCGTGATCGAATCGGCGCTGTTCAACGCCAGCGTGCCCTACCGTGTCTACGGCGGCCTGCGCTTCTTCGAGCGCGCCGAGATCAAGCACGCGCTGGCCTACCTGCGCCTGCTGGAGAACCCGCACGACGACACCAGCTTCCTGCGCGTGGTGAACTTCCCCGCGCGCGGCATCGGCGCGCGCACGCTGGAGACGCTGCAGGACGCGGCGCGCACCAGCGGCTGCTCGCTGCACGACGCGGTGAGCGCCGTGCCCGGCAAGGCCGGGGCCAATCTGGGCGCTTTCGTCGCGCTGGTCGACGTGATGCGCGAGCAGACGCAGGGCCAGACGCTGCGCGGCATCATCGGGCAGATGCTCGAAGCCAGCGGCCTCGTCGAGCACTACCGCAACGAGAAGGAAGGCGCCGACCGGCTGGAGAACCTGGACGAACTGGTGAATGCCGCCGAGAGTTTCGTCACTCAGGAAGGCTTCGGCAAGGACGCCGTGGCTCTGCCGATCGATGAGCAGCGCCCGCTGACCCAAAGCCCCGCGAGCCAGGGGCTCGATCCCGATGCGCCGCTGCTGAACGCGCCCGGCATCGTGGACGCCGACACCGGCGAAACCCTCTCGCCACTGGCCGCCTTCCTGACTCACGCTGCGCTCGAAGCTGGCGACAACCAGGCCCAGGCCGGGCAGGACGCGGTGCAGCTCATGACCGTGCACGCCAGCAAGGGCCTGGAGTTCGACTGCGTGTTCATCGGCGGCATGGAAGAAGGCCTGTTCCCGCACGAGAACGCCATGAGCGACCGCGATGGCCTGGAGGAAGAGCGCCGACTGATGTACGTGGCCATCACCCGCGCGCGCAAGCGCCTGTACCTGAGCCACTCGCAGACGCGCATGCTGCATGGGCAGACGCGCTACAACGTCAAGAGCCGCTTCTTCGACGAGCTGCCCGAGGAAGCGCTCAAGTGGCTCACGCCCAAGCAGCCGGGGTTCGGTTCTTTTGCTCCCAATTCAGGAGCTGGTGGCGCTTATCAGTCAAGCGCTGGAGGCCGATTCGGCTTCAAGTCCGAGAATTTTTCCAGCCCGCCCGTGCCGCCGCGCAAGGAGGAGCCCTCGCACGGCCTGCGCGTGGGCCTGGCGGTGTTCCACACCAAGTTCGGCGAAGGCAAGGTGCTGGCCATCGAAGGCGCAGGCCCCGACGCGCGCGCGCAGGTGAACTTCCCGCGCCACGGGACCAAATGGCTGGCGCTGTCGGTGGCCAAGCTCACCGTGGTGGACTGAGCGCTTCCAGCAGCACCTCGATGGGATGCCGCAGCCGCTGGCCGCGCAGGCGGGCCGTCTGGCTGCGGCAGGAATAGCCCGTCGCCAGCAGTTCGCCGCCGTCGGCTGGCGCATCGAGCAGCCGTCCCCACGATTGTTCGAAAATGGTTTTCGACATCGCCAGATTGCGCGACTCATGGCCGTAGGTGCCCGACATGCCGCAGCAGCCGCTGGCTTGCATTCGCAGTGCCAGGCCCGCGAGAGCGAACACCTGCGGCCACTGGGCGGTGCTGTGGGGCGCCGTGGTCTTCTCCGTGCAATGCGCGAGCAGCCGGTATTGCGGCACTGGCGCCTGCAAAGAAGCCGCCGCCGGGCGCGGGCGCAGTGCCTGGATCAGCCACTCCTGCGGCAGCAGTACCTGAGGAACGGCTGCTTCCACCTGCAGGTACTCCTGGCGGTAGACCAGCGTCATGGCCGGGTCCAGCCCCACGAGGGGAATGCCGCTCGCGGCCAGCGCTCGGAGCTGGTCCGCATTGCGCCGGGCCGCACGCTCGAAGGGCTGCAGGAACCCTTGCGCATGCAGCGGCTTTCCGTTCGGCCGGAAGGGCGCCAGGTACACCGTGTATCCCAGGTGGGCGGCCAGCTCGATGAACGCTGCCCAGAGTGGTGTCTCGAACCAGCGTGTGAACGCATCCTGCACCAGGACTATGCTGCGCGCGCGCTCTTGCGCGGGCAGCGCGGCCAGGGTGGCGGGCGACGCGGTGCGTACATCCAGGCGCCGCAGCGTGGTGTGGAGGTCGAAGCGAGCCAGCAGCGGGCTGTCGACCATGCCGGCATGCCGCGCGAGCCAGCTGCCTAGCCGAGGGTGGCCCATCAGGCCGTTGTAGAGGCGGGGTGCGCGGGCCAGCCAAGGGATGGTGAATTCGAGCGAGCCGATGAGATAGTCCTTGAGCGGACGCAGGTAGCGGGCGTGGTAGTGCTCCAAGAAGCGAGACCGGAATTCAGGCACGCTCACCTTCACCGGGCACTGCCCGGCGCACGACTTGCAGGCCAGGCAGCCAGCCATGGCTTCGTAGACCTCGTGCGAGAAGTCGTCTCGCTGGCGCGGGTCCCTGCTGTTGCGCCAGCGCCGGGGCAGCCCGCCCAGGAAGGCCAACGCTCCGGAGCCGGGACGGCGCAGCACGTCGATGCCCGCCGCGTTCTGCAGGCGCAGCCATTCGCGCAGAAGCGAGGCGCGGCCCTTGGGGGAGTGGCGGCGTTCGCGCGTGCCTTTCCATGACGGGCACATCGCATCGTCGGGGTCGAAGTTGTAGCAGGCGCCGTTGCCGTTGCAGTGCATCGCCGTGCCGTGGCTGCGCCAGACACGCTCGTCGATCGTGCGATCCGCTTCGCCGCGCGTCGCGACGCCATCGATCCGCAGCAAGGCTGCATCCGGCGTGGTGGCCGGCGTGGCGATTTTCCCGGGGTTGAGCTGGTTGTGAGGGTCGAAGGCTGCCTTGAGCTGCTGCAGCGCTGGATAGAGCGGGCCGAAGAACTGCGGGGCGTATTCGCTGCGCACGCCCTTGCCGTGCTCGCCCCACAGAAGTCCGCCGTGTTTCTGCGTGAGGGCCACGACGCCGTCGGAAATGGTGCGCACCTTGGCGGCCTGGGCGGGGTCCTTCATGTCCAGCGCGGGCCGCACGTGCAGCACGCCGGCGTCCACGTGGCCGAACATGCCGTAGGACACACCGTGCGCATCGAGCAGGGCACGGAATTCGGCGATGTAGTCTGCCAGGCGCTCGGGCGGCACCACGGTGTCCTCGACAAAGGGCTGTGGCCGCGCTTCGCCCTGCACGTTGCCCAGCAATCCCACGGCGCGCTTGCGCATTGCATAGACCTTCTCGACTGCGGCATGGCCATTGGCCAGCGTGTGGCCGAGGCGGCAGACGCCGGCGTCGGTCTTGAGATGCTCCGCGAAGGCTGCTACGCGCGCGTCGACTTCGCCGGGGTCGTCGCCGCTGAATTCCACGAGGTTGATGCCGCGCGTGTCCGCATCGGGGGACTGGGGAAAGTAGGCCTCCACCTGGCCCCAGACGATGTCCTGCATGGCCAGCAGCAGCACCTTGGAGTCGACGGTCTCGATCGAGAGCGGCCGGTGCGCCATCAGGGCCTGTGCATCGCGCAGCGCATCCATGAAGGACGCATAGCGGATGTTGACGAGCACGGCATAGCGTGGAATCGGCAGGACGTTGAGCTCGGCCTCCACCACGAAACCGAGCGACCCTTCGGCACCGCAAAGCACGCTGTTGAGGTTGAAGCGGCCGTCGGGCTCGCGCAGATGGGCCAGGTCGTAACCCGTGAGGCAACGGTTGAGCCGGGGGAATTTGGCTTCGATCAAGGCACCCTGGGTTCGGGCAATGCCGTCTGCGCAGCGGTGCACCTCGCCGACCCGATCCGTGCGTGCCTGCCTGGCGTGCAGTTCTGCCGGATCCAGCGCCTGGCTCTCGAAGCGTTCGCCGCCGAGCAGGATGCAGTCGAGCGCCAGCACGTGATCGCGGGTCTTGCCATAGGTGCAACTGCCCTGGCCGCTGGCGTCCGTGGCGATCATCCCGCCAATGGTGGCCCGGTTGCTGGTGGAGAGTTCGGGCGCGAAGAAAAGCCCATGCGGCTTGAGCGCCGCATTGAGCTGGTCCTTCACCACGCCTGCTTCCACCCGCACGCGACGCCTGGCTGCATCGACGTGCAGGATGCGGTTCATGTGGCGGGACAGATCCACCACGATGCCATCCGTCAGCGACTGCGCGTTGGTGCCGGTGCCGCCACCGCGCGGCGTGAGCACGATGCGCCGGTGGGGCGGCTGCGCGGCGAGCCGTGCCAGCAGGGCGACGTCGGCGGCATGGCGGGGAAACACCACGGCCTGCGGCAGGCGCTGGTAGAGGGAGTTGTCGGTCGAGAGCACGACGCGGTCGGCATACCGGGCGCTGATGTCTCCTGCAAAGCCTTCGTCCGCGAGCGCTTGCAGGAAATCGCGGTAGATCGATGCGGTCGTGGCGGGCGGTGGAACGTGGGCGATCATCGGTGGTGGGAGGGGGCGCAGTTTCACGCCATCGTGTAGGCCGTCTTCACCGTAGTGAAGAATTCCTGGGCATAGCGTCCTTGTTCGCGCGAGCCGTAGCTCGATCCTTTGCGCCCGCCAAAGGGCACGTGGTAGTCCACCCCTGCAGTGGGCAGGTTGACCATCACCATGCCGGCCTGGGCGTGGCGCTTGAAATGCGTGGCGTGCTTGAGGCTGGTCGTGGCGATGCCGGCCGACAGGCCGAACTCCGTGTCGTTGGCGACGGCCAGGGCTTCGTCGTAGTCGCGGACACGGATGACGCTCGCCACAGGGCCAAAGACTTCCTCTCGGTTGATCCGCATGGCGGGCGCCGTATCCGTGAACAGCGTGGGTGCAATGAAATAGCCCACCTTGCCACTGCCGGTATGGCATGCCACCCGCGCGCCACCGGCCGCCAGCGTGGCGCCCTCGTCTTGCGCGATGCCGATGTAGCGCAAGTCCTGCTCCAGCTGCGCTTCGCTGGCAGCGGGGCCGATGTCTGTTCCTGTCGCCAGCGCATCACCGATCTGTAGGCGGGACATGCGTGCCGCGAGGGCCGCGACGAAGCGGTCGTGGATGCCTTCCGTGACGATGAGCCGGCTGGAGGCGGTGCAGCGCTGCCCCGTGGAGAAAAAGCGCTCTGCGCACAGAGTTCCACCGCTGGCTCCAGGGCGGCATCGTCGAGCACCACCTGTGGGTTCTTGCCGCCCATTTCGAGCTGCACCTTCTTGCCCTGCTGCGCGCATTGGACGGCGATGCGGTTGCCCACCTCGACCGATCCGGTAAAGCTCACGGCCGCGATACCGGGATGGGTGACGAGCGGGTCTCCGATCACGCTGCCGCGCCCCATGACCAGGTTGAACACCCCGGGCGGGATGCCGCTGCGGTGGACGATCTCGGCCAGCGCCCAGGCGCAGGCTGGAACGAGGTCGGCCGGCTTGAACACGACGCAGTTGCCGAAGGCCAGCGCGGGGGCGATCTTCCAGGCCGGAATGGCCATGGGAAAGTTCCACGGCGTGACGATGCCGATCACGCCGAGGGGCTCGCGCGTGACTTCCACGCCGACTCCGGGGCGCACCGAGGGCAGCGTGTCGCCCGCCAGCCGCAGGCATTCGCCGGCGAAGAAACGGAATATGTTGCCCGCGCGGGTGACTTCGGCGATGGCTTCGGAGCGCGTCTTGCCTTCCTCGCGCGCCAGCAGGGTGCCCAGTTCCTCCTTGCGCGCCAGGATCTCCGCGCCGATGCGGTCCAGGGCATCGCTGCGCGCCTGGATGCCGCCCGTGGACCATGCGGGGAAAGCCGCCTCGGCGGCTGCCACCGCCGCGTCGAGCTGGGCTGCATCGGCCTGCGCGAACTCGCCGATCGTGTCCGTGGGGTCGGACGGGTTGCGGTTGAGCCCGTACCGTGCGCCGGCCACCCACGCGCCGGCGATGAGGTTTTCGTAAGGCATGTTCAGCTCACCGGCGTCAGGAGGGGTTGGCCGGCGAAGTGCCGCTCGGCGTTTTCCAGGAAGCGGACCACCGAAGCATGGATGGCCTGCGGCGAAATGCCTCCGATGTGGGGTGTCAGCACCGCGTTCTCGAACCCGAGCAGGGCAGCGGGAGGCGTGGGCTCGTTCTCGTAGCAATCCAGTGCCGCAGCCCAGATGCGCTGCTCGCCCAGGGCGTCCGCCACGGCCTGGGTATCGACCAGCGTGCCGCGTGCCACGTTGACGAGGACGCCTTGCGGCCCCAGCGCGTCCAGCACCTCGCGGTTGACGACGTGGTAGGTGTCCTTGCCGCCCGGGGCGGCGATGACCAGGAAGTCGCACCAGCGGGCCAGGCCCACGATGTCGTCGAACCAGCGGTAGCCTGTTTCGTCGCGGCGCGTGCGGCTGTGGTAGCCGATCTCCATGTCGAAGCCCGAGGCCCGCCTGGCCACCTGCTTGCCGATGGCGCCGAGTCCGAAGATGCCCATCTTGCGGCCCGAGACGTGCGGAGGCCTTGGAATGTCGTCGCGCCACAGTCCGTGGCGTACACCGCTGTTCAGGAAGGGGACGCGCCGGACGGCCGCCAGGAGGATGGCCATGGCATGGTCGGCCACGGCCGCGTCGTTGGTGCCCGCGGCATTGCATACGGGAATGCCGCGGGCACGCGCTGCCCGCAGGTTCACGTTTTCGTATCCCACGCCGACGGTGCAGATGAGCTCCAGCGCAGGCAGGGCGGCGATTTCCTCGGCGAGCAGGCCGTTGGTGCCGTTGGTCAGCACCACGCGGATGTCCTGGCCGCGCGCGGCGATCTGGGCGGCGCCGTTGGAGCGGTCGGCGCCCAGGTTCTCGTTGGGCGCATAGATCATGTCGAAGCGCTCCGCAACGAGGGCGCGGTGCTCTTCGGAGAGGTAGACGAGAACGAGAAGCAGGGGTTTCATCGTGCAGGAAAGAAAGGAAAGACGCAGGCCCGCCGGGAACGGCGGGAGAAGAACGGACTTGGGCAGCGCTGATGCGTGGAGCTAGTCCACCTTTGCGCCGGAGAGCCTGACCAGCTTGCCCCATTTGTCGATTTCGCTGGCCAGCACGGTCTTGAACTCGCCAGGCGAACTGCCCACGGGCACCGAACCCTGCTCGGTGAAGGTCTTGCGCAGCCCTGGCTCCTGCGTGACCTTCTGGATGGCAGCGGCCAGCTTGTCGACGATGGCAGCCGGCGTGCCGGCCGGCGCAAACACCCCGTTCCAGAGGACGACTTCGTAGCCGGAGAGCACTTCACCCACCGCGGGGACGGCGGGCAGGCGGGGCGAGCGCTCCCCGGTCGTGACGGCCAGTGCCCGGAGCTTGCCGCCGTCGATATAGGGCAGCACTTCCACCAGCGGCGCAAAGACGGCCTGGATCTGCCCGGCCAGCAGGTCGGTGTTGGCCGGAGCGCCGCCCTTGTAGGGCACGTGCGTCATTTCACCGGCTGCCATGCTGTTGAAGAGCGCGCCCGACAGGTGCTGCGAGCTGCCGTTGCCGGCCGATCCGAAGTTGACGGGCCCCTTCTTCTCGCGCACGTAGCCCACGAATTCCGCCAGGGTCTTGGCCGGGATATCGTTGTTCACCACGAGCACGTTCGGGATCAGCGCCACCTGGGACACCGGCACCAGGTCCTTGCGCAGATCGAAGCCCATGTTCTTGTAGAGCGAAACGTTGGTCGCGATGGTGCTGGTGGCCAGCAGCAGCGTGTAGCCGTCGGGCTGGGACTTTGCGACGAAGGCACTGCCGATGTTGCTGCCGGCGCCGGCGCGGTTGTCGATGACCACGGGCTGGCCCAACACCTTGCCCAGCCGTTCGGCGACCATGCGCGCGGTGGCATCGGTGCTCCCGCCGGCCGCGAAGGGCACCACCAGCGTGATGGGGCGCTCGGGCCACTCGGCTCCATGCGCGAGGGCGCCGGACAGCAGTGCCGTGGCGGCCAGTGCCTTGATGAATGTGAGTCGTTTCATGGATGTCTCCTTTCCTTTTGGTCTTTTCGGGGGCGGCTCGGGGCGGGCGTGTGAGCCCGCTCCCTGGCGGTTCTTCAGCGCTGGCCGTCGCCGACCGCGATCTGGTTTGCGCGCAGGCCGCCCAGGCGCTCGTGCACGCGGGTGCCGGTGGACATCACCAGCGCGTAGAGCAGTTCGTCCGGGCGGGGACCATCGATGACGCCCACGTCCAGCGTGCTGAAATGGCTGCGCACATAGCAGGCCTCGATGTGGTGCAGGGGGATGGGCAGGCGCGTGCCTGCGGTGGCAACCACCTTGGCGGCGGGCACGATCGACTTCGCCTTGGGCAGGTACGAGCGCATGGGCCAGCCGCCGGCGATGTGCCAGATCGCGCCATGTTCGAGTTCGCCGTTGAGGCCGACGATGGCGCCTTTGCCGTAGGCCTGGATGTTGTCGGCGCCGCCGAGGGCCGCGATCAGCTCCGGGATGATTTCGTTGGCCATCTTCGTCGCGTCGTCAACGAAGGGCTGGAGGTCCTCGACGTAGCGGCCGGCGTAGGGGTTTTGGAGGACCACGGCGATGGAGCCCATCTTGATGGGCTCGTCGCGCACGGGGCCGCCCTCGTGGTAGATGTTTTCGACGTTGAGCAGTTTCTTGCGGATCTTGACCAAGGACATGGAGGGCTCCTGTAGATGAAGTGGTAAGGGAAGAAAAGAGGACGGGCGGTTATTGCGGTTCCAGCCCCGCGTTGCGGAAGACCTGGGCCCACTTGGCGATGTCGCCGGCGATGAGGCGGCCGAATGCCTCTGCGGACGAAGGCGTAGCGGTCAGGCCCGCGGTCTCGAAGCGTTTCTTGACGGCGGGATCGGCCAGCACGTCCTGCAGTGCTTCATTGACGCGCTGGACGATGGGCACCGGCATGCCTGCGGGCCCGGCCATGCCGAACCAGACCGTGAGGTCGTATTCGGGCAGCCCGGCTTCGGCCAGCGATGGGACCTCGGGAGCGAGGGGCGAGCGGGTACGGGAGGTCACGCCCAGCGCCGTGACCCGGCCGGCGCGTGCCTGCTGCAAGCCGTTGACGAGGTCGGCGATGGTGAAGTGGATGACACCGCCCACCAGGTCCGTCATGGCTTGCGGAACGCCCTTGTAGGGCACCGCCAGGGCCTGGAACTTGCCCATGGAGACGACCTGGGCCGCGCACAGCTGCGAACTGCCCGAGCCGTAGCCGTACGAGAGCTTGCCGGGGTTGGCGCGGCCATAGTCCACGAGCTCCTGCAGGTTCTTGACCGGCAGGGACTTGCTGGCCACGAGCATGAACGGCGCATCGGCGATCGTGCCGACGGGCGTGAAGTCCCTGCGTGGGTCGTAGGGCAGCGACTTGAAGGCGCTGACGTTGCTGGCACCCGTGCTCACACCCACCATGAACAACGTGTAGCCGTCGGGCGCGGCCTTGACCGCGGACGCCGTGCCGACGATGCCGTTGGCGCCCGCCTGGTTGTCGATCACGACGGGTTGGCCCAGCCGCGCCGCCATGCCGTCACCCAGTGCCCGGGCAACCACGTCGGTGATGCTGCCGGCGGGGAAGGGCACCACGAGGCGGATGGGTTTTTCGGGATAGGCCGCGAGGGCGCAGAAAGGCAGCGCGCACAGCAGCGCTGCAACGAGTCGTCGCTTCATGTCGTGTCTCCTTCGGAATGTTGTGGAGGGGCGCTGCCGCACTCCTCTCGGGATCGATCAGGCCGGGCTGCTGCCTAACTGCACGCCCGCCCATTGCTCGATGTGGCGGATGGGGTAGACGTTGTCCTTGCCGCCGTCGCCCTGCGAGATCGCGAAGGCGAGGAACTGCCGTGCGGCGGGGTTCACCTGCATCGGGACGCCGAGCTTCTCGGCCTCGTCCATGCACATCTTCACGTCCTTGTGCAGCAGCTCGGTGGTGAAGCGCAGGGGGAAGCTGCGGTCGAGCACGCACTGGGGGATGCGTTCCAGGGTGGCGAAGGAGCGGCCGCTGGAGACGTTGATGACGTCCAGCATGGTCTTGGGGGCCAGGCCGGCCTTGACGCCGTAGACCAGCGCCTCGCAACTGGCCACCATGCTGGTGGCGTAGAGCGTGTTGTTGATGATCTTCACGGTCTGGCCCAGGCTCGGGTCCGCGCCCAGGTAGAAGACGTTCTTGCCCAGCACGCGCAGCAGCGGCTCGACGGCCTGGTAGGTGGCTTCGGGGCCGGCGGCCATCACGGCGAGCGTGCCTTTCTCCGCCGCCACGGTGCCACCGCTGACCGGGGCGCCGACAAGGGCAATGCCGCGTGCGCCCAGCAGTGCGGCGATCTCATGCGTGGCCGAGGGGCCGGTTGTTGAAAGGTCGACCACGGTCTTCACGGCGCTGCCCTGGGCCACCTCGGCGGCCACTTCGGCCACGATGCGCGGCAGGGGCAGGCACAGCAGCACGGTGTCGACCTGCGAGGCGAGTTCGCGAGCGCTGGGGGCGATGCTCGCGCCCTGGGCGGCCAGCCGCTGCTGTGCGGCGGGGTTGCTGTCGTGCACCACCAGGGCATGGCCCGCAGCCAGGAGGCGCGTTGCGAAATGGATGCCGATGTTGCCGACGCCGATGAGTCCGATCTTCATGGTGGATGCAGTCTCCTGTTGAGGGTTTGGAGCACCGTGGCGAAGGCCCAGTGCATGGACTGCGATCCTAGGAGCCGGCGTATACCGTGGCGAGTGCTGTTTCGGGGATGGGATATAGCTTTGTGTTAATCCCTCCCGGGGCGCAGCCTGCTACGCGGCAGCCATGAGGATGTCGATGAACTTGTCCGCGTGGTTCCTGTGCAGATCGAACACGGAGCGCACGATGCTGGGCGTCAGCCGTATCTCATCGGCCAGCGGCAGCACCTGCAGGTCGTCCCACGCGACGCCAGCGACCGTGAACTGGTCCACCATCGCGACGCCTGCACCCGCACGCACCAGGGAGCACGCCACGTCGGTCTGGTGGATGTCGATGCGCGAGGCCAGGGTGACCCCGGCTTTGCGGAATGCGGCCGATACCAGCTGCCCGAAGGGAATGGACGGGTGGTGGGCGATGAGCGGGTAGGCGGCCAGTGCGGCAATGCTGACCGATGGCTGCTGGGTGAGTTCGTGTCCGCGCGGGACGATACAGACCATGCGTCCTTCGGTGAAGGGCTGGACGGTCAGGTTGGGGTGTTCCAGGGGGAGGACGGAGACGGCCAGATCGACCTTGTTGCTCAGGACCTCCTGGGCCATTCCGTTGAGCAAGGTGGTGTGGTAGTTGATGCGGATGTTGGGGTAGCGCTGCACGAAGCGCGTGATGGCGCCCGCCAGGAGGCTGTGGCTGAGGCAGGGGCTGCCCGCGATGTTCAGCGTTCCGGTGGGGCCCTGCGTGAGGCCCCGGGCGAAATCGTCGACGCGCAGCGCGTGCTGGTAGAAGTCATCGACCTCGCGGAACAGCGCCTCGCCTTCGGGCGTCGGGACAAGCTTGCCCTTGACCCGGTTGAACAGTTGCAGCCCCAGGGTCTGTTCCGTGTGCGAGACGATGCGGCTGACCGCAGGCTGCGACGTGAACAGCAGCTTGGCTGCGCCGTTGATGGAGCCCGTGAGCATGACGGCACGGAAGACTTCCATTTGCCGAAGTCTGAATTTCATGGAGCCTCTGGAGAGCCTGGTACGGCATTCGATCTGCGAAGGGGATGGGATTGTTCCATCAAGGCCGAACGCCGATCAATGACGCGACGGGCTAGGAGGGGAAACCATAGAGCCGTGCCGGGTTGTCCACCAGGAGGCGCCGGCGCAGCCCGGCGTCCGGCACCCACCGCGCCAGCAGGTTGAGGAGCGCGCCTGTATCGGGCATGGCCTCCACGTTGACGTGGGGCCAGTCGCTGCCCCACAGCATGCGCTCCGGCGCCGTGTCCAGCAGGCGCCGGGCGATCGCGGTGGTGGCGTCCAGCCGGTCCGGCGGCACTCCCATGCGGTAGGCCGCCGAGAGCTTGACCCACCAGCCGTGGTCGCGCACCAGTTCGCACAGGGTGCGGAAGCCTTTGCCCTCCAGGTCGTCGCCCACATGCATGTCGCCCATGTGGTCCACCACCCCCGGCACGGGCAGGCGCGACAGCATGGGCAGCAGCCCCGGCAGGTCGCGCACGTGCATCAGGAACTGCAGGTGCCAGCCCAGCGGTGCGACGAGGTCGGCGATGGCCTCCACCTGGTCGTAGCCCACGCCGCCCTTGAGAAGTGTGTTGATGCGCACCCCGCGCACGCCCAGGGCGTGCATGTCCTCCAGTGCCGCGCGGGACACGGAGCGGTCGACCACGGCCACGCCGCGCAGGCGCTGCGGGTGGCGCTCCAGGGTGGCCAGCATGCACCGGTTGTCGGTGCCGTAGGTGCTGATCTGCACCAGCACCCCGCGCTGCATGCCCAGCCGGTCGAGCATGCGCAGATAGGCGGCCTCCGGCGCCGGCGCGGGCGTGTAGCTGCGGTCGGCGGTCAGTGGATAGCGGGCGAGATCCTCGCTCACGACGTGGGCGTGCGTATCGCAGGCCCCGGCAGGCACGTCGAACCCGATGGGCGAGAACGTGTCCGGGGGAGGCAGGCAGGTGGGCAGCGGGTCCATCGGAAGAATGCGGGTTAGTTCGTCTGCAGCTTGCCCTCGGCCTTGTAGCGCAGGGCTTGCTCTTCCAGGGGGCGGATCACGTCCATGAAGTTGTCTGCCTCGGCGGTGTAGGCCACCCCGCCAAGTACCGCGATCTTCTCCTGGACCTCCTTGCGGGCCATGGTTTTCTTGAGCGCCTTGCGCAGCTTGGCGGCCACGTCCGCGGGCAGCCCGGCGGGCGCTACCAGCGCCGCCACCGTGGCCATGTCCGCACCCCGCACGCCCGCTTCTTTCAGCGAGGGCACGCCCTCCAGGCCTCCCACCTTGTCGTCCGACAGAACCACGAGCGCCAGGAGCCGCTTGGATTCGAGGTAGGGGCGCGAGCTGGACACCTGGTCGATGATCGCATCCGTCTGCTGGCCCAGCACGCCCTGCAGCGCGGGGCCTGAGCCGTTGTAGGGCACCATCTTGAAGCGGCACCGGGTCGCTTCCTGCAGGCGCATCAGCGCCATGTAGTTCACCGAGCCCACGCCCGCGATGGCCACGGTCACGCTCTCCGGCTCCGCGCAAGCGGCGGCCTTGAATTGCTCGAAGCTCTTGAAGCGGCTCTGCGGCGTGACTTCCACCACCATGGGCACCGTATTGATGCTGCCCACCAGCTCGAAGCTCTTGATGGAATAGGGCGCATTGGTGATGTGCGGCGTGACGCTCAGCTCGGTCGTCGCCGTGGTCAGCAAGGTGTAGCCATCGGGCCGCGAGCGCGACACCTGGGTGGCCCCCACGGAGCCGCCCGCGCCCGGCTTGTTCTGCACGATGACGGAGGCTCCCAATTCCTCGCCCAGGAACGGGGCGATGAGCCGGGTGGTGACGTCCAGGTTGCCTCCCGCTGCATAAGGCACGACGATCTGGATGGGCGTCTTGGGAAAATCCTGCGCGCTGGCGACGGAGCCGGCCAGTGCGAACAGCAAAGCGGCAGGGAAATGGAAAGCCTTCACGGGTGTGTCTCCTGTGTCTGTGCGCCAGCGGCGCCGTTTTGGTGTGAGCGGTGTCGGGTGCCGGGCGCGGCCCGAAGAGGCATTGCGGCACCGGCCGGATGCTAGGCACACGGTTGCGTGATGCCGAGTGCTGAATATGGGTGGGGATATGCCGTGGTGTTAATGCCCGGCCTTGCGAGCGCAGCCGCATCGACTGCACGCTATGCGGAGCTGGTGCTCCTGATACAGGAGCTGCTCGCGCTTTCTGGACGGGCGCTGGCGGCCTGTTTTGTTTCAAATCCGGAGCGCTGCCGCCGGGCTTCTACAATCCGCCTTTCCACCATTCCGTTGCCGGCATCTTGCGCGATGCCCCGGCGGTGAAGTTCCCGGTCCGGGACCTACCCCAGGAGTCTGCCCTCATGCCCATCCCCGCTACCGTGGGGCGCCGTGCGTTCATCGCATCGGCGGCCGCCGCGTCGCTCACCTCCCTTGGCGTTGCCCGCGCCGCCACGCAGTGGAAGCTGGGCTACCCGCTGCCGCTCAACTCGCAGTTCGGCGCCGCCGCCACCGCCTTCGCCGGCGAACTGGCGCGGCTGACGGGCGGCCGGTTCACCATCCAGCAATTCCCGTCGAGCGCCCTGGGCGGCGAGCGGGAGATGATCGAGGGCGTGCAGATCGGCACGCAGGACCTGGCGCTGGTGTCCACGGGCGCCATCCCCAACTTCGTGCCGCAGGTGGCGATCTTCGACCTGCCTTTCCTGTTCCGCGACTACGCGCACGCCCATGCGGTGCTCGACGGCGCGATCGGCACGGAGATGCTCGATCGCTTCTCCGCGCGCGGCCTGGTCGCGCTGGCCTGGGGCGAGGGGGCTTTCGCCACGTCACCAACAACAAGCGCCCCATCGCCAAGCCCGAGGACCTGCGCGGCCTCAAGATCCGCACGCAGGAAAACCCCATGCACATGGCGGCGTTCCGCGGTCTGGGCGCGAACCCCACGCCGATCAACTGGCCCGAGACGTTCACTGCCTTGCAGCAGGGCACGGTGGATGGGCAGGACAACCCGATCTCGGTGATCGAGGCGTCCAAGCTGTACCAGGTGCAGAAATACCTCTCGCTCACGCAGCACCTGTATTCGCCCGCGCTGTTCCTCGTCTCGCCCGCGCTGTTCGCCAAGCTCGCGCCGGCGGACCAGGACGCCCTGCGCGCTGCCGCGCGCACCGGGGCGGCGGCCATGCGCACGCGCGTGGCGCAGGACGAGCTGTCGGGCGTGCAGAACCTCAAGCAGCGCGGCATGTCGGTGGCCGAGCAGGTGGACAAGGCGCCCTTCGTCGCCGCGCTCGAGGCCAGCTACAAGGATTTCAACCAGAAGTTCGGTGCCGAGAACATCGAACGCATCCAAAAGGTGCGCTGAATGCGTTACTCGATCTTCTCCGTCCAGGACCACCACCCCGCGCTGCACCGCTCGGTCGCGCAGCTCTACGAGCAGGTGATCGGCGAGGCCCAATTGGCCGAATCCCTGGGCTACGACACCTTCTTCGTGGCCGAGCACCACTTCCACGAATGCGGCTCGGTGCCCAACCCGGCCGTGTTCCTGGCCGCGCTGGCGCGCGAGACGCAGAAGATCCGCCTGGGCGTGGCCGTCTCCAACATCACCATCCACAACCCGCTGACTGTGGCGGAGGACTACGCGATGGTGGACATGCTCTCGGGCGGGCGCCTGACGCTCGGCGTGGGCTCGGGCTACCTGCGGCATGAATTCGAGGGCCACCGCATCAGCCCCGACGAGAAGCGCGAGCGCTTCGACGAGAACCTGCAGGTGCTCACGCGCGCGCTGACGGGCGAGCCCGTGACCTTCCAGGGCAAGTACAACGACCTGCCCGGCGTGGCGCTGAACGTGCAGCCGGTGCAGCAGGGCGGCCTGCCTATCCACGTGGCGATCCAGCGCCGCGAGGCCGCCTACCACGTGGGCCGCCAGGGCCGCAACATCTTCTCGCTGCCGTATTCGTGCCTGACCTCGGCCGAGGAAATCCGCGGGCTGATCGAGGACTACCGCAAGGGCTACCAGGAGTCCGGCGCGCCGGGGCGCGGCGAGGCCGTGTTGGCCTTCCACTGCCACGTGGCCGAAACCGATGCGCAGGCCAAGGTGAATGCCGAGGAGGCGTTCAACCTGTACCTGGACACGCGCCTGTTCTACGACACGCGCCGCACCTACGACACGGTCGTTGGCGGTGGGCTGGGCATGTTTGGCGCACCCGCGACGGTGGCCAGCCAGCTGGTCGCGCTGCACGAGATGGGCATCGACCACGTGATGTTCCTGCAGAACTTCGGCGTGCTCGACTCCAAGCTGGTGCACGACTCCATGCGGCGGATTGCTAACGAGGTGATGCCGGAAGTGCACCGGCGCATCGGCTGATCGTCGAAAAAGATAGCTGCCAGCGCTTGCTGCATAAGCGCTGGAGCCGTTTTTTACCCTAAACCCACCCAGTGATTGTCCAGCTGCGCGCCTTGCAGGCTGGCGGCGTGAGGGTGCACGGAAGGCCGGGCCGCCAGCGCATCCTGCAAGCTGCTGCCAAGGCCGCCTGCCCAGAGCTGCCGCCCGTTCACGGCCAGCGCGCAGACCTCGGGCAGCGGTACCAGGCCCCGCCATTCGCCTTGCGGCGTGAAGGTGGCGATGCCATTGGCGCGCGGGCAGCTCACGGCCCAGCCATCCTGCGTGGCGGCCATGCTGCCGCCGTAGCCGTGGATGCCGGTCCCGCCCGCGTTCGGCGTGGGCACGGCGCGCAGGCGCTGGCCGTCGAACAGGGCGAGGATGGGCGCAGCGTGTTTGGAGGCGGTGTCATCGTGCTCGGCCTGCAGCGCGATGCCCAGCACCGTGCGGCCGGGGTTCCAGGCGAGGTGGCGCAGGCTCAGGCGCGGGTCTTCCAGGCGCCACTGGCCCAGCAGGCGGCCGGTGCGGCCATCGAGCCGTACCAGGGACGAATCCATGGTGTGCAGGTCGCGCTTGACGCGGCCCGTTTCGGGCGCGGTGGGCACGCCGCCGTTGGCGACGATGAGCGTGGCACCGTCCCAGATCAGCTCGTGCGCGTCGATGCCGTGCGTGGGCCACTCGGCATCGGTCTCCAGGCTGCGCGCATCGCGCCGGGCGACGAGGCTGGCGCCGGTGTCGATGTCGGTCTCGGTTGTGTAGAGCCAGCGGCCGTCGGCGCTGGCGATGACGTGGCCGTTGAACGAGCGCGTGGCGTCGATCCAGTGCCAGAGCGGCTCCACGCGGCGGCCGGGGTGCCAGCGCACCAGCCAGTCGCCGGGGCGGCGCGCGGCGGCGAGCAGGGTGCCATCCGGCAGCACGTGCACGCCGTGCGCGCGCGTGGGTACTTCCAGCGCGTGCTGCACGGTGAGTGCGCCGCCCGTGGCGAGCACGCCGATGCGGTGGCCGCCGTCTTCCTGCTGCCAGGCCGCGGCGAGGCGCAGCGGGGCGCCCGCGTGGGCATAGGGCACGGCGGCGAGGCCGCCGAGCAGGGCCAGCGCCTGGCGGCGGTCAATCGCCATCGGCATCCGAGAACCCGATGCTGACCTGCAGCGCGGGGGCGATCTCGGCCTCGGCCAGGCGCTTGAGCGCGGAGAGGGCGCGCGCGGCTTGCTGCACCTGCGTGCCGTTGTTCTTGCCGGCCTTGCCGAGCGCGGCGAAGGCGGCGTCGATGTCCCGCGTGGTCTTGGCGAGCTGGTCGGCCAGCGGGTTCAGGCCGCGGCCGCGCAGGTAGGTCTCCAGCGGCACCAGCGCCTGGCCGGGCGCTGGCACGGCGCTGCCTTCGGGCAGCACGGCCAGGGTGCGCAGCGCGTTCCACTCGGCGGCCCAGGCGGCGGCGGTCTGGCCGCTGGCGGCGCGCGGGTAGTCGGGGGCGCGCGTGCCCTGCGCGGCGCGCAGCGGCTTTTCCATGTGCGCCCAGCGCAGGCGCTCGATGCCGCCGACCCACTGGTTGATGAATTCGGCCATCGCGGTGGTGGAGCGTTCCTGCTCCTCTTCCTCGCCCCAAGGGGTGGTGGCGGCTTTCTGGAACGCGGCGGCGAGCGCGTCGGCCTCGCGCTGCACGTCCAGCGCGACTTCCACGGCATAGCCACAGGCGGGCGTGCCGGGCTTGGCCGGTTGCGTCCACAGCAGCCATTCGAGCGCGGGCAGGCCCTTGGCGGGGGTGCCGATGCGCTCGAACGCCCTGGCGCCCAGGGGCTGGGTCTTGATGGCGCGCTCGATGAGCTGCGGCCGCGTGGGCGCGAAGTCGATCTGGCGCTGCGAGCGCCGCTCGATCAGCGGACCCACGGCCACGGCCGCCAGGCTTTCCCACGACAGCATGGCGCTGCGCCATGCGCCGCGCGCGCCATCGAGGGCGGGAGTCGCCTGGGCGGGCTGCGCTTCGCACAGGGCGCGCAATGCGGGCGCGAGCGCTTGCGCATCCTTGGCGAACGCGGCGGCGCGCGGCTGGCCCCAGTGGCCGTACAGGCTTTGCAGCGCGTGCGTGGTGTCGTAGAAGGGCACGGCATCGTGCTGCCAGCTGCCCTGGGCGTGCAGGGCCAGAGGCGCGCAGAGCGCGGCCAGTGCGAGTGCGGGGCGGAGTTTCATAGCGATTCCACGAATTTCACCAGGGCCTCGCGGTCGGCGCGGGGCATGTTCAAGACGTTCTGCCTGGCGTCCTCGGCCTCGCCGCCGTGCCAGAGCACGGCTTCGAGCACGCCGCGAGCGCGGCCGTCGTGCAGCAGGCGCGTGTGGCCGTTCACGTCCTTGATGAGGCCGGTGCCCCAGAGCGGCGGCGTGCGCCACCGGCGGCCGCTGGCCTGGAAGTCGGGGCGGCCGTCGGCCAGCCTGTCGCCCATGTCGTGCAGCAGCAGGTCGGTATAGGGCCAGATGCGCTGGCCCGACAGGGCCTTGCTGGTCAGGCGGGGGAAGGGGCCTTCCTTCGTCACGTAGCTCGGCCGGTGGCAGGTGGCGCATTGGGCCTGGGCGAACAGCGCCTGGCCGCGCAGCACCTGCGGGTCGCCCGCGTTGCGGCGCGCGGGCGGGGCCACGGTGGCCTGGTAGAACACCACGTCGTCGAAGGTCTTGTCATCGATCTCCACCCCCGGATCGCCCAGCCGCGCGGCGCTCCTGCCGCTGGGCGCGGCAAGGCAGTCCTTCTGCGCAGGCGTGCAGGCCTCGGAGGGGAAGTGGCGCGAGGTGATGCCCATGTCGCCCTGGAAGGCGGCACCCGTCTGGTGCGCGAGGGTGGCGACGTTGGCCTTCCACCCGAAGCGCCCGAGCATCATGCGGCCCGAGGGTGCGTCCCATACGCGATTGACCTGGCCCTTGACGGGGCCGGGTGCGGCAGCTTGGGTTGCCGCGTTGTCGAGGATGTCGGCCTCGTCGATGGCTTCGAGCAGGCCCACGCCGATGACCTGCGGCGCGATGCGCGGGCTCACCATCACCTGTGGGTGCATGGGGCCGTAGCCCAGGTCGGCGAAGCCGTAGCGGGGGTGCAGCAGCGCATAGGGCGTGCCGTCGGCGAACTGGCCTTCCACCGTGTCGTAGCGCAGCGTCACGCGCCCCTCGGGCTTGACGCCCTGGATGGCGGCGTTGTTGAACTGGTCGCCGTACACCGGCTCATGTCTGGGGCCGCCGTGCGCGTCCTGGCCGGGGATGGACAGGCGGATGAGCAGCGCCACCGTCGGATCCTTCGTCTCGCCCAGGCGGTTGAGGATCTCGGGCGGCTCGCCGCGCCCGTCCTGCACATGGCAGCCGCCGCACGAGCGCGCGATGAAGTGCGGCCCCAGCCCGTCGCGCGCCTTGGTGGAGGCGGGCGCCTCCACCCAGTTGCGGCGGAAGAACGAGTTGCCGATCACGAAGCGCGTGCGCTCCGGGTCTTCGAGGTTGGCGGCGGGGAACGAGAAGGCATTGCGCCCCGTGGCGTACACCGTGGTGTCGCCGCCAGCTTTCTCGCCCAGCGCGTCGGGGTCCGTGCCGGCGACGAGCACGCCCGCGGCGAGCAGGGCGGCGGCCGCCGCTGCCGGGCGGATGGCGCGGCGCGGCGCGCTCAAGGCTGCACCAGCGTGAGCTTGGTGATGCCGATGGTGTTGGCGGCTTCCACCAGGTCCTTGCTTTGCTGCGTCAGGCTGTCGATGGTCTTCTGGATGCGCTGGCGGCCCGGCGCGTCGTTGCCGCCGATGATTTCCTGGTCGAACGGCGCCTGGATCGCCTCGGCGGCGGCCACCGACTGCGCGATCTGCCTGGTTACCTTCTCGGCGAGCTGCGCGTCCTTGGCGGCCACCAGGTCGCGCAGCGAAGCGCCCTTGAGCACGCTGCCGTCGGCGCGCCTGTACTGGCCCAGCCACACGTTCCGGATGCCCAGTGCGTTGGTCACCGCGTCGCGGTGGGTGTTGTCGGAGAAGCACGAGTGCTCGTCCTCCTGGTCCTGGCTGTTGAGGGCCACCTCCAGCCGCTCGCCCGCCAGCTCGCCGCGCGAGAGCGAGCCCAGGCCCACGAGCATCTTGCGCAGCGACTCCTGCCCGCCCTTGGCGAACTGCGCGCCGTAGTTGTTCTTGGCCTTCGGGTCCCACGCCTTGACGAGGAAGGTCAGGTCGTCGATCAGCAGGTCGGTCACTACGTTCAGGTACTGGCGGCGGCGGTCGGCGTTCTTGGCCTTGCCGTCCACGAAGTCCTCGAAATTGCGGTTGCCGGGCCCGGTGTCGGACAGGTCCTGGCCCCAGAGGAAGAACTCGATCGCGTGCCAGCCGGTGGCGATGTTCTCCTCGCCGCCGCGCTCGTTCTGCGCGGCCAGGTTCTTCTTGTTGATGGCGAACTTGCGGTTGTTGACCAGGCCCGCATCGGGCTTGCCTTCCACGCTGTCGACGTAGGACTCGTCCATCGGCCAGGCGTTGAGCTGGCCCTCGGGGCCGTTGTCGTCGTCGATGGGGCCGCCGTAGAAACGGAAGGCCTCGGTCTGGCCGTAGAACTCGCGCGCGGCGAGCCAGGTCTTGCGCGCCTCGGCCAGCGTCTGCTCCGAAGGCTTGGCGGTGAATGCCTTGATGGCCGTCTGCATCGCCCGGGCCGCCGCCAGCGTGTCGGCGTAGTTGGCATGCACCAGGGCGGCGTACTGCACCGCCACGGCCTGGGCGCTCACGGCCTGGGCCGCCACGGCGGGTGCCGCAGCCGCCGCCTGCGCATGGGCGGCAGGCGCCCAGGCGGCAAGGGCCAGCAGGCTGGCAAGGGCGGTAGTGCGGATCGACGGGCGGACCATGGGTACTCCTGGGGAATGCGTTGAAGGTGCGGGATTATAGAAATGCGACTAATTATCAATAGGCGCTCTGGTGGAATAGGGTCTGTTCACCTCAAAACCGGGGGTGCGTTGCCCCGCCGTGGGGGCAGGTGCGCGAAGCGCGGCGCGGCCAATAGCCGCAGCTATTGGCAAGCCGTGCGACAAAGCAGATGCCCCCACGGCGGGGCAACCCGCAGGAAGGATGAATGCCGGGCGCATTGCGGCGTTGCGGCGCTTGCCAATAGCTGCGGCTATTGGCGGCGCACCGCGCCTTGCACTGCATCCCGGCATTCATCCTTCGCACCCCCGGTTTTGAGGTGAACAGACCCTAGGGGTCACACCACTGTCATGGGGCTTTCCTACGCTGGGCGGGTTTGCACAACCCACCACGAGGAACTTCATGATCGATCCCGATGACATCGGCTACAACACCACCGACAACCCGTCGTTCTCCACGATAGTCGATGCGCGCCTGAGCCGCCGGAACCTGCTGCGCGGCAGCTTCGCCACGGCGGGCGGCGCCATGCTGGGCAGCATCTCGCTGGCCGCATGCGGCGGTGGCGACGATGATCCGGCACCCCCGGCGGCAGGCCTGAAGCTGGGCTTCAACCCCGTGGCCAAGAGCCTGGCCGATGCCGTCGTCGTGCCAGCGGGCTATACCGCCAGCGTGCTCTACCGCCTGGGCGACCCGATCGCCGCCGGCGTGGCCGCGTACAAGAACGACGGCACGGACGACCCTGCCACCTACGACCGCCGTGCGGGCGACCACCACGACGGCATGACCTGGTTCGGCGTGGGCGCCAACGGCCGGTGGGACGCCAAGGCCAGCGGCCGCGGCCTGCTGGTGATGAACCACGAGTCGCTGACCCCCGTGTTCCTGCACCCTGCCGGCCGCACGGTCGTCAAGGGCCAGCGCACCGTGCCCAGCGAAGTGGTGCGCGAGTTCTACCTGCATGGCGTGAGCGTGATCGAGACCACGAAGGGATCCGACGGCAAGTGGAGCTACAAGCAGGACTCGGCCTTCAACCGCCGCGTCCATACGCTGACGCCGATGGAGCTGTCCGGCCCCGCGCGCGGCGTGGATGCGGCCAAGACCCGCTACTCGGCCAACGGCACGCGCACGCGCGGCACGGTGAACAACTGCGCCAACGGCACCACGCCCTGGGGCACCTACCTGGCCTGCGAGGAAAACTGGTACGGCTACTTCTACCGCACCTCGGCCAGCGACGACGCCCGGCGCTCCGCGCGCGAGCTGGCTGCCATCAAGCGCTACGGCGTGGGCCCGCAGGAGTTCTACGGCCTGTGGGGCACCACGCAAGGCGCCGCCGATGCCGAGCAGCAGGACACCTTCGACCGCTGGAACCTCGACGTGAAGGGCGAGGCCGCCACCGCCGACTACCGCAACGCCCACAACACCTATGGCTGGGTGGTGGAGATCGACCCCTTCACGCCGGACAGCACGCCGCGCAAGCGCACCGCGCTGGGCCGCTTCGGCCATGAAGGCGCCTGCCTGGGCCGCGTGGAGGCCGGCAAGCCGCTGGTGTGGTACATGGGCGACGACGCGCGCAACGAGTACATCTACAAGTACGTCTCCAACAAGAACTGGGACCCGCAGGATGCCACCGGCGGCCTGGCCGCCGGCGATAAGTACATGGACGACGGCCGGCTCTACGTGGCCCGGTTCAAGGCCGACGGCACGGGCGAGTGGCTGGAGCTGGCGCTGGGCAAGAACGGCATCACCTCGTCCAACGCCGCCTACGGCTTCGCCGACCAGGCCGACGTGGTGCTGCACGCGCGGCTGGCCGCCGATGCGGCGGGCGCGACCAAGATGGACCGCCCCGAGTGGACTGCCGTGAACCCTAAGACGGGCGACGTCTACGTGACGCTGACCAACACCAACGCCTCGTCGCGCCCCATCGACAAGACCGACGCCGCCAACCCGCGCTTCTACAACGACCCCAAGGGTTCCGCCCAGACGGCGCAGACCGGCAACCCTAACGGGCACATCGTGCGCTTCGCCGAAAACGCGGGCAACGCCGGCACCACGTTCACCTGGGATGTGTACCTGTTCGGCGCGCGCTCCACGGCGGGCGCGGACGTCAACGTCTCCGGCCTGACGGCCGACAACGACTTCTCCAGCCCCGACGGCCTGTGGTTCAGCCAGGCCTCGGCCGGGCTGGCCTGGCTGCAGACCGACGATGGCGCCTACACCGACGTGACCAACTGCATGATGCTGGCTGCAGTGCCGGGCAAGGTGGGCGATGGCGGCAGGAAAACCCTCATCAACAAGAGCGGCGACACCACGCGCACCCAGGAGACCATCGTCGGCGCCAAGCCCGGCGAGAAGGACACGCAGCTCAAGCGCTTCCTGATCGGCCCCAAGGGCTGCGAGATCACGGGCATCGCAGAGTCGGGCGATGGCCGCGCGATCTTCGTGAACATCCAGCACCCGGGCGAGGACACCAAGGACGCGGACATCGGCGATCCGTCGAAGTTCCAGAGCCACTGGCCCGACGGCGGCAGCGCCCGCCCGCGCTCGGCCACCATCGTCATCACCCGCACCGACGGCGGCGTCGTAGGCGTCTGACGGAGCGTGCCTCCTGCCTTCAGGCTGGAGGTCGGACCGCATCCATCGCGCACACGCGTTCAGCGTGTGCGCTTTTTTTCGGGGGGAGGCGCCTACGCGGCGGGGGATTCGGACTGCGGGGCCTCGGGTGCCTCGAAGCAGTCGCGGAAGGTGAACACCACCGACGTGAAGAACATGGCCGCCAGCATGAGCGCCGTTGCCACCATCACGCCGCCGGCCGCGCCGGCGCCCAGGCCGGCCAGCGCCAGCAGCGACACCACGAGGCTGGTGGCGATGCCAGCGCCCAGGAAAACGCCCACCCAGGCGAGCCCGTACACCGTGAACGCGCCCAGGTTGCGCAAGCAGGCCACGATGCTGAAGAACAGCGCCTTCACGGGCGGCACGTTGTGCCAGTGCACCAGGCCCGGCGCATGCCAGAACAGCAGCGACAGCGGCACGTACAGCAGCAGCGACAGCCACATGGCGACCTGGAAGTCGCCGGACTCGGCCAGCTCGCGTGTGAGCGGCTGCCCGCCCAGGTACACCTGTGCGAACTGCCCGCCGTCTACCAGCGCCGACACGCCCATGACCAGCAGGAAGCCCGCGGCATAGAACGCGCCCAGCGCCAGCATGGCGCGCAGCCGCTGGCGGCCGGTGCGGAAGGCGACCAGCAGCAGCGCGGGCGTGGGCATGCGGCCCTGGCTGGCCTGCGCGGCCGCGACCATCATGGCCAGGGTGGCCGAAGGCAGCAGCGCCAGCGCCACCGCGGGGCCGACCAGCGGCAGTACGGTGACCAGCGACATGGCGGCCATGGTGGTGAAAAACAGGGCGGACAGGGCCATGGGCTGGCGCCAGAACACCCGGATGCCCAGGCGGACCCATTCCAGGCCCGTGCGTGCGGGAACGATGTGCAGTTTCATGCGAGGGCCTCTTCGGCCAGCAGCGGGTGCGCCACGCGCTGGCGCAGCACGCGCTCGAAGTGCGTGGGATCGTGGGGCGTGAGCATGCTGGCCTCACGGGGCAGGTAGAAGTCCCACAGGCGCGAGATCCAGAACCGCAGCGCGCCCGCGCGCAGCATGGCGGGCAGCAGCGGGCGCTCGTGCGTGGTGAGCGGGCGCACTGCCTGGTAGGCGGCCAGCAGGGCCTCGGCGCGCTCGGGCGCATGCCGGCCGGTGGGCAGGTCGATGCACCAGTCGTTCAGGCACACGGCCAGGTCGAACAGGAAGGTGTCCACGCCGGCGAAGTAGAAGTCGAAGAAGCCCGTGAGCTCCTCGCCGTCGAACATCACGTTGTCGCGGAACAGGTCGGCGTGGATGGGCCCGCGCGGCAGCGCCGCGTAGGCGGACGAGGCGGCCACGTGGTTCTGGTAGGCCAGCTCGGACGTGAGGAGCGCGGCTTGTTCCGCGCCGATGTGGGGCAGCACCACGGGCACCGTCTCGTTCCACCAGGGCAGGCCGCGCAGGTTGGGCTGGCGGCGCTCGTAGCCGCGCCCGGCCAGGTGCATGCGCGCCAGCATGGCGCCCACGGCCGCGCAGTGCGCGGGCTCGGGAGCGAGCTGGCTCTTGCCGCGCAGCTTGGTAGCCAGCGCGGCGGGCTTGCCCGCCACGGTGTGCAGGATGGCGCCGTGCTTGTCCGCCTGGGGGTCGGGCACGGGAATGCCCGCGTGCGCCAGGTGCTTCATCAGGTGCAGGTAGAACGGCAGCTGTTCGGCCGTCAGGCGCTCGAACAGCGTGAGCACGTACTCGCCCTGGTCGCTGGTCACGAAGTAGTTGGTGTTCTCGATGCCGCCCTCGATGCCGCGCAGCTCGGCCAGCTTGCCCAGTTGCAGGCGGCGCAGCAGCTCGCGCGCGTCCTTGGTGGAGACTTCGGTGAAGACGGCCATCGGGAATCAGTAAGGCAAAAAAGAAACAGGCGCTGCGACGGCGCCTGGCGTTGTTGAGAAGGTGCGCTCAGAACTGGCGCAGATTCCACACGCGCGGCGCGTTGATGGAGTCGGATTCGTTGAAATTGCCCGGCCGTGCGCGTGCGCCGTCGTTGGAACGCACCTCGTAGGCGGGCAGCGGCGTGCCGGTCTTGGGCTGCACGGTGATGCTCTGAGTCTGGCCGCCTACGCGCAACTCGTCCACGCGGCTGCCGGCGTCTTCCACCACGATGCGCTCCACGCGCTGGTTATGGCGGCCTTCACCGTCCTTTTGCTCTTGTTTCAGGAGCTGCTCGCGCTCGCCAGTATTGGGCTGGACGGCATTTTGACCCATATTCTGGGCCAAGGCGGGGGCACTGGCCAGGGCCAGCAGCATCAGGATAGGAACGGCGCGCATGGCGCGATTGTAGGCGTCAGCGCTGGCTGGCGGCTTCGTCGTCCACGGCTTGCTGCACCGCCCGGTAGAACGCCTCGCGCGCCGGGCCGGCCACGGGGTCGCGTGCGCCGCCGGCCCAGTTGGCATGGGAGACGATGACCAGCTGGCGCGCCGGATCGATGAAGAGGCCCTGGCCAAAGATGCCGCGCGCGGTGAAGCTGCCGTCGTCGTATGTCCACCACTGGTAGCCGTAGCCGCGCCCGGGCTGGCCGATGCCGGTGCGCGCGGTGGTGGCTTCCTGCAGCCAGCCGTCGGGCACGATGCTCCGGCCCTGCACGCGCGCGCCCTCCAGGATGAACTGCCCGAAGCGCGCGAAGTCCCGCGGCGAGGCCTGGATGCAGCAGCCGCTGATCTCGAGCCCGGTCTTGCTGAGCAGCCAGGTGGCCTGCCGCTCCATGCCCGCGGGCTGCCAGACCTTTTCCTGCAGGTACGCGGCCAGGGGCTTGCCGGTGGCCTGGGCGAGCAGCACGCCCACGAGGTTGGTTTCGCCCGTGCTGTAGTTCCAGCGCGTGCCCGCGGGCGCCGCACGCGGCAGCTGGCGCAGGTAGCTCACCAGGGCGTCCACGCCAGGTTCGGGCCGGTGGCTGTTGAAGCGGGCCACGTCGGACTGCGGGTCGGCGTAGTCCTCGCTCCAGCGCACGCCGGAGGTCATGGTCAGCAGCTGGCGGATGCTCACCGCGTCGTAGGCCGAGCCTTTCATGCCGGGGATGTAGTCGCTCACCTTGTCGTCCATGCTGCGGATGTGGCCGTCGCGCAGTGCCGCGCCCACCAGCGTGGAGGTGAAGGACTTGGCCACGGAAAAGCTGGTCCAGCGCCCGCCGTCCTCGAAGCCCAGGCCGTAGCGCTCCAGGCGCAGCCGCCCGCCCTGCAACACCAGCAGGGCGGCGCTGCGCTGGCCAGCCATGTAGGCGTCGATGTCCAGCGGCAGTGCGAGCGGCGGCCCCGGTGGCAGGGGCCGGGGATCGCCGCCGGGCTGCACGGTGTGCCAGCGCACCAAGAAGGGCAGCCGGTCCATGGCGCGGAAGGCCGCGTCGCGCTGCGGCTGGTTCCAGAACAGCAGGTCGCGGTTGGTGGGCACGGTCCGCAGCAGGCCGCGCGTTTCCTTGTCCAGGCTGAACCAGCAGGCCACGGCGGCCAGGGCCACGGCGCACAGCGCGCCCAGGGCCCACTGGCCCAGGGCGGGTTTCTTGAGGGGTTTCGACGGCATCGCGCGATTGGACAGCCCGCCCGCGCGGCGTGCCATGGGACTTGCCCGCAGGCTCAGGGCCGTGCGGGACAGGTGCCGGCGTCGCAGGACACGGTGCGCTGCGCGATGAAGCTGCGGAAGTTCTTGCCCATCTGGCCCATTTCGGCGCACACGTCGCCGCGCGCGTCGAACGCGAAGCCCTGCGTGGCGCCGGTGTTGAGCAGTTCCACCCGCGTGAGCCCGTAGCCGGCGAACTGCTCCGGATGGCGCCACTGCTGGGCGCAGATGTTGTGGAAGACGAAGGTGGCGTACACCAGCTCGGTCACCTGCGCCTTGTCCATCTGCAGCCGCAGCACGCCGGCATCGAGCCGCGCCGACTGGATCGCGCTGCCGTGCAGCGCCTTCTGCAGCGTGGGGGGCACGTTGGTGAACGCGGTGTCCGCCGCTGCCAGGGTGCAGGCGGTGCAGGCCAGCAGCGCGAATAGCTTTTTCATGGGAGAACGCTTTCTCAGGGAAGCAGGGCGGGCGCCCCGCGCTACGGCCGATTGTGCCGCCGCCCGCGGCCCGCATCCTGTGCACAATCGGCCCATGAGCGAATCCAAAACCCTGCTGCTGGTGGATGGTTCCAGCTACCTCTACCGCGCCTTCCACGCCATGCCCGACCTGCGCGCCGTGCCGGGCGACCCCGCGAGCCCCGCCACGGGTGCGATCCGCGGCATGATCAACATGCTGCAGGCGCTGAAGAAGGAGGTGCAGGCCGACTATGCCGCCTGCGTGTTCGATGCCTCGGGCCCGACCTTCCGCGACGCGCTGTACCCCGAGTACAAGGCCCACCGCGCGCCCATGCCCGACGAACTGCGCGCGCAGATCGAGCCCATCCACGAAGTGGTGCGCCTGCTGGGCTGGCCGGTGCTGTGCATCGAGGGCGTGGAGGCCGACGACGTGATCGGCACCCTGGCCACGCAGGCGGCGCGCCAGGGCATGCAGGTCGTCATCTCCAGCGGCGACAAGGACCTGAGCCAGCTCGTGGACGAGCGCATCACCATCATCGACACCATGAGCGGCAAGAAGCGCGACGTGGCCGGCGTGACGGCAGAGTTCGGCGTGCCCCCCACGCTCATGGTGGACTACCAGACGCTGGTGGGCGATGCGGTGGACAACGTGCCGGGCGTGCCCAAGGTCGGCCCCAAGACCGCCGCCAAATGGCTCATGGAATACGGCTCGCTGGACAACCTGCTGGCCCATGCGGGCGCCATCAAGGGCGTGGCGGGCGAGAACCTGCGCGGCGCGCTCGCCTGGCTGCCCACGGGGCGCCAGCTCGTCACCATCAAGACCGACTGCGACCTGGTGCCATACGTGGCGGGCTTTCCTGCTATGGATGTGATAGCTGTCGGCGCTGAACAGACGGACGTTCTGGCCGATTTTTATCAAAAATACGGCTTCAAGAGCCTTGCCCGCACGCTGCAGGCGGCGCAGGTGCAGCCCGCGGGGGGCGATCTGTTTTCCCAGCCCGACGCGAGCACCGTCGCCGTCGTCGCGCAGCACCGCGAAGTGGTCTACGACACCATCCTCGCTTGGGAGCAACTCGACCTGTGGCTGGCCCGCATCGAGGCCGCGCCGCTCGTCGCGGTCGATACCGAAACCACTTCGCTCGACGAACTGCGCGCCGAGATCGTCGGCATCTCCTTCAGCGTGGAGCCGGGCAGCGCCGCCTACATTCCCCTGGCCCATGACGGCCCGGACGCGCCTGCGCAACTGCCGCTGGCCGAGGTGCTCGCGCGCCTCAAGCCGTGGCTGGAAGACCCTGGCCGTCTGAAGCTGGGCCAGCACGTCAAGTACGACCGCCACGTGTTCGCCAACCACGGCATCGACGTGCGCGGCTACGCGCACGACACCATGCTGGAGAGCTACGTGCTCGAAGTGCACAAGCCCCACGGCCTGGCGAGCCTCGCCGAGCGCCACACGGGCCGCACCGGCATCAGCTACGAAGACCTGTGCGGCAAGGGCGCCAAGCAGATCCCGTTCTCGCAGGTGCCCGTGGACAAGGCAGCCGCCTATTCGTGCGAGGACTCCGACCAGACGCTGGACGTGCACCGCGTGCTCTGGCCGCTGCTGGAGGCCGACGAGAAGCTGCGCGCCATCTACGAACTGGAGATGGCCTGCAGCGAGACGCTGTTCCGCATCGAGCGCAATGGCGTGCGCATCGACGCCGCGCGCCTCGCGGCGCAGAGCCACGACCTGGGCCAGCGCATCCTGAAGCTGGAGCAGGAGGCCTACGACATCGCGGGCCAGCCCTTCAACCTCTCCAGCCCCAAGCAGCTCGGCGAAATCTTCTTCGACAAGCTGGGCATGCCGGTCGTCAAGAAGACCGCCACCGGCGCGCGCAGCACCGACGAAGAGGTGCTGGAGAAGCTGGCCGAGGACTACCCCTTGCCCGCCAAGCTGCTGGAGCACCGCAGCCTGTGCAAGCTCAAAGGCACCTACACCGACAAGCTCGCGCAGCTGGCCGACCCGCGCACCGGCCGCGTGCACACGCACTATGCCCAGGCCGTCGCCGTCACGGGCCGCCTGTCGAGCAACGACCCCAACCTGCAGAACATTCCCATCCGCACGCCCGAAGGCCGCCGCGTGCGCGAGGCCTTCGTCGCCCCGCCGGGCCGCGTGATCGCCAGCTGCGACTACAGCCAGATCGAGCTGCGCATCATGGCGCATATCAGCGGTGACGAAGCCCTGCTGCGTGCCTTCCAGGAAGGGCTGGATGTGCACCGCGCCACAGCGGCGGAGGTGTTCGGCGTGGCCCTGGACCAGGTGAGCAGCGAGCAGCGCCGCTACGCCAAGGTCATCAACTTCGGCCTGATCTACGGCATGAGCAGCTATGGCCTGGCGAAGAACCTGGGCATCGACAACACGGCAGCCAAGAACTACATCGACCGCTACTTCCAGCGCTACCCCGGCGTGTGGCAGTACATGCAGGACACCAAGGCCCAGGCCAAGGCGCGCGGCTATGTGGAGACCGTATTCGGCAGGCGCCTGTACCTGCCCGAGATCAACTCCCCCAACGGCCCGCGCCGCAGCGCCGCCGAGCGTGCCGCCATCAATGCGCCCATGCAGGGCACGGCGGCCGACCTCATCAAGAAGGCCATGGTGCAGGTGCAGGACCTGCTGGACGCCGCCAGGCCCGAGGTGCTCATGATCATGCAGGTGCATGACGAACTCGTCTTCGAGCTGCCCGAGGGCGACGTGGACTGGCTGCGCGCCGAGGTGCCGCGCATCATGGCGGGCGTGGCCGAACTCCAGGTGCCGCTGCTGGCCGAGGTGGGCGTGGGGCCGGACTGGGACAAGGCGCATTGAAGGCCGGCGGAGGATGAAGCAGGCACGGCCCTTCGGCGATGGAGCGCTCATCGAGTGCTTCAAGGAAACGATGATGTTCATCCAGGTGGCCGAGAACCGCAGCTTCACGGTGGCGGCCCAGCGCATGAACGTGACCCCTGCCGGCGTGAGCAAGGGCGTGACCCGGCTGGAGAGAGCGCTGGGCGTGAAGCTGCTCAACCGCTCGACCCGCAGCGTTTCGCTGACGGACGACGGCGAGCGGCTGCTGGCACGCTGGCGCGACATCCTGCTGGCGGTGCAGGCCGCCGAAGGCGAATTGTCCGGGGGCCAGGAAGACCTCAAGGGGAAGCTGAAGATCCATGCGCCGGTGGGGTTGGGGCGCCGGGTCGTCATGCCGCTGCTGATGACCATGGCCAAGAAGTACCCGGACCTGGTGGTCAATGCCGACTTCAGCGACCGCATGCCCAATCTGGTGGAGGAGGGGCTGGACGTCCTGGTCAAGATTGGCGGCGTGGCGGATTCCCGCATGGTCGCGCGCAAGCTGGCGCACCTGCGTTATGTCACCTGCGCCACGCCTGCCTATCTGGAGCGATGGGGCGTGCCCCGATCTCCTCTGGAAATTGAGCGGCACAACTGCATCGCCTATGTCCAGTGGCAGACGGGGAATATCCACCAGTGGATTTATGAAAAGGGTGATGAGCAGTATGTCCTCACGCCCGCCGGCAATGTCGGCGTGAACCATCCGGAAGCCATTCTCGACGCAGTGCTCAGCGGCGCCGGCATCGCGCGCATGGCCAGTTTCATCGCGGCGCCAGCGGTGATCGACGGGCGGCTGCGCATGGTTCTGGACGACTGGATGCCCAAAGGGCCGGAGATCCAGCTGGTGTACCAGCCGAGCAAATTCCAGTCGCCCCGGCTCCGAACCTTCATCGAGCACATGCTCGAGGCGATCCCCTCCTATCCGCCTTGGGAAAAGGCGATGGGCCTGCCGCCCGCCGGATGAGGGCAGGGGATAACCCCTGAGATAGTTGAATCCGGGTTAAGAGTGTTTGTTCCAGCGGGGGATTTTTCAAGGAAACCAGCTTGCCTACATTGCGTTGACACGAATACGGTTCTTGCCCGGTGAATGGGCGAACCCCCCGATCAACGAATTGCCTGGGTGAAATGGTGGTTGAAAATCCAATGCTGGCGGATGAAGCCGCAGGCCCTGAAAAGCTGTATTTCCAGTTCCTGGAAAATGGCGAATGGAAAATACAGTCCTGCACCCACTGCAGGCGCGCCGTCTTCTATCCCAGGGTGGCTTGCCCCCATTGCGGAGAGGATGCGCTGAAATGGTTTGCGCCCCAGGGCGCGGGCACCGTCTATTCGTCCAGCACGATTTACCGCTCGCCGGAGCAGGGCGGCAGCTACAACGTCAGCCTGATCGATATCGATGAAGGCGTGCGGCTCATGGGCTGTGTCCAGGGCTGCCTGCCCTCGGAGGTGAAGATCGGCCAGCGGGTGCGGGCACGCATCGAAAAGCGGGAGGGCGGCGCCCGCCTGGTTTTCGACCGGATGGAGGCCATGCCATGCGCTTGAACGATTTGCGCGGGCGGGTGGCCATCGCCGGAGTGGGGCAAGAGGGCCTCGGGGAGGCGCAAGGCTTCACCGAACAGGAGATCCTGAGCCGGGCGGCGCTGAATGCGGTCAAGGATGCCGGGCTGTCGCTGAAGGACATCGACGGCATCACGACCTGCAGCTCGCTGTCCACGATGTGGGTGATGCCTGTCATCGAATACCTGGGCATCCGGCCCACCTTCATCGACAGCACGATGATCGGCGGCTCCAGCTACGTGGCCCACCTGCTGCCGGCCATCCATGCGCTGGAGTCGGGGCAATGCAATGCGGTGCTGGTCTGCTATGGCAGCACGCAGCGTACGGCAGCCTTCAATCGCGCAGAGCTGACCCGGGTGCGCAAGGTCATGGACCCGCAGCCGTTCGAAACACCCTACGACGCACCCATGCCCGTGGCGGCCTATGCGCTGGCGGCGCAGCGCCACATGCACCAGTACGGCACCACGCGCAAGCAGCTGGCAGAGGTGGCGGTGGCGGCGCGCAAGTGGGCGCAGCGCAATCCGGAGGCGGTGCTGCGCGGCGACCTCGGCATCGACGACGTGATCCATGCGCGTCCCGTGGCGGAGCCGTTCACCGTGCGCGACTGCTGCATGGTGAGCGACGGCGCAGGCGCCTACGTGCTGACGCGGGCGGACCGGGCCAGGGACCTCGCGAAGAAGCCGGTCTATGTGCTGGGCAATGCCACGGCCTGCTGGAACCGGCAGGTGTCCTCGATGGAGGACCTGACGGTCACGGCCGCCAGCGAATCGGGCCGCCGTTGCTTCGAGATGGCCGGCTATGGGGCGAAGGATGCCGATCTCGCGATGCTGTACGACGCCTTCACGATCAACACCATCCTCTTTCTCGAAGACCTGGGCTTCTGCGCCAAGGGGGAGGGTGGCGCGTTCGTGGACGACGGTGCCATCGCCCCGGGCGGGCGGCTGGCCGTCAATACCAATGGCGGAGGCCTGTCGTGCGTGCATCCCGGCATGTACGGCGTGTTCCTGATGATCGAGGCCGTGCGGCAGCTGCGCGGCGAATGCGGGCAGCGGCAACTGAACGATCCGCATCTGGCGGTGGTGCATGGCAATGGCGGGACGCTGTCCAGCCAGTCCACGGCGTTGCTGGGCACAGAACAGACCCTCTGAACCGGGTTCACCAAGAAAAGGAGACACGGATGACAACGTCGTGGAGCATGACCACGGGCATCGCCATGGCTGCGATGGCCTGCACGGCCGCCATGGCCCAGCCGGCCGCCATGCCGGCCTGCCCGGGAGCGTCGATGCGCATGGTGGTGCCGGCGGCACCCGGCGGCACGACGGATCTCGTGGGGCGCCTCGTCGCGAACCACCTCGCCCGCCGCGCCGGCACGTCCGTGGTGGTGGAGAACAAGGCCGGTGGCGGCGGGACGATCGGTGCATCGGGCGTGGCGCATGCGCGGCCCGATGGCTGCACGGTGCTGATGGGCAACGTGGGCTCGAACGCCATCAACTATGCGCTGAACAAGAAGCTCAACTATGGGCCCCAGGACTTCGCACCGGTCACGCAGGTGTTTGCCGTGCCCAATGTGCTGGTGGTGAATCCCGGCGTCGCGGCCCAGGACGTGAAGTCGCTGATCCGCCTGGCCAGGGAAAAGCCGGGCACGTTGGCGCTCGCCAACTCCGGCGTCGGCCAGTCCACGCATATGACGGCCGAGCTGTTCCGCATGGAAACCGGCATCGACGTGATCACCGTGCCTTACAAGGGCAACGCGCCCGCCGTCGCCGACCTGCTGGCAGGGCAGGTGCAGATGATGTTCGACAACGTCGCAGTCTCGCTGCCCCACATACAGGCGGGCAAGCTGCGGGCCCTGGCCGTCACCAGCGCGAAGCGCGTGGAGGAGCCTGCCCGGCGTGCCCACGATGGCGGAAGCCGGCATGGAAGGCTTCAACGTGGTGGCGTGGTTCGGCCTGTTCTATCCCGCGCGCACGCCGGCGGCGCACGTGGCCTGGCTGCAGTCGGAGGTCGCGGAAATCCTCAAACAGGCCGACGTGCGCAAGCAGATCGCGGAATGGAGCGGCGAGCCCGGCGGGGAGCCGTCCGCAGCATTCCAGCGCTATGTGGATCAGGAAGTGCGCCAGTGGCAGAAGGTGGTGGACACCGCGGGCATCACCCTGCCATGACGCTTTGCATGGGGCTGGACTCTTCGGTGGAGAAAACATGTTGAACAAGGTGATGCCCTCGCTGCCGGCCGCGGTGGCAGGCATTGGGGATGGGGCGACGCTGCTCATCGGCGGGTTCGGGCCCTCCGGCGTGCCCACGGAGCTGCTGCGTGCGTTGCTGGACACGGGCGCGCGTGAACTCACCATCGTGAACAACAACGCGGGCAATGGCGAGGCCGGGCTCAGCGAGCTGATCCGTGCGGGGCGGGTGCGCAAGATGATCTGTTCCTTCGCGCGCTCGTCCAATCCCCGCAAGCCCAATGCGGAGGCTTTCGGCGAGTGGTACAGGGCTGGAAAGATCGAGCTCGAAGTCGTCCCGCAGGGCACGCTGGCCGAGCGCCTGCGGGCCGCCGGTGCGGGCGTGGGGCCGTTCTATACCCCCACCGCCTACGGCACCCGGCTCGCGGAAGGCAAGGAAGCGCGCGAGTTCGGCGGCCGGGGGTACGTGCTCGAACACCCGCTGCATGGCGACGTGGCATTCGTCTGCGCGCATCGCGCCGATGGGCACGGCAACCTGATGTACCGCTATGCGAGCCGCAATTTCGGCCCTGTGATGTGCATGGCCTCCCGGCTTGCCGTGGCGCAGGTGGACGAGGTGGTGCCGCTGGGCAGCCTGCCGCCGGAGCATGTGATGACGCCGGGCATCTTCGTTCAACGTGTCGTGGAGGTTCGCCGTGGTCGAGCATAGGTTGTCGCGCGAGCGCATGGCGCAGCTCGTGGCTGCGGACATCGATCCGAATGCCTACGTGAACCTGGGTATCGGCATGCCCACGCTGGTGGCCGACTGCCTGGATCCCTCGCGCGGCATCGTGCTGCACAGCGAGAACGGCATCCTGGGCATGCGCGGACTGGAGGCAGGCGAGGAGCCCGATCCCGACCTGATGAACGCCACCAAGGATCCCGTGATGCTCACGCCCGGCGCATCCATCACCGACCACGTGGTGTCGTTCTCCATGATGCGCGGCGGCCACCTGGATCTGACGATCCTGGGGGCGTTCCAGGTGTCCGGCCGGGGCGACCTCGCGAACTGGGATACGGGCCAGGCCGACTCGATCCCCGCGGTGGGCGGTGCCATGGATCTGGCGGCGGGCGCCCGCAAGGTCTTCGTGATGATGCAGCACCAGGACAAGGACGGCGCGCCCAAGATCGTCCCGGAATGCACGTATCCGCTGACCGGCGCGGGCGTCGTGGATCGCATCTACACGGATCTCGCCGTGGTGGACGTCCAGCCCGGGGGGCTGCTGGTACGCGGGATGGTGCGGGGGCTGGCCTTCGAGCAATTGCAGCTACGCACGGGCGTGCCGCTGCGGCGCGCAGACGACTGTGCCGTGCTGGAGCCATGAGCAGGCGCGCACGCAAACCCAACACATAACGATCAGGAGCAGCAATGAACTGGAGTGCAGAACTCGCGGAGCTCGACCGGCGCAGGCAATTCGCGCAGGCCATGGGCGGATCAGAGAAGGTGGAGCGGCAGCACCGCAACGGCAAACTCACCGTGCGCGAGCGGGTGGAACAATTGGTGGATGCAGGCTCGTTCACCGAGGTGGGTGGCCTTGCCGGGACGGGCCAGTACGACGACAACGGGGTGCTGCAGCACGTGTCACCCTCCAACGTGGTGCTGGGCCGGGCGCAGATGAACCAGCGGCCCGTGGTGGTCATTGGCGACGACTTCACCGTGCGCGGCGGCGCCAACGATGGCGCCGTGGGCGACAAGATGGCCTTCGCCGAGCAGATGGCCTATGACCTGCGCCTGCCCATGGTGCGGCTGGTGGATGGCACGGGCGGCGGAGGCTCGGTCAAGAACATCGAGAAGATGGGGCATGCGCTGCTGCCCAAGATGAAGATCTGGCCCTACGTGGCGCGCAACCTGAGCCGTGTTCCCGTGGTGTCGCTCGCGCTGGGTTCGGTTGCAGGACAGGGCGCCGCGCGCGTCGCGGGCAGCCATTACTCGGTGATGGTGAAGGACACGTCGCAACTCTTCATCGCAGGCCCGCCGGTGGTCGCGAAGATCGGGCAGGATCTTTCCAAGAACGAACTGGGCGGCAGTCAGATCCATGCGCGCAACGGCGTGGTGGATGACGAGGTGGCCTCGGAGGCAGAGGCGTTCGCGGCGGCGCGGCGCTTCCTGAGTTACCTGCCGTCGTCGGTCTACGAAGTGGCCGGGCGCTGCGACGGAACCGCCGAGGTGGCGGACCAGGCCTGGCTGCGCGACGCCATCCCGAAGGATCCGCGCAAGGTCTACAAGATCAAGCCCATCGTCGAAACGCTGTTCGACCAGGGCAGCGTGTTCGAGATCGGGCGCCACTGGGGCAAGGCCATCATCGGCGGCCTGGCGCGCGTGGACGGCTGGCCCGTGGTGTTCGCGGCCAGCAATCCCTACTTCTATGGCGGGGGATGGGACCGGCAGACGGCGGAGAAATTCGTGCGCCTCGTGGACCTGGCGGAGCATTTCCACCTGCCCGTCGTGAACATAGTCGATATCGCGGGTTTCCAGATCGGCCTGGAGGCCGAGAAGGACGGCGTGATGCGTGCGGGGGTGCGTGCACTGACAGCGGTGGCGCAGGCGACGGTGCCGTGGTTCTCGCTCATCATGCGGCGCGCGTTCGGCGTCGCGGCGGGGGGCACCAGAACTCCAGCCGCTTCAACTTCCGCTATGCCTGGCCCTCTGCGCAGTGGGGTTCGCTGCCGATCGAGGGCGGCCTGGAGGTGGCCTACCGCGCGGAGATCGAGGCCGCGCCGGACCCGCAGGCCAAGCGCGCGGAGATCGAGGCGCGCGTGCGCAGCCTCACCTCGCCCTTCCGCAGCGCCGAGGCGTTCGTGATCGAGGACATCATCGACCCCGCGCAGACGCGCCAGCGGCTGGAAGAGTTCGCACGGCTGTCCGCGCCGCTGCGCACGCCGGGCGAGACGCGTGTCGGCTACCGGCCATGAGGGAGGTGCCAGCACCATGAACAAGGTTCTGATCGCCAACCGGGGCGCCGCCGCCAGCCGGATCATCCGGGCCGTGGAGGCGCTGGGCCTGAAGCCCGTGGTCGTGTACTCCGAGGCGGATGCCCAACTGCCCTACGTGCAACAGGCCCGGGAAGCCTATTGCATCGGCCCCGCGCCGGCGCGGGAAAGCTACCTGAACCAGGAGGCTCTGCTGGAATGCATGCGCAGGTCGGGGGCGGATGCGCTGCATCCGGGCTATGGGTTCCTTTCCGAGAACGCCGCTTTCGCCAGGCGCGTGGAGGAGGCGGGCCATTGCTTCATCGGCCCATCGCCCCGCTGGATCGAGCTGCTGGGCCATAAGGCGGCCGCACGCAGCTTCATGCGGGAGCACGGGCTGGCTCTGGGTGATAGCTCGCCGGTGCTGCCCATGGACGACATGGCCGCCGTGCATGCCGCAGCGCAACGGCTGGGCTACCCCGTGCTCATCAAGCCCGCCGGCGGCGGTGGGGGCATCGGCATGGTGCCTGTGCATGCAGCCGATGCGCTGGAGGCGGGCTGGCAGCGCGCTGGCCAACTGGCCGGCAAGGCCTTTGCCGATCCATCCCTCTACCTGGAGCGGTTCGTGCAGTCGCCGCGCCACATCGAGTTCCAGTTCATCGCGGACCGGCATGGCCATGTCATGTCGCTCTTCGAGCGCGACTGCTCGACGCAGCGGCGCTACCAGAAGGTCATCGAGGAAGCTCCGGCGCCGAGCATCGAGCGCGCGGCGGTCGAGGACATGTGCGCCCGGCTCGAACGCCTCCTCGGCAATGCCGGCTACGACGTGATCGGCACGGTGGAGATGCTCTACACCCCCGATACCGGCTTTTCCTTCCTTGAGGTCAACACCCGCCTGCAGGTCGAGCATGCCGTGACCGAGGCCGTGACCGGGGTCGATCTGGTGCAGGCGCAGATCCGGCTGGCTGGAGGTGAGCTGCTTTCCTCGGTCGTTGCAGCCAGGCCGGCATTGGCGGGGCATGCGATCGAGGCCCGCATCTATGCGGAAGACCCGGTGCGGTTTCTGCCGTCTCCCGGCGTGCTGCACGAGTTCAGCCTGCCCGCCCGGATGCCCGGCATTCGCGTGGAGACGGGCTACGCACAGGGCAACAGCGTAGGCAGCCACTACGACCCGATGGTCGCCAAGCTGGTCGCACATGGCGCAGACAGGAACGAAGCGATCGCCCGCTTGCTGGCGGCGCTCGATGGCACGCGCATCCAGGGAATCAAGACCAACATCCCCATGGTGTCCCAGGTGCTCTCGAGCCCGGCGTTCAGGCGCGGGAGCATGACGGTGGACGGTTTATCCGCGGCGCTGCAGGAACGGCAGGCAGCGCCATCGACGATGGCAGGCAAGGAACAGGAGACGGTATGAAAACGGTTTGCGCAACGGTGTCCGGGAAGGTCGTGCAGTGCTCGGTACGGGAGGGCGATGAGGTCGGGCCCGGCGACGAGGTGCTGAAGATCGAGTCCATGAAGATGGAAATCCCGGTCGAGAGCGAGGCGAGCGGGCGTGTCGCACGGCTTCTGGTGCAGGAAGGCGACGACGTCCAGGAAGGCCAGGTTCTGGTGGAACTGGGCTGAGGCAGGCGACCCCTGGGTTTTTGAAAGCATTTCTATAACGAAGGAGACATGACATGAAAGCCAATCAACAGTGCAGCGGGAAACCGATCCCTTCGCGCCGCCGGGCCATCGCGGGCCTGGCAGCGTTCGGGCTCGCCCTGGGAGGCGTGCTGCCTTCGGCCATGGCCGAGAGCGCCAACGATTTCCCGAGCAAGCCCATCACCATCGTGGTGCCGTTCTCCGCGGGAGGAACCACCGACATCCTTGCCCGCCTGATCGGCCAGAAGCTCACGGAGCGCTGGAAGGTGGCGGTGGTGGTGGACAACAAGCTGGGCGCCGGCGGCAATATCGGCACGGCCCAGGTGGCGCGCAGCGCACCGGATGGCTATACGCTGGTGATGGGCACGATCGGCACGCATGCCATCAACCCAAGCCTGTACGCCACCATGCCCTATGACGCGCTGAAGGATTTCGCGCCCATCACGCGTACGGCCATGGTGCCCAATGCGCTGGTGGTGAACGCCAGCGCGCCGTTCAATTCCGTCAAGGAGTTGATCGCGTACGGAAAGGCGAACCCGGGCAAGCTGACGTTCGGCTCGTCGGGGCAGGGTAGCACGCTGCAGATGTCCGGTGAGCTGTTCAAGATGATGACGCAGGTGGATATGGTGCACGTGCCCTACAAGGGCAGCGCGCCGGCGGTGGCCGACCTGATGGGCAATCAGATCTCGATGATCTTCGACAACATGCCTTCCGCGCTGCCCCACGTGAAGGCCGGAAAATTCAAGGCGCTGGCAGTCACGTCGGGCACGCGGGTGCCCCAGCTCGCGGATGTGCCGACCATGGTGGAGGCGGGGGTGCCGGACTACGAGGTGATGTCCTGGTTCGGGCTCTGGGCGCCGGCCAGGACGCCGGCGCCGATCGTGGAGAAGCTGAACCGCGCCATCGTGGAGATCCTGCGGACTCCGGAAGTCCAGCAGAAGATCTCGGAGCAGGGCGCGGTGCCGTCGGCGGACACGCCGGCTGAGTTCGACAGCTTCATCCGTGCTGAGACGGAGAAGTGGAACAAAGTGGTCAAGGCCGCGAAGCTCTCGGCCCTGTGACGGTGGCTCCGGCCTGTTGTGATTGGATGGAGGAATATGGCAATGGAACGCATGCTGGAAGGCAAGGTGGTCGTGGTGACGGGCGCGGGCGGAGGCATCGGCCGCGAGATCGCGCTGCAGATGGCGGATGCGGGCGCGCGGGTGGTGGTCAACGACATCGGCGTCACGCTCCAGGGCGAGGCGCTGGAGCGGGCGGGGCAGGCGCTTTCGCCTGCCGAGGCCGTGGCGAGGGAGATCCGAGAACGGGGGGGCGAGGCAGTTGCGAGCCTGGACTCCGTGGCCACGTCGAAGGGCGCCAACGCCATCATCGAAAGCGCGGTGGACCATTTCGGCAGGATCGACGGCGTCGTCAACAACGCGGGGAACCTGCGCGACCGCTCGTTCCACAAGATGAGCGAAGACGAATGGCGTGCCGTCATCGCCGTGCATCTGGATGGTTCCTTCTTCGTGAGCCGGGCTGCGGCAACCCATTTCCGCGAGCAGGAGTCCGGGGCCTTCGTCCACATGACGTCGACCTCCGGACTGATCGGCAACTACGGGCAGGCGAACTACGGCGCGGCCAAGCTCGGCATCGTGGCGCTCTCGAAGATGATCGCGCTGGACATGGCGCGGTACAACGTGCGCTCCAACTGCATCGCGCCGTCGGCCTGGAGCCGCATGACGAGCTCCATCCCCACGGACACGCCGCAGCAGCGCGACCGCGTGGAAAAGCTCAAGAAGATGGAGGTCGGCAAGATCGCGCCCATGGCCGTCTACCTGCTCTCCGACGCCGCCAGCGAGGTGACGGCGCAGATCTTCGCGGTGCGGGCCAACGAGATCATGCTGATGAGCCAGCCGCGTCCCTTGCGCTCGGTGCACCACGGCGACGGCTGGACGCCCGAGCTGATTGCGCAGATCGCCATTCCCGCGATGAAGAAGCACTTCTATCCCCTGGAGCGTTCGCCGGACGTGCTGAGCTGGGACCCGATCTGAAGTGGAGCGCCCATGCATCTGAGCTATGAAGAACTGCTGAGGCATGACATCCCCGAGGTGCGCCACGCCTATTCACAGCGCGACGCCATCGTCTATGCGCTCTCGGTCGGCCTGGGCCAGGACCCGCTGGATGCGCTGGATCTCCGGTACGTGGATGAACAGTACGGTCCTTGCATCCTGCCGACCATGGCGGTCGTCCTGGGCTATCCGGGGTTCTGGCTCAAGGCGCCGGGGATCGGTGCGGACGTCACCCGGCTATTGCACGGGGAGCAGTCGGTGACGCTGTTGGCACCCTTGCCGCCCAGCGGCGAGGTTGTTGGCAAGACGCGCGTGCTGGAAGCCGTGGACAAAGGCGACAAGGGCCTGCTGCTCTATACCGAGAAGGAGCTGCGCGAGGCGGTATCCGGCCGCCTGCTGGCGCGCACCGCGGCCACCCATGTCTTGCGCGGGGACGGGGGCATGGCTGGCGCGCCCACGCAGGCGCGCGCGGCGCCTTCCTTTCCGGAAGGTGGGCCGCGCTGGCGGGAGACCGTGCATACACGCCCGGAACAGGCTTTGCTGTACAGGCAGAACGGCGACCGCAACCCCCTGCACAGCGACCCGGGCGCGGCCAAGGCCGCAGGATTCGACAGGCCCATATTGCATGGGCTGTGCACCTTCGCCGCAGTCAACCATGCCGTCTCGCGCAGGCTCGGCAAGGTGGACGAGGACGCATTCGAGAGCGTGTCCATGCGCTTCGCCGCTCCCGTATTTCCTGGCGAGACGTTGGCCATCGACGTTTGGGAGGACGGCGCGTTCAGAGCGAGCGCGGTCGGGCGGGACATCGTCGTGGCGCAGGGCCGCCAGACGCATCGGTGAACGGAGAAAACGCTTCATCGGCGCGGCTTCTCGCCTTGCCGCACTGTGCCGGGTGAGGGAGGGATGATCCAGCCTGCATGCCGCGCCATCATCTGCTGCGTGATGGCCCGCACCTCCTCCATCGCCGCCAGCGCCACCGACGTGGGGTTGCCCATGCGGCGGGTCACGATGCCGACAGAGCGCAGTGGCCCGTCCACGATCTCGCACATCTGCATGCCGCGCATACCGAGGATGGGCACTACACCCAGGTAGGGCAGCACTGCCACACCCACGTCTTTTTTCACCAAGCCGGCTACGGTAGTGGCCTGATCGACTTGCATCTTGGGCCGGTATTCGATGCCGCGCTGCAGATACGCCGCACTCATGTAGCGCATGGCAGTGCTGGCGTCGGTGAGTGTGATGAGGGGCAGGGCCAGCAATTCCTCGAGGTGCATGCGTGGGCGCACCTGCTTGCGCCACCTGCCGCTGGCCAGCAGCACGAAACGGTCGCGGAGCAATTCTTCGTAGACCAGGTCCGGGTGCGAAGGAGCGACGGATGCCAGTGCAAAGTCGGCCTGGTGGTCGAGCAGGCGCTGGATACAGGCGCTGTTGGCGCAGTCGTATACGGTGACCTGCGGTGCGCGGAACCGCCGCTCCATGGCGGCACAGACATCGGGAAGTACCACATACGCCAGCGACGGCCAGCAGGCGATGGATAACTGCAGCGCCTCGCGCTCCGCCGAGGACTGCATGCGCTGCAGGCCGGTTTCGAACTCGCCCACGATGGAGCGCGCGAGCGTTGCCATGCGGGCGCCGCCGGGGGTGAGCCGCACGCTGCGGGTGGTGCGTTCGAACAGGGGCAGGCCCAGTGTGGTTTCGAGGTCCTGGATTGCCTTGCTCAACGCGGGTTGGGTCATGAACAGCCGCTCCGCCGTCTTGCTGAAGTTCAGCGATTCCGACAAAGCCAGGAACATGCGCAACTGCCTGGGGGAGACATTCATTCCTTCACCTGATAAATCGATAGATACAAAGAATTTCAAAAATATATCGTCTCTGCCTACGATTGGCATCCCTAGAGCAAAGGAGCGAACTCCGTGGCCCGTATTCCCTATGCCGACTGCACCAGCGCCGCCGTGCGCCCGTTGGCCGACCGTATCGCCGCCGAGCGCGGCAGCATCCTGCACCTCTACCAGATGCTGCTGCACAGCGCGCCGGTAGCCGAGGGCTGGCTGGGCTATCTGACAGCCATCCGTCAGAAGTCCAGCCTGCCGGGCGATGTGCGCGAGCTGGTCATCATGCGCGTGGCATTGCTCAACCATGCACCTTACGAGGCGGATCAACATGCTCCCATTGCGCTGCGCGAGGGTGTGTCGCAGGGCAAGCTGGATGCGCTAGCGCAGTGGGAGGACTGTCCGCTGTTCGACGCGCGCGAGCGCGCCGTGCTGGCCTACACCGATGCGATGACGCGACAGGTGCAGGTGAACGACGAAGTCTTCGCCGCCGTGGCCGCGCATTTCGAGCCGCCGCGCCTGGTGGAACTGACGGCCACGGTGGCCGCCTACAACATGGTCTCGCGCTTCCTGGAGGCGTTGCAGATCCATTCGCACGACGCCCGCTGACGCTTCCAATTTCTACAAAGGAGACATTGCATGCTCAAAAAAGCCCTTGCCATCGCCGCGCTCGCGCTGCCTTTGGCCGCCGCAGCCCAGGACGCCTGGCCTTCGAAAGCGATCACGTTCGTGGTGCCCTATCCGCCGGGCGGGCCTACCGATTTGATGGCACGGCTGATCGCCAAACCGCTCTCCGAGAGGCTCAAGGTGCCTGTGGTCGTGGAAAATAAGGCGGGTGCCAGCGGCAACATCGGTACGGGGCAGGTGGTGCGAGCCAAGCCCGACGGCTACACCATTTTGCTGGCTGCGAGCGGCAACCTGTCGGCCAACCAGTTCCTCTACAACAAGCTGGGTTTCGATCCGGTCAAGGACTTGGCGCCGGTCATGCAGATCTCCAAGTTCCCGCTGGTGCTGGAGGTGTCGGAGAAAAGCCCGATCACCAGCTTCAAGGATTATGTGGAATACGCGCGCAAGCCCGAAAACCGTGTGACCTTCGGCTCGGCCAGTAACGGCTCGCCGCAGCACCTGGGCGGCGAATTGTTCAAGGCCATGGCGAAGATCGATATTTCCCACGTGCCTTACAAAGGCGCCGGCCCGGCTATCGTGGACCTGATGGGAGGGCAAATCACGAGCATGTTCGACATCCTGGGCAGTTCCATGCAGCACATCAAGTCCGGCAAGCTGCGGCCCCTGGCTGTCACTACCAAGGCACGCTCTGCCATGCTGCCGCAGGTGCCGTCCATCAGCGAACTGGGCTATCCGGATTTCGAGTACTACGCCTGGCACGGCATTTCCACCACGGCAGGAACACCCAAGCCTGTAATCGAGCGCCTGAACACGGAGTTGCGCGGCATCTTCGGAGACGAGGCCTTCAAGGCCAAGTGGCTGGAAATCGGCTCGGAAGTCGTCGCAGGGACGCCCGAGCAGTTCGACGCCGTCATCAAGAGCGAGGCGCGCAAGATGCAGGAGCTGATCCGCACCCTGAACATCCAGCTGGATTGACCCCTACACTTGGCGGCTCACCCCTTCAGGAGAGACGCCATGCTGCGAGATGACCTCAGGAAAGACTTCGACGCCCTCGTGCCCAGCGCAGGTGCCAGCCGCCGCGCCGCCCTGCAACTGATGCTGGGCGCGGGCTACGCGGCGGCGGCCGCGCCCGTGATGGCACAGACCGCCATCAAGACCCCGTCCGACGGCCTCACCGTGGGCGAAATCGACTACACGGTAGGCGGCTTCAAGGTGCCGGCTTATCGCGCCGCGCCGGCGGGCAAGACGGGGTTGCCCGTAGTGCTGGTCATCCAGGAAATCTTCGGCGTGCATGAATACATCGCCGACGTGTGCCGCCGCTTCGCGCGCGCGCGGGCTACTTGGCGATCGCGCCTGAGCTGTATGCGCGCCAGGGCGATCCGGGTGCCTATGGCGAGATGGCCAAGCTTATGGCTGAGGTGGTCTCCAAGGTGCCCGATGCCCAGGTGCTCGCCGACCTGGACGGTGCCGTGCAATGGGCCGGTGCCAATGGCGGCGACCTGAAGAAGGTGGGCATCACCGGCTTCTGCTGGGGTGGGCGCATCACCTGGCTGTACGCCGCCCACGGCCCCGTGAAAGCGGGCGTGGCGTGGTACGGGCGCCTGGTGGGGCAGACCAGCGACCTCACGCCCAAGCATCCCTTGGACATCGCGCCCATCCTCAAGGCACCGGTGCTCGGCCTCTATGGCGAGAAAGACACCGGCATCCCTCTTGACACGGTGGATAAGATGAAAGCGGCCCTGGCACAGGGCTCGGCCGCCGCCAAGGCGTCCGAATTCGTGGTCTACCCCGACGCGCCGCACGCCTTTCATGCCGACTACCGCCCGAGCTTCCGCAAGGAGCCCGCCGAAGACGGCTGGAAACGCGCGCTGGCCTGGTTCAAGCAACACGGCGTGGCCTGAGCCACGGCGCAGCCACAAAGCCCTTCGGGGCTTTTTTTGCGTGTGCGGAATGGACTGAAATTTCGAGGAAAATCCGCGCTCGACCCAATAGGGGCAAGCGCTAAAAGCTATGACATTGGTAGCAATCATCCTGGCCACTCTGGCCGCAGGCATCGGCAGTGTGTGGGTCGCCGCGGCGTTGCTGCGCGCGGGCCTGGGCGGGCGCTGGCGCGTGGGGCCGCAGCACCTGTTGAGCCTGGCTGCAGGCGCGCTGCTGGCCACGGCCTTCATGCACCTGCTGCCCGAGGCCTTCGAAAGCCAGGCCAGCGCGCACGACCTGTTTGCCACATTGCTTGTAGGGGTGGTGTTCTTCTTCCTGCTCGACAAGGCGGAGCTGTGGCACCACGGTCATGAACATGGGCATGGGCATGAAGCCCCGCATGCGCAGGGCGAAGCGCACGGCCACGACCATGGCGCGCATGCGTCGCACCACCATCACCACAACGGCCCGCGTGCGGGCGGATGGGCCGTGCTCACGGGTGACAGCGTGCACTGCTTTGGGGATGGCGTGCTGATCGCATCGGCCTTCGTGGCAGATCTGCGGCTAGGGTTGGTCGCGGCGATTTCGGTGCTGGCGCACGAGGTGCCGCACCATATGGGCGATCTGCTGGTGCTGCGCCAGACCAGCGCCAGCCGCCGCATGGCGCTGGTCAAGGTGTCGTTGGCCGGGGCGGTGACCGCTCTCGGGGGGCTGGCGGGTTTCTTCCTTGTGGAGCGGTTGCACGACTGGCTGCCGTACTTCCTGGCCGTGGCTTCCAGCAGCTTCGTCTACGTGGCGCTGGCTGACCTGATCCCGCAACTGCAGCGGCGCCTGTCGGCACGCGAGACGGTGGTGCAGGTGGTGTTCCTGCTGCTGGGAATGGTGATGGTCACGGTGGTGAGTGGCCTGGCGCACGGCCAGGCCCATGGTCACTGAGCACGGCCGCATGGCGAAAATCAATATCCTGCATCTCCAGACGCTGTGCCAGATTGCACAGCTCGGCAGTTTCCAGGCCACCGCAGACCATATGTACACCACCCAGCCCACGGTGTCCGCGCGCATGCGGGAGCTGGAGGCCAGGCTGGGTTTTCCGGTGTTCCACAAGCGCGGCCGCAGGATGGATCTGACGACGCAGGGGCGGGAACTGGTTCAGCAGATCAAGCCCCTGCTGGCCGCCATCGACGACGTGATCCACACGCTCGACGATGCCTCCCATGCCTCGGGGCTCATACGCCTGGGCATTGCCGGGCTGATCGGCCAGACCTGGTTTTCGCAGTTCGTCACCGCTGCGCGGGCGGCCATGCCGCAGTTGAACTTCGACGTAGAGGTCGGGCAGACCTCCCTGAGCGTCAACAAGCTGGAGACAGGCCATCTGGACCTGGTGTTCATGGCCACGCCTTCCCTGACCTCCGACCGTTTCCATGTGGAGCCCATCGGCTCCGTGGACGTGTTGCTGGTCGGCTCGCCCGCCCTCGTGGGGCGTGACGGCGCGCACTCCGCCGTCGACTGGCTGGAGGCGATGCGCTCGCAGCCGGTGTGGTCGCTGTCCAAGGAGTCGCCCATGCATCCGATCCTGGTGAAGCTCATCAAGGAGAACAACCTGCGCATCAAGATCGACGTCTGTGGCGACGTGCTGACCTTGAAGCAACTGCTGCGCTGCGGCACGGGAATCGGCCTGATGACCTATCCCATGATGGAATCGGAGCTGAAGAGCGGCGAACTCGTTGCGCTGAAGGGCGCGCCGGCTTTTCCCCGCATTTCCTTCAATGCCGCATGGGGCATGGACCAAAGCCAGACCGTGATCCGCAAGCTGGTGGCGTTGGCCAAGACCATCTCCACCTTCCAGTGAACGCTATTCCGGCTTCACGCCCGCTTCGCTCAAGAGCTTCTGCCAGCGCGCCACCTCCTCGGCCAGCAGCTTTTCCGCCCCTGGCGTGCTGCGCTGCGCGGCGCTGGGAACCGCGAGGCCCATTTGCTTGTACCGCTCCAGCAGGTCCGGCTGGGCCAGTGTCTTGTTGATGGCTGCGTTGAGCGTGTCGGCCATCGCCGGGGAAACGCCTTTCTTGACCAGCACCATGTTCCAGATGGTGTAGTTCAGATGCTTGTAGGATGTCTCGCTGGCCGAGGGGACATCCGGCAGGACGCTCACGCGCTGCGGGCTCAGCACCACCAGCCCCTTGATCTTGCCCGATGCGATCGAACTGACGGCGGTGCTGCTGCTCTCCACCGTGTAGTCGATCTGCCCGGCCATGACATCGGACGTCGCCTGCGCCGCGCCGCGATAGTGCACGGGCGTGATGTTGATGCCCAGGCCCGCGTTGAGCAGCATCCCTCCCAGGAAAGCGCCCGAGCCGACGCCAGCATCGCCGAAGTTCATTTTCGCGCCATGGGTCTTGGCATAGGCGGCGAATTCATCCAGGTTCGATGCCGGGAAATCGGCGCGCACGGAGAGCACCTGCGGCGCATCGGCCACCGAGGCGATCGGGGTGAAGTCCTTGAGAACGTCGTAGGGCAGGTTTTTGTAGACGGAGGCATTCGCGGCCAGTGTCCCGACGTTGCCCAGCAGGATGGTGTAGCCGTCGGCCGCGGCCCTGGCCACGCGCGCCTGGCCTATCGACCCTCCGGCGCCGGGAACGTTCTCCACGACCACGGACTGCTTCAGTTCCTGGGCCAGCCCTTTGGCCAGCGTTCTTGCCAGAACGTCCGTCGCTCCCCCTGCGGTATACGGCACGATCAGGCTGATGGGCCGCTCGGGATAGGCGCCGGCCTGCGCGCCCAGGCTTAACGCCAGGCCCAAAGGGCCGAGCACGAGGCGCATGGTTTTCGAGGTGCGGGAAGTCTTCTTCGCATGCATGGTGTGTCTCCAATCAATCAAACAACGGTCGAACTCGTTTTTCGAACGGCAAGCCCAGGCCATTGCGCTCTCGAAGGGCGCATGTACGCTGGTGGAATTCGGCGGCGTCCGTGGTGGAACGCCGGTCAATCTCAGGCGGGGTCGCTCAGCGAGAAACTCACGACCTTCTCGTCGGTCATGTCGCGGATCGCGTATTTCGGCCCTTCGAAGCCATAGCCGCTGTCCTTGACGCCGCCATAAGGCATGCCGTCGTTGCGCGAGCTGGAGGTTTCGTTCACATGCAGGCCGCCGACGCGCAGGTTGCGCGCCATGTAGAAGGCGGTGTTCACGTCATTGGTGAACACGCCCGTGGCCAAGCCATAGGGCGTAGCGTTGATGCTCTCGATGGCCTCGGCAACCGTCTGGAACGGCATCAGGGTCACGACGGGCGCGAAGATTTCCTGGTCCACCACCTTCATGCCCGGCCGCACATCGGACAGGATCGTCGGCTCCAGCACGGACTTGTCGCGCCTGCCGCCCGCGACCAGCCGTGCGCCCAGGGAAATTGCTTCCTGAACCCAGGCCTCGGCGCGCCTCGCCTCCTTCTCGGCAATCATCGGCCCCACATCGGTGTCGGCCAGCCGCGGGTCGCCGCTCTTGAGCGCGCGCGTGGCCTGTTCCAGCCTGGCCGCGACTTCCTCGGCCCGGGATTGCGCCACATACAGGCGCTGGATCGACGTGCACACCTGGCCCGCCTTGCGGAACGTGGCGCGCAGGATGCGCGGCAAGGCCATGTCGAGATCGGCATCCGCACAGATCACCGTGCAGGCGATGCTGCCCAGTTCGAGCTGCGTGCGCCGGCGGCCGGCCTTCTGCTGGATGATGCGGCCGACCCGCGTGCTGCCGGTGAAGGTGTAGAAGTCGATGCCTTGCTCGTCCAGCAGCCATTCCCCCGCTTCCGCGCCTTCTCCATGGACCAGGGAGAGAAGCTCGCCGGGCCAGCCGGCCTCCAGCAACACGTCGCAGATCAGGCTCGCGGTCAATGGCGTGTACCCCGAGGGCTTCAGGATGACGGCGTTGCCCGCGGCAATGGCGGGCGCGATCTTGTGCAGTAGCGCGTTGAACGGCGCATTGAAGGGCGTGATGGCGCACACGACGCCCACCGGCGTGCGCAGCGTGAAGGCAATGCGGTCCTTCTGGCCGGGGTTGCCGTCCATGGGGATCATCTCGCCGCAGATGCGCTTGGCCTCCTCGGCCGAGATTTCCAGCGTATCCAGGCCGCGGTCGATCTCGCCGGACGACTCCACCGCGGTGAATCCCGCCTCCAGCATCATGATGTCCACGAACTGCTGCTTGCGCGCCTGGATGATGTCCGCCGCCTTGCGCAGGATGCGCGAGCGCTTGTAGCCGTCCGGCACCTGCTTCAAATGGCGGCGCGCCACGGCCACGGCCTCCTGGATATGTTCGCGGGAGGTCTGGTCCACGTGGGCTATCGCCTCGCCGGAATAGCGGTTGCGCACGGCAAAGCGGGTGCCGCTGCTCACGCGCTGGCCCGCGATCAGGCTCAGCGTCGAAACGGATTCGAAAACTTGGGGGATGGATGCTGTCATTGCGTTATCTCCAGTCATGGATGCCTTACTTCGCCAAAATCAGGTCGGCGGCCTTCTCGCCGACCATCAGGCTGGCGGCCAGCGTGTTGGCGGACGGAACCTGGGGCATGACGGAGGCATCCGCGATGCGCAGGTTTTCACATCCGTAGACCCGCAGCGACGGGTCGACCACGGCCATGCGGTCTTCGGGCGGACCCATCTTGCAGGTGCCCACCATGTGGTAGCCGGTGGTGCCCTTCTGCCTGGCGTAGTCCAGCCATTCGTCGTCGGTGTCGATGTCCTTGCCCGGCTGCAGCTCTTTCGCCAGATAAGGCGCCATCGCCGAAGAGCCCATCAACTGCCGCGCGAGCTTCAGCGCTTCGACCAGCGTGCGCTGGTCCAGCTCATGGCTGAGAAAATTCGGCTGGAGCAGCGGCGCCTGCAGCGGGTCCTTCGACTGGATATGCACATGGCCGCTGCTCTCGGGCCGCTGCTGCCGGGCGCCCGTGCTCATGCCCGGCATGTCGTCGAGCACGTAGTTGCTGCCTTCCTTGTAGCTGGCCGGCGTGAACAGGATCTGGATGTCGCCGCGCACAGGGCTGAACCGGGTTCGCCAGAAGACATGCACGAGCGAAGGGCTCAACGCCAGAATGCTGGGCCGGCCCGCGAACCACCTGAGCACCTCCCTGCCCAGGCGCCACCCTCGGGACAGCTCGTTGAGCGTCGTGGCGTTCTGCGCCCGCGCGATGCTGCGCACCGTGTAGTGGTCGCGGAAATTCGCGCCCACGCCGGGCAGGTGCTGCTTGACGGCGATGCCGTGGCCCCTCAGCAGTTCGGAGTCTCCCAGGCCGGAGAGCTCCAGGATCTTGGGCGAATGAAGAGCACCCGCACTGAGGATCACCTCCTTGTTGGCGTAGAGCATATGGGTCACGCCGTGCCTGATGTACCTCACCCCGATGGCGCGCTTGCCCTCGAACAGGACTTCCGACACCACGGACTCGGTCTTGAGCCGTACCCGCCCTGTCTGCATCGCGGGCCGCAGGAAGGCGTCGGAGCAATTGACGCGCCGGTTCCTGTGGATGTAGCGCTGGAAATAACCCGCGCCCAGTTGGTCCTTGCCGTTGTAGTCGGGGTTGTAGGGAATGCCGAATTCCTCGCACCCCTTGATGAAGGCATCGCATAGCGGCGAAGTCCAGTCGGGATTCGTGATGGGCAATTCCCCGTCCGTGCCGCGGAACGCTGGATCGCAAGGCCCCAGCCGGCGTTCCGACCGCTTGAAGTAGGGCAGCACATCGGCATAGCCCCAGCCGGCGTTGCCCATTCTTTCCCAGTCGTCGAAGTCCTCGGGCTGCCCGCGCGAATACACGAGGCCGTTGACCGAGCTGGAGCCGCCCACCACCCGCCCTTGCGGCATGGCAATTCTCCGGTTGTTCGTCGCGGCAGCCGGCTCGGTCTGGTAGTTCCAGGTGATTTTTCCGCCGTACAGGGTCTTGACGAAGCCGACCGGGACGCGAATGAAGAAATCCTTGTCCTCGCAACCCGCCTCGATGACGCAAATGCTGTGATGGCTTCGCTCGCTCAGCCTTTTGGCGATGACGGACCCCGCCGGCCCCGAGCCGACGATGATGTAGTCCACGTACTCGTGCATTGTTTCTCCAGCGCCGTGGCGGCGTGTTTCTTCTGTCGTGCCAACTTCGGCCCGGTCGGGCGGGGCGCTCAAGTGCGGAACCGGAACCTGAATGCCGAACCGTGCGAGACGACATGGCCCGCCGTGGGGCCCGCGAAATGGCCCGTCAGCAGGATCTTCGAGTTGTCGGCGCAACTCTCGAGCAGGTTCAGGCGCGTCTGCAGCGCCGCTGCGCCGTTGAAGTCAGCCGCATTCGAGAGATGGGGGCGCGCGCACTGGATGGGGTGGTGGATCACATCCCCCGACATGATCGCGTGCTCGTGGCCGTGGCAGACATGCACGAGCAGGTTGCCGGGCGTGTGGCCGGGCGCGCTTTCCAGGCGCACGTCCGTTCCCAGCTCCGTTGCCACCTGGTCCCCGGCATCGACGAACACGGCGCGGCCCGCTTCGACCACCGGCAGCACGCTGTCGGCAAAGGAGCCGCGGTTGATGGGCGCCGCTGGATTCTCGCCATGCAGGCGGTGGTAGTGCTCGAACTCCTGCCGGCCCATCAGATAGCGCGCGCGGGGGAACGTCGGCACCCACCGGCCATTGTCGAGCCGGGTATTCCATCCGACATGGTCTGCATGCAGATGCGTGCACAGGACCAGGTCGATGTCCTCGGGGCGCAGGCCCAGGCGCGCAAGGTTTTCCAGGTAGTTCGTGTTCAACCGGTGCCACTCGGGCATCGAGGGACGCTCCTTGTGGTTGCCGTTGCAGGTGTCCACCAGGATGTTGCGGGTGGGCGTGCGGATGACGAAGGAATGGAAGCTCAGCTTGAGCTTGCGGCTGACCTTGTCGATACAGCAGGGGTCCATCCAGTCGATCTCGGCGTCGATGTCCGTGGATTGGATGTTGGGCAGGAGCCAGTCGGCCGCCAGATCCATGCTGGCGATCTCGACGACCTTCTCGATGCGGGCCTTGCCTATGTCGATGGGCTGCATGCACTACTCCAGATTGAGTTTCGCGCCGGCGATGACCTGGCCCCAGCGTTTCTTCTCATCGGCAATGAAACGGGCCAGCTGCGCGCTGTCGGCCTGGAACGGCACCATGGATTGCGCCTTCAGCGAGTCCAGCACCTTGGCATCGGACAGGGCCGCCTTGATGAAACCGCTCACGGCTTCGATGGTGGCCGGCGGAGTCTGCGGCGGGGCCGACACGGCGAACCAATTGCCCAGATCGACGGAAGGGCCGCCTTGCTCCTTGAGCGTGGGCAGGTCGCTCCACAGCTCGCTGCGCTGCGCCGCCGCGTAGCCCACCGCGCCGACGTTGCCCGAGCGGTGCGCCATGGCCAGCGGCATGGGCGCCAGGAACAGGTCCACCTCGCCTTTCAGCAGCGCCTGCATGGCGTGCCCGCCTCCTGGATAGGGCACATGCACCATGGCGGGCATCTTCATCTCCTGCTCCAGCAGCAGGGCCCCCAGATGGGCGCTGCAGCCCACGCCCCACGAGGAATAGGTGAGGCTGCGGGTCTTGGCAACGGCCGCCAGCTGGGCCAGGTCGCGCACCTGCAGCCCGGGCCGGACCATCAGCACCGTGCCGATGCGGGCGATGGAAGCCACGGGAATCGCGGCCTCGATCTTCTGCTTGCGGCTGGGATACAGGTACGTGTTGAGAACGCTGGTGTCGAGATTGGTGATCTGGTAGGTCAAGCCGTCGGGCTTGGAGGCGAAGATGACGTCGGCGGTGATGTTGCCCGCCGCTCCCGGGCGGTTCTCGACCACCCAGGGCTGGGTGGAAACCGTCTGCAGGGCCTGCGCGACGATGCGTCCCGCGACATCCGCCCCCCGCCCGGCGCATAAGGAATGATGAGCTTCACGGGCCTGTCAGGCGTCCAGGTGGCTTTCGCGAGGGCCGCGGGCACATGTGCTGCTGCGGGGATTGCGCAGAGCAATCCGAGCAGGCGGCGGCGTGAATAGGAACCTTGTTTCGGTTCGGTGCGGTGGTGCATGAACATGTCTCCGTTTGTGGTGTAGGCGGTCGCTGCTGAGCCGCTGCTGGGGCCTGAGGTGAACAGCGATTTCACTCGGGGCGGAGATTAAGTCTGCAAAATCATTCAAACAATCAATATTTTTTTATACAAAAACATAGGATTTTTGGATGATATTCGGGTGGACTTCAGCCCGCTGTATTCCTGGGAGCCGCTGCACTGCCAGTCCCGCCTGCCCACCGTGCCGGGCGCTACCTGGGCGCTGCGCGTGCCGCACGCCGACGTTGCGCGCGTGAGGCCGCGCTATGGCCGCCTGCTGGAGCCAGAACCCCTGTGCGGCGCCGCCAGCCAGCAACCGGCCTCCCGCCAACTGCAGGACATGCTGGCTGCCGAGGGCGCCAGCTACCAGGAAGCGCTGCGGCACACCCGCCTGCGGGCATCCCGTGCCATGCTGCAAGAGCCGCGCAACGCGGGCAAGGCCATCCCGGCCATCGCGCACGCATGCGGGTTCCCGGAGGCATCGGCACTCAGCCGCGCATTCCGCCAGCACTACGGCATGACGTCGGGGCAGGTGCGTTGGGTGCATCCCAAACCATAGCTGCCAGCGCTTGAATGGCAAGCGATAGAGGCCATTTCCATCAAATCCAGCGACGTCCCGCACCTGCCTGCGCAGAGCAGAAAAAAAGCCCGGCACGAAGGCCGGGCACAAGAGGAGATTGCTTGCAATGAGAACGTGGGTCAGCGCCCGCGCCGTCGGCGCAGCCGCGCGCCGGCTCCCGCCAGCAGCGCCGACAGTCCCACCAGCCCCGCTGGGCCCAGCACGGGAATGGACGCCGGGCCGCCCGGGCCCGGCGGCGGCATCGCCGGTGCGGCCACGCGCGTGATCTGCATGAACGGGTTGCTGCCGACGCCGTAGGAAATGCTGTACCACACCCCCGGCGCGTTGCTGGCCTCGATCAGCGAGCCGGTGGCGGGCAGGCCCGCGAAGCGGCCCGAGAGCAGGGCGAAATCGGTGTAGGCCGCCAGCGTGCGCATGAAGCCGATGGCGTCGGGGTTGGCAGGGTCTTCCACCACGATGCGCAGCGTGGCGCCGTTCAGCGCCAGACCGTTTTGCGCCACCAGGTGGCCGGAGTCGTAGGTGGTGGACGCAAGGTATTCCAGCGTGGAACCTGCCGCCAGGGTGGCCGCGCCCGTCGTCACCGTCAGGCTGCCCACGGTGCTGCCCGCCACGGCGCCGGTGGGCGGCTCGGACACGGCCAGCGTGCCGCCTGCGGCGACGGTCAGGGTGCTGGCTTTCACGGCCTGGCCCGCTGACAGGCGGCTGCCCGCGCCTACGGTGATGGGGCCTTCGCCCACGACGACCGTTGCATTGATGCGGGCATGGGCGTCGCCTGTCACCTGGATGTTGCCGGGTGCCTCGATGCTGTCGAGGCTGCCGATTTCCGCCAGGCCGCTGCCGTGGATGGTGACCGAGCCAGTGCCCTCGCCGCTGATGACGGCACCGCTGGCCGAGAAAGGCGCGGTAATGTCCGTCAGGTTGTGCACCCACAGCGTGCCGCTCAGGTCATAACCCGCCGCGAAGGTCGCGTCCACAAAGGCCTCGAACAGATCGGCATTCACGCTCTTGCTGGGGGCGCTGGCCGGAAAGACCAGTGAGTCTCCCGTCGTGGGGCCGCCCCCGCAGTCCCAGTTGGCCGTGTTGGACATGGCGCTGGTGCCGCCCGTGCCCGTCCAGGTGCACAGCGCCGCCTGGGCCTGGCCGTGCAGCGCGGCCAGGGCGAGCGCCGCAGCGCAGATCGCCGTGCGGCGAAGGGGTGGAAAAGTCAGGTGCATCGCAAGTCGTCCTCGGAGAGAGTCAGAGGGGAATAGAAATCAGCGCCCGCGCCGCCGCGCGGCACCCAGGCCCGCCAGCAGCAGGGACAGCAGCGCCAGCCCGCCGCCTTCCAGCGTGGGCACGGCGGCAATCTGCCCGCCACCGTCTGGATTGGCGGGGGGCATTCCGGGGTCCACCGGCGGCGGTCCCGCCGTCACGCTCAGGGTGAAGGGCGCGCTGGCCGTGCCGTCCTTGTCCGTGGCTTGCAAGGTGAAGGCGTATTCGCCCGCCGCAGTGGGCGTGCCCGACAGCAGGCCGGTGGCGGTGTTGAAGCCCACGCCCGGCGGCAGCGCGCCCATGAGCGTGTAGGACAGGATGGGGTCGCCATCGGTGGCGATCACGTACTGCGCCAGGCCGTGGCTCAAGGGCTGGTGGACCTGCACGGCGGCGCTGCCGGGGCCGACGGTGGGCGGGCTGCTGGCGGGCAGGTTGCCCTGCACCGCCACGCATCGCGAGAACTCCGAGCTGGCGCGGTAGCCGTTGTTGCCGATGCGTGTGGCCGTCATCGTCACGTGCGTGTGGCCGGGCGGCATGGCGGGCAGGGCCAGCGCGCCCGCCACCGCGCCGCTGGGGAAGGTCTGCACCTGGGTCGCGCCCAGCCACGCCTGGCCCTCGCCGTAGCCCGTGGGGTCGCAGGCGGTGTTGGCGAACACCTCCAGTCGGTAGTCGGCGCTGGGGTCGGCGTTCAGCAGCGTGTAGAGCACCTGCGTGTCTGCCAGGGTGCCGGTGGCGCCGCCGATCAGCGGCGGGCGCTGCGCCCACACGGGCTGGGGCTGGGCGGGGTCGGCGCCCTGATTGAAGGCCGTGTCGAGGATTTCGATGCCTAAAGCACCGTTGCCGTGGATGCGGTTGCCCTGCCAGTTGTGTCCCTGCGGGTAGGCCACGTAGATGTTGTCGCGCTCCAACCGGATGCCGTTGCCGCCCCAGTGGGCGATGGTGTTGCCCTCGCCCGCGCCCGTGCCGCCCACGGCGGTGTAGCGGGGGAAGGACTGGTTGATGTTGCCCGCGTTGCGGATGAAGACGCCGTGCCCGCTGCCCGCAATGGGGCTGCTGCCGTCCGCGCCTACGCCGATGCGGTTGCCTTGCAGCCGGTTCCCGTCGCTTTCGTTGCTGATGTCGATGCCATGCTGCGCCGCGCCGATCACGTTGCCCTGCACCGTGTTGCTGTCGCCGCCTATGGCAACGCCAGTGCCCGTGGCGCGCGGGCTGTTGCCGCTGCGGTCGGTGCCGATCAGGTTGTTGCGCACCTGGCTGTTGCCCGTGTAGTTGGCGACGCCGATGCCGCCGGGGCTGGCGACGATGAGGTTGCGGTTGGCCAGCGCATCGGCATCGTCGCTGCCGATGCGGGTGAGCAGGGCCTTGTTGAAGACCGCGACGCCCCGCTCGTTCGCCAGCAGGCCCGTGGCATCGTCCCCCGCGCCGCTGCCGTCGGTGCCGATAAAGTTGCCGTGGATGCGCACGCCGTTCAGGCCGTTGGTGATGTTGTTGGCGCTGACCAGCACGCCCGTGTAGTTGAACCGCGTGACCGCCACGCCGCGCAGCACCGAATCGGCCGCGCCCGGCAGGAAGCGCAGTCCGCTCGCGTTGGGTGTGGCGACGTTCGCGCCGTCGATGCGCACGGTGATGACGGCGTTGGTGCCCGTGGCCGAGGTGTTGGGCGTGCCGCCGTTGGTGTAGCCGTCGATGGTCACCGGCCGCGTGATGGCGGGCAGCGGCTCCCCGACGGCAATGGTGGTGGGCACGCCGCCGAAGTCGAAGGCGATGGTGTCCGCGTCGATGTTGGCATTGGCCCGCTCGATGGCGGCGCGCAGCGTGCAGGTGGTGCTGCCGGGGTCGCAGTGCGTGGCGCCACCCAGCGGCGCGTCGCCATTGCTGGTGACGATGAAGGTGGCCGCGTGCGCAGTAGAGGCAGTCAGGGCGGTGCAAAGCAGGGCGCGGAGCATGGCTGTGGTTTGAAGTGTTCTTGGCCTCCAGCGCTTGCTGGGAAAGCGCTGGAAGCTATCGTTTTGGTAGTTCACAGGCTGCGCTTGCGCTGGTCGGCTGTGGTCATGGCGGCGATTCTTCGGAAAGCCCTCCCCGCTGTCTTGACACGGCGCGACGCGCCATTGACCCCACGCGACATGGCGTGGAATCTGCAACACTTCGCCATTTATTGAAGGCAGCAGAGCGCATGGACACACCGCCCGCAGCATCCGACATGACCCCGGCCCCCACGGCGGCGCTACGCCTGGACGGCCTGCCGGGCGACCGTGGTTTGCAGGCCATGCGCGACTACCTGTCCGGCGTGATGCGGGTGGACATCGCGCCGCTGCATGCCGACCGGCCCTTGCACTACCAGGCCACGCTGCGCACCGTGCCGGGCGCGGGCTGGGGCAGCGCGCGGGCCAGCGGCGTGCGCAGCACGCGCACGGCGGCCTTGTGCAAGGACGGGCAGGACGACCTGATGCTGGTTGCGCCTGCGGCGGAGATGCTTATCGAGCAGCCGGGGCGCGAAGCGCTGCGCGTGCGGCCCGGCGAAGCGGCGCTGCTGTCACAGGCGCGGCCCATGCAGATCGTGCAGCAGGCCGGGGCCGCATGGATGCTGCGCGTGCCGCACCGCGACATGGCCCGCATGCTGCCGCGCCTGGGCAGCAGCCCCATGCTGGTGCTGCGTCAGGGCACGCCGATGCTGCAACTGCTGGTGCGCTTCGGCAGGCTCCTCGAATCCGACCCGCTGCACGGCGCGGCCAGCCAGCAACTGGCCGGGCGCCAGTTGCAGGACATGCTGGCGGTGGCCGTGGGCCAGTCGCCGGACTTCGCCGCCTGGGCCGAGCAGCACCGCCTGGCCGCCGTGCGCCTGGCCGCCGTGCGGGCCGACATCGCTGCCCATCTGGGCAGCGGCCGCCTCAGCCTGGACTGGCTGGCGCAGCGCCAGGGCATCTCGGCACGCCATCTGCAGCGCCTGCTGGCGGGCGAGGGCACGAGCTTTCAGGACTTGCTGCGCACGGCCCGCCTGCAGGCCGCCCGCGCCATGCTGCAGGAGCCGCGCAACGCGCAGCGCAGTATCTCGGACATCGCGCACGCCTGCGGGTTTTCCGAAGCCTCGGCGCTCAGCCGGGCGTTCCGGCAGCACTACGGCATGACGCCGGGGCAGGTGCGGTGGGATTTGGGTAAAAACTGACCGCAGCGCTTATGCAGCAAGCGCTGACAGCTATTGGATTGGTAGCGAAATCAGCGCGCCAGCTCTTCCCGCACTGCCGCCACCTGCCGGCGCGACACGGGCAGCAGCTCGGCCAGCCCATGCAGGCGCACCGCCCAGCCTTCGCCCTCGTCGGGGTCCACATGCCGCTCCAGCGCGCGCATGGCGCGGCGAGAGACCAGGGTGTTGCGGTGCACGCGCAGGAAATGCGCGGCGTGGCGCGCTTCCAGCTCGGTCAGTGCGCCGTCGATGACGTAGCTGCGCAGGGCGGTGCGCACCGTGAGGTATTTCTGCTCGGCGCGCAGGTACAGCACGTCGGCCAGGGGCACGCGCTCGGTGCGGCCCTGGGTCTGGATGACCAGCGCCTCGCCGTCGGGCGGCGGCGCGGAGGCGGGGCGCGGTGGTGCGTCGGCCGGGCCGCCCGTGCGGCGCGCCTTGGCCAGGGCCTGCTGCAGGCGTTGCAGGCGCACGGGCTTGGTGAGGTAGTCCACCGCATCGAGCTCGAAGGCGGTCAGGGCATGGTCCGCGTGCGCGGTGACGAAGACGATGGCGGGCGGCTGCGGCAGCTGCTGCAGGTGGTGCGCCAGCGCCAGGCCGTCCTGGCCGGGCATGTGGATGTCGAGCAGCACCACGTCCACGGCGCGGCCGCCGGGGGCGTGCAGCTGGGCCAGGGCGTCGGCGGCGTGTGCGGCCTCGCAGACGCTGTGGTGCTCGCCGCCGCATTGCGCGCAGTCGGCCAGCAGCGTGCGCAGGCGGCTGCGGGCCAGGGGTTCGTCGTCCACGATCAGGATGTGCATGTCAGCTCGGGGGCAGGGAGATGCGGACCTGGTAGAGGCCCTTGTGCGGGCCGGCCTGGAAGTCGCAGTCCACGTCGTGCAGCAGGCGCAGGCGATCGCGCACATTGGCCTGGGCGATGCCGTGGCCGCGCGGCGCACCCGGCGGCGCGTCGTGCGGCTGGGGCGCGGGCACGGTGTTGGTGATGGTCAGCGCCACGCGGCCGGCCTGCAGTTCGGTGGCGATGCGCAGCTTGGCCACGCCGTGCGCGCTGGGCTCCACGCCGTGCTTGACGGCGTTTTCCACCAGCGGCTGCAGCAGCAGCGGCGGCAGGCGCGCGCCGCCCGCGCGCGGGTCCAGCACCCATTGCACGCGCATGCGCTCGCCGAAGCGCACCTGCTCGATGTCCAGGTAGCGGCGCGCCAGGGCGATCTCCTCGTGCAGCGTGGTCCATTCGCCCTGTTCCACCAGGGCATGGCGGAACAGGTCGCTCAGGTCTTCCAGCAGCGCCTCGGCCTTGGCGGGCTCCTCGCGCACAAGGGCGATGGCGCTGTTGAGCGTGTTGAACAGGAAGTGCGGGCGGATGCGCGCCTGCAGTTCGGCCAGGCGCGCCGTGGTGGCGGCCGGGGTGCGCCCGCGCGCGCGCAGCACCAGCGCGGCCACCAGCAGGGCCGAGAGCAGCGCGCCGGTGGCGGCGCTGGCCAGCCACGGCGGCTGCTCGCCCGCCGCGCCGGCCAGGGCCAGCATGCCGCAGGCGTACAGGCCCGCCAGCGTGCCGAGCAGCACGCCCGCCGCGTACTGCATCGGCTCGCGCAGGCGCTGCAGCAGGCGTTTCAGGCTGCAGGCGGTGACCAGCCAGGCCAGCGTGGCGGGCAGGGCGCCGCCGGTGAGCAAAGACACGCGCGCCAGCCATTCGCCGGCCGTGGCCGCGCCGAACAGCGCGCCGACGGCCAGCACGCCTTCCACGAACAGCACCGCGCGCAGCACCACGCCCACGTGGCAGGCGTCGAATACCAGTGCGCGCGCGGCCGGTGCCGGGGCATCGGAAGGCAGCAGGGGGCGGGTCGATAAAATTTGCGTTTCTTGCATCGCGGCATCCGCGTAACCTCCGAATTATTGCCCTCATGTCCTCTTCTTCACCCTCGCAGCCTTCCCAGGACCAGCTCGCCACCAAGGCGCAGGCCTGGTCGGCCCTGTTTTCCGAGCCCATGAGCGATCTGGTCAAGCGCTACACGTCGAGCGTGTTCTTCGACAAGCGCCTGTGGCAGGCTGACATCGCGGGCAGCCTGGCCCACGCCGAGATGCTGGCCGCGCAGGCCATCATCGGCGCGCAGGACCTGGCGGACATCCAGCGCGGCATGGCGCAGATCACGCAGGAGATCGAGCGCGGCGAGTTCGACTGGAAGCTCGACCTGGAGGACGTGCACCTGAACATCGAGGCGCGCCTGACGCAGCTGGTGGGCGACGCCGGCAAGCGCCTGCACACCGGCCGCAGCCGCAACGACCAGGTGGCCACCGACGTGCGCCTGTGGCTGCGCGGCGAAATCGACCTGATCGACGGCCTGCTGTCCGAGCTGCAGCTGGCGCTGGTCGAGGTGGCCGAGAAGAACGTGGAGGTGATCCTGCCTGGCTTCACCCACCTGCAGGTGGCGCAGCCCGTGAGCTTCGCCCACCACCTGCTGGCCTACGTGGAGATGTTCGCACGCGACCAGGAGCGCATGCGGGATGCACGCAAGCGCGTGAACGTGCTGCCCCTGGGCAGCGCCGCGCTGGCCGGCACCACCTACCCGCTGGACCGCGAGCGCGTGGCCCGTACGCTGGGCATGGACGGCGTGTGCCAGAACAGCCTGGACGGCGTGAGCGACCGCGACTTCGCCATCGAGTTCACGGCGGCCGCCAGCCTGTGCATGGTGCACGTGAGCCGCCTGAGCGAGGAACTCATCATCTGGATGAGCCAGAACTTCGGCTTCATCCGCATCGCCGACCGCTTCACCACCGGCTCGTCGATCATGCCGCAGAAGAAGAACCCCGACGTGCCCGAGCTGGCGCGCGGCAAGACCGGCCGCGTGGTGGGCCATCTGATGGGCCTCATCACGCTGATGAAAGGGCAGCCCCTGGCCTACAACAAGGACAACCAGGAGGACAAGGAGCCGCTGTTCGACACCGTGGACACGCTCAAGGACACGCTGCGCATCTTCGCCGAGATGATCGGCGGCCAGGCCAACGCGGCGGGCGTGAAGGAGGGCGGCATCACCGTGAATGCGGAGGCCATGCGCGCCGCCGCGCAAAAGGGCTACGCCACGGCGACCGACCTGGCCGACTATCTGGTCAAGAAGGGCCTGCCGTTCCGCGATGCGCACGAAACCGTGGCCCACGCGGTGAAGGCCGCCACGTCGCACAACGTGGACCTGTCGGAGCTGCCGCTGGCCGTGCTGCAGGGCTTCCACCCCGCCATCGAGAAGGACGTGTTCGATGCCCTGAGCCTGCAGGGCTCGCTGAATGCCCGCAACACGCTGGGCGGCACGGCTCCCGCGCAGGTGCGCACGCAGATCGCACGGCACCGCGCGCGGCTGGCCTGATGCAAAAAGAGGAGCTGGTCACGCTTGCCAATTAAGGGATTCAGGTAGTTTTTTACCTGAAACTGGCTTGTAGAGAGCGCAAGCAGCTCCTGAATTCATAGTCTCTCGCTGGAAACCGCCATGCCCCAGACCCGCCGCCGCCTGCTTGCCGGCGCCCTTGCCGCCAGCGTCCTCGCACCTGCCTGGGCCGATGCGCCCAAGCCGCTGCGCGTGCTGGTGGGCTTTCCGCCCGGCGGCGGCACCGACGCCATCGCCCGCCTGCTGGCCGAGCGGCTCAAGGACCTGCTGGGCGTGCCCGTGGTGGTGGACAACCGCCCCGGCGCGGGCGGGCAGATCGCGGCGCAGGTGCTGAAAAGCGCGCCGGCCGACGGCAGTACCGTCTTCCTCACGCACGACCACACCATCTCCATCCTGCCGCAGGTGGTGAAGCACCCCGGCTTCGATCCGGCGCGCGACTTCGTGGCGGCGGGCGGCTTCGCCACCTTCGTCAACGCGCTGGCGCTCTCCGCCGGCACGCCGGCGCAGGGTTTCACCGGCTACGTGGACTGGGTTCGGCGCGAAAAGGGTGGCAAGAGCGCCGTGGGCATCCCCGCGCCGGCGTCCACGCCCGAATTCCTGGTGCGGCTGCTGGGCCAGCGCTACGGGCTGGACTTGGTGGCCGTGCCCTACAAGGGTGCCGCGCCGCTGATGTCCGACATGCTGGGCAACCAGATCCCGGCCGGCGTGGGCTCGGTGCAGGACTTCATCGAGAACCACCGCGCGGGCAAGCTGCGCGCGGTGGCCGTGCTGGGCGCCAGGCGCCAGGCCGCGCTGCCGGACGTGCCCACCTTCGCCGAGCTGGGCCTGCCCGGCTTCGAGGACACGCCGTACTACGGCTTCTACGCCCCCGCCGGCACGCCGGCCGCCTTCCTGCAGCGCTTTTCCGACGCGCTCGCCCGGGCCGTGGCGCAGGACGACGTGCGCGCGCACCTCACCGCGATGGGCCTCACCGTGGGCGCGATGACACCCGCGCAGCTGGCCGCGCGCGAGCATGCCTACACGGCCGTGTGGGCCAGGATCATCCGGGACAGCGGCTTCCGGCCCCAGTAGCGCGCCATGGCGCGCGGCGAATTTGTAAAAAGGGGTTTCTCCGGGGAATGTCTGGATCCACAATCCATCCCACGCCGCTGCACCCCCTTGGAACCGCCATGCTCCTTCACCGGTCCGCTTCCCTGTTACGCGCCCGCGCCGCCATGGGCCTGGCGCTTGCGGCGCTGGCCCTGGCCGGCCACGCCGCCACGGTGCAGGAACAGGCGCTGCCCGCGCCCTACGCGCGCTGGCAGTCGAGCATGGAGTCGTTCGCCGCGGCCGACCAGGCACAGCCCCCGCAGCCGGGCGGCGTGCTGTTCGTCGGCAGTTCCACCATCCGCCTGTGGTCGGACCTGCGCGAGGACTTCCGCGAGCTGCCGGTGGTCATCAACCGGGGCTTCGGCGGCTCCACCATGGACGACTGCCACTATTTCGTGAAGAGTCTGGTGGTGCAGTACCGCCCGCGCCACGTGATGGTCTACGCGGGCGACAATGACCTGGCCGAAGGCCGCACGCCGCAGCAGGTGCTGGAGAGCTTCCGCGCCTTCGCAGAGGCGGTGCGCACGGCACTGCCGGACACGCGCATCAGCTACATCTCCATCAAGCCCAGCCCGCTGCGCGCGGCGCTGCTGCCGCGCATGCGCGAGGCCAACGCCCTGCTGGCCGGCTACGTGCGCACGCTGCCGCGCAGCGACTACATCGACATCTTCACCCCCATGCTGGCCGCCGACGGCGCTCCGCGTGCCGAGTTGTTCGGACCCGACCGGCTGCACATGAACGACGCGGGCTACGACCTGTGGCGCTCGGTCATCGGCGCCTACGTGGCGCAGGACGTGCCGCCGGTGCACCTCAGCGCGGGGCGCTGAGTCCGCGCGCCGCGGGCGGCGAGGGATCGTCGTCCGGCCGGTCCAGCCACAGCGTGATCCGCGCCACGGCGTAAAGCGTGCCGAAGCACGCGGCCAGCAGCGCCAGGTCCTGCGGCCAGGGCCGCTCGTAGTCGGCCCCCAGCAGGCCCAGCGCCAGCAGCACCACCACCAGGTGGGCGCAGAACACCGCGAGCGAAGCCGAGCCCAGCGTCTCCAGCCAGTGCAGGCGCGGCAGCCGCACCAGCAGCGCCGGGCCGAAGCGGATCGCCAGGACGGTCAGCGCGAACAGGTCGATCAGCCGCAGCGGCGCCAGCAGCCATTTGTCGAACAGCGGATTGAGCCCGCTGCCCTGCGGGAACGGCACCTGCCCGACCGCTTGCCGCCACACCAGGCACACCAGCGCCACGGCGCCCGCTGCCCATAGAGACCAGCGCGGGAACGCGAAGGGCGGGGCCTGCGGGTCGTTGCGGCTGGTGCCCATCCACAGGCCCATGATCCAGAGGAACTGCCAGGCCCACATGTTGAATGCGCCCGTCTCGCTGAACGGCACCGACAGCGGGATCGCGTCGATGAAATGGCCGTAGAGCCACTCGGACAGGCCGAACTGCGCCAGCAGCCACAGCAGGATGCTCGCGGCCATCACCGGCGCCCAGCCGTGGCGCAGCGCGAAGGTCATCAGCCAGGGACTGGCCAGCATGAACAGGATGTAGAGCGGCAGGATGTCGAGCAGCGGCGGCTCGTACACCAGCAGCAGGCCGCCGACCAGCGCCTCCAGCGGCTTGTCGAGGTAAAAACTCATCAGCATCGTCACGGCGGGCTGGTCCACCTTGAGGCCGATGAAGGCGATCACCGTGAACAGGAACAGCAGCAGCGCCGATTGGCACGCATAGATCGTGACCGCGCGCCGCCAGAAGGCGCGGCGCATGGCCGGCACGCCCTTGCGCAGGGCCTGGCGCCCGTACACCAGCCCCGCCATGCAGGCCGACAGCAGCACGAAGCCTTCCGCCGCCGAGACGTAGCCGAACGGCTGCCCCAGCGGCATGGTCAGCCGCGTGGGCAGGTGCGTGAGAGTCATCAGCACCAGCATGAGGCCGCGGACGGCATCGATTTCCCAGCGGCGGGTGGAGGAGGGCGCGGGCATGGAAGGAGGGCGTGGAGGGGCGTGTACCGCATTGTGGGCGGCCCCCGCCGGGCGGCGTGTAGGCGATCCGGCCGGTTGCCTGCGCGGTGGGATGGGCTACGCTTGCGGCTTGCGCGCTGCGCAGCAACTTTCCTGAAGCACATGGCGAAAAAAACCTATCTCTACGCAACGCTCATGTCCCTGGCCCTGGCCGCCGCCGGAGCGGCCCAGGCCCTCACCGTGACCAGCCTGTCGCCCCAGGGCGAAGTGGCGCGCGTGCGCCAGGTGGCGGCCAAGTTCGACGCCGCCGCCGTGCAGTTCGGCGACCCCAAGGCGCCCGCGCCCTTCGCCGTGGCCTGCAGCGACGCCGATGCCGCCAAGGGCGCCGGCCGCTGGACCAGCGAGCGCGAGTGGGTCTACGACTTCGCGCAGGACCTGCCCCCGGGCGTGCGCTGCACGGTCAGCGCCCGATCAGGGTTCAAATCGGCCTCCGGCGCCCAGCTGTCAAGCGCGAGCAGCTATCAATTCAATACCGGCGGGCCGTTCGTGCAGAACATCCGCCCGGGCACCTGGCAGGCCATCGACGAGGAGCAGTTCTTCGTCCTGCAACTGAACGGCGCGGCCACCACCGCCAGCGTGCGCGAGCACGTGTGGTGCGCGGCCGACGGCGTGGGCGAGCGCATTCCCGTGCGCCTCATCGAAGGCGCGCAGCGCGCCGAGCTGCTGCAGTCGCTGCACCTGGACAAGGCCGCTGCCGCTGCGCCGCTGCGCTATGCCACGCTGGCTTGCACGCGCCGGCTCACGGCGGGCAGCAAGATGCAGCTCGTGTTCGGCAAGGGCGTGGCCACCGAGAGCGGCGTGGCCAACAGCGTGGAAAAGCGCTTCGACTTCACGGTGCGCCAGCCCTTCAGCGCCGACTTCGGCTGCGAGCGCGAGAACGCCCAGGCCGCCTGCCTGCCGATCCGGCCCATGCGCCTGTCGTTCAACGCGCCGGTGCCCGTCAAGCTCGCGCAGGGCATCCGCCTCAAGGGCGGCGGGCAGACGTTCGCGCCCACGGTCGAGGACGGCGCCGAGGGCGACTCCGTCGTCACCGGCATCACCTTCCCCGCGCCGCTGGCCGCGCAGACGCAGTTCACGCTGGAGCTGCCCGCGGGGTTCAAGGACGCGTCGGGCCGCCCGCTGGTCAACGCGCAGAGCTTCCCGCTCCAGGTGGCCACGGGGGCATGCCGCCGCTGGCCAAGTTCGCCGCGTCGCCCTTCGGCGTGGTGGAGCGCTATGCCGAGGGACCCGATGGCCCGGCGCTGCTGCCCGTCACGCTGCGCAACGTGGAGGCGCAGCTCGCCGTGCAGGGCCTGCAGCCCGGCGCGGGCAAGGTCAGCACCCTCCAGCCCGAGAGCGACAAGGACATCATCGCCTGGATGCGCAAGGTGGAGCGCTACGACGCCTATGCCGTCTCGCGCAAGCAGGCCGGCCGGGACGTGAGCGGCCCGCTGCCCAAGGTGCTGGAAGAGGGCGACAAAAACCACGTGCAGACGCGCATGCTCTCGCTGCTCGCGGGCGCACAAGGCGTGAAGACGCTGGACATCCCCAAGCCCGCCAGTGGCGATCCGCGCCCCTTCGAGGTCGTGGGCATTCCGCTGCCCGCGGGCTTCCACGTGGTGGAGATCGCTTCGCCGCTGCTCGGCCAGTCGCTGCTCGACGAGCGCCACGGCGCGTCGCGCACCATGTACGTGCGCACCACGGCGCTGGTGACCAACCTGGGCGTGCACTTCAAGCTGGGCCGCGAGAACGCCGTGGCCTGGGTGACTACGCTGGACAAGGGCCAGCCCGTGGCCGGCGCGAAGGTGCGCGTGTCCGCCTGCGACGGGCGCGAGCTGGCCACGGCCACCACCAACGCCGATGGCGTGGCCGCGCTGCAAGGTCTGTCGCCCGAGCCGCCCCAGTGCCACGGCGAAGGCGAGTGGCGCAATGCCTACTTCGTCAGCGCACGTGCGCAAGACGACATGGCCTTCACCTGGAGCGACTGGCAGCGCGGCATCGAGCCCTGGCGCTTCAACGTGCCCACCAGCAGCGAGCCGCGCCCCGACGAGGTGGCCCACACCGTCTTCGACCGCACGCTGCTGCGCGCGGGCGAGACCGTGTCGATGAAGCACCTGCTGCGCGCCCAGAACAGCCGCGGTTTCGCGCTGCCCGAAGCGCGTCCGGAGCAGCTCGTCATCACCCACGTGGGCAGCGGCCAGCAGTTCATGCAGCCGCTCGCGTGGCGCAAGACGGGCACGGGCGGCCTGTCCGCGACCAGCGAATTCGCCGTGCCGCCGGCGGCCAAGCTGGGCCTGTACCAGGTGGAGCTGCGCGGCGTGGGCGAGGGCCGGTCCTTCGAGTCCGGCAGTTTCCGCGTGGAGGAATTCCGCCTGCCGGTGTTCGAAGGCCGCGTGGCGCCGGCCGAGAAAAGCCCCTGGTGCGCGCGCGCTCCGTGCCCACCGACGTGCAGGTCGGCTACGTGGCGGGCGGCGGCGCGGCCGGGCTGCCCGTGCGCGTGTCGGCCATGGTGCGCGGCAAGTCCCTGCAGTTCGGCGACTTCGACGCCTTCAGCTTCCAGCCGCCGCGCAGGAAGGGCCAATCCGGTGATTCCAGCGACGACGAGGAGCCCGCTGCCAGCCGCGATACGCGCGTGATCGCCGACAAGCTGCCGCTCACGCTCGACAAGAATGGCACGGGCCGCATCGCCATCGACAACGTGCCCGCCGCGCGCCAGGCGCAGGACCTGGTGCTCGAAGCCACCTACGCCGACCCCAACGGCGAGGTGCAGACCCTGCGCAGCACGCACACGCTCTGGCCCGCGGCCGTGGTCGCGGGTGTGAAGACCGAGGGCTGGGCCTCGGCGTCGAGCCGCGTGCGCTTCCAGGCGCTGGCACTGGGGCTGGACGGCAAGGCGCAGGAGGGCGTCCCGCTGGCGGTGCAGGCCATCGCGCGCATCACCACCACCAGCCGCAAGCGCATGGTGGGGGGCTTCTACAGCTACGACAACAAGACCGATACCAAGGATTTGGGCACCGTCTGTACCGGCAAGAGCGACAGCCGCGGCCTGCTACTGTGCGATGCCAAGCTCGACGAGCCCGGCGAAGTGGAACTGGTCGTGACCGCGCGCGACAAGGACGGCAACGAGGCGCAGGCCGCGTCCTCCGTCTGGGTCACGCGCCAGGGCGAACTCTGGTTCGGCGGCGAGGACCACGACCGCATCGACGTGCTGCCCGAGAAGAAGAGCTACCAGCCCGGCGAGACCGCGCGCCTGCAGGTGCGCATGCCGTTCCGCTACGCCACCGCGCTGGTCAGCGTGGAGCGCGAGGGCGTGATCGAGACGCGCGTGGTGAAGCTCAATGGGCAGGACCCTACGGTGCAGCTCAAGATCGAGGAAGGCTGGAGCCCCAACGTCTACGTGAGCGTGCTCGCCTTGCGCGGGCGCTTGCGCGAGGTGCCGTGGTACAGCTTCTTCACCTGGGGCTTCAAGGCGCCGCGCGAGTGGTGGAGCGCCTTCTGGTACGAGGGCCGCGAATACGTCGCGCCCACGGCGATGGTGGACCTGTCCAAGCCCGCCTACCGCCTGGGCCTGGCCGAGCTGCGCGTGGGCCACGCGGCGCACCAGATCGCCGTGAAGGTCGCGGCCGACAGGGAAAGCTACCCAGTGCGCGGCAAGGCGCAGGTCACGATCTCGGCCACGCTGCCGAACGGCAAGCCCGCCGCCGGGGCCGAGGTGGCGCTGGCAGCCGTCGACCAGGCGCTGCTGGAGCTGATGCCCAACCAGAGCTGGAACCTGCTCGAAGCCATGCTGCAGCGCCGCTCCTGGGGCGTCTCCACCTCCACTGCGCAGATGGAGATCATCGGCCGCCGCCACTACGGCAAGAAGGCCGTGCCCGCGGGCGGCGGCGGGGGCCGCGCGCAGACGCGCGAGCTGCTCGACACGCTGCTGCTGTGGCAGCCCGCGATCCAGCTCGACGCGCAAGGGCAGGCGAAGGTGACGGTGCCGCTCAATGACGCGCTCACCACGTTCAGGATCGTCGCTGTGGCCGATGCGGGTACGGGCCTGTTCGGCACCGGCGCCACGAGCATCCGCGCCACGCAGGACCTGCAGATCATCAGCGGCCTTCCGCCGCTGGTGCGCGAGGACGACCAGTTCCGCGCCCAGCTCACGCTGCGCAATACCACGCAGAAGGCCATGAAGGTGGAAGTCGCGCCGCGCGCCACGCTGCTCCAGCTCGACAAGCAGACCGTGGACATCCCGCCCGGCGAGGCGCGCGAGGTGGCCTGGAATGTCACCGCGCCCGCGCAGCTCGGCACCACGCGCGCGCAGGCGCTGATGTGGGAGATCGAGGCACGCGACACGCTGGGCGGCGCGAAGGACGCGCTCAAGGCCAGCCAGCGCCTGATCCCCGCCGTGCCGCTCACGGTGCAGCAAGCGACGCTGGTGCAGGTGGATGGCACCTACAACCTCGACGTGGCACCGCCCAAGGACGCGATCCCCGGCCGGGGCGGCCTGAAGATGTCGCTGCAGCCCAGGCTGGCCGAAGGCCTGCCCGGCGTGCGCGACTGGTGGGCCAACTACCCCTTCATCTGCCTGGAGCAAAAGACCAGCAAGGCCGTGGGCCTGCGCGACGGCAAGCTCTGGCAGACCGTGGTGGCGCAACTGCCCACGTATCTGGATGGCGACGGCCTCGCCAGCTACTTCCCGCCGCATGACGGCGCTGCCCGCCGGGGCAGCGACACGCTCACCGCCTACCTGCTCGCCGCCTCGCACGAGGCGTCATCCTTGCATGCCGAATTCGCGTTGCCCGCCGAAGCGCGCGAGCCCATGGAGCGCGGCCTGATCGCCTTCGTCGAAGGCCGCATCCAGCGCGACTTCTGGAGCCCGCGCAAAGACCTGGACATGCGCAAGCTCGCCGCCATCGAGGCGCTCTCGCGCTACGGCAAGGCCCAGGCGCGCATGCTGGGCAGCATCACCATCGCGCCCAACCAGTGGCCCACGCACACGGTGATCGACTGGGTGAACATCCTCAAGCGTGTCGATGGCGTGCCCCAGCGCGACCAGCGCCTGGCCGAAGCCATGAACGTGCTGAAAGCCCGCCTGTCGTACCAAGGCACCAAGCTGATCTTCAGCACCGAGCAGGACGACTACTGGTGGTGGCTCATGCAGAACGGCGACGTGAACACCGCGCGCCTGATGCTTGCGGTGATGGACGACCCGGCGTGGAAGGACGACATGGGGCGCCTGGCCAACGGCTTCATCCTGCGCCAGCAGGGCGGCGCGTGGTACACCACCACGGCCAACCTGTGGGGCGGCCTGGCGCTGGAGAAATTCAGCGCGAAGTTCGAGGCCACGCCCGTCTCGGGCACCACCCGGGCGGCCATAGGCGCCAATGCGGCGAGCGTGGATTGGGCCAAGGTCGAGCGCATCAAGGCGAGCGACGCCAGCGGCGCCGCGCACCAGACCACGTGGTTCGGTGCACCCGCCGCCCCAGGCAACTACCGCAACAACGGCATGTTCCTGCCCTGGAACGGGAACGACCGCCTGGCCGTCACGCACCAGGGCACGGGAAAGCCCTGGCTCACGCTGCAGTCGGTCGCGGCCATCGCGCTCAAGGAGCCGTTCAGCGCCGGATACACGATCCGCCGCACCGTCACGCCCGTGGAGCAGGCCGACAAGAGCCTGCCCGCCGGCCAGTACACGCGCGGCGACGTGCTGCGTGTGGCGCTGGAGGTGACCGGCACGGCCGACATGACCTGGGTGGCGGTCACCGACCCCGTGCCGGCGGGCGCCACCATCCTCGGCAGCGGCCTGGGGCGCGATTCCGAGATCGCCACGCAGGGCGAGAAGCGCTCCGGCTACGGCTGGCCCGCGTTCGAGGAGCGCGCCTTCGAGGCCTTCCGCAGCTACTACGAGTACCTGCCCAAGGGCACGGTGAAGATGGAATACACCGTGCGCCTGAACAACGCGGGCGAGTTCCAGCTTCCGCCCAGCCGCGTGGAGGCGCTCTACGCGCCCGAGATGTTCGGCGAGGCGCCCAACGCGCGGGTGAAGGTGGTGCAGCCCTGAAGGCCCCTCACTCCGGCGACACGCCCATGGCGCGCACCAGCCTGGCCTGCCTGGGAATCTCCGTGTCCAGGTAAGCCTGGAGCCGGGAGGGCGGGCCGGAGCGGATCTGGATGCCCATGTCCTCGATCCGCGTGCGCGAGGCTTGGTCGGACAGCACCTGGTTCAGCGCCTTGTTCAACTGATCCACGATGGGCGCGGGCGTGCCCGCGGGCGCGAGCAGGGCGAAGCAGGTGTCGCTCAGCAGGTCGGGGAAGCCCTGCTCCACGGTCGTGGGAACCTCGGGAAGCACGGACGAGCGCTCCTTGGAGAAGACGGCCAATACCTTCATCTCCCCTGCGCGCGCATGGGGAACCGTCATGGGGATCACCGGAAAGATGGCGTCCAGGCGGCGCCCCTTCATGTCGGTCAACGCCGCGCCGGGCGATTGGTAGGGGACGTGCACCAGGCGGTCTCCCAGGTCGCGGTTGAGCATCTCGGCCGCGATGTGCCAGGAGCTGCCGACGCCGGTCGTTCCATAGCTGAATTTCTCCGGTTTCTCCTTGGCCAGCCGGTTGAACTCCTGGAGCGAGGACGCGGGGGAACTCTTGTCCACGGCCAGCACGTTGGGCGTGCAGCCGATCATGCCGACCGGCGCGAAGTCCTTCTGGGGACTGAAGCCCACCTCCTTGTAGAGCGCCAGGTTGGTCGCCATCGGTCCGGTCCAGCTGATCGTCAGGGTGTAGCCATCGGGGCGCGCCTTGGCGCCGTAGACCATGCCCACATTGCCGCCTGCGCCGGGCTTGTTCTGGACGATGAACGACTGCCCGATGCGCTTGCCGATCTCTTCAGAGACGTAGCGCGTCAGCGGATCGGAGGAGCCGCCTGCCCCTGCGGGCAGCACCATGGTGATGGGGTGCGCCTTGGGCCAGGCGGCGTCGGCCTGCGCCGCGGTGGCCTGCAGGGCCGCGAGCGCGGCGATGGCGGCGTAGGCGTGGCGTGTTCTCATGGAGTCTCCTGTGTGGTGTGGACGGCTTTTTCGGCGAACGAGACGGACCAGTCGACCAGCGTCCGTGGAACGAGGCACGAGTTCAGCCCGATGACGGACCGGACCCGGGAGCCGCTCGCCGTGGTCGCCCACTTGCCGGTTCCATAGAGCCCGTTGACGGCCAGCGGGTCCACTTCCTTGCGCAGCAGTTCGGCCTGTTGCCGGGTGCTCGTCTTGATGGCCACCCGCAGGACCACTTCGTAGGGCGCATGCGCGGACGGCGGCGTCGCTTCTCTGTGGACGGCATTGACGCCGATGTAGTCGAACCGCATTTCCTGCGCCTGCAGCCCCGCCGATGCCAGGCGCTGCCGCAGGATGGACTCGGTCAGCTGCGCGCGCTGGTGCGCTCCGGGGCCCGCGAAGATCACCATTTCCTCGGTCATGTAGCCCTCGCGCACACCGACGAGCGCCTTCAGCGTGTCCGGCTTCGGAAACCCCGCGCCTTCCGCGATGTGGACCTCCACCGTGTCGGGCGCGATCTGCGTGAACGAGACGGCCCCGAAGTCCGTGGTGCAGTCGGGGCCGATGTACGCGCCCGGGTCGTGGACCTCGTAGAGCAGTTGCTCCTTGCACGTCGCGGGGCTCAGCAGGCCGCCGCTGCCGCGCTGCTTGCGCAGCACGATGCGTTCGGGCGATACGTCCGCGATCGGGTTGCCGACGTGCGCCAGGTCGGGCACGTTCTTGTAGCCGGGGTCGGCGAAGTAGCCGCCCGCCAGCTGGGCGCCGCATTCCATGAGGTGGCCGACGACCATGCCCCGTGCCATCTGCTGGCTGTCTCCCGTGTCCCAGCCGAACTCGTGGGCGAGCGGCCCGAGGTAGAGCGCCGCGTCGGCCACCCGGGTCGTGATGACCACGTCCGCGCCCTGCTGCAGCGCCTGGACGATGCCCTCGCATCCCAGGTAGGCCTCGGCGGAAACGATACCGTCCTCGAGGTCGGCGATGGCCTGGCCGTTCTCCGAGAACCGCAGGCCCAGTCCGGCGATGCGGTCGGTGAGGATGCCTCCCGAGACGGCGGCCACGCGCAGGTCCGCAATGCCGAGTTCTCCGGCCAGTTCCTGCACGGCCTGCGCGGCAGCATGAGGGTCCAGCCAGCCCTGGTTGCTGATGATGCGGATTCCGCGCTGCTTGCATTCGGCCAGCACGGGGCGCAGGCGGTCCAGCAGGTAGGGGTCGTAGGGCGGGGTGGCGTGGCCGTCGTTGAGGGCGACCTGGGCGGCGCTCATCGTCACTTCGGACATCGATTCGAAGCAGAGGTAGTCGATGGCCTCGTCCCGCACGAGAGACAGCGCGGGCTCGAAGCGGTCGCGTGACCAGGCCGTGGCTGCCGCGAGGCGGATCGTGCCTGCCGGCTTGGCGGCATCCCCGGATGGCCTGCTGCGCGGCCCTTCCTCGGTGGCCGGCCTGTCCTTGCGCTCCACGTAGCCTGCGGGCACCCGCACCGGCAGCATGAGCATGAGGGACGACAGGGCCTTGCCCGATTCTTCGAAGGCCAGCGTCCGCGACCGGCCTCCTTCGAGCACTTCGTCCAGCACGAAGTTGAGGGCGCCGATGCGCGGCACTTCGTACCGTGCGATGCTGCCGCGGGTGATCGGCCCGAAGACCTTGCGCACCGCGTCCACGGTGACTTGCTCGCACAGCAGGCCGTAGTCTTGCGGTTCGTAGGCGATGACCGAAATCATCGAGCTGTTGCCTTTCTCGCCGGAGCGCGCATGGGCAACCTCCCTGAGGCACACGGTTTTCGTTGCGGGCGAATTCATTGCGCGGTGGCTCCTGTCGTCTGGATCACTTTGGCCCATTTGGCGATGTCCGCTTCCACGAACCGGCGGAACGCCTCCGGCGTATCCACCGCCAGCGTGAACCCTTGCGCGCCGAACTGCCTGGCCATGCCGGCGTCGCGTGCCGCGTCCACGAGGGACCGGTGGATCTTCGCGATGACGGCGTCCGGAGTGGATGCCGGGGCAAAGAGCCCCATCCATGCGCTGGCGTCGAAGCCGGCGACGCCTTGCTCGGCAGGCGTGGCCACGTCGGGCAGCAGCGGCGTGCGCTCTGGTGCCAGCACGGCAATGGCCTTGAGCTTGCCGTCGCGGATATGGGGCACCAGGGCAGGGGTCTGGTAGAAGATCAGGGGCACGTGGCCGGCGATGGTGTCGGTGATGCCCTGTCCGACCTCCTTGTAGGGAACGTGGCTCAACGGGGCGCCGGTGCTGAGCTTCAACAGCTCTCCGGCCATCTGCCCCGAAGATCCCACGCCGCCCGTGGCGTAGCTGAGGCTGCCGCGCGCCTTGGCGTAGGCCACCAGCTCCTGCAGGTTGTTGACGGGCAAGTCCTTGTTGACGGCGAGCAGGTTGGGGAAATAGGCCACCAGCGAGATCGGCTTGAAGTCCCGCATGACGTTGAATGACTGGTCCTTGAGCAGCGATGCGTTGATGGAGTGGGACGAAATGGTTCCCATCACGAGCGTGTAGCCGTCGGGCGGCGCCTTGGCCACGAAGGCGCTGCCCAGCGCGCCGCCTGCGCCGGCCCGGTTCTCGACGACGACGTTCTGCCCCAGTTCGCCGGCCAACTGCTTGGCCAGCACCCGGGTGAGGATGTCCGTGCTCGAGCCGGCCCCATAGGGCACCACGATGGTGACCGGGCGGCTGGGGTAGCTCGCGGGCTGCGCTGCGCCAGCGGCGGCCCAGAGCATGGCGAGCGTTCCCAAGCCCGTGTACAAGAATTTCGACGCGATCCGGCGCATGGCATGTCTCCTTGTGGCGCTTGTGCGAGAGCGCCTTTTCGGACGCATCCTAAGAGCCGCACCGTATTGCAGCAATTAATAAATCTGTAAGAATTGATCGCAGGAGATGATCAATGCTGCAACGATGGCCTCCCGAGCTGCGCCGGGTGAACCTGAACCAGCTGGTGTCCTTTGCGGCCGTGGCCCAGCAGCAGAGCTTCCGCCGCGCAGCGGAGCAATTGCACGTATCGCAATCGGCCCTGAGCGTTCACGTCCAGCACATCGAGGCTGCGCTGGGGGTGAAGCTGTTCGTGCGCGATACCCGCTCCGTGGCGCTGACGCCGGAGGGCGAGCGCCTGTACGGCGCGGTGGACGTGGCAGGCAATACCCTGGCACGCGTCATACGGCAGCTCAAGGACGAGGCTGCCTTGCGCGCAGGCTCCGTGAGCGTGGCGGTGTTGCCCTCGCTGACGGCCACGTTCATGCCGCAGGCCATGCGCAGGTTCCGGGAGCGGCATCCCGGGATCGAGGTGCGGATGTGCGACGTGGACTCCCAGCGTGCCCACGAGAAACTGGTGAATGCCGAGGTGGACATTGCCGTCGTGTCGCGCCGCGAGAGATCCGAGGGCGTCGATTTCACTGCGCTGTTCGAGGATGAACTGGTGGTCGTGGTGCCAGACGCACTGCCGGAACTGGCAGGCCGCAAGACGCTGGCGCCGAAACAGCTGGCGGCCTATCCGTTGCTCCTCAATCCGCGCGGCGTGGATCTTCGTGAAATCATCGAGGAACGCTTCCGCTCCGCGGGCCTCGCCGTGGAGCCTGCGCAGGAACTGACCGGTACGTACCCGCTGGTGTCGCTGGTGCGCCTGGGCCTGGGCGTGAGCATCCAGCCCCGGGTAGCGCTGCATGGCGTGAGCCTAGAGGGGTGCCGCCTGGTTGAATTCCGGCCGGCAACCGTCAGGGAGATCGGGCTGCTGCTGTTGAAGGATGCCCCCCATTCGCCGGCGACGCTGGCGTTCATGGAATGCCTCAAGGCAATGGATACGGCGGATCTGTCGAGGCCGGCGCCCAGGAGGGCGCGACGAGGCGTGTTGTCCGACACCGCCAAGGCCCTATCGATGAAATAGTGTGCCCCCGGCTCCGCCGGCGCGCGCCGTAACCCTGGGAACCCGAAGGAACCTCATGCCAAACGAAAAAACCGAAACACCGGCGCCTCCCGCGGAAGACATGGCGGCACGCCCCGCCCCGCGCCTCACCTTCGCCGCGCCTGTGGTGGTGCCCTCGCTCGTGGTGCTGGGCCTGCTGCTGGTGGGGTGCGGCCTGTTCCCGCAGCAGGCCGACCGGTTTTTCTCGGGCATGCAGGCCTGGGTGGTGGGGCATTTCGACTGGTTCTACAGCGTGGCGGTGACGCTGTTCCTCGCCTTCCTGGTGCTGGTGGCGGCCAGCCGGTTCGGCGACATCCGGCTGGGGCCGGACGATGCCAAGCCCGAGTTCAGCTTCCTCTCGTGGACGGCCATGCTGTTCGCGGCGGGCATGGGCATCGGGCTCATGTACTTCGGCGTGGGCGAGCCGCTGCAACACTACCTCAAGCCGCCCACGGCCCTGCCCGATACGCCCGATGCGGCGCGCGAGGCGCTGCAGTCCACCTTCTTCCACTGGGGCTTCCACGCCTGGGCGGTGTACGGCACGATGGGGCTGGTGCTGGCGTACTTCGGCTTCCGCTACAACCTGCCGCTCACGATGCGCTCGGGGCTGTACCCGCTGCTGCAGCAGCGCATCAACGGGCCCATCGGCCACACGGTGGACGCCTTCGCGCTCGTGGGCACCATCGCGGGCATCGCCACCACGCTGGGCTACGGCGCGCTGCAGCTGGCTGCGGGCATCGGCCTGATGACCGACTGGAACACCGACACCGCGCTGTTCCGCGTGGCGGTGGTCGTGGTGGTCGTCTCCCTGGCGGGGCTGTCGGCGGCCTCGGGGCTGGACAAGGGCGTGCGCGTGCTCTCCGAGTTCAACCTCTGCCTCTCGTTCGTGCTGCTGGCCTTCGTCATCGTCTGCGGGCCCACGGTGCACCTGTTCCAGGCGCTCAGCGAGAACGTGGGCAACTACCTCTCGGGCCTGGCGCAGATGTCGCTGCGCACCTTCGCCTACGAGTCGCCGCAGGAGCCGGGCTGGTACGGCCAGTGGACGGTGCTCTACTGGGCATGGTGGATCTCCTGGTCGCCCTTCGTGGGCATGTTCATCGCGCGCATCTCGCGCGGGCGCACGGTGCGTGAGTTCATCGTGGGCGTGCTGCTCGTGCCCACCGCGTTCAACCTGCTGTGGATGACGGCCTTCGGCAACAGCGCGATCTGGATCGACACCCACGTGGCGCAGGGCGCGCTGGCGCAGACGGCCGGCAACGTGGACGCGCTGCTGTTCCGCTTCTTCGAATACCTGCCGTGGGCCAAGGCCGTCTCGTGGCTGGCCATCGTGCTGATCGCGGTGTTCTTCGTCACCTCGGCCGACTCGGGCGCCTACGTGGTGGATGCCATCGCCACGCGCGGCAACCCGCGCTCGCCCGTGTGGCAGCGGCTCTTCTGGGCGGCGGTGCTGGGCGTGACGGCCGCGGTGCTGCTGGTGGCAGGCGGCCTCAAGGCACTGCAGGCGCTGACGCTGGGCGCGGCCCTGCCGGTGGCGGCCATCATGGTGGCGCTGTGCTGGGGCCTGTGGCGCGGCATGCAGGCCGACCGCGCGCATTCCGCCCAGGAGCTGGCGCATGCCACGAACTTCTGGAGCGGCCAGCACTGGCGCAAGCGCCTGGAGCAGATCGTGCACCAGCCCACGCGCGAGGACGTGCTGCGCTTCATGCACAGCGTGGTGCTGCCCGCGATGCGCGACGTGGCGGCCGAGCTGGACCGCCGCGGCGTGCAGGCCCATGTGCAGGACGACACCGCCACCGGCGAGGGTGAGGGCGAGGCCGCGTCGGTGCGCCTGACCATCCCCATGGCCGAGCTGCGCGACTTCGTCTACGGCGTGCGCCCCGTGCGGCGCAAGCTGCCGGGCTTCATGCTGACGGAGGTGGCGCAGGACGAGGAGCGGCGCTACGTGGTGGAGCCCGTCACCTTCTTCGCCGACGGGCGCCAGGGCTACGACATCCAGTACCTGCGCGGCGAGGAACTCATCGCCGACATCCTGCGGCACTACGAGCGCTACCTGTCCGTGAGCGCTGACCGGCGCACTCAGCTGCTCAACCGCGCACCGGGCCACACCGACCCTGCGTAACCGCGCATGGCTGTCATATGACAGCCATGCCACAGAAAAACCCTGAAGAAAAACGTAACGCCGCTGTCACGACACGCCTCTAAACTGCCGCGATGTCACTGATCGAGCTTGACGCGGTTGCCAAATCCTGGGGGGCGACCACCGCATTGCAGTCCATGCACCTGCGCATTGAGCCAGGTTCCTTCTGCGTGCTGCTGGGTCCCTCGGGCTGCGGCAAATCGACCACGCTGCGCATCATCGCGGGGCTGGAGACGGCCACGTCGGGCCGCGTGCTGATCGACGGGCAGGACGTCACCCACCGTCCGCCCGCGCAGCGCGGCATCGCGATGGTGTTCCAGAACTACGCGCTGTTCCCGCACCTGACGGTGGGCGAGAACATCGGCTTCGGCCTCTCGGTGCGCAAGGTGCCCAAGGCCGAGGCGGCCGCGCGCGTGGCCCAGGCGGCGGAGCTGCTGGGCCTGGCGCACCTGCTGGAGCGGCGCCCCGCGCAGCTCTCGGGCGGGCAGCAGCAGCGCGTGGCGCTGGGCCGCGCGCTGGTGGCGCAGGCGCGCGTGTGCCTGATGGACGAGCCGCTCTCCAACCTCGACGCCCAGCTGCGCCAGGAGATGCGCACCGAGCTGCGCGAGCTGCAGCAGCGCCTGGGCCTCACCGTGGTCTACGTGACGCACGACCAGACCGAGGCCATGAGCATGGCCGACCAGGTGGTGCTGCTGCACCAGGGCCGCGTGGAGCAGTGCGCGCCGCCGCGCGCCGTCTATGCCGCGCCCGCCACCACCTTCGCCGCGCGCTTCATCGGCACGCCGCCCATGAACCTGCTGCGGCTCGACGCGGGCCGCATCGCGGGCACCGACATCGCCGCCGGCCCCGCGCACGCGCACTGGCTGGGCCTGCGGCCCGAGGCGGTGGAACTGGCCGACGCGGGCGTGCCCGCCGCCGTGCAGAGCCAGGAATACCTGGGCGCCGACGCCGTGCTGCGCTGCGCCGTGGGCAGCGAGACCCTCACCGTGCGCGCGCCGGGCCAGCAGTTGGCCGCGCACGGCCAGCCGGTGCACCTGCGCTGGCAGGCGCACGACCAGCATTTCTTCGATGCCGACGGCCAGCGCATCGCCATCTGAACTCCAAGGAGCCTTCCCATGCAACGCAAGACCTTCCTGCAAGCCGTTTCCGCCGCCGCCCTGGCTGCCTGCGCCACGGGCGCGCTGGCCCAGACCGTGGAGGTGCCGTTCTACTACCCTGTGGCCGTGGGCGGCCCCATCACCAAGGTGATCGACGGCTACGCCGAGGCGTTCAACAAGGCCCACCCCGGCATCAAGGTCACGCCCATCTACGCGGGCACGTACCAGGAGACCATCGTCAAGGCGCTCACCGCGCACAAGTCGGGCAAGCCGCCGGCCACCTCGGTGCTGCTGTCCACCGACATGTTCACGCTGATCGACGAGGACGCCATCGCCCCCATCGACGACTTCGTGAAGACCGATGCCGACCGCGCGTGGCTCAAGGGCTTCTACCCCGCCTTCATGGCCAACAGCCAGACGGGCGGCAAGACCTGGGGCATTCCGTTCCAGCGCTCCACCGTGGTCATGTACTACAACAAGGAAGCGTTCAAGGAAGCAGGGCTCGACCCCAGCAAGGCGCCCGCCAACTGGAAGGAGCTGAAGGAGGCCGCGCGCAAGCTCACCAAGAAGGACGCGGGCGGCAACGTCACGCAGTACGGCATCCAGATCCCCTCCACCGGCTTCGCTTACTGGATGCTGCAGACGCTGACCACGCCCAACGACGTGCTGCTGGCCAACGAGGCGGGCACCAAGGTCACGTTCGACAACCCCAAGGTGATCGAGGCGCTGGACTTTTGGGTCAACCTCGCCAAGGACGGCGTGCACCCCAAGGGCGTGGTGGAGTGGGGCACCACGCCCAAGGACTTCTTCGAGAAGAAGGCCGCCATCATCATCACGACCACGGGCAACCTGACCAACGTGAAGGCCAACGCCAAGTTCGACTTCGGCGTGGCGCAGATCGCGGGCAATGTGCGCAAGGGCGGCTCGCCCACGGGCGGCGGCAACTTCTATATCTTCAAGAAGGCTCCCAAGGAGCAGCAGCAGGCCGCGTTCGAGTTCGCCAAGTGGATCACCCAGCGCGGGAACGCCGCGCAGTGGAGCATGGACAGCGGCTACGTCGCCGTCTCGCCCGCCGCCTACGACACGCCCGCGCTGAAGAAATATGGCCAGGAATTCCCGCCCGCCCTCGTCGCGCGCGACCAGCTGCCCGTGTCGGTGGCCGAGTTCTCCACGCACGAGAACCAGCGCGTGACCAAGGTGCTGAACGACGCCATCCAGGCCGCGCTCAACGGCACCAAGACCTCGGCCCAGGCCCTGAAGGACGCGCAGCGCGAGGCCGACCGTATCCTGCGCTCCTATAAGTGATGAACGCGTCGCCCAACGCGGGAGCCAGCCAGCGCGCAGTGCATGCGTGGCTGCTGTTGCTGCCCGCGCTGGCGCTGCTGGTCGCGTTCACGCACTGGCCCGCCGTCGCCACGCTGATCGACAGTTTCTTTTCCACCCCGCGCGGCGCGCGTCCGGCCGAGTGGGTGGGGCTGGAGAACTATGCGGTCATGGTCGACGATCCGGTGTTCTGGCAGGCCGTGCGCAACAACCTCTGGTTCGCGGGGGCGACGATTCCGCTCTCCATCGGCCTCGCGCTGCTCATGGCGCTGTGGGTCAACGAACGCATGGCCGGCCGTACGCTGGTGCGCATGGCCTACTTCACGCCCACGGTGCTGCCCATGATCGCCGTGGCCAACATCTGGCTGTTCTTCTACACGCCGCAGTATGGGCTGCTGGAGCAGTTCACCGGCGCGCTCGGCATGCCCTCGCGCAACTGGCTGGGCGACCCGTCCACGGCGCTGGCCTGCGTCACCGTGGTGGCGGTGTGGAAGGAGGCCGGCTTCTTCATGATCTTCTACCTAGCCGCGCTGCAGACGCTGAACCCCAGCCTCAAGGAAGCCGCCGCCATCGAGGGCGCGTCGCGCTGGTATTTCTTCCGCCGCGTGCAGTGGCCACTGCTCATGCCCACCACGCTGTTCGTGCTGATCAACGCGGTCATCAACGCCTTCCGCCTTGTCGACCACATCTTCATCCTCACGCGCGGCGGGCCGGACAACGCCACCACGCTGCTGCTCTACCACCTGTACGAAGTGGGCTTCAAGTTCTGGGACACGGGCTACGCCGCCGCCATCACCGTGGTGCTGGTCGTGGTGCTCGCCAGCGTGGCGCTGATCCAGTTCTTCGTCCTGGACAAGCGGGTGCACTACAAGTGAAGGCGCCTGCGAACACCATCTACGGCGCCACCTGGCTCGACACCCTGGCCGCATGGGTGCTGGCCGTGCTGTGGATCCTGCCGCTGGCCTACGCGGTGTGGACGGCCTTCCATCCCGCCGAGTACGCCACGCGCTTCGACCTGGCCGCGCCGTGGACGCTCGACAACTTCCGCCACGCGTGGGAGGCCGCGCCGTTCGCGCGCTACTTCCTCAACACCGTGCTGCTCGTCGCCATCATCCTGGCCGCGCAGCTCGTGCTCTCCACGCTCGCGGCCTATGCGTTCGCGCGCTACGACTTCCGGGGCAAGAACGTGGCCTTCGCGCTGGTGCTGGTGCAGCTCATGATCATGCCGGACATCCTGCTGGTCGAGAACTACAAGACCATGGGGCGCCTGGGCCTCGTGGACACGCTCACCGCCATCGGCTTGCCGTACTTCGCCTCGGCCTTCGCCATCTTCCTGCTGCGCCAGACCTTCATGGGCATCCCCAAGGAGCTGGACGAAGCCGCGCGCGTGGAAGGCGCGAGCGCGCTGCAGGTGCTCTGGCGCGTCTACGTGCCGCTCGCGCGGCCGGTCTACACCGCGTTCGCGCTGGTGTCGGTCAGCTTCCACTGGAACAACTTCCTGTGGCCGCTCATCATCACCAACAGCGTCGAATCGCGCCCGCTCACCGTGGGGCTGCAGGTGTTTTCGTCCGTGGAGCAGGGCGTCGAATGGTCGATCATCACTGCCGCCACGCTCATGTCCACCGCGCCGCTGCTCATCGGCTTCATCCTGTTCCAGCGCCAGTTCGTGCAGAGCTTCATGCGCGCCGGAATTAAATAACAGTCAAATCGGCCTCCAGCGCTTATATAGAAAGCGCGAGCAGCTATCGTTTTTGAGATTGCAGCATGCAAATCGTCACCTGGAACACCCAATGGTGCCGCGGCCTGGACGGCCGCGTGGACGTGGCGCGCATCGTGCGCCATGCGCTCGGCATGGGCGACGTGGACGTGCTCTGCCTGCAGGAAATCGCCGTCCACTACCCCGGCCTCGCGGGCGCGCCCGGCGACCAGCTCGCCCAGGTGCGCGCGCTGCTGCCGCCCGGCTGGCAGGTCTTCTTCGGCGCGGCGGTCGATGAATGGACGGCTGCGGGCCGCCAGCGCTTCGGCAACCTCATCGCCACGCGCCTGCCCGTGCTGCAACTGCGCCACCACCCGCTGCCGTACCCGCACGACGCGGGCGTGCGCAGCATGCCGCGCATGTGCACCGTGCTCACCGTGCGCGATGCGGCGCTGGGCGCGGTGCGCGTGATGACCACGCACCTCGAATACTTCTCCAAGCCCCAGCGCATGGCCCAGGCCCTCGCCCTGCGCGCCCTGCACCTGGAGGCCACGGCCCAGGCCGCGCGCCCGCCGCAGGACGCGCGCGACGGCTCGCCCTTCCAGTCCAAGCCGCACACGCCGCATGCCGTGCTCTGCGGCGACTTCAACCTGCAGGCGCACGAGCCCGAATACGCCGCCATCGCCGCGCCCCTCTCGCCCTTTGAGGCCGCCGGCTGGGCGCAACCCGGCACGCCGCCGCTGCACGACGCCTGGCGCCTGCTGCACCCCGCCGAGCCGCAGCCGCCCACGTTCTGCCTGTTCGACCGCACCTACGCGCCCGAGCCGGTGGCCTGTGACTTCGTCTGGGTCAGCGATTCGCTCAAGGGCCGCGTGCGTGCGATGGATGTGGATGTGCAGACGCAGGCGTCGGACCATCAGCCCGTGCTCTTGTCGCTGGGGTGAGACGGAGGGTCCCGGCGCTGCTCCACGGGAGGCTCCCACTCGGCCCAGTCCGGCCCGAACAGCTCCGACGGATGCTGCGTGCGGTCCGACCCGTTGCCGCAGGCCATCGCATCCGCCGCGCAGTAGCGGTCGCAGCCCCAGCAGATCAGCTCGGGGCGCGCGGGATGGATGGGGAACTTCTTGTGGCTCATGGCAGTGGGTGCATGCAGTCTGGTGACCCGCTGCGAGTGGGGTTTTGATATGCATCAAATCCCCCGGGGCCGCTCCACGGCGCTTACGATTCCGGGGTTTTCCAACGAAAGACGCCACGCCATGCTCATCGGCCTCGCCGCCAACCGCCTGCACCACCACACCGAAGACGCCGCGCTGTTCGCTTTCCTGCGCGCCTGCGAGGCGGGCATCCGCGAACTGAACATGGGCCTGCACGCCGTGGGCCGCACGCACGATGCGATCGCCGCCGCCGGCATGCTGCGCGGCTACGCGCCGCTGGTGCGCTATCCCTACGGGCGTGACGGCGGGCTCATGAAGCTCGTGGCCGAGGTGGTGGGCATGCCCGAGCCGGGGCGCACGCTGGATGGCGCGATCTACCTCATCGACCCGGTGGACCCGTCGTCCATCTTCCCCGAGGCGCTGGCGCTCAAGCGCCAGTGCGTGATCCACGGCAAGCCGTTCCTTTCCACCGTGGCGAGCGCGCGCGACTGGGTGGAGATGGAGCGTATCCATGCGGGCCTGCCACCCGACCGCAACGCAGACCGCTTTCACGACCACGGCGCGCAGACGCTCGCGCTGATCGCCCACGACGCGATGAAGAGTGCCATGCTCGACTTCGCCGCGCGCAACTTCGACCTGCTCTCGCGCTTCGGCCGCCGCGTGGGCACGGGCACGACGGGCCAGCGCCTCAACGAGATGGCATGGAGCCGGGGCTGGCCCGCGGACGTGCCCTGGGTGCAGCGCTTCAACAGCGGCCCGCTGGGCGGCGACGCGCAGATCGCCGACCTGGTGCTGGAGCGGCGTTGCCACCGCGCGATCTTCTTCGAGGACCCGCACGTGGCACGCCAGCACGAGGCCGATATCCAGCTGCTGGAGCGCGCCGTGACCACGGCCACGCACGATGCGGTATGCGCCACCACGCCCGCCGTGGCGCAGCGCTGGTGCGACGCGGCCCGCTTGCGCGCCGGACTCTGATGCGTCGGGCGTCGATACGTCGGGCGTCGATACGTCGCGCGTCGATACGCCGGGCGTCAATGCGCCGTGCGCTCGCCGCCGTCTGGCTGGCCCTGGCGGCCGCGTGGGCGCACGCGCTGCCCACGTTCGACGAGGTGCGCGCTGACTTCCGTCCGTCCGAGACGCTGGTGCTCTCGCGCGAGGGCGAGGTGATCCAGCGCCTGCGCACCGACGCCACGGTGCGCCGGGGCCAGTGGCAGCCGCTGGCCGCCGTGTCGCCCGCGCTGCGCACGGCCCTGGTACTGAGCGAGGACAAGCGCTTTTACGAGCACAGCGGGGTGGACTGGGCCGCCGTCTCCGCCGCCGCTTGGGGCAACCTGTGGAACCAGCGCACGCGCGGCGCGAGCACGCTCACCATGCAGCTCGCGGGCCTGCTCGATGGCGACTGGCGCCAGGGGCCGGGCGGGCGCACGGTCACGCAGAAGCTCGGCCAGGCCATGGCCGCGCAGGTGCTCGACCGGCGCTGGCGCAAGGACCAGATCCTGGAGGCGTACCTGAACCTCGTGCCGTTCCGTGGCGAGATCGTGGGTATCGACGCGCTCGCGCGCACGCTGTTCGGCAAGGCCGCGCACGGGCTGGACGAGCGCGAGGCCGCCGTCGCCGCCGCGCTGGTGCGCGCGCCCAATGCCAAACCTGCGCTCGTCGCCCGGCGCGCCTGCGGCGTGCTGCGCGAGATGCGCAAGGGCGCGGACTGCGATGCGCTCGACCTGTTCACCACCGCCGCCTTGCAGCGCCGCGCCTTCGACGCCAGCGAGGGCATCGCGCCGCACTTCGCGCGCCAGCTGCTGCGCCGGACCGAGCCCGGCGAGCGCGTGCGCTCCACCGTCAGCGCGCCGCTGCAGCGCGTGGCGGTGGAGACGCTCACGCGCCACTTGCGCGAGCTGCGTGGGCGCAACGTGGAGGACGGCGCGCTGGTGGTGCTGGACAACGCCACGGGCGAGGTGCTGGCCTGGGTGGGCTCCTCCGGCGCATTGAGCCAGGCGGCAGAGGTGGACGGCGTGCTCGCCGCGCGCCAGCCGGGCTCCACGCTCAAGCCCTTCCTTTACGCGCAGGCGATTCAGCAGCGGCGCCTGACCGCCGCTTCGCTCATCGAGGATTCGCCCGCGCAGATCAGCACGGCAGGCGGCCTCTACATCCCGCAGAACTACGACCGGCAGTTCAAGGGCTGGGTGTCGGTGCGCACGGCGCTCGCCGCCTCGCTCAACGTGCCGGCGGTGCGCACGCTGGTCATGGTGTCGCCCGATGCGTTCTTCGCGCAGCTGCAGCGCCTGGGCATGCCGCTGCAGGAGTCGGGTGGCTACTACGGCTACAGCCTCGCGCTGGGAAGTGCCGAGGTGCCGCTGCTGCACCTCACCAACGCCTACCGCGCGCTCGCCAACGGCGGCAAGGCCAGCCCCGTGGCCTTCGCCGCCACGCCGCGCCCGCAGCGCACGCGCGCGCTGGATGCGGACGCGGCCTTCATCGTGGGCGACATCCTCTCGGACGCCAACGCCCGCGTGCGCACCTTCGGCACCGACAGCGTGCTCGCCACGCGCTTCTGGACGGCCGTGAAGACCGGCACCAGCAAGGACATGCGCGACAACTGGGCCGTGGGCTGGTCGCAGCGCTACACCGTGGGCGTGTGGGTGGGCAATGCCAGCGGCGCCGCCATGCACGACGTGAGCGGCACCAGCGGCGCGGCGCCCATCTGGGCCGACGTGATGGGCTGGCTGCACCGCACCACGCCCAGCCGCGCGCCGTCGCCACCGCAGGACGTGGTGCGGCAGCCCGTGCGCTACGGCTCTGCGCCCGATGGCGGCTGGCTGGAGAGCGCGCGCGACGAATGGTTTCTGCGCGGCACGCAGCAGTCGCTTTTTGCTATGGATAAGGGAGCTGCCAGCGCTCACCAGGAAAGCGCTGGAGGCCAAAAAGACCTTCAACCTTCCGCGCGCATCCTCGCGCCCGCGCCGGGCACCATCGTCGCCCTGGACCCCGACATCCCGCCCGCGCGCCAGCGCCTGCGCTTCGAGGCTGACAGCGCCGCGGTGCGCTGGCGCATCGACGGCAAAACCGTGGGGCAGGGCGCCCAATGGGCCTGGCTGCCCTGGCCCGGCCGCCACCGCGTGGAGCTGACGGACGCGCGCGGCCAGGTGCTGGACCGGATCCAGATCGAGGTGCGCGGCGCCGGCGTGCGCACTCGTGAGTAGCATGGCCGCTACACTGTTTCCTCCTGTTTCGAAAGGCCGCAGCGTGGCGATGTCCCCCCTCTTCATGCATGCCCTGGCGGCGCTGTGTGCGCTGTGGCTGGCCGTGGGCGCGGCGCGCGCGCAGGAGATCGTCACCGACGACAAGTCGCAGGCGGCCGCCAAGACGGTGCTCGGCATCCTGGGCTACACGCGCTGGCCCTCCGCGCCGCAGACGGTGCGGCTGTGCGTCGTCGGCCCCACCGAATACGCGGACGAACTGCTCAAGGGCGGCGTGCTCCCGGGCGAGCGCCGCGTGCAGGTGCGCCGCATGCGGCTGGACGACGCCGGGCTGCTCTCGCAGTGCGACGGCGTCTATGCCGGCATGCTGGACGACGCCGCCTGGCGCCAATTGCGTGCGCGGCTCGAATCGCAGCCGCTGCTGTCCATCAGCGAGCGGCAGGAGCTGTGCCTGATCGGCTGCATGTTCTGCCTGGACGTGCGCGAGAACGGCGTGGCCTTCGAGACCAACCTCGACTCCGTGGCGCGCAGCGGCGTGCGCGTGAATCCGCGCGTGCTGCAGCTCGCGCGGCGCAAGGGCGCTCCCTGATGGGCCAGCGGCACGGGGCGGCGGGCAGGCCCTCCTCCTTGCGCGGCGTGGTGCGCCGCGCGCACCTGGGCATGGCGCTGATGGCGATGGCGCTGGCCGGCTCGCTGCTGCTGCTGGCGGGGCTGGTGGCGCTGCGTGTGAACCTGGAGAGCAACCTGCAGCTCATGGCGCGCTCCGTCGCCTACACGGTCGAGGCGGCGGTGGTCTTCAAGGACGCGGAAGATGCCGGCCAGACCCTGGCGCACATGCTCGCGCACGAGGGCGTGGCCCGCGCCGTGGTGCGCGACGCGCAGGGAGCGGTGTTCGCGCAGTGGCAGGGCGCTGCGCCCGGCCTGCGCGCGCGCACGGGGCAGGCGCTGGCGCGGCTGGCGCTGCTGGCCCCGGCGATGGCGCCCATCCGCTACGAGGGCGTGCCCGTGGGCTCTGTGGAGCTGCGCGGCGACGGCCAGGCGCTCTTGAACTTCGTGCTCACCGGCCTGGCGGCGCTGCTGGCCTGCACGGCCGTCAGCGGCGCGGTGGGATTGCTGCTCGCGCGGCGCATGCTGCGCGACATGGTCACGCCGCTGCAGGCGCTCGCCCACGTGGCGCGCGCGGTGCGGCGCGAGCGCGCCACGGGCCTGCGCGTGCCGCCTGCGCGGCTGGACGAACTGCGCGAGCTGGGCGACGACTTCAACGCCCTGCTGGGTGAATTGGAAGACCGCGAGGCGCTGCTGCGGCAGAAGAACGCCGAACTGCAGCAGCGCGCGCTGCACGACAGCCTGACCGGCCTGCCCAACCGCGCCAGCTTCGAGCAGCAGCTGCAGGCGGCCATCGCGCAGGCGCGCGCCACCGGCCAGCCCATGGCGCTGCTGTTCATCGACTGCGACCGCTTCAAGCAGGTCAACGACACCCATGGCCACGCCGCGGGCGATGCGCTGCTGATCGAGGTGGCGCGCCGCCTGCAGGCGCAAGTGCACGTGGACGGGCGCGCGGGCGACGTGGTCGCGCGCCTGGGCGGCGACGAGTTCGCGGTGGTCATGGCGCCCCCGGCCGCACAGGCCGAGGCGGCGGCGCTGGCCGAGCGCGTGGCGGCCGCCATGCGTGCGCCGCTGGTGCTGGAGGGCGGCAGCGTGCTGCAGCCGGCGGTGAGCGCGGGCGTGGCCGTGTTCCCGCAGCAGGGCGGCGACATGGAATCGCTGCTGCGCAGCGCCGATGCCGCGATGTACGAAGTGAAGGCCCGCCGGGGCCGGCGGATGACGGATACGGAGGAAACACAGAGATGACGACGACGATGGCAACCCCCACCCGGTTCTTCCTGCGCCTGCTGTGGCTGTGCGCCGCCGCGCTGGCGCTGGGCGCCTGCCAGAGCCCGCCGCCCGCGGCCGCCGACGCGCCGGCCGAGCGCCGCGCGCAGGTGCTGCGCGCGCAGGGCTTCGTGCAGACGGACGACGGCTGGGAGCTGCAGATGTCCGGCAAGCTACTGTTCGACTTCAATTCCGACGCCATGGCTGGCGAGCGCCGCGAGATGCTGGCGCGCATGGGCCGTGCGCTGGTGGAGGTGGGGGTGCGCGCGCTGCGGGTGGAAGGGCATGCCGACGACCAGGGCTCGTCCGACTACAACGAGCGCCTGTCGCTGCGCCGCGCCCAGTCGGTGGCCCAGGTGCTGGCCGAGACGGGCATCCCGCGCGAGCGCATCGACGTGCGCGGCTACGGCGCGAGCCGCCCGCTGGTGGCCGGAACCAGCGAGGCCGCGCGCCAGGAAAACCGCCGCGTGGCGCTGATCGTGCCGGCGCAATAAAAAAATTCACGGGCCGCACAAAAGCCTTCAAGCCGGCCCGGGGTGCCTGGGGCTACGATGCGTGGCTTGCCGTTTGCACCCCATCCCCCCGAGGAACCGACGTGGCCGATCTTTCCAAAATCACCTGTATCGAAGACCTGCGCGTGATCGCCGAGCGGCGCGTGCCCCGCATGTTCTACGACTACGCCGATTCCGGCTCGTGGACCGAGGGCACCTACCGCGCCAACGAGAGCGACTTCCACCCCATCAAGCTGCGCCAGCGCGTGGCCGTGAACATGGAAGGCCGCACCACCGCCACCACCATGGTGGGCCAGCAGGCGAAGATGCCGGTCTCCATCGCCCCTGTGGGCCTCACCGGCATGCAGCACGCCGACGGCGAGATCCACGCCGCGCGCGCGGCCGAGAAGTTCGGCATTCCGTTCACCCTGTCCACGATGAGCATCTGCTCCATCGAGGACATCGCCGAGCACACCAGCGCGCCGTTCTGGTTCCAGCTCTACATGATGCGCGACCGCGATGCCATGGCCCGCATGATCCAGCGCGCCAAGGACGCGAAATGCAGCGCCCTGGTGCTCACGCTCGACCTGCAGGTGATCGGCCAGCGCCACAAGGACATCAAGAACGGCCTCACGGCGCCGCCGCGGCCCACGCTCAGGAACATCCTCAACCTCATGACCAAGCCGCAGTGGTGCATGGCCATGGCGGGCACGCAGCGGCGCACCTTCCGCAACCTGGTGGGGCACGTCAAGGGCGTGTCGGACATGAACTCGCTCGCCGCGTGGACCAACGAGCAGTTCGACCCGCGCCTGTCGTGGGAGGACGTGCGCTGGGTCAAGCAGCAGTGGGGCGGCAAGCTCATCCTCAAGGGCATCATGGAAGTGGAGGACGCGCTGCTCGCGGCCCACAACGGCGCCGACGCCATCGTGGTCAGCAACCACGGCGGGCGCCAGCTCGACGGCGCGCCGTCCTCCATCCATGCGCTGCCGGCCATCGTCGATGCGGTGAGCGACAAGCTGGAGGTGTGGATGGACGGCGGCATCCGCAGCGGCCAGGACGTGCTGCGGGCCTGGGCCCTGGGCGCGCGCGGCACCATGATCGGCCGCGCCATGGCCTACGGTCTGGGCGCGTTCGGCGAAGCGGGCGTGACCAAGGCGCTGCAAATCATCCACAAGGAGCTGGACGTGAGCATGGCCTTCTGCGGCCACACCAACATCCAGAACGTGGACAAGTCCATCCTCGTGCCGGGCACCTATCCCGTGGCGCCGCGGGGCTGAGGGTGCTATTCAAACCATAGCTGGTTGCGTTTGTAGAAAGCCATTTTCAGGTGTGAATGGCATTGAAATCCTTGTAAGGCAAGCGCAAGCAGCTTCTTTTTCATAGCGACCGCTGCAGCGCCGCCACCTCCCGCTGCATGGTCTGCACGACCATCTCTTCCCTGGGCTGCATGCGCGCCGTCATGGCGCTGACGCTGATGGCGCCGACCACCGCGCCGCCCCGGTCGCGGATGGGCACGCCCACGCTGGTCACGCCGGCCACGGCGTAGTCGGTGATGCGCGCGAAGCCCTGGGCGCGCGCCTCTTCCACCAGCCCGAGCAATATCCGCCGCGTCAGCCCGCCGTAGGGGGCCAGGTGCGGCTCGATGCGGTCCAGCACGCAGGGCAGGTCTTCGCGCGGCATGAAGCTCAGCAGCGCGAGCCCGCCGCCGCCGATGCCCAGCGGGCGGCGCTTGCCCACCTGCACCGTGAGCACCTGGATGGGGAAGCTGCCCGACTGGCGGTCCAGGCAGAACGAGTCGGCACCGCTGCGCACCATCAGGAAGGCCGTGTCGCCCGTTTCCGCGCTGATGCGGCCCAGGTGCGGTGCGCACTGGTCGCGCAGGTGGAAATGGGTCGATGCCACCAGCCCCAGCTCGTACGCGAAATGGCCCAGCCGGTAGCGGCGCTGCGCGTCCTGCATGACCAGCCCGCCCTCGACCATCTGCCGCAGCAGCCGGTGCACCGTGGGCTGGGGCAGGCCGCTGGCGGCCACGAGGTCGGACAGGCGCGCGCCGCTGGTGTGCTCGGCGGAAATGAGCCGCAGCAGTTCGATGGCGCGGCCCAGGCTTTGGACGGTGGACATGGATAAAAATTCGCAGTGAATCCGTATTGTGGACTTATCGACTTGGGTTTGTAGATGTTTGTGGGAAAAATTGCGCCAATTCCTGCTGCTCTTCTTTCAATAAGTCCGTATTGCGGAAAACTGCATGTACCCCATCGATTTCTTCTACCGCGCCGCCCGCCTGTACCCGCAGCGCGAAGCCCTGGTGAGCGGCCGCGAGGTGCTGACCTATGCCGAATTGGCCGGGCGCGTGAACGCGGCGGCCTGCGCGCTGCAGGCGCTCGATGCGCAGCCGGGCTCGCGCGTGGGCATCTGCGCGGGCAACACCGTGGACCACGTGGTGGCGCTGCTGGCCGTGCTGGCGGCGGGCAAGGTGTGGGTGCCGCTGAACTGGCGCAATCCCGCGGCGGAGCTGAACCGCATCATCGAATTCACCGCGCCGTCCATCGTCGTGGCCGAGCCCGCGCACCTGGGTACGCTGGATTTGTCGAACGTGCAGGCCGTGGCGCTGGGCGAGTGCGCGGGCACGCCGCTGCTCGCCGCCCTCGCGCAGGCCCAGCAGGGGCGCATGCCAACGCCTCACCAGCGCTCGCGCGACGAGGCGCAGGCCATCAAGTTCACGGGCGGCTCCACGGGCGTGCCCAAGGGGGTGATGCAGCCCTACCGCGCCTGGGTGGCCACGCTGGTGAACCAGATCCAGGCCTTCGGCTTCGATGCCGACGACCGCTACCTCGTCTCCGCGCCCGTCACGCACGGCACCTCCACCTACCTGCTGCCCATCCTGGCGCAGGGCGGCTGCCACGTGCTGCCGGCCAGCAACAAGCCCGCCGAGCTGCTGCGCAGCTTCCGCGAGGACGGCATCACCACCACCTTCATGCCGCCCACGCTGCTCTACATGCTGGTGGCCGAGGCGCACGGCGGGCGCCTGCACCTGCCGCGCCTCAAGCACCTGATCTACGGCGGCGCGCCCATGCCGCCCGAGAAGATCCGCACGGTGCGCGAATGCTTCGGCCCCGTGCTGGAGACCACCTACGGCCAGACCGAGGCGCCCCAGGTCGTCAGCATCATGCGCGCCGAGGACTTTGCTGACGAGGCCAACTGGCGCTCCGTGGGCCGCCAGGGCCTGCTGGCCGACATGGCCATCATGGACCCGCAGGGCCGCCTGCTGCCCGCGGGCGAGGCGGGCGAGATCGTGGTGCGCGGCGACCTCGTCATGAGCGGCTACTGGAAGATGCTCGAGAAGACGGCCGAGACGATCGTGGACGGCTGGCTGCACACCGGCGACCGGGGCTACGTGGATGAGCGCGGCTATCTGTTCCTCAAGGACCGGCTGCGCGAGGTGGTCATCACGGGCGGCTTCAACGTCTACCCCATCGACGTGGAAAGCGTGCTCGACCAGCACCCGGCGGTGCACGAGTCGGCCGTGTTCGGCATCGAGGACGACAAGTGGGGCGAGGCCGTGCACGCCGCCGTCCAGCGCAAGCCCGGCGCGCAGGTGAGCGAGCAGCAGCTCATCGCCTTCGCCAAGGAGCACCTGGGCTCGGTCAAGACGCCCAAGGCCATCCATTTCTACGACGACCTGCCGCGTAGCGTGGCGGGCAAGGTCCACAAGGTCACCCTGAAGGCAGACATCACGCGCAAGCTGCGCGAGGAAACGAAAGCATGAGCGGCAAGCCCCCACAGCGTCCGTACACCGAGCTGTGTACGCATTCGCAGACGTCGGTCCACTATCGGGGCGACAACCTCGCCGAGGACATCCTGGGCCGGCGCGGCTTCACCGACGTGCTGTTCTCGCAGATCCTGGGCCGCCGGCCCGATGCGGATGATTTGCGCGTGCTCGATGCCGCGCTCGTTGCCATCATGGAGCACGGCCTCACGCCCAGCGCCATCGCCACGCGCATGGTCTACATGAGCTCGCCCGAGAACATCCAGAGCGGCGTGGCCGCGGGGCTGCTGGCCGTGGGCAGCCAGTTCGTGGGCACGGTGGAGAACTCGGCCATCCTGCTGCGCCGCATCATCGACGCGCCCGAGGGCGTGGAGGCCGCCGCGCGCGCCACGGCGCAGCAATACCGCGCCGAGCGCAAGCCCATCCCCGGGTTCGGCCAGCACATGCACAAGCCCGACGACCCGCGCGCCTCGCGGCTGCTGGCCATCGGGCGCGAGCACCCGCGCTTCGAGGGGCGCTACCTGCATGCGATGGAAGTGCTCTCGCGCGAGGTGGACGCCGCCTTCGGCAAGCACATCACCATCAACGCCACCGGCGCCGTGGGCACGCTGCTGGGCGAGTTGGGCGTGCCGCCGGCGCTAATGCGCGGCTTCGCCATCATCTCGCGCGCGGCGGGGCTGGTGGCGCACATCGCGGAGGAGCAGCGCATCCCCTCGGCGCGCTTCGTCTGGGACCTGGTGGACCACGAAGTGCCGTACCGCGGCGCGGGCGAGGGCCATAACAAGGACCGGAGCGGCGCATGACGGGCGGCGTGCTGGTCTGCGACTCCGTCACCCGCATGGACCCCGCCGTGCGGGGCCGCGCCGTCATCGCCGCGTCGCACGGCGGCGTGTATGCCGTGCACCTGGCGCTCAGCGAGGGCGTGGGCGGCCTCGTCGTCAGCGATGGCGGCGTGGGCCTGGCGCGCGCCGGCATCGCCGGGCTGGACTTCGCGCAGGCGCTGGGCGTGCCCTGCGCTGCCATCGACCACCGCTCGGCGCGCATCGGCGACGGGGCCGATTGCGCTGCGCGCGGGGTGATCGCCTTCGCCAACGCCCAGGCTCAGCGGTTGGGCGTGCGCGCGGGCATGCCCGCCCTGCAGGCCGCGCAGTGCCTGGCCGCCGCGCCCCTGCGGGCGGTGGACCCCGGGCCGCTGCCCGCCGAGGCGCGCACGGTGCTGCCGCCGCAGGCGGGCCGGCGCCCCATCGTGCTGATCGATTCCGTGTCGCTGGCAGCCCCCGAGGACCGGGGCGCGGTGGTGCTCACGGGCTCGCACGGCGGCCTGCAGGGCGGGAGGCCGGAGTCCGCGATCAAGGTGGACGTGTTCGCCGCGCTCTACAACGATGCGGGCATCGGCTGCGACGGCGCGGGCGTGTCGCGCCTGCCGGCGCTCGATGCGCGCGGCATCGCAGGCGCCACCGTGGCCGCGGACAGCGCGCGCATCGGCGACGCGCGCTCGGCCTGGGAGACGGGTGTCATCAGCCGCGTCAACCAGACCGCCCGTGCCCTGGGCGTGCGCGAAGGGCAGAGCGCCCGCGCGTGGGCCGAAGGCATGGCCGCTGCGGCAGGAAGGCCATGACGATGACGACCTCTGCCTGCTTTCCCCCGCTCGACGCCCTGCCGGGCCGCGGCCGCGTCGCCGGCAAGGTGGCGCTGGTGTTCGGCGGCGGCTCGGCCGGCCCCGGCTGGGGCAACGGCAAGGCCGCCGCCATGGTCTACGCCCGCGAGGGCGCGCGCGTGGCCGTGGTGGACATCCGCGGCGAGGCCGCCGAGGAAACCCGCGACCAGCTCCGCGCCGAGGGCTTCGATGCCGAGGCCTACGTCGCCGACGTGACCGACTCCGCCGCCGTGGCCGGGGTGGTGCGGCAGGTGCACGCGCGCTTCGGCGCCATCGACATCCTGCACAACAACGTGGGCATCACGCGCATGGGCAGCGTGGTGGAGATGGACGAGGCCACCTGGCAGCAGGTGATCGACACCAACCTCACCGGCGTCTTCCTCACCTGCAAGCACGTGGTGCCGGTGATGCTGGAGCAGGGCCGGGGCGCGATCGTGAACATCTCGTCGCTCGCCTCGCAGCAGATCAACAGCTACCCCTACATGCCGTACTACGCCGCCAAGGCCGGGCTCAACCACTTCACGCGCGCGCTGGCCGTGCAGTACGCGGCGCGGGGCATCCGCGCCAACGCGGTGCTGCCTGGCGTGATCGACACGCCGCTGATCCACCAGCAGATCGCCGGCCAGTTCGCCAGCACCGAGGAGATGCTGCGCACGCGCAACGCCGCCAGCCCCATGGGCCGCATGGGCCAGGCCTGGGACGTGGCCTACGCCGCGCTCTACCTGGCCAGCGACGAGGCCCGCTACATCACGGGCGTGTGTATTCCCGTGGACGGCGGCAAGGGCTGCACCGGCAAATGAACCACCATCACAAAACCAGGAGATGACACCATGACCCCTTCCACCCCACGCACCAGCCGCCGCCTGGCGGGCCTGGCCCTGGCGCTCGCGGGCGCATTCGCGGCCCTGCCGGGCCTGGCGCAGAGCGGCTTTCCGGACAAGCCGGTGCGCCTCGTCGTGCCCTTTCCGCCGGGCGGCACGTCGGACATCAGCGGCCGCGTGCTGGCCGACGCGCTATCGCGCGAACTGGGCCAGCCCGTCATCGTCGAGAACAAGGCCGGTGCGGGCGGCTCGGTGGGCGCGCGCTACGTGGCCGAGTCCAAGGCCGACGGCTACACCCTGCTGCTGGGCACCACCAGCACCAACGGCACCAACTCGGCCGTCTACAAGAACTTGCCCTTCGACGCGGTCAAGAGCTTCACGCCGATCACGCGCATCCTCGAAGTGCCCGGCGTCCTGAGCGTCAACAAGAACTTCCCGGCGAAGACCTATGCCGACTTCGCCAAGCTCGTCGGGCAGTCGCCCGGCAAGTACGTGTATGCATCGTCGGGCAACGGCGGCGCGACGCACATGGCGATGGAGTACTACAAGTCGCTCAGCGGCATGCGCGTGGTGCACGTGCCCTACCGCGGCACGGGCCCGGCGCTCAACGACGTGATCAGCGGGCAGGTGGACATGATCTACGACACCCTGGCCTCGTCCATGCCCCACATCAAGGCCGGCAACCTGGTGCCCCTGGCGCTGGCCACGCCGCAGCGCGTCAAGGACCTGCCCGACGTGCCGACCTTCGCCGAACTGGGCCTCAAGAGCGCCAACGACGGCTTCTGGAACGGCGTGCTGGCGCCCGCGGGCCTGCCGGCCGACGTGCTCAAGACGCTGCACGGCGCCATTGTGCGCGCGCTGCGCACCCAGGCGGTGCAGGAGAAGTTCGCCGCCGCCGGCGCGATCGCGGTGGAAGACACGCCTGCGGCGTTCGCCAAGATCATCGCGGACGACGTGGCCAAGTGGAAAAAGGTGGCCCAGGACAACCGCATCTCCGCGGATTGAGGACATCCCCCTGAGCGGCTGCGCCGCTTCCCCTCTCTCGCGCTTTGCGCGGGAAGGGGGACGCAGCCGGCGCGGCGGGGCGGCCCTTGCGCGGCTGCCCGCGGGTGCGGTGCGCCTGTCTCACGGATGGGCTGTACGCCTTCGCGGCCCTGCATGAGGGGGATGCCCATCGGCGTCGGGGCGCGCGCCCCGGCGGCGCTATAACCGGCGCATGAGCTTTTCCTGGATGGCCGCCTGGGCCTGGATCCCCCTGACCCTGTGCGCCGCCGCCGCGCAGACCGCACGCAACACCGCCCAGCGCTCGCTGACCCAGGAGCTGGGCACGCTGCCCGCCACCCTCGCGCGCTTTCTCTACGGCCTGCCGTTCGCGGGCCTGTGGCTGGTGCTGCTGTATGCGTGGCCGGGGCGGACGCCGGCGGTGCCCGGCTTCAGCGCCGCCTACCTGGGCTGGATCGCGCTGGGCGCGTTCTTCCAGGTCGCGGCCACGGCCGCGCTGCTGCTGGCGATGAAGGAACGCAACTTCGCCGTGGCCGTGACCCTGTCCAAGACCGAGGTGCTGCAGGTGGCGCTGTTCTCCAGCGTCTTCCTGCACGAGCTGCCCACGCCGCTGGCGCTGGTGGCGATGGTGCTGGCCACGGCCGGGGTGCTCATGCTGTCGCTGCCGCCGCGCGGGCAGATGCTGTCGCTGGCGGCCTGGACGAGCCGGTCGTCGCTCTACGGCCTGGCCTGCGGCGCGTGCTTCGCGCTGGCCACCGTGGGCTTTCGCGGCGCCGCGCTGGCGCTGGGGGCCGAGACGCCCTGGCTGTCGGGCGCCTGGGGCGTGCTGATCGCGCAGGCGCTGCAGACGGTGGGCCTGGGCGCCTGGGTGGCCCTGCGCACCGAGCGCGGGCTGGGGCCCCTGCTGCGCTCGTGGCGCGTGTCGCTGGTGGCGGGCAGCATGGGCGCGGCCGCGTCGCTCGGCTGGTTCACGGCCTATGCCATGCAGAGCGCGGGGCCGGTGCGCACGCTGGGCATGGTGGAGGTGGTGTTCAGCTACCTGGTGTCGCGCCGCATGCTCAGCGAATCGTTCACGCGCCCCGAGAAGATCGGCATGGGCGTGATGCTCGCGGGGCTGGTGCTGATCTGCATGCAGGGGTTGTGAAGTGCTTCACTTTCGATAGCTGCTCGCGCTTGATGGATGGGCGCTAGAGGTCTATTTGGCTTGTATTCACCTCGGCGCGGGCAAGCGCTCCGCGCAGCGCGGACAATGGCGGCCGTGACCGCGCCCTTGCCGCCCCTTCCGTCCAGCCGCATCGCCCACCTCGACATGGATGCGTTCTATGCCTCCGTCGAGCTGCTGCGCTATCCGCAGCTCCAGGGGCTGCCCGTGGTCATCGGAGGCGGGCGCAGCGCGCAGGACGAGGCGCTGGCCGCCGCCTATGCCGGCCGGCTGGCGGACATCCCGGTAGACGCGTTCCCCCGGCTGCGGGACTATGCGGGCCGCGGCGTGATCACCACCGCCACCTACCCGGCGCGGCATTTCGGCGTGGGCTCGGCCATGGGCATGATGAAGGCCGCGCGCCTGTGCCCGCAGGCCATCCTGCTGCCGGTGGACTTCGCCGAGTACCGGCGGTTCTCGCGGCGGTTCAAGGAGGTCATCGTCTCCATCGCCCCGGTCATGGAGGACCGCGGCGTGGACGAGGTGTACATCGACTTCACCGAAGTCCCCGGCGGCCAGGAGGAGGGCGGCCGAGCGCTGGCGCAGCGCATCCAGCGGCGCATCGCCGAGGCCACGGGCCTGACCTGCTCCATCGGCGTGGCGCCCAACAAGCTCATCGCCAAGATGGCGAGCGAGTTCAACAAGCCCAATGGCATCTCCGTCGTCCACCCGGATGACCTGCAAACGCTGATCTGGCCCCTGGCCTGCCGCAAGATCAACGGCGTGGGCCCCAAGGCGGATGCCAGGCTGCAGGGCCATGGCATCCACACCATCGGCGAGCTGGCCGTGCGGCCGCGCGAGTGGCTGGTGGAGCACTTCGGCCGCTCCTACGGCGCCTGGCTGCACGACGCAGCCTGGGGCCGCGACAGCCGGCCCGTGGTCACCGAGAGCGAGCCCGTCTCCATGAGCCGCGAGACCACCTTCGACCGCGACCTGCACGCCGTGGCCGACCGGGCCGAGCTGGGGCGCATCTTCACCGAGCTGTGCGAACAGGTGGCGGGCGACCTCCAGCGCAAGGGCTACGTGGGCAAGACCATCGGCATCAAGCTGCGCTACGACGATTTCAAGATCGCCACGCGCGACCAGACGGTGGAGCGCCACACGCAGGACGCGGCCGTCATCCGGCGGGTGGCGGGCCTGTGCCTCAAGCGCGTGCCCCTGACCAAGCGCCTGCGCCTGCTGGGCGTGCGCGTGGGCAACCTGCTGCCCGAGGCCTGCGCCGCGGCGCTGCCGCCACCGGGCTGGGGCGAAAGCGCGCCGCTGTTCTGAAAAAATGCCGACATGAAACTCCACTTCCTGCACACCCTCATCGCCGTCATCAGGCACGGCTCGTTCGCCGCCGCCGCGCCGGAGGTGAACCTGACGGCCAGCGCCGTGGGCATGCAGATCCGCCAGCTGGAGATCTACTTCGGCCGCCCGCTGTTCGACCGCTCGGGCCGCGCGGTGCGGCCCACGCCGCTGGCGCTGGAGGTGGCGGCGGCCGTGGAGTCCGCGCTGGGCACGCTGGAGCAGCTGCGCTCGCGCACCGAGGCCGCCGTGACCGGCCATGTGCGCCTGGGCATCATCGAATCCGCCCAGGTGGCCTTGCTGCCGCAGGCCATGCTGGCGCTGCGCAAATCGGTGCCGGGGCTGGAAGTGCATTGCGCGCGCGGCGTCTCGCAGCAGCTGCTGCAGGACCTGAAGGCCGGGCGGCTGGACGTGGCCGTGCTCGTGCGGCCCGAAACGGGCGGGTCGAGCCGCCTGGGCTGGACGCCCCTGCTCACCGAATCCTTCGTGCTCGTAGCGCCGGCCCAGGCGCGCGGGCGCAACGTGCGCGAACTGCTGGCCGCGCACGAGTGGATCCGCCTGGACCGCAGCGCCACGGGCGGGCGCATCGCCGCGGCCTTCGTGGAAGCCACGCTGCCGGGCAAGCGCGAATTCCTCGAGCTGCCGGGCACCGATGCCATCGTGGCCATGGTGTCGGCGGGCGTGGGCGTGTCGGTGGTTCCCGAGCTGCGCGAGGACGTGCGGCGCACCTGGCCCGTGCGCGAGGTCGGCCTGGGCCGGCGCGGGCCCACGCGCCAGATCGCGCTGGTGTGCCGCGCGGGCGATGCGGAGGATCGGCGTATCCAGGCCGTGCTGCGCGCGTTCCAGGCATCCGTGGCGCAGGGACGGCACGGCAGCGCCTGAAGGCTGCACGATCCACCAAATTCCTTGGTGGATCGGACAACGAAAACGCGGCCATCGTTCGGGCCGAAAAACCTACGATTCCCTCAGTCGCGCTGCAAGGGTTGCCGGGGAAAGGCAGGCCTGACGTGCGTTGTTCCACCCTTCACGGTCCACGCCATGCCCAATATCGGCTTTCGTATCTTCCAACGCATCCACCGCCCCGCGCCCGACTTGGTGCAGGGCTTTCGCGGCCTGCCCGTCGCCAACATCGCCGACGAGATGGGGCGCATGTTCTGCATGGACACGGGCATCCGCCCCTTGAACAAGGCGCCGCTGCTGGGCACGGCCTTCACCGTGCGCGCCCGCCCCGGCTGCAACCTGATGCTGCACCGCGCGATCGACATGGCCGAGCCCGGCGACGTGATCGTCGTGGAGGACCAGGGCGACCAGGCGAACGCGCTGACCGGCGAGAACATGATGATGTGGGCCGCGCGCCGCGGCGTCGCGGGCGTGGTGATCGACGGCGCGGTGCGCGACCTCGAATCCATCGGCGCGATGGCGTTCCCCGTGTACTCGCGCGGCATCAACCCGCGCGGGCCGCACAAGAGCGGGCCCGGCGAGATCAACGTGCCGATCTCCTGCGGCGGCGTGGTGGTGCACCCCGGCGACATCGTCGCGGGCGACCAGGACGGCGTGCTGGTGATCGCGCCGCGCGATGCGCAAGCGGTGCTGGGCAAGGCCCGCGCCAAGCTGCAAAAGGAGATCGCCACGCGCGAGGCCATCAACGCCGGCACCTGGGACCGCTCGGGCTACAGCGAAGAGGTGCTGCGCACGATGGGCTGCGAGATCATCGACGCGGCCTACGCCGACGTGGAGGGCCGCTGATGACCGCGCGCAACGACAACATGCCCGTGCTGGGCTTCATCGGCCTGGGCGAGGCCGCCTTCCACATCGCGCGCGGCCTGCATGGCGAGGGCCTGCGCGGCATCCGCGCCTACGACAAGTTCTGGAACGTGCCGCCGCAGTCCGACCTCGTGGCGCAGCGCGCGGGCGAGGCCTCGGTCACCCTGGCGCCAAGCCTGCAGGCGCTGGTCGAGGGCTGCGACATCGTCGTCTCCGCCGTCAGCGCCAACCTGGCCGTGCCACTGGCGCGCGAGAGCGCGGCGTGGCTGCGGCCGGGGCAGGTCTATGCCGACCTCAATTCGGCCGGGCCGCAGACCAAGATCGAGGCTGCCGCCATCGTCGCGCCCACGGGCGCCGCGTTCGTCGACGGCGCCATCATGGGCACCGTGCCGGGCCTCGGCCACAAGGTGCCCACGCTCGTGTGCGGCGAGGGCGCGCAGCGCTTCGCGGACGTGCTGCGGCCCTTCGGCATGCAGCTCACCGTGCTGGAAGGCGCGGCTGGCAAGGCATCGGCCTCCAAGATGCTGCGCAGCATCTTCATGAAGGGCGTCGTCGCGCTGCTGCTGGAGACGGTGCTCGCGGGCCACGAATACGGGCTGGAGGACGACCTGCTCGATTCGATCGCCGAGACCTTCGCGGCCGGGCCGTTCCTCGAAGTGGCCAACGGCCTGATCGCGCGCGGCGTGATCCATGCCGAGCGCCGCGCGCACGAAATGGACGAGGTGGTCGCCACGCTGCGTGCGGCGGGCGTGGACGACACCATGTCGCTCGCCACGCGCGACAAGCTGCTGAAGATCGCCGCCGCTGGCTACAAGGCCCACTTCAAGGGCGTGGCGCCGCGCGACTTTCACGACATCTTCACGCTCGGTCGCTGAGCCGGGCCTCCCTTTTCCCCATAAAACCCAGGAGACCTTCGCCATGGCATTCCTTCGCACTTCCTTCACCCGGCGCTCGCTCGCCGTGCTGGCCGCAACGGCCCTGCTGGCAGGCACGGCCAGCGCCGCGGGCTATCCCGAACGGCCCATCACCATCGTCGTGGCCTTCGCGCCCGGCGGCAACGTGGACGCCACGGCGCGCGCCATCGGCCCCGCGCTCAGCAAGGCGCTGGGGCAGCCCGTGGTCATCGACAACCGCGCGGGCGGCGGCGGCACCATCGGCAGCACGCTGGTGGCGCGCGCCAAGCCCGACGGCTACACGCTGATGGTCGGCAGCACGGCCACCAATGCCACGGCGCCCGCGATGCTCAAGGCCGCGGCCTACGACCCGGTCAAGAGCTTTACCGCGATCGGCGGTATCAGCACCACGCCGTCGGTGGTCGTGGTGGCGCCCAAGACCACGGCCCGCACGTACCAGCAGCTCGTGGAGCAAAGCCGCGCGCAGCCGCAGGGCTTCAGCATGGGCTCGCCCGGCACCGGCTCGCTCAACCACCTGACCACCGAGCTGCTCAAGCAGAAGACCGGCCTGAATGCCACCCATATCCCCTACAAGGGCGCGGGCCCGGCGCTGTCGGACCTGCTGGGCAGCCAGCTCGACGCGATGGTGGACCAGCTCAGCTCTTCGGCCCCGTTCATCAAGGACGGGCGCCTGCGCGCCGTGGCGCAGACCGGCGCCCAGCGCTCGCCCGTGCTGCCCGACGTGCCCACGCTGCGCGAGCAGGGCGTCGAGGGCGTGGACGTGGCCGTGTACACCGGCCTGTTCGCCCCGGCCGGGCTGCCGCGCGACGTGGAGCAGAAGCTCGTGAAGGCGCTCGGCGAGGCGCTGCAGGACGCCGACGTGCAGCAGCGCCTGGCCGCGCAGGGCTCCGAGCGCATCGCCATGGACCAGCCCGGGTTCGCACGCTACGTGGCCGATGAGGCGCGTCGCTGGAGCGAGGTGATCCGCACCGCCGGCATCGCGCAGGACTGACATGCCCGCGTTGCCGCCACTCGCATGCGACAGCCACATGCACGTGTTCGACGGGCGCTTCGCGTTCGCCCCGCAGGCGCATCTGCGCCCGCCGCCGGCCACCGTGCAGGACTACCGGCAGGTGCAGCAGCGGCTGGGCCTGGCACGGGTGGTGGTGGTGCAGCCCTCCAGCTACGGCATGGACAACCGCTGCACGCTCGACGCCGTGGCCCGCCTGGGGCCGCAGGCAGCGCGTGCCGTCGTCGTCGTGGAGCCTGGCACGGACGAGGCGGAGCTTGGGCGGCTGCACGCACAGGGCGCGCGCGGCGTGCGCCTGAACCTCGCGCGCGGGGCGGCACCCGACCTGTCCGCCTGGGCGCGGCTGCTGCAGCGCGCACGGCCGCTGGGCTGGCACCTGCAGCTGCACTGCGGCCTGTCCGCGCTCGAAGAACTGGCGCCCTGGCTGGAGGGGCTGCCTGTGCCCACCGTGCTCGACCACCTGGCGCGCGTGCCGCCGCAGGCGGATGCGCGGGCGCTGGCCACGCTGCGGCGCCTGCTGGACGGCGGCCGGCTCTGGGTCAAGCTCTCGGCACCGTACCTGGACAGCCGTGCGGGGCCGCCCGGCTACGGCGATATGCAGGACGCGGCGCGCTGGCTGCTGGCGCAGGCGCCCGATCGCATGCTCTGGGGCTCCGACTGGCCGCACCCCGCCGCCACGGCGGGCGAGGTGCCGATGCCCGATGACGCCGCGCTGCTGCACGGCGCGCTCGCGTGGTGCGGCACGCAGGCACTGGCCGACCGGGTGCTGCAAGGCAACCCGGCCGCGCTCTACGGCTTCGGCTCTTAGAACGTGTTCAAGGTCTCTGTCGATATGAGAAGCTCGCAGGGTGAGAAAGAGCTACCCGAGCGACATCAGTCGCGAACAATTCGAGATCATCAAGCCGTTGCTGGAGAGCGCACGCAAGAAGACAGCGCCGCGCAAGATAGACCTGTACGAGGTGTTCTGCGCGGTGCTGTACCTGCTGCGCACGGGCTGCCAGTGGAGAGCGCTGCCCAGTGACTACCCGAAATGGCGCACGGTGCATTCGTACTGGGCCATCTGGAGCGAGCCGCGCGAGGGTGGCAGCCTGCTGGAGCAGGCTTTAAAAAAATCAGGTTGGCGCGGCCCGCGAGAAACTGGGTCGCAACGCCTGCAGCGCGTTCTTGATCGTGGACGCGCAGAGCGTGAAGAACGCGGATCCGGCGGCATTGAGGGGCTATGACGCGGGCAAGAAGGTCTCGGGGATCAAGCGCCACATCGCGGTGGATACGCAAGGGCTGCCCCATGCGGTGGCGGTGACCACGGCCGAGGTGACGGACCGCAAAGGGGCATCGGGGGCGCTCAAGCGCTGCAAGCCCACCTTGGGCCGGGTGCAAAGCTTGCTGTGCGATAGCGGCTATGTCGGCCAGCCGTTCTCGCAGGGTGTTAGGGGCATCCTGGGCGAGCACGTGACGGTACAGATTGCCAAGCGCAGCGAGTTGCACACCTTCAAGGTCATGCCCAAGCGCTGGATTGTCGAGCGCAGCTTTGCGTGGTTGGAGAAGAACCGCAGGCTATGGAAGAACTGCGAGCGCTGGCTCAACACCAGTTTGCAGTTCGTCCATCTGGCCTTCCTGGGCCTCTTGCTCAGAAGACTTTGAACACGTTCTTAGGCGCGGCCTGCCATCGCCGAGGCAGGCTGGCCCTGCAGCGCGGCGGCCATCAAGGGCAGCGCCGGCGCGAGCGCGGCGTCGTCCGGCGCGCAGGCCAGGCCCAGGTGGCGGGCGAAGGGCAGGGCCGCATCCAGCGGCCGGGCGATGCAGCGCGGCGCATGGGCCGCGTGCGACTGCGGCACGACGGCCAGGCCCAGGCCCAGCTCCACCATCTGCAGCAGGGCTTCCTCGCGCGCGGCGCTGGCCCGTACCTCGAAGGTGATGCCCTGCTGCGCCAGCAGCCGGGCGAAGCGCTCGTGCAGCGGGCAGTAGGGCCGCTCGATCAGGGGCAGGCCCTGCAGGTCGGCGAGGGCGAAGCGGGCCTTGAAGCGCAGTGGATGCCGCTCGGGCACGAGCATCACGTAGGGTTCGCGCGCCACGCTCTCGAACAGGTCGCCCTCGGGCTTGCAGTGGTCGGCCACGAGGCGCAGCCGCGCCTCGCCGGGCGTGGCGGTCAGGCGGATCAGCGCGGCGGGCCAGTGCGCATCGATCCAGGAGAGCAGCGGCGCCGCGCTGCGCAGCAGCACGTCGTCGGGCAGGTGGAGGGCCAGCACCTCGCGCGGCGCCTCGCGGAAGTCGCGCACCATCGCGCCGGCCTGCGCCAGCAGGCTGCAGGCGCGCGGGTAGAGCCGCTCGCCCGCGGGCGTGGGCGCCAGGCCCGCGCGGCTGCGCTGGAACAGCGGGCTGCCCAGCACGTCTTCCAGTCCCTTGATGGCCATGCTGATCGAGGGCTGCGCCACGTGGCAGCGGCGTGCGGCGGCGGTGACGCCGCCTTCCTCGTAGGCGGCGACGAAGTAGCCCAGGGCGCGCAGGTCGAACAGCATGGTGTGCGGGGGATCAGGCACCCGTGGGCGCGATGGTGGTGACGGTTTCGCGGAAGTAGTCCAGTCGGCCCTGGACGGAGTGGCTCACGATCCAGGTCACGCTCTCCACCTCGCGCTGCTGCACGGCATAGAAGAAGCGCTGGTGGAAGCGCGTGAGCACCCAGTCGTCGCCCAGCGCCTGGCTCTGGGTCTGCACGATCTGCGTGCCGCGCGGAAAGACTTCCGCCGCCAGGCGCTGCAGCACGGCCAGCAGGCCGGCTTTGTCTTTCGCTTGCTGCCACGAGACGTCGGCCGTGTCGCGGTAGTGGTCGATGCGGAAGTCCACGCCATCGTCGATGTGCGCGAGCAGCGTCGGCACGTCGCCGGCGGCGAAGGCGTTCAGCACGTGGTCGATGGGGTAGGGCATGGTGGCGGTGTGCATGGGCAGGCTCCTGGGTGAAAGAAGCCGCGACTGTAGGAAGCCGTGATCCATTCGTAAATTATTTTATTTGTTCGAGATCAGAATAAAAAACCGATGGCTCCGTGGGCCGTGCCGGTGCCTTCTACAATGCGCGGGCCGGCGCCGCGTCGCTTCGTTCGCGGTGCCGGCAAGCGTTCTCAGGGCGGGGCGGAATTCCCCACCGGCGGTAGGCGCGGGGCGACCCGCGCGAGCCCGCGAGCGCCCCGGTGCCGTCTTGTGGATGGCCGCCGGGGGTCAGCAGATCTGGTGCGATGCCAGGGCCGACGGTCACAGTCCGGATGAAAGAGAACGCGAGTGCCATGCCCCCGGCGTGCCTGACCGCGCGCCGGGGGGCGTGGCTTCGCGTGCGCGCCCTGGTTCATGTCCCTTGTCTGGAACTCACCATGAATCAGATGACTGAAACTTCTTCTTCCGTTCCTTCCACGGCATCGCCGCGCATCGCGCTGATCTGCGCGCTCTGGCATGCCGACATCGTCCACCAGGCGCGCGACGCCGCCGTGGCCACCTGGGCCGCGCGCGGCGTGCCTGCCGACCGCGTGAGCCATTTCGACGTGCCGGGCGCGTTCGAGATCCCGCTGCTTGCGCAGTCGCTGGCGCGCAGCGGGCAGTACGACGCCATCGTCGCCTGCGCGTTGGTGGTCAACGGCGGCATCTACCGCCACGAGTTCGTGGCCGGCGCGGTGATCGACGGGCTGATGCGCGTGCAGCTCGACGATGGCGTGCCCGTATTCTCCGCCGTGCTCACGCCGCACGACTTCCATGAGCACGAGGAGCACCGCGCGTTCTTCCGCGCGCACTTCGTCAAGAAGGGCGAGGAGGTCGCCCAGGCCTGCCTGGGCGCGCTGGCGCAGCTCGCGCGCGTGCAGCGACGTTGATGAGCGTTACTGCCGCGCCGTGCGCACGTTGCGCGGCAGTTGCTGCGGGTGGCTGGTGCGCCACGGGTTGATGTCCAACCCGCCGCGGCGCGTGTAGCGCGCGTAGACGGCCAGCTTGATGGGGCGGCAGCGCGTCCACACGTCCATGAAGATGCGCTCCACGCACTGCTCGTGGAATTCGTTGTGGTTGCGAAAGCTCACGAGGTACTGCAGCAGCCCGGCCTGGTCGATCTGCGCGCCGCTGTAGGCGATCTGCACGCTGCCCCAGTCGGGCTGGCCGGTGACGAGGCAGTTGCTCTTGAGCAGGTGGCTCACCAGCGTCTCGGTCACGGGCGCCTCGGCGTGGTTGGCGGCGAGCAGCTCGGGCGCGGGGGTGTACTGCGTGCACTCCACGTCCAGCCGGTCGAGCAGCAGGCCGTCCAGCTCGTGGATCGGCTCCTGGTCGAACAGCTCGGGCGCGACCAGCTTCACGCCCACGGTGCCGGGGGCGGCGCTGCCGCGCCAGACGGCCTCGCTCACGTCCTGGCGGATGCGCGCGCGTACGTCCTCCAGGCTGGCGAAGCGGGTGTTGTTGAAGCTGTTCAGGTACAGCTTGAACGACTTGCTCTCGACGATGTGGGGCGTCTCGCACGGCACCGTGACGTGGGCGATGGCCACCTGCGGCTTGCCGCGCGGGCCCAGCCACGACAGCTCGTAGGCCGTCCACAGGTCCGCGCCGAAGAAGGGCGGCGCACCTGCGATGCCGATCTCGGCGCGCTTGGGCAGGCGCGGCAGGGGGAACAGCAGCGATGCGTCGTACTGGTCGGCGTAGGCGGACGCCTTGCCGAGCTGGGATTGTTCCGGCGTGGTCATTGTGTGCTATTGAATGGATAGCTGCTTGCGCTTGTGCATCAAGCGCTGAAGGCCATTTTTACTTGAATTCCCGCTCGCGCAGCCACTTGGTGGCGATCCACTTCTCTCCCTCGATGACGGGCGCGCCGCCGTGCAGCGTGCGCGTGGAGGGGTGGGGCCGCTCGTAGCTGAAGAACACGGCGTTGCCGCGGCGCGGCCCGATCTCCATGTGCACGTCCGGAAAGGTTGTGCCGCCGCCCCGGGCCGGGTCGTTGAGGTAGATGACCAGCGTGGCCACGCGCTGGCCGCCGCGCTTGAGGATGGTGGCTGTGCCGGGCTCAGCCGGGTCGAAGTAGTCGTAGTGCGGCTTGTATTCGGCGCCGGGGCGGTAGTGCAGCACCTGCAGGCCCTCGCCGTTCTCGATGGGCCATTCCACCAGGCGGGCGATGCGCTCTTCCAGCCGCGTCACCACGTCGTTCTCTCCGCGCTGGAAGAACATGCCGTCGCTGGTGCGGTCGTCGTTGACTTCGTCGCCGCCGGTGCGCGTGGCCACGGTGAGCGAGCGCGCCATGCGCGGGCGCGCGGCGGCGATGATGGCGTCGCACTCCTCGGGCGAGAGCAGGTTGCCGAACAGCACCACGCGCGGGCTGCCCATGGCCATGAGCACCTCGACCTGGCGGTCGCCCACGTCGATGAAGAGCGGCGAATCGGCCAGCGGCGGCCCAGGCACGCGCACGGCGGGCGGCTGGCCCTGCTGCACGGCCACGTCGTCCAGGTGCTTGCGCAGCACCTGCTCCACCGCCTGGATGGCCACGTCCTCGTTCCAGCCGGCCTTGCACATGGCGTCGATCAGCGCGGGCGCGGCGATGCCTGTGCCCGCCTGGTCGATGATCCATTGGCGCAGTTCGGGGGTGATGGGTTGTAAGAGCGTATTCATGACCTTTTCATGGTACCCGCAAGGCAGCCAACAGCCGCAATCTAGGCGCGCGCCGCAGGCCATGCTGGCGGCCTGGGCAAGGTGCGCAACGACGAGTGCGGCTGTTGGCTGCCTTGCCGAAGGGTTGCCCCGCAAAGGCAGCGTCTGCGGCGTTACCCGTCCTCGCCGCACATCAGTGCGGCTTGCGGTGGGCGCCTTGCATCCACTGCCTTTGCGGGGCAACGGGCACCATGAAAAGGTCAGGAATACGCTCTGGTCATGGCGTGCGGCGGAAGACCAGGCGGTCGGGCGCGGAGGCGGCGGGGTGGAAAGCATAGCCTTCGAGGTCAAAGCCCTCCAACTGGCGCGGGGTCGCCGCGCGCCGCTGGATGGCCCAGCGCGCCATGAGTCCGCGCGCACGCTTGGCGTGGAAGCTGATGATCTTGTACTGGCCGCCCTTGTAGTCCTCGAACACGCACTCGACCACGCGGGCCTTGAGCGTCTGGAGGTCGACGGACTTGAAATATTCCTGCGACGCGAGGTTGACCACGACCGGCGTGGCGTCGGCCGCCAGCCGCTGGTTCAGGTGTTCGGCGATGCGCGCGCCCCAGAACTGGTAGAGGTTGGACCCCGCACCGGTGGCCAGGCGCGTGCCCATCTCCAGGCGGTAGGGCTGCATCCAGTCCAGCGGGCGCAGCACGCCGTACAGGCCGCTGAGGATGGCGAGGTGCTGCTGCGCCCAGTCCAGATCCTCGGGCGAGAGGGTGCGCGCCTGCAGGCCCTCGTACACGTCGCCGTTGAAGGCCATCACGGCCTGGCGGGCGTTGCGCGCCGTGAAGCGCGGCTTCCATGCGGCGTAGCGCGCCACGTTGAGCGCGGCCAGCGGGTCGCTGATGGACATGAGCGAGGCGATTTCCTGCGGCGCCTTGGCGCGCAGCACCTCGATCAGCCGCGCGGAGTCGGGCACGAACTGCGGCAGCGTGTGCGGCAGGCCGGCGGGCAGCGGGGTGTCGTAGTCGAGCGATTTGGCGGGGGAGAGCAGGAACAGCATGGTTTAAGCCAAATGGGCCTCCAGCGCTTGTGCAGCAAGCGCAGGCAGCTATGATTTTTGATAGCGGAGAAACGACAACGGGGGCCAGAGCCCCCGGTTGCCGCTGCGCAAGGCGAAGGCCTTGGCGGGGGGGCTAGGCGGCCGTGCCTTCCTTCTCGAACGGCAGTTGCAGGTCGCGCAGGTCGCGGCGGGTCTCCACCAGCACCAGCGGGCCTTCATCCACCACCACCACGGGCGGGCGCTCGCGCGGCACGCGGATGGGCTGGGGCTCGGCGGCGATCGCGGCCTGGGCGGCGGCGATCTTCTCCGCGTCGGAGTTGACCCATTCCAGGCCTGAGGACTTCGCCACCTCGATCAGCGCATCCACGGGCAGCGCGAAGGACTGCACGCGCGGCATGCCGTCCCCTTGCGGGATCACGGCCACGGGTGCCGGCGCCGGCGCGGGGGCCGGTGCCTCGACGGGCGCGGGGGCCACCGGCGCCTGGCTCACGGGCACTGCGCTGGCAGGCACGGCCTCCGCCGCAGGGGCGGGTGCGGCGGACGCGGCGAAGTAGCTGCGGCGCGCGGGCTCTTGCGCGGCCTCTTCGTCGCCAGCGGCGGGCGCTGCGATGGCCGAGGCGTCGAAGTCCAGCAGCGGGGCCGCGGGCTGCGCGTCCGCGGCGTCGCCGCCGCGTGGGCCGCGCTCGCGGCGGTCACGGCCGTAGCGGTCGCGCGAACGGCGCTCGCGGCGCTCCTCGCCGCCAGCGGGCGACTCGGCGACCGCTGGGGCCGTTTCGCCCGCCGACAGGTCCAGATCGGGCAGCGAGGCCAGGGGCGCGGTATCGACGAAGTCGGCGCCAGGGGCTGCCGACGCTGCGGCGGCCGGGGCCGGGGCATTAGCGTCGATGGTGCGCGGGCCGCGTTCGCGGCGCTCCCCGCGTTCGCGGCGGCCACCGCGCTCGCTGCTGCGCTCGCCACGTTCGCCGCGCGGTGCGCGCTCGGCGCGTGCCTGCTCGGGCGTGCCTTCATCGGCGGGTGCGGTCAGAGGGGCCTGCGTATCGGCGCCTTGCGGCAGGGCAGCTTGCGCAGGGGACTGGCGCTCGCCGCGTTCGCGTCCGCCACGGCCTTCGCGCGGTTCACGCGGCTCGCGGCGGCCTTCGCCTTCGGTGCGCTCGCCGTTGCGGCCATTGCGGCTGTCACGGCCCTCGCGGCCTTCCAGCGCGCGCTCGCCGCTCCGGCCTTCGCCGCGGCGGCCGCGGCCTTCGCCGTTGCCTTCGCGGGACGCATCGCGGTTGCCGTCACGGGAGGCGTCGCGGCCGCCGCGGCGGCCACGTTCGCCACTGCGGCCGTCACGGCGTGCTTCGCCACGGGCGGCCTCGGCCGGCTGCTGCGGGGCGACGGCCACCGGGGCGGGTGCAGGCGCCGGGCCGAAGCCGAACAGGCTCTTGAGCCAGGAGAAGAAGCCTTGCTCCGGTGCGGGCGCCGGGGCTGGGCGCTGCGGCTGCACCGCGGGCGCTGCCGGGCGCTGCTGCGCATGGCCCGGGCCCTGGCCACCCTGGTTGCGCGCGGGGCGTGCGGCGCCTTCAGGGCGCGGCTCAGCCACGGGAGCGGGGGCATCGGGCAGCACGCCCTTGATGACGGGCGTCTGCTTGTTCGTGGGCTCCTGCGAGCGGCGCGTGACCTGGGTCTGCTCCTCCTCCACGTCGGCGAGCTTGTAGCTGGCGTCCAGGCTGTCCAGGCGCGGGTCGTCGTGCTTGAGGCGCTCGAGCTTGTAGTGCGGCGTCTCCAGCGACTTGTTGGGGATCAGCACCACGCTGACGCGCTGCTTCAACTCGATCTTGGCGATCTCGGTGCGCTTCTCGTTGAGCAGGAAGCTGGCCACCTCCACGGGCACCTGGCAGTGCACGGCGGCGGTGTTGTCCTTCATGGACTCTTCCTGGATCATGCGCAGCATCTGCAGCGAGAAGCCTTCCGTATCGCGCACGTGGCCGGTGCCGTCGCACAGCGGGCAGCGGATGTGGGCGCCTTCGGACAGCGACGGTTTGAGGCGCTGGCGGCTCATCTCCATGAGGCCGAACTTGCTGATGGTGCCGAACTGCACGCGCGCGCGGTCCTGGCGCAGCGCGTCGCGCAGGCGGTTCTCGACCTCGCGGCGGTTCTTGCTCTCCTCCATGTCGATGAAGTCGATCACGATCAGGCCGCCCAGGTCACGCAGGCGCATCTGGCGCGCCACTTCGTCGGCGGCCTCCAGGTTGGTGCGCGTGGCGGTTTCCTCGATGTCGCCGCCCTTGATGGCGCGCGCGGAGTTCACGTCCACGCTGACCAGCGCCTCGGTGTGGTCGATCACGATGGCGCCGCCCGAGGGCAGGGTGACGGTGCGCGAGTAGGCCGACTCGATCTGGTGCTCGATCTGGAAGCGCGAGAACAGCGGCGCGTCGTCGCGGTAGCGCTTCACGCGGGCGGCATGCTCGGGCATGACGTGCGCCATGAACTGCTGCGCCTGCTCGTAGATGTCATCGGTGTCGATGAGGATGTCGCCGATGTCGCTGTTGAAGTAGTCGCGGATGGCGCGGATCACCAGGCTCGACTCCTGGTAGATCAGGAACGCGCCCTTGCCGGCCTTGGCCGCGCCGTCGATGGCGTTCCACAGCTTGAGCAGGTAGTTCAGGTCCCACTGCAGTTCGGGCGCGGTGCGGCCGATGCCGGCGGTGCGCGCGATGATGCTCATGCCCTTGGGGTATTCGAGCTGGTCCATCGCCTCCTTGAGCTCAGCGCGGTCCTCGCCCTCGATGCGCCGGCTGACGCCGCCGCCGCGCGGGTTGTTGGGCATCAGCACCACGTAGCGGCCGGCCAGGCTGATGAAGGTGGTCAGCGCGGCGCCCTTGTTGCCGCGCTCCTCCTTCTCGACCTGGACGATCAGCTCCTGGCCTTCCTTGATGACTTCCTGGATCTTGGCCTGGCTGGGCGAGACGCCTTCGGCGAAGTACTGGCGGGAGATTTCCTTGAACGGCAGGAAGCCGTGGCGGTCTTCGCCGTAGTCGACAAAGCAGGCCTCCAGCGACGGCTCCACGCGCGTCACCACGGCTTTGTAGATGTTGCCCTTGCGCTGTTCGCGCCCTTCGATCTCGATCTCGTAGTCCAGCAGCTTCTGGCCGTCCACGATGGCCAGGCGCCGTTCCTCGGGCTGCGTGGCGTTGATGAGCATCCGTTTCATGATGCGTTTCCTTTATTTCTCTGCGTTGTGCGGCGGGGCCGTGCGCAGCGCCTGTGCATGGCTGCGGGGTTCCGCCGGTTCCAAACCAAAACAGGCTCTAGGGGAGCCGGGAATGCCTGGACTGGCGCATCGAAACGAAGGGAAAAGGCCGGGCGCACCGCGGCTGCGCAGCGGTCAGCTGCGCAGGCGAGGTGGGGGCGCGTGGATGGGGGCGAGCCGGAGAGTGCGCGGGTATGCTGTGAAAAGCATAGCCGCTGGCGCTTGCCGGACGGGCGTTACAGGCGATTTGCGCGCCAATGGCAAAGGCTGGCGCCCTTGCCACAGCGAGACAATCCATGCCAGCAACACCCACATGATTTCGCTTTGATCCGCTGGCCGCCGCGCCCTGGTCGGGCGGGGGGACAGCCTGGAATTTCCGTATTCAGTGTTTCGATTCGTCAGCCCGCCGCTCGGCGTGCGACCTACTTTGGCGCACGACGCTCGCTGGCATCGACCATGCTGCGCGTCTTGCCGGGCCGTATGTCCATTAAACTCCAGACAAATCAACCACTTACACTTTCGTCGCGCAGGTGAAACACATTATAGGGGGCAAACCGGGCCCATCCTCTTCCCTCCCGGCCGCCCGCATCGTCGAGGTCGACCCCGAATCGGCGGGCCAGCGGCTCGACAACTTCCTGATCCGCCACCTGAAGGGCGTGCCCAAGACCCACGTCTACCGCATCATCCGCAGCGGCGAGGTGCGGCTGAACAAGGGCCGCACCAGCGCCGACGCGCGCGTGGCCGCGGGCGACCAGGTGCGCCTGCCGCCCGTGCGCGTGGCCGAGAAGAACCCGGCCGAGCGCCCCGCGCCCGCGCGCGAATTCCCCATCCTGCTGGAGGACGAGCACCTGATCGCCCTCGACAAGCCCGCCGGCGTGGCCGTGCACGGCGGCAGCGGGGTGAGCTTCGGGGTGATCGAGCAGTTGCGCCAGGCACGCCCCCAGGCGCGCTTCCTGGAACTGGTGCACCGGCTGGACCGCGAAACCTCGGGCATCCTGCTGGTGGCCAAGAAGCGCTCTGCGCTCACCCACCTGCAGGACCAGTTCCGCGGGCGCGAGACGGGCAAGACCTACCTCGCCCTGGTCACGGGCGCGTGGCCCGCGAACAAGAAGGTGATCGACACGCCGCTCCACAAATACCTGCAGGAGGACGGCGAGCGCCGCGTGCGCGTGACCACGCAGGAGGACCCGGACGGCATGCGCTCCATCACCCTCGTCAAGGTGCGCAGCCAGATCGCGCCGCGCCCCTCGCAGGGCCTGCCTGCGATGAGCCTGCTGGAAGTGACCATCAAGACCGGCCGCACGCACCAGATCCGCGTGCACCTGGCAAGCCAGGGCCACCCGATCGCGGGCGACGACAAGTACGGCGACTTCGAACTCAACAAGCGGCTGCAGAAACAAGGCCTCAAGCGCATGTTCCTTCACGCATGGCGGCTACAGTTCAGCCATCCCGCGCAACCCGGCGAAGCGGGCGCTCGCGTCGAGCTGCACGCCGACCTGCCCGCCGAGCTGGCCGATTTCCTCCCCACCCCATGACCCTCCGCCGCTTCGACCTCATCGCCTTCGACTGGGATGGCACGCTGTTCGACTCCACCGCCATCATCGTGCGCAGCATCCAGGAGGCCGTGCGCGACGTGGGCGGCGCCGTGCCCACCGACGAGGCCGCTGCCTGGGTGATCGGCATGGCGCTGCCCCAGGCCCTGGCCCACGCCGCGCCCGACGTGCCGCGCGAGAAATACGTGGAGCTGTCCAACCGCTACCGTTACCACTACCTGCAGCACCAGGACGACCTGAGCCTGTTCGACGGCGTGCTGCCCATGCTGCACGGCCTGCGCGAGCGGGGCCACCTGCTGGCTGTGGCCACGGGCAAGAGCCGGCGCGGGCTGGACCACGTGCTGCACCAGGTGCAACTGCGCGGCATGTTCGACGGATCGCGCACCGCCGACGAAACCGCCGGCAAGCCGCATCCGCTGATGCTGCAGGAGCTGATGGCCGAGTTCGACGTGGCGCCCGGACGCGTGCTGATGATCGGCGACACCACGCACGACCTGGAGATGGCCCGTGCCGCCGGCTGTGCCAGCGTGGGCGTGGGCTACGGCGCGCACGACATCCAGGGCTTCGGCGTGCTGGAACCGCTCTACATCGCCCCCTCGGTGGCCGAACTGCACCGCTGGCTGCACGCCCATGCCTGACGTGACCATGCCCCTGTGCCCCAGCACCGACCTGGTGGACGGCGGGCCCGCCGTGGCCTTCGACGTGCGCTACGCGGGCGAGCACTGCCGCGCCTTCGCCATCCGCTACGAAGGCCGGGTGCACGCCTACCTGAACCGCTGCTCCCACGTGCCCATGGAGATGGACTACCAGGAAGGCCGGTTTTTCGACGACACCGGCCGCTGGCTGCTGTGCGCCACGCACGGCGCGGCCTACCAGCCCGACACCGGCGCCTGCGTCGGTGGGCCGTGCCGTGGCGGCCTGGTGAAGGTAGCCCTCTCGGAAGAGGGCGGGATGGTCCGCTGGCATACTGCCCCACTGCTGCAACCCGTAGAGTTCTGATTCCATGACCGACCCCACCCGCACCGAACCCGCAGGTTTTGAGGGAAATCCGCCTCCGGCGCCCGACCTGTGGGCGCAAGCAGCTACGGAAAAAGGAGCAAGCAAGGCGGCGCCCGCCTGGGAGCGTGAAGTGCTCGAAAAGCTCGTGCTCGGAACGCTGAACGAGCAGCGCGCCGCGCGCCGCTGGCGCATCTTCTGGCGCTTCGCGTGGATCGTGATGGCGGCGGCCGTCGTCTGGGCGGTGCTCTCGCGCGACATCGCCGCGACCGCCAAGACCACGCCGCACACGGCCGTGGTGGACGTGAAGGGCGAGATCGCCGCCGGTGCCGAGGCCAGCGCCGAGTTCGTCGTGGCCGCCATGCGCAGCGCGTTCGAGGACTCGGGCTCGCAGGCCGTGGTGCTGCTCATCAACTCGCCGGGCGGCAGCCCCGTGCAGGCCGGCATCATCAACGACGAGATCACGCGCCTGAAGGCCAAGTACGACAAGCCGGTCTACGCCGTGGTGGAGGAAACCTGCGCCTCCGCCGCCTATTACATCGCCGCGGCGGCCGACGACATCTTCGTGGACAAGGCCAGCATCGTAGGCAGCATCGGCGTGCTGATGGACGGCTTCGGCTTCACTGGCACCATGGAAAAGCTCGGCGTGGAGCGCCGCCTGCTCACCGCCGGCGAGAACAAGGGCTTCCTCGACCCCTTCAGCCCGCAGACCGAGACGCAGCGCGCCTACGCGCAGCAGATGCTCGACCAGATCCACCAGCAGTTCATCGCCGTGGTCAAGAAGGGCCGGGGCGACCGCCTGAAGACCACGCCCGAGACCTTCAGCGGCCTGTTCTGGACCGGCCAGCAGGCGGTGGAGATGGGCCTGGCCGACCAGATGGGCAACCTGGACTACGTGGCGCGCGAAGTGGTCAAGGCCGAGGAGGTCATCGACTACACCCGCCGCGACAACGTGGCCGAGCGCCTGGCCAAGAAGTTCGGCGCCGCCGTCGGCATGGGCGCCATGAAGGCGCTGGCCGCGCTGCAGGTGCCGCAGCTGCGTTAACTGCCGGTCAGGCCCGCCTTGCGCTGGCGCGAGCCGTCCTCCAGCAGCACATCGTCGGCCAGCAGGCGGCCGCTCTCGTCCCATTCCTTGCGCGTCTGCAGCCGCGTGCGGCCGCGTGCGTCGGGCTCGCCGTAGCCTTCTTCCAACGCGATGCGTCCGTTGGCGTGAAAGTGCTGTTGCACGCCGGTGGGCTGCCGGTCGGCCGTGAGCCGCTCCCGCCGCGCCAGGCGCCCGTCGTCGCCATGCAGCTCGCGCAGGACGCGCGCGGCCGGGCCTTCGCCGGCCAGCGCGGTGCGTTCGCGCAGCGCGCCGTTGAGGTACCAGCGCTCCACCAGCGTCTCGCGGCCTGCCGTGTAGCTGCGCTGCTCGACGAGCTGGCCCGATGCGCCCCACTGCCGCACCTGCGCGGGCGCGCCGCCCCGATGGGCGAGCGGGCGGTCGTCGGCCTCGTAGATGCGCTCCTCGCGCAGCACGGCCTTGCCGTTCTCGCTGCTGTAGCGGCGGTGCACGCGGCGGCCGTTCTCGAACAGCATCTGCGCGGCCGGCTGGCCGCCGGCATCCCACTCCATGGCGGTAAGCAGGCGGCCTTGTTCGTAGCGCATCTGCGCGGCCTTGGCGCCTGATGCGGTGTGGAGCACCGTTTCCGCCGCGCCGCCGAAGCCGCACAGCGGGCGGTCTTCGGGCAGCACGCTCGCAGTGGGGCACATCAGCCGCGTGGGCTGGCCGGCGGCGTTGTACTCCACGGAGAACTGCTCGCGCCCGTCGGCGTGGAACGCGAGGCGCTCCAGCTGCCCCTGCGCATCGAGGCGGCGCACTGGTCCCTGCGTGCGCCCGTTCTCGGCGAATTCCTCGCGCCGCAGCTGGCCGTTCGGCCAGAATTCCGCCACGCGGCCCTGGCTGTTGCCGCGCTCGTTCACATGGCGCTCGCGCTGCAGGCGCCCTTCGCGGTCGTAGAAGCGCTGCAGCCCCAGGTATTTGCCGCCGCGCAGTTCCTGCTCCCGCTGCAGGTGGCCCGTGTCCTCGTCGCGGCAGCGCAGCAGGCCCGTGAGGCCGGCGGTTTCGGCGCCGTTCGACGGGTTCACGGGCTTGCCGTTCATTTCGCAGCGAATAATGGCCCCGGCGCTTGTCCAGCAAGCGCAAGCAGCTATGGAAATGAGAGCTTTGCGCAGCAGGGGCATGGCGGTCAGCGGCCGATGGCGAACACCACCGGGGTGCGGTTGTCAGGGGCCTCGCCGTGCTGGCGCCATTGGCGCACGAGGCGGCTTTCCACGCGTGCCTGCGCGAGCGTGAGGCCCGCCGCGATGGCCAGGCGCGTGTTCGGCTGCAGGTGCTGCAGCAGCGCCTGCCACAGCGCGGCATTGCGGTAGGGCGTTTCGATGAAAAGCTGGCTCTGGCCCTGCTTGAGCGCCAGGCCTTCGAGCGCGCGGATGCGTTCGGCGCGCTCGCCCGCGTCCTGCGGCAGGTAGCCCGTGAACGCGAAGTTCTGCCCGTTCAGCCCGCTGGCGGCCAGCGCCAGCAGCAGCGAGACGGGGCCCACGAGCGGCACGACGCGTGCGCCCGCGTCGTGCGCGGCGCGGACCACGGAGCTGCCCGGGTCGGCCACGGCGGGCATGCCGGCTTCGCTGACCAGGCCCATGTCCTGGCCTGCGAGCAGCGGCGCGATGAGCGGGGCGGCATCGAACTGGCCGCCATGGTCGCCCTTCTTGTGCACTTCGCGCGGCAGCTCGGTGATCTGCTGCGCCTGCAGCGGCGCGGCCAGCGGGTGCAGCGCGTCGATGCGCTTCAGGTAGGCGCGGCAGCTCTTGGCGTTCTCGCAGACCCAGTGCGTGAGGCGTGCGGCGGTGCGCAGCGTGCCTTCGGGCAGCGCGTCCTGCAGCGGGGCCTGCGCCTCGCAGCCGAAGTCGAGCGGCGCGGGCACAAGGTAGAGCGTGCCGGGTGCGGCGGGCGTGCTCATGGCAGCACCAGCCCGGCGGCGCGCAGCATGCGGCAGGTGCGGATCAGCGGCAGGCCGACGAGGGCCGTGGGGTCGTCGCTCACGATGGCGTCGAGCAGGCTGATGCCCAGGCCTTCGCTCTTGGCGCTGCCCGCGCAGTCGTAGGGGGTTTCGGCTTGCAGGTAGCGCTCGATCTCGGCGTCGTCCAGGTCGCGGAAGCGCACCTCCACGGGGGCGATGTCCACCTGTGCGAAGCCCGTGGCCTGGCACACCACGGCCACGGCGGTCTGGAAGACTACCGTGCGCCCGCGCATCTGCCGCAACTGCGCCGTGGCGCGCTCGTGCGTGCCGGGCTTGCCCAGGGGCTGGCCCGCGAGGTCCGCCACCTGGTCGGAGCCGATCACCACGGCCTGCGGGTGCTGGGCGGCCACCGCTCGGGCCTTGGCCTGCGCGAGGCGCAGGGCCAGCGCACGCGGGGCCTCGCCGGGCAGCGGGGTTTCGTCCACGTCGGGGGCCGCCACGTCGAAGGGCAGGCCCAGGCGGGCCAGCAGCTCGCGCCGGTAGCGGGAGGTTGATCCCAGGACCAGGGAATAGGGCGGGCGGACGGGTTCAGGCATGGCTTGATTCTCTTACACTGCCGCCCATGACCAAGGAACACTCCCCGACCGGCTGGACGTCAAGGCCTTCGCACAGGCTGGCGGACACCTGTCCGGTCATGACACCCTGCTCAAGTACAAGCGCCTGGCCGAGGAGGCCCAGGGCCTGCACCCCGACCTGCGCGTCGATTGGCAGGCCGATGGCGAAGTGCGCGCCACCCACGGCATCGGCGGCCAGATCTGGCTGCGGCTGAAGGCGGAGGCCACCTTCCCCATGATCTGCCAGCGCTGCTTGCACCCGGTGGACGTGCCGCTCGCCGTGGACCGCGAATTCCGATTCGTGGCCGACGAGGCCACGGCCGAGGCGCTGGACGAGTCCAGCGATGAAGACCTGCTGGCCCTGAGCCGCGAATTCAACCTGCGCGAGCTCATCGAGGACGAACTGCTCATGGAGCTGCCCGTGGTGCCGCGCCACGACGAATGCCCCACCGACGTGAAGATGGCTTCGAGCGACGAGGACTTCGAGGAGGCCAGCGCCGACAAGCCCAACCCCTTCGCCGCGCTGGCCGGGCTGCGCAAGCCCGGTGCGTAGGCCGAAAAGGAGTTGGGCTATAATTGAGGGCTTCGCGCGAATCCCCTCGTGTCTTCAATGGGCTGATCGCGTTTTTACCAACCCTTCAAGACCCTAGGAGCCGAACATGGCTGTTCAGCAAAACAAAAAGTCCCCTTCCAAGCGCGGCATGCACCGCTCGCACAACGCCCTGACGGTGCCTGGCATCGCAGTGGAACCCACCACCGGCGAAACCCACCTGCGCCACCACATCAGCCCCAACGGCGTGTACCGTGGCCGCCAGGTGCTGAAGAACAAGTCCGAAGCCTGATCTCCATCAGGCCCGCTTCGAGGCCCGTTGCTACTTACGTAGCGCGGGCCTTTGTCGTTTTAATATCCGCCGATGACCATCACACTGGCTGTTGACTGCATGGGGGGCGACCACGGCCCCGGCGTCACGCTTCCCGCGTGCCGCCAGTTCCTCGACCACCATCCCGAAGCGCGCCTGCTGCTCGTCGGCCAGCAGGCCAGCCTGCAGGGCTTCTCGCACGATCGGGCCACGGTCGTGCCCGCATCCGAGGTGGTAACGATGGACGACCCGGTCGAAGTCGCGCTGCGCCGCAAGAAGGATTCGTCCATGCGCGTGGCGATCCAGCAGGTCAAGGACGGGGCGGCCCAGGCAGCGGTGTCCGCCGGGAACACGGGCGCGCTGATGGCGATCGCGCGCTACCTGCTCAAGACGCTGGACGGCATCGACCGCCCCGCCATCGCCACCCAACTGCCCCACGCCAAGGGCGGCGCCACCACGGTGCTGGACCTGGGCGCGAACGTCGATTGCACAGCCGAACACCTGTTGCAGTTCGCCGTGATGGGCTCGGCGCTGGTGTCCGTGCTGCAGGACCGCGAGGAGCCTGCCGTGGGTCTGCTCAACGTCGGCGAGGAAGTCATCAAAGGTAGCGAAGTCATTAAAAGGGCAGGCGAATTGCTGCGTTCTGCCGCCAACTCCGGCGATCTCAAATTCCACGGCAACGTCGAGGGCAATGACATTTTCAAGGGCACGGTGGACATCGTGGTCTGTGATGGCTTCGTGGGCAACGTGGCGCTCAAGGCCAGCGAGGGTGTCGCATCCATGATCGCGGGAATACTCAAGCAGGAGTTTTCGCGCAACATCTTCACGAAAATCGCTGCGATCGTCGCTTATCCCGTGCTATCGGCCCTCATGCGGCGCGTTGATCACCGCCGCTACAACGGCGCGGCGCTGCTGGGCCTGCGCGGCCTGGTGTTCAAGAGCCACGGCTCGGCCGACGCGCTGGCCTTCGAGCAGGCGTTGAACCGGGCGTATGATGCGGCCCGCAACAACCTGCTCGACCGCGTCCGCACGCGGGTCGCACACGCGGCGCCCTTGCTGGCAGCCGCCGATGCCCAGCCCGAACCCGGAACTGCCGCCGCAGCCACACATTGATGAGACGCTATTCCCGTATTGCCGGCACCGGCAGCAGCCTGCCGCCGCGCCGTGTGACCAACGATGACCTGGTGGCCCAGCTGGCGCAGCAAGGCATCGAGACGTCCGACGAATGGATCGTGGAGCGCACCGGCATCCGCTCCCGCCACTTCGCCGAGCGCGACGTGGCCAGCAGCGACCTGGCGCTGGAAGCCTCTCGCCGTGCCCTGGAGGCCGCAGGCCGCCAGCCGCAGGACATTGACCTGATCATCGTCGCCACGTCCACGCCGGACATGGTGTTTCCCTCCACCGCCTGCATCCTCCAGCACAAGCTGGGCGCGAACGGCTGCCCCGCCTTCGACGTGCAGGCCGTGTGCAGTGGCTTCGTCTATGCGCTCACGGTGGCGGACGCCATGATCCAGTCAGGTGCCGCCAGCCGCGCGCTGGTCGTCGGGGCGGAGGTGTTCAGCCGCATCCTCGACTTCAAGGACCGCACCACCTGTGTGCTCTTCGGCGACGGCGCTGGCGCCGTGGTGCTGGAGGCCTCGGAAACGCCCGGCATCCTGGCCAGCGACCTGCATGCCGACGGCAGCCACGTGGGCATTCTGTGCGTGCCCGGCAATGTCTATGGCGGCCAGATCCTGGGCGACCCGCTGCTCAAGATGGACGGGCAGGCCGTGTTCAAGCTCGCCGTGGGCTTGCTGGACAAGGCCGCGCGCGCCACGCTGGACAAGGCGGGCCTCACCGATGCCGACATCGACTGGCTGATCCCGCACCAGGCCAACATCCGCATCATGCAGAGCACGGCGCGCAAGCTGAAGCTGCCCATGGACAAGGTGGTGGTCACGGTGGACCAGCACGGCAACACCTCGGCGGCTTCCATTCCCCTGGCGCTGGACCACGCGGTGCGCGCGGGCCAGGTCAAGCCGGGGCAGACCGTGCTGCTCGAAGGCGTGGGTGGCGGTTTCACCTGGGGTGCTGTACTCCTGAAAATATAGCTGCTTGCGCTTGCTGGATAAGCGCTGGAGCCTGATTCCATTCAAAACCAAGAAGAGACAATGGCACACAACTTTGCATTCGTGTTCCCCGGCCAGGGCTCGCAGTCCGTGGGCATGCTCGATGCGTGGGGCGATCATCCCGCGGTGGCCGAGACGCTGCGCGAGGCGTCCGACGCATTGGGCGAGGACGTGGGCGCATTGATCCACGGCGGCCCCAAGGAGGCGCTGGCCCTCACCACCAACACCCAGCCCGTGATGCTGGTGGCCGGCGTGGCCGCCTGGCGCGTCTGGCGTGCCGAGGGTGGCGCGCTGCCCTCGGCCGTCGCCGGGCATTCGCTGGGCGAATACGCTGCACTCGTCGCCTCGGGCGTGCTGACGCTGGCCCAGGCCGCGCCGCTGGTGCGCCTGCGCGCCGCCGCCATGCAGGAGGCCGTGCCCGTGGGCACGGGCGCCATGGCCGCCATCCTGGGGCTGGACGCCGCCAAGGTCATCGCCGGCTGCGCCGAGGCGACCGCGAGCTTCGGCGCGGGTTCGCCCGAGGTGGTCGAGGCCGTGAACTTCAACGACCCCATGCAGACCGTCATTGCCGGCAGCAAGGCCGGCGTCGAGAAGGGCTGCGAAATGCTCAAGGCCGCTGGTGCCAAGCGCGCGTTGCCGCTGCCCGTGTCGGCGCCTTTCCACTCCAGCCTCATGAAGCCCGCCGCAGAGAAGCTGCGTGCCGCCCTGGCCGCGCTGACGCTGGAAGCGCCGCAGATCCCCGTGGTCAACAACGTGGACGTGGCCGTGCAGCAAGATGCCGACGCCATCCGCGACGCGCTTTACCGCCAGGCCTTCGGTCCGGTGCGCTGGGTGGAGTGCTTGCAGGCGTTGAAGGCGCGCGGCATCACCCATGTCGTCGAATGCGGTCCCGGCAAGGTGCTGGCCGGCATGACCAAGCGCATCGACCCCGAGCTGGTCGGCGCCTCCCTGTACGATCCGGCCACCCTGGCCGAAACCCGAGAGCTGCTGGCATGAGCGAATCCACGACCCCTTCCCAGACCGCGCTGGTCACCGGCGCGACGCGCGGTATCGGCGCGGCCATCGCCGCCGAACTGGCGGCCCGCGGCCTGCGCGTGATCGGCACGGCCACCACCGACGAAGGCGCGGCGCGCATCACCGAAGCGCTCTCCGCCCACGGCGGCAGGGGCGTGAAGCTGAACGTGACCGATGGCGCCGCCGTGGATGCGCTGATTGATGCCATCGTGAAAGAGCACGGCGGCCTGCACGTGCTGGTGAACAACGCCGGCATCACGCGCGACACGCTTGCCATGCGCATGAAGGACGACGACTGGGACGCGGTGCTGGACACCAACCTCAAGGCCGTCTTTCGCGTGAGCCGCGCGGCCATCCGGCCCATGATGAAGCAGCGCTTCGGCCGCATCATCAGCATCACCAGTGTGGTCGGCGCCTCGGGCAACCCCGGCCAGGCCAACTATGCTGCTGCCAAGGCCGGCGTGGCCGGCATGACCCGCGCCCTGGCGCGCGAGCTGGGTAGCCGCGGCATCACGGTGAACTGCGTGGCCCCCGGCTTCATCGCCACCGACATGACGGCCGACCTGCCCGAAGAACAGAAGAAGGCCCTCAAATCCCAGATCGCCATGGGGGATCTGGGGCAGCCGAGCGACATTGCGCATGCGGTCGCCTACCTCGCATCGCAGGGCGCTGGCTATGTGACGGGGCAGGAATTGCACGTCAATGGCGGCATGTACATGTAGTTGAAGCAAATTGACGCCGGATCGTCCGTGCGGCGGGCTGCTCGGGTGCTGCACCCGAAGCGGCTAGAATCGCGGATTCATTCACAACCCCCAGAGGGAAACCATGAGCGATATCGAAGCACGTGTCAAAAAAATCATTGCCGAACAACTCGGCGTGGAAGAGTCCCAAGTCACCAACGAAAAGGCTTTCGTGGCCGATCTGGGTGCCGACTCTCTGGACACGGTGGAGCTGGTGATGGCGCTGGAAGACGAATTCGGCATCGAGATCCCCGATGAGGATGCCGAGAAGATCACGACGGTGCAAAACGCCATCGACTACGCCAACACCCACCAAAAGGCCTGATTCCATTTCTAAATCAACCGTTGCTTTGTCGGCTTCGCCTTCGTGCACTCGATTGATAGATAAATGGAATGAGCGGCCGGCGCCCCGGTGGGGCGCAGCATCCGATCAGCAGAAGGTTTAACGCATGAGCCGTCGTCGCGTCGTCGTGACCGGCCTGGGTTGCATTTCGCCCGTGGGCAACACGGTGCAGGATGCCTGGGCCAGCATCCTTGCCGGGCAATCCGGCATTGACCTCATCACCAAGTTCGACGCATCGAACTTTGCCTGCAAGATCGCGGGCGAGGTCAAGGGCTTCGATCTGGAGTCCTACATCAGCGCCAAGGATGCGCGCACCATGGACACCTTCATCCATTACGGCATCGCCGCAGCCCAGGAGGCTGTACGCGACGCGGGCCTGCCGACAGGCGAGGCGCTGGATGAAGAGCTGGCCACGCGCATCGGCTGCATCATCGGCTCGGGCATCGGCGGCCTGCCGCTGATCGAGAACACCCACGCCGAACTGGCCAACCGCGGCCCACGCCGCATCACGCCGTTCTTCGTGCCGGCGTCGATCATCAACATGGTGGCCGGCCAGGTATCGATGCGCTTCGGCTTCAAGGGCCCGAACCTCTCTGTCGTGACCGCGTGCACGACGGGGCTGCACTGCATCGGCGAGGCGGCCCGCAAGATCGAATACGGCGATGCCGACGTGATCGTGGCCGGCGGCACCGAGGCCACCGTTTCCCCGCTGGGCGTGGGGGGCTTCGCCGCGATGCGCGCGCTGTCCACGCGCAACGACGATCCCAAGACGGCCTCGCGCCCTTGGGACAAGGACCGCGACGGCTTCGTGCTCGGCGAGGGTGCGGGCGTGGTCGTGCTCGAAGAGTACGAGCATGCCAAGGCGCGCGGTGCTCGCATCTATGCCGAGGTGGCTGGCTACGGCATGAGCGCCGATGCTGGGCACATGACCGCGCCGAACATGGACGGCCCGCGCCGCGCCATGCAGGCGGCCCTGCGCAACGCCGGCGTGAACGCGGACGAGGTGCAGTACCTCAACGCGCACGGCACCTCCACCCCGCTGGGCGACCTGAACGAAACCAACGCCATCAAGGCGGCGCTCGGCGACCATGCGAAGAAGATGGTGGTGAGTTCCACCAAGTCCATGACCGGCCACCTGCTGGGCGGCGCGGGCGGTATCGAGAGCGTGTTCACCGTGCTGGCGCTGCACCACCAGAAGGTGCCGCCGACCATCAATCTTTTCTCGCAGGATCCGGAGTGCGATCTGGACTACTGCGCGAACACGGCGCGCGACATGAAGATGGATGTCGCCCTCAAGAACAATTTCGGCTTCGGCGGCACCAACGGCACGTTGGTCTTCAGGCGCGTTTGATGGCATCCCTGCCGCAGCGGGCACGCCTGCCGGCGGCAGCACGCCCGGATGCCGCCGGGCGGCTTTGATGCGCGGCGCCGCCTACGCACCCTCCGTCCAATTCCCCTTCGGCCGTTCGCGGCGCGCAGGGCAGGCCTTGTTCGCGGTCGCGGCCTTGGGGTTCGCCTGCATGCTGGCCTGGTGGATGCTCGGCAATGGCCGCGAACGTGCTCTGGCGGGCCTGGCGCTGTGGTGCCTGTGCGCGGCGGCGGCCTGGAGCCTGTGGCATGGCCTTTTTCCGGGGCAATTGGTGTGGGATGGCCGGGAATGGTCCCTGCTGGCCGATGGGGGCCGGGGGTGGGGCGGCTTGGTGCAATGGCCGCGCGTGCACCTGGATCTGCAATCGGGGCTACTCCTGTCCTTGCGCCTGGTGCGCGGCCGTACGGTCTGGCTGTGGCTGGAGCGCGGCAGTTCGCCACTCCGGTGGGAAGCCCTGCGGCGTGCGGTATATTCGCGCGCCCCATCCGGCACGGCCCGTGCCGAAGGCATGCCTTCCCGGCACGAAGGTGAGACACAGACAAGGACATGACAGCCTCTACGAATGAACCCGCCGACAGTGATCTGCGCCTGGTGGAGCGCACGGTCGCGGGCGACCAGCGGGCGTACGAGTTGCTGGTCATCAAGTACCAGCGGCGCATCGAGCGGCTGATCGGGCGCATGGTGCGCGATGTGGACTTGGTGCAGGACATCACGCAGGAGACTTTCCTGCGGGCCTACCGGGCGCTCCACCAGTTCCGGGGGAGGCGCAGTTCTACACCTGGCTCTACCGCATCGCGGTCAACACGGCCAAGAAGGCCCTGGTGGACCTCAAGCGCAACCCGGTGATCACCGAAAGCGCCCTGCGCGGTGGCGGTGACGACGACGATGAAACTTCCCTGCTCGATCGTGAACTAACCAGCGACGAAACCCCCGAGACCGTCCTGGCAGCCCAGGAGATCGCCGCTGCGGTGAACGCGGCCATGGAGGCGTTGCCTGAAGACCTGAGGCAGGCGGTGACGCTGCGGGAGATCGAGGGACTGAGTTACGAGGAGATCGCCGCGGCCATGAACTGCCCTATCGGCACGGTGCGGTCGCGGATCTTCCGGGCCCGGGAGGCGATATCGGCCCGGGTCAAGCCCTTGCTCGAGAAGCGCTCGGGCAAGCGGTGGTAATGGATATATCGGGGTAGCGCGATGCAGGTGGCACCATGAAGGACGATGTGATGAAGCGCGAATGCCTGTCGGCACTGGCCGACGGGGAGTTGCAAGGGGATGAGTTCGCCCAGGCCATGGCCTATGCCGGCACAGACGAAGGCCAGGCATCCTGGCAGCTCTACCACATGATTGGCGAGGTGATGCGCTGCAGCGAGCCCGTGCATGCCACCGACCCTGCGCTGCTGGGACGCTTGCGCGAGCAACTTGCGCGTGAGCCGCTGCCCGCGCGGCTGCCCGCTGCCGCATTGGCACAGGTGGCCCGCCACGACGAGGCCGCCAACGCGTCGGTGTTCCGCTGGAAGCTTGCCGCAGGCTTCGCTTCCCTGGCCGCCGTCGCGGCGCTGGGCTGGAATGCCTATGTCGGGCTGACCCCGGGCGTCGCTGCTGCGGGCGCGCAGCTGGCCGCCGTGCAGCCCGCGCCTGCCATGCCGCCGCAGCAGCAGACGATGGTGGCCACGAATATCGGATCCGATGGGCCGCAGATCATGATCCGCGACCCGCGCCTGGACGAACTGCTGGCGGCCCACAAGCAGTTCGGCAGCACCTCTGCCCTGCAGATGCCCGCAGGCTTTTTGCGCAACGCCACTTTCGAGGCCCCTGCGCGCTGAAAACATTGACCAGGCTATTTGTCCAGGAACGGGAGTAGCGTGACGCGCATGCGGATTCGTGCGGATCAACGGATGCTGGCGTGGTATGCGAAATGGGGTGGAATCGCTGTGGGCGTGGCCCTGTGGCTGATCGGCGCGGCCAGTGCGGAGCCTGCACCGTGCGCAGTGGCGGTTTCCGACGCGCCTGCTGCAAGCCGGCCGACAGATGTGGCGGGGTGGATAGCCCGCATGCACCACGCGTCGCTCAGCCGCAATTACAGTGGCACGTTCATGGTCCTGTCGTCCAACGGGGCGATGGCCAGTTCCCGGATCTGGCACGCTTGTGAAGGCTCGCAGCAGATCGAGCGCGTGGAAGCGCTCAGCGGAACGCCGAGGATCGTGTTCCGCCACGAGGGCGAAGTACGGACTTTTCTGCCTCAGGCGCGCATCGTGCGCAGCGAAATGCGCGATGCCAGGGGGCTGTTCCCCCGCGTTCCCGATGCGGAAGGCGTATCGCCGGACAAGCACTATGCAGTGAAAGCTGCTGGCCGGGAGCGCGTGGCTGGGCTGGATGCCGACGTGGTGGCCTTCATTCCGCGCGATGCCTGGCGCTTCGGCTACCGCATCTGGGCGGAGCAAGGCTCGGGCCTCGCCCTCCAACTGCAGACCCTGGATGCCGAGGGGCGCGTGCTGGAGCAGGCCGCCTTCTCGGAGCTGGCCATGGAGTCGCCCGCCGGGCTGCAGGCCATGCTGCGCATGATGGGCGACATGGAGGGCTACCGCAGGGCGGCCGTCCCACTGGAGCGGACGACGGCGGACGCCGAAGGCTGGCGCATGCGGGCCACGGTGGCGGGCTTCGTTCCCCAGGGCTGTTACAAGAAGGCGCGTGCTGTTCAAGCGGAGGTGCCGCGCACGGTGCTGCAGTGCATCTACTCGGATGGGCTGGCGACGCTGTCGGTCTTCCTGGAGCCCTATGGCGCCGGGCGGCACCCGGAGGGTGCCCGTTCCGTCAGCATGGGAGCGACCCAGGTGGTGGCGCAAAAAGTCGGGCAGGACACCTGGGCCACCGCCGTGGGGGAAGTGCCCCTGGAGACGCTGCGCCGTTTCATCGGTGCCCTGGAGCGTGCACGCTGAACGCCTATCCTGGCGCTGACGGCGGGAACCAATCGGGCCGGGCGCCTTCACAGATTCAGTTTCGGTGATTTGAAAGACAAGGAAAGGTCGACGATGCGGATGATCGATTGGAAGGAAGGCATGCACTCCTGGGCCCTTGCCGGCCTGATGGCGGTGGCAGGTGCTGGCGGTCTGCTGGGGACGGGGTCCGCGCAGGCGCAATCTGCGCCCGCGGTGCGGGGCCTGCCCGACTTCACGGAACTGGTGGAGCAGGTGGGGCCGTCGGTAGTGAACATCCGCACCACGGAGAAGGTGTCCAGCCGTCCGGCGCTGAACGGCATGGACGAGGACATGCTGGAGTTCTTCCGGCGCTTCGGCGTCCCGGTCCCCAACATTCCCCGGCAGCAGGGACCGCAGCGCCCGCAGCCCGAGGAGCAGCCGCGCGGCGTGGGCTCGGGCTTCATCCTCACGCCTGACGGCTACGTGATGACGAATGCGCACGTGGTCGAGGGAGCGGACGAAGTCATCGTCACGCTCACCGACAAGCGCGAGTTCAAGGCCAAGATCGTGGGCGCCGACAAGCGCACGGATGTCGCCGTGGTCAAGATCGACGCCACGGGCCTTCCGGCCGTCAAGGTGGGCGACGTGAGCCGCCTCAAGGCGGGCGAATGGGTCATGGCCATCGGCTCGCCCTTCGGGCTGGAGAACACGGTGACCGCGGGCATCGTCAGCGCCAAGCAGCGCGACACGGGCGACTACCTGCCTTTCATCCAGACCGACGTGGCCATCAACCCCGGCAATTCCGGCGGGCCGCTGATCAACATGCGCGGCGAGGTGGTCGGGATCAACAGCCAGATCTATTCCCGCTCGGGCGGCTTCATGGGGATTTCCTTCGCCATCCCCATCGACGAGGCCATCCGCGTGAGCGAGCAGTTGCGCACCGTGGGCCGCGTGAGCCGCGGGCGCATCGGCGTGCAGATCGAATCGGTGTCCAAGGACGTCGCGGAGTCGATCGGGCTGGGCAAGTCCCAGGGCGCCCTGGTACGCGGCGTGGAAGCCGGCTCTCCGGCCGAGAAGGCCGGCATCGAAGCGGGCGACATCATCACTCGCTACGACGGAAAGGCCGTGGAGAAGGTCTCGGACCTGCCGCGCCTGGTGGGCAATACCAAGCCGGGTACCAAGACCAGCATCACCGTGTTCCGCCGAGGTGCCTCGCGCGACCTGTCGATCACCATCGCCGAGGTGGAGCCGGAGGAGAAGGCCGTGGCCAAGGCCGCAGAGCAGGAGAGCAAGGGCAAGTCGTCCTCGGCCGCGCAGCAGATCGGCCTGGTCGTGGCAGAGCTCACTGCCGCGCAGGAAAAGGAGCTGAAGGTCAAGGGCGGCGTGCGTGTCGTGACGGCTGCGGATGCCGCGGCCCGCGCAGGCCTGCGCACGGACGACGTCATCGTGGCGCTGGCCAACACCGAGATCCGCAACCTGAAGGACTTCGAGGCAGCACTGGCCAAGGCCGACAAGGCCAAGCCCATCAACGTGCTGTTCCGCCGGGGCGAGTGGGCGCAGTACACGCTGATCCGTCCTGCCCGCTGACGAGCGGAGCCTGCGTGACAAAGCCCTGCCCCGGAGTCGGGAGTGGGGCTTTTTTCCGTGAAGCGCAAACTGCAGCCTGCGGCCGAGTTTTTCTATCTGTGCATATTTGTAGAATGGAGGGGTTCAATGTGAGGGTTTTGATATAAACTCCCGCCGCTTCGCCACCATGCGGGAGGCAGGCGAGTGATGCACAGGTGTTCCACAGCTCGCGCACACCTTGTCCAGATATTTGGGCTCCCAATTGTTGATAACCTGTTGATAAAATTCCCGTTGCAGCATGGCAACGGCCCTTGGCTGTAGTCGGATGGGCTTCCCGGAAAGGCCTTTTTGCCTACAATGAAGCTCCAACTATCGCAGTTGCCAAAGATTGTTGGTTCAGGGCGCGTCGCTTGTTTGACGCGCCCTTTTTTCTTGTGCCGGTCATTGCAATTCAAATACTTGTCGTTATCCGTTGATGAATCACATCAGAAATTTCTCGATCATTGCGCACATCGACCACGGCAAGTCCACCCTTGCTGACCGCCTCATCCAGCGCTGTGGCGGGCTCGCGGACCGCGAGATGGAAGCCCAGGTGCTGGACTCGATGGACATCGAGAAGGAGCGTGGGATAACCATCAAGGCGCAGACCGCCGCGCTGCAATACAAGGCCCGCGATGGCCAGGTCTACAACCTCAACCTGATCGACACGCCCGGCCACGTGGACTTCTCGTACGAAGTCTCGCGCTCGCTCTCCGCATGCGAAGGCGCGCTGCTGGTGGTGGATGCATCGCAGGGCGTGGAGGCGCAGACCGTGGCCAACTGCTACACCGCGCTCGAACTCGGCGTGGAAGTGCTGCCCGTGCTCAACAAGATGGATCTGCCGCAGGCCGACCCCGAGAACGCGAAGGCCGAGGTCGAGGACGTGATCGGCATCGACGCGAGCGAGGCCATTCCCTGCTCGGCCAAGACGGGCATGGGCATCGACGAGATCCTCGAGGCCGTGGTGGCCAAGGTGCCGCCCCCGAAGGGCAACCCGCAAGGCCCGCTGCGTGCCATGATCATCGACAGCTGGTTCGACAGCTACGTGGGCGTGGTCATGCTGGTGCGCGTGGTGGACGGCGAGCTCAAGAAGGGCGAGCGCTTCAAGATGATGGCGACCGGCGCCGCCTACGACGCCAACCAGCTCGGCGTGTTCACGCCGGCCAACCAGCCGCGCGACATGCTGCGCGCGGGCGAGGTGGGCTACATCATCGCCGGCATCAAGGAGCTCAAGGCCGCCAAGGTGGGCGACACCATCACGCTGGAAAAGAAGCTGCCCAACAACGCGGGCCCGGCCACGGAGGCGCTGCCCGGCTTCAAGGAAATCCAGCCCCAGGTGTTCGCGGGCCTCTACCCGACCGAGGCCAACCAGTACGACCAGCTGCGCGATGCGCTGGAAAAGCTCCAGCTCAACGACGCCTCGCTGCACTTCGAGCCCGAGGTGTCGCAGGCGCTGGGCTTCGGCTTCCGCTGCGGCTTCCTGGGCCTGCTGCACATGGAGATCGTGCAGGAGCGCCTGGAGCGCGAGTTCGACCAAGACCTGATCACCACCGCGCCCAGCGTGGTCTACGAGGTGGTCAAGGGCGACGGCGAGGTCATCATGGTGGAGAACCCCTCCAAGATGCCCGAGCAGGGCCGCATCCAGGAGATCCGCGAGCCCATCGTCACCGTGCACCTCTATATGCCGCAGGACTACGTGGGTCCGGTGATGACGCTGGCCAACCAGAAGCGCGGCGTGCAGTTGAACATGGCCTACCACGGCCGCCAGGTCATGCTGACCTACGAGCTGCCGCTGGGCGAGATCGTGCTGGACTTCTTCGACAAGCTCAAGTCGGTCTCGCGCGGCTATGCGTCGATGGACTACGAGTTCAAGGAGTACCGCGCATCCGACGTGGTGAAGGTCGACATCCTGCTCAACGGCGAGAAGGTCGATGCCCTGTCCATCATCGTGCACCGCAGCCAGAGCCAGTACCGCGGCCGCGCGGTGGCGGCCAAGATGCGCGAGATCATCAGCCGCCAGATGTTCGACGTGGCCATCCAGGCCGCCATCGGCGCCAACATCATCGCGCGCGAGACCATCAAGGCGCTGCGCAAGAACGTGCTCGCCAAGTGCTACGGCGGCGACATCACGCGCAAGCGCAAGCTGCTCGAAAAGCAGAAGGCCGGCAAGAAGCGCATGAAACAGATCGGCTCGGTCGAGGTGCCGCAGGAGGCATTCCTGGCCATCCTGCAAGTGGAGGATTGATGCAAGCCATGCAATACATCACCGCCGCCGTGCTCGCGGCGTTCGCGGGCTACGTGGGCGCCTGGTACCTGGGGGCCATCGAAGGCAATTTCGCGCTGTTGCTGTTCCTGGCCACCGTGGTCACGGGCGTCTACTGGCTGGCCGAGCGGTTCGTCTTTTTGCCGCGCCGCCGCCGCGCCGCCCAGGCGCTGGAAGACGCCGCGGCCCAGCGCCGCGCCGAGCTGGACCGCATGGGCATCCAGAAAGTGGACGGCGACGTCGAGGAGGCCAAGGGCCGCATCCTCATGCAGCCCTGGTGGCTGGACTGGACGGCCGGGCTCTTCCCCGTGATCGCCGTGGTCTTCCTGCTGCGTTCGTTCCTGTTCGAGCCGTTCAAGATCCCCTCGGGCTCCATGATCCCGACGCTGCTCGTGGGCGACCTGATCCTGGTGAACAAGTTCACCTACGGCGTGCGCCTGCCCGTCGTCAACACCAAGATCACGCAGGGCAACGCCCCGCAGCGCGGCGACGTGATGGTGTTCCGCTACCCCCGCAGCCCAGCATGGACTACATCAAGCGCGTGGTCGGCGTGCCGGGCGACGAGGTGGCCTACCTGAACAAGCGCCTCACGGTGAACGGCAAGCCCGTGGAGACCACGGCGCTGCCCGACTTCTTCGACCAGGACGCGATGCGCTACTTCAAGCAGTTCGACGAGCAACTGGGCGAGCACCGCCACCGCATCCTCAACACCCCCGAGGTGCCGGCCTTCGTGCAGAGCGCGAGCCAGTTCAAGTTCCGCGAGAACTGCCGCTACAGCGTGGAGGGCGTGAGCTGCAAGGTGCCCGAGGGCCACTACTTCATGATGGGCGACAACCGCGATAATTCGCTCGATTCGCGCTACTGGGGCTTCGTGCCGGACGAGAACATCGTCGGCAAGGCCTTCTTCGTGTGGATGAATTTCGGCAACCTCAAGCGCATCGGCTCGTTCAACTGATGCGCGACACCAGCATGGGGGAATCAGGCATGGGTCTGCAACACACCGCGGCTCGCTCGCGCCAGCGGGGACTGTCTTTCATCGGCCTCGTCTTCATCGGCGTGCTCGCCGTGGCCGCGTTCGCCATCGGCGGGCAGTCCGTGCCCATCTTCCTGGAATACGTGGCCATCAAGAAGGCCGCCGCCAAGGCCGCGCGCGAGGGCTCCACGGTGCCCGAGATCCGCGCCTCGTTCGACCGCGCCGCCGCCATCGACGACATCAGCTCCATCGGGGGCAAGGACCTGGAAGTGACCAAGCGCAACGACAAGGTCATCGTGTCGTTCAGCTACGCGCGCGAGATCCCGCTGGCCGGGCCGGCGTACCTGGTGTACCGCTTCCAACACTCGACCGACTGATTAGTGCCGCCCGCCAGCCACGCCGCCCTGCAGGAGCGCCTGCAGCACCGCTTCTCCGATCCTTCGCTGCTGCAGCGGGCCGTCACGCACCGCAGCTTTTCCGCGGACCACAACGAGCGCCTGGAATTCCTGGGCGACTCGGTGCTCAACCTGGCCGTCTCCAGCCTGCTGTTCCGCCAGCTGCGCACGCTGCCGGAGGGCGAGCTCTCCCGCGTGCGCGCCCACCTCGTCAAGCAGGATTCCCTGCACGGCATCGCGCTCAGGCTCCAGCTGTCCGAGGTGCTGCGCCTGGGCGAGGGCGAGTCCAAGTCGGGCGGCAAGCTGCGCCCCTCGATCCTGGCCGATGCGCTGGAGGCCATCATCGGCGCCGTCTACCTCGACGCGGGCTATGAACGCGCCGAGGCGCTGGTCCACCGCCTGTTCGAGGGCGTGGAGCTGAGCCCCCGCCTGCAGGAGGCCGCCAAGGACGCCAAGACCGCGTTGCAGGAGTGGCTGCAGGGCCGCAAAATGAAACTGCCCCAGTACCGCGTGGCCGAGACGACCGGTGCCGCGCACAACCAGGTCTTCCACGTGGAGTGCGAGATCGCCGAGCTGCGGCAATTGCAGCGCGGCAGCGGTGCATCGCGCCGTGCGGCCGAGCAGGCCGCCGCCGCCGCCATGCTGGCCCAACTGAAAGCGAAACAGGCATGAATGCTACTGAAAACGGAGCTGCTGGCGCAGAAGGGACAAGCGCTGAAGGCCAAAACGACCTCGAATCCATGTTGGCCGCCGCACGGCCTGCTGCCGGCGCGCCCGTGGAAGGGCAGCGCTGCGGCCTGATCGCCATCGTCGGCAAGCCCAACGTGGGCAAGTCCACGCTGATGAACGCGCTCGTCGGGCAGAAGATCAGCATCACCTCGCGCAAGGCGCAGACCACGCGCCACCGCATCACCGGCATCCGCACGCGCGGGGCCACGCAGTTCGTGTTCGTCGACACGCCGGGCTTCCAGACGCGGCACAGCACGGCCTTGAACAAGTCGCTCAACAAGACCGTGATGGGCGCGATCGGCGACGTGGATCTGATCCTGTTCGTGGTCGAGGCGGGCAGCTTCACGCTGGCCGATGCCAAGGTGCTGAGCCTGTTCAAGCCCGGCATCCCCACGCTGCTCATCGCCAACAAGCTCGACACCGTGCACCGCCGCGCCGAGATCGCGCCGTGGCTGCGCGACATGCAGCAGCGCCACCCGTTCGCCGAGTTCGTGCCCATGTCGGCCAAGAACAAGGGCGACATCGAGCGTCTGTACGGCATCTGCGAAAAGTACCTGCCCGAGCAGGCCTGGTGGTACGCCGAGGACGAGCTGACCGACCGCAGCGAGAAATTCCTGGCGAGCGAGACGGTGCGCGAGAAGCTCTTCCGCTTCACCGGCGACGAGCTGCCCTACACCTCCACCGTGGTCATCGACAAGTTCGACGAGGAAAAGAGCAAGCAGTACAAGCGCTTCCTCCGCATCGCCGCAACCATCGTCGTCGAGCGCGACGGCCACAAGGCGATGGTGATCGGCGAGAAGGGCGAGCGCTTGAAACGCATCAGCACCGAGGCGCGGCAGGAGCTGGAAAAGCTCATGGACGCCAAGGTGTTCCTCGAAGTCTGGGTCAAGGTGCGCTCCGGTTGGGCCGACGACGAGGCGCGCGTGCGCTCCTTCGGCTATGAATAAAATCAGCCGCTAGCGCTTATCCGACAAGCGCAAGCAGCTATTGAAACAATAGCGACCCATGGCCACGCGCCGCATCCACGACGAGCCTGCCTACATCCTGCACAGCTATGACTGGAGCGAGTCGAGCCTGATCCTCGAAGCCTTCACGCGCCACCACGGGCGCGTGGCGCTGGTCGCCAAGGGCGCGAAGAAGCCCACCTCCAACTTCCGTCCCGTGCTGCTGCCGCTGCAGCCGCTGCGCGTGGCCTACGGCGTGGCGGGCGAGGGGCATGGCGAGATCCACGCGCTCAAGGGCGCCGAATGGGTGGGCGGGCACGTGATGCCCACGGGCGACGCGCTGCTCTCGGGCCTGTACCTCAACGAACTGCTGCTGCGCCTGCTGGCGCGCGAGGACACGCACGCCGCCCTGTTCGACGTGTACGCGGGCGTGGTGCGCGTGCTTGCCAGCGAACACGGCGACGCGCTGGAGCCCGTGCTGCGCGCCTTTGAGCTGCTGCTGCTGCGCGAAGTGGGCTTGCTGCCCGCGCTCGACCTGGAGACCGCCACGCTCGGCGCGCTGGCCGCGCAGGCACGCTACACCCTCGTGGCCGAAGGCGGCCTGCGCGCCGCCACCGATGCCGACCGCGCCAGCCTCAGCGGCGCGCAATGGGGCGCGCTGCAGCAAGCGCAGGAGGCTGGCACCGCCTACACCGCGCTGCTGCGCGCCGTGGCCCCTGTGGCGGCCGAACTCAAGCCCCAGTTGCGCGCGCTGCTGCAATACCATTGCGGCCACCCGCTGCTGCGCACGCGCCAGCTCATGATGGATCTGCAATCGCTATGACGACCCACACCACCGCACTCTCGGTCAACGTCAACAAGGTCGCGCTGGTGCGCAACACGCGCCACCTCGGCATCCCCTCGGTCGCGCGCGCCGCGCGCCTGTGCCTGGAGGCGGGCGCGCAGGGCATCACCGTCCACCCACGCCCCGACGGCCGCCACATCCGCGCCGACGACGTGCACGAGCTCGCCGCGCTGCTCAAGGCCTGGCCGGGCCGTGAATTCAACATCGAGGGCAATCCCACGCAGAACCTGATGGACTTCATCCGCGAGGTGCGTCCTCAGCAGGCAACCTTCGTGCCCGACAGCGAGGACCAGTTCACCAGCGACCACGGCTGGAGCTTTCCGCAGGATGCCGAGCGCCTGGCGCCCCTGGCCGCCGAATGCAGGCGCCTGGGCGTGCGCGTGAGCCTGTTCATGGATGCCGTGCCCGAGCAGATGGCCGCCGCCCGTGCGGCGGGGGCCGACCGCGTGGAGCTCTACACCGAGCCCTACGCCGCCGCCTGGGGCACGCCCGGCCAGGAGGCGCAATTGCGGCAATACGCCGCCGCGGCGCAGGCCGCGCTGGATGCGGGTCTGGGCGTGAACGCGGGCCATGACCTGAACCGCGAGAACCTGGCGGCATTCGTCGCGCGCGTGCCGGGGCTGCTCGAAGTCTCCATTGGCCACGCCTTCGTCGCCGATGCGCTGGAGCTGGGCTACGCCGCCACGGTGCGCGCTTACCAGCAGTGCATCGACCGGGGCATGGCGCAGCGCACATGATCTACGGCATCGGCACCGACGTGTGCGACGTGCGCCGCATCCGCGAAAGCCTCGGGCGCCACGGCGACCGCTTCGCCGAGAAGGTGCTGGCCGAGGGCGAACTCGCCACCTGGCGCGCGCGCGGTGCCCGCTGGCCCGAACGCGGCGTGCGCTACCTCGCCACGCGCTTCTCCGCGAAGGAATCGTTCAGCAAGGCCATCGGCCTGGGTATGCGCATGCCGATGACGTGGCGCGCCTGCGAGATCGTCAACCTGCCGAGCGGCCAGCCGTCCATCGTGCTGCACGGCGCGCTCAAGGACTGGTTCGACGCACGCGGCCTGCGCTGCCATGTGACCGTGACCGACGAGACGAACTACGCGGCGAGCTTTTGCGTGGTGGAGAAAGTTTGAAGCCAAATCGGCCTCCAGCGCTCGATGGAAAAACGCAATATGCTATCAATAAGTGAGTAAGCAGCCTATGACAGAACACGCCCCCTCATCATCGACGTGGCTGGAACCCAGCTCACCGACGCCGACCGCCGCCGCCTCGCGCACCCGCTCGTGGGCGGCATGATCCTGTTCGCGCGCAACTGGGAAAACCGCGCGCAGCTGCTGGAGCTCACCGCCGCCATCAAGGCTGTGCGCGATGACCTGCTGATCTGCGTGGACCACGAAGGCGGCCGCGTGCAGCGCTTCAAGACCGACGGCTTCACCCACCTCCCGCCCATGCGCGCCCTGGGCGAGCTGTGGATGCAGGACGCCCTGCGCGCCATGGACGCGGCCACGGCGGCGGGCTACGTGCTGGGCAGCGAGCTGCGCTCCTGCGGCGTCGATTTCTCCTTCACGCCCGTGCTCGATTTGGACTGGGGTGAGAGCGGCGTGATCGGCGACCGCGCCTTCCACCGGGACCCGCGCGTGGTCGCCATGCTGGCGCGCGCGCTCATGCAGGGGCTGCTGCAGGCGGGCATGGCGAACTGCGGCAAGCACTTTCCCGGCCACGGCAACGTCCGGGCCGATTCGCACACCGAGGTGCCCGTGGACAAGCGCGGCCTCAAGGCCATCCTGCAGGAGGACGCGGCGCCGTACCCGTGGCTCTCCACCGTGCTCACCAGCGTCATGCCCGCGCACGTCATCTACCCCAAGGTGGACAAGCGCCCGGCGGGCTTCTCGGCCAAATGGCTGCAGGACATCCTGCGCGGCCGCCTGCGCTTCGACGGCGCCATCTTCAGCGACGACCTGAGCATGGAAGGCGCGCGCCGCATCGACGGCCAGGTGGTCAGCTACACCGACGCGGCCGTGGAAGCCCTCAACGCCGGCTGCAACCTCGTGCTGCTGTGCAACCAGAGCCTGGGCGAGGGCAGGGCGGTCGATGAACTGCTGGACGGCCTGAGCGAAGCGCAAGGCAAGCGCCGCTGGCAGCCCAGCCAGAACAGCGAGGCCCGCCGCCTCGCCCTGCTGCCCGAGACGCTGCCCCAGCCCTGGGACGACCTCATGGTGCAGCCCGCGTACATGCACGCGCTCGACCTGCTGCCTTGAGGAGAACCACGATGCGCATCGGCGTGCTCACGGGAGGCGGCGACTGCCCCGGCCTCAACGCGGTGATCCGCGCGGTCGCCAAGTCGCTGATCCACCACGGGCATTGCGAGGTGGTGGGCATCCTTGACGGTTTCGAGGGCCTGATGGGCGATGCGCCGCGCACGCGGCCGCTGGGGTGGGGTGACGTGTCGGGCATCCTGCACATCGGCGGCACCATCCTCGGCACGAGCAACAGCGCCAACCCCTTGAAGGACGACGCCACGCTGGCCCAGGTGGGCCGCAACGTGCGCGCGCTGGGGCTGGATGGCGTGGTGGCCATTGGCGGCGACGGCACCATGTCCATCGCGCACGGCCTGCGTGCCGTGGGCCTGAACGCAGTGGGCGTGCCCAAGACCATCGACAACGACATCGCCCACTGCGAGCGCAGCTTCGGCTTCGACACGGCGGTGGCTACCGCCACCGACGCGCTGCGCCGCATCGAGAGCACGGCCTACAGCCACCACCGCGTGATGATCGTCGAGACCATGGGCCGCCACGCGGGCTGGCTGGCGCTGGAGAGCGGCATCGCCAGCGCCGCCGACGTGATCCTGCTGCCCGAGATCGACTACGGCCTGGAGGCCGTCATCGCCCGCTGCCGCGCGCGCGAGCAGCGCCAGCGCTACACCATCGTCTGCATCGGCGAGGGCGCCAAGGAGCGCGGCGGCAGCCTCACCGTGCGTGAGCGCGTGGAATACAGCCCCGACCCGGTGCGCCTGGGCGGCGTCGGCCACGTGCTGCGCGAGCGCCTGCAGCCGCACCTCAAGAGCGAGGTGCGCGCCACCGTGCTCGGCCACGTGCAGCGCGGCGGCGACCCCACGCCGTTCGACCGCGTGCTGGCCACGCGCTTCGGCCACCATGCGGCGCGCCTCGTGATCGAGGGCCGCTTCGGCCGCATGGTCACGCTGCAGGGCGGGCGCATTGGCAGCGTGGCGATCGCCGACGTGGCGAACACCCAGCGCACGGTTCCGCCGGACCATGAGCTGCTCGCCATGGCGCGCGACATCGGGGTGTGCCTGGGGGAATAGGAGGGTTTGCGTTCAGCGCGACCCTGTGCGCAGTTTTTCAAGCTCGGCCTTTTCCTTGGCCAGCTTGGCTTCGCGGTCGGCGATTTTGCCCGCCTTGCCTTGCTCCCGCGCTTTGTCGAGGTCGCGCTGGCGTTCGGCGATCTTCTTTTCCTGGCGGGCAATGCGCGCTGCGTGCTCTTTCGCGAGCTCTGTATCGCTGCAATTTGCTTGCATCTCGCGCAGCGCTTTCTCCAGTCCGCGCACGCGGTTGGTCTGGCCCTTGGCCTTGGCGTGGTCGATGTCGCGTGAAATGTCCGCGCGCTTGCTCTCGCAGGTGGCATGCACGGGCTGTGCCAGCGCGGCATGGGACAACAGCGCGGACACTGCGGCGGTGATGAGGCAGGAGGAAGCACGCATACAGTTCCATTGCGAATGGGTTGGGGAGGCCATGATTATGAAAAAAGCGGCCAGAGGCCGCTTTCTTACCGCAGGCGCGGTTCTTCAGCCTCCCAGATACGCCTTGCGCACGTCGGCATTGGCCAGCAGGCTCGCCCCCGTGTCTTCCAGCACCACGTGCCCGTTCTCCAGCACGTAGCCGCGGTCGGCGATCTGCAGCGCGCGGTTGGCGTTCTGCTCCACGAGGAACACGGTCACGCCCTCGGCGCGGATGGCCTGGATGATCTCGAAGATCTGGGCAATGATCAGCGGCGCCAGGCCCAGCGTGGGCTCGTCGAGCAGCAGCAGGCGGGGCTTGCTCATCAGCGCGCGGCCGATGGCCAGCATCTGCTGCTCGCCGCCCGACATGGTGCCGGCGCGTTGGCTGGCGCGGTCGCGCAGGCGGGGGAACAGCTTGAACACGTGCTCCATGCCCGCGTCGATGGCGGCGTTGTCCTGGAAGAAGCCGCCCATCTGCAGGTTCTCGACCACGGTCAGGTTCGAGAAGATGCGGCGCCCCTCCGGGGAGACGGCGATGCCCTTGCGCATGATCAGGTGCGTGGACTGCTGGGTGATGTCCTCGCCCTCGAAGTGCACGCTGCCGCCGCTGGCGCGCGGCGTGCCGCAGATGGTCATGAGCAGCGAGGTCTTGCCCGCGCCGTTGGAGCCGATAAGCGAGACGATTTCGCCCTGGTTCACATGCAGGCTCACGTGGTCCACCGCTTGAATAGCGCCGTAGTGGGTGCACAGATCCTGCACCTGCAGCATGGGTGTGGTGTGCATCAGGCCTGTCATTACGCTTCCCCCAGGTAGGCCTTGATGACCCGTTCGTCGTTGCGGATGGCTTCGGGCACGCCCATGGCGATGGGCTTGCCGTATTCCATGACCAGGATGCGCTCGGACACACCCATCACCAGCCCCATGTCGTGCTCGATGAGAAGCACGGCCACGCCATAGTCGCGGCGCAGCTGGTCGATGAGCTGCTGCAGGTCCTTCTTCTCCTGCGGGTTCAGGCCGGCCGCGGGCTCGTCGAGCATGAGCAGGCGCGGCTGCGTGATCATGCAGCGCGCGATTTCCAGGCGCCGCTGGTGGCCGTAGGCGAGGTTGCCGGCCTCGCGGTTGGCGAACGGGCGCAGGCCCATCACGTCGAGCCAGCGCATGGCGTTGTCGATCTTGTCGGCTTCGCTCCTGCGGTAGCGCGCGGTGTTGAACAGGCCTGCGAGCAGCGGTGCCTTCGCCTGGCGGTGCTGGGCCACCAGCAGGTTCTCCAGTGTCGTCATGCCCTTGAACAGGCGCACGTTCTGGAAGGTGCGCACCACGCCGTGGTTGGCGACCTGGTGGCTGCTCTGGCCCGCGATGCTTTGGCCGGCCAGCGCGATCTGGCCGCTGCTGGGCTGGTAGAAGCCGCTGATGCAGTTGAACACCGTGGTCTTGCCCGCGCCGTTGGGGCCGATGATGGCGAAGATCTCCTGCGGCTGCACGTCGAAGCCGACGTGGTCGACGGCCAGCAGGCCGCCGAAGCGCATGCACAGGTCCTTCACCTGGAGCAGGGGAGCGGCGCTCATGCGGGCACCTCCACATGGTGGCGCTTCATGGGCAGCAGGCCCTGCGGGCGCCAGACCATCATCAGGATCATGACCAGGCCGAAGATCAGCATGCGGTATTCGGAGAATTCGCGCGCCAGCTCGGGCAGCACGGTGAGGATGATGGCGGCGATGATCACGCCCAGCTGCGAGCCCATGCCGCCGAGCACGACGATGGCCAGGATCAGCGCCGATTCGATGAAGGTGAACGACTCGGGATTGACGATGCCCTGGCGCGCCGCGAAGAACGCGCCGCCGAAGCCCGCGAACATGGCGCCCAGCGTGAAGGCCGAGAGCTTGATCTTCATGGGGTTGAGGCCCAGCGAACGGCAGGCGATCTCGTCCTCGCGCAGAGCCTCCCAGGCGCGGCCGATGGGCATGCGGATCAGGCGGTTGCTGATGAACAGCGTGACCACGGCGAGCAGCAGTGCCATCAGGTACAGGAAGATCACCATGTGCATGGAGTTGAATTCCAGCCCGAAGAACTGGTGGAAGGTGGTGCCGCCTTCGGTCACCGGCGAGCGCGTCATCGGCAGGCCGAGCACGCTGGGCTTGGGGATGCTGGAGATGCCGTCCGGCCCGCCCGTCCAGTCGGTCAGGTTGACCAGCAGCAGGCGGATGATTTCGCCGAAGCCCAGCGTCACGATGGCCAGGTAGTCGCCGCGCAGGCGCAGCACCGGAAAGCCGAGCACGAAGCCGAACAGCGCCGCGGCGGCACCCGCCAGCGGCAGGGCCTCCCAGAACGTCCAGCCGGCCCAGTGGAACAGCAGCGCGTAGGTGTAGGCGCCCACGGCGTAGAAGCCCACGAAGCCCAGGTCCAGGAGCCCGGCGAAGCCCACCACCACGTTCAGGCCCAGGCCGAGCATCACGTAGATCATGGCCAGCGTGGCGATGTCCACCGCATTGCGGCCCGCGAAGAAGGGCCAGGTGGCGGCGAGCATCAGCGCCGCGAAGATGAGCGCCTTGCGGTGGCTGGGCGCCACCTGCGGCAGGCGGGGCAGCGCGATGCGGGGCAGCCTGGGCGCGAGCAGCGGGCGCAGCAGCTGCACCACGAACACGGCCAGGCACCCCCAGAGCAGCGTGCGCCATTCGGGCACGATGATGGTGCGCACGCCCGCGCGCTCCAGGTGCAGCGTGAAGATGGGCAGTACCACCACGGCCGCGAGCAGCGTGGCGATGAGGGCGTTCTTGAGGGCGTGGGGAAAGCGGTTGGCCTGGCGCATCACACCTTCTCCACTTCGGGCTTGCCGAGCAGGCCGGTGGGCCGCAGCAGCAGGATCAGCACCAGCAGCCCGAAGGCCACGATGTCCTTGTATTCCGACGAGATGTAGGCGGCCGCGAAGGTCTCGGCCACGCCCAGGATCACGCCGCCGAGCATGGCGCCGGGGATGGACCCGATGCCGCCCAGCACGGCGGCGGTGAACGCCTTGATGCCCGCCAGGAAGCCGATGAACGGGTTGAGCTTGCCCACGGCCAGCGCGATCAGCACGCCGCCCACGGCGGCCAGCATGGCGCCGAGGATGAAGGTGAACGAGACCACGCGGTTGGTGTCGATGCCCAGCAGGTTGGCCATGTGCATGTCCTGCGCGCAGGCACGCGAGGCGCGGCCCATGCGCGAATGCTTGATGTAGAGCGTGAGCGCGATCATCAGCAGCACCGTCACCACGATGATGAGCACGCGCGAGTAGGGCACGAACACCTCGAAGCCGCCGCCTTCGCCGCCGAAGCGCATGGCGCCGGGAATCAGCGAGGGCACGGCCATGTCGCGCGCGCCCTGGCCCAGGGCCACCCAGTTCTGCAGGAAGATGGACATGCCGATGGCCGAGATCAGCGCCACCAGGCGCGGGCTACCGCGCAGCGGCTTGTAGGCCACCTGCTCCACCACGAAGCCGTAGACGCCCGTCACGGCCACGGCCACGGCCAGCATGAGCGCGATGACGAGCCAGACGGGCAGGCCGCTCTGCACGCCGACGGCCGAGAGCGTGACCAGGCCCACGTAGGCGCCGATCATGTAGATGTCGCCATGGGCGAAGTTGATCATCCCGATGATGCCGTAGACCATGGTGTAGCCGATGGCGATCAGGGCGTAGATGGCGCCCAGGGACAGACCGTTGAACAACTGCTGTATCAGTTGGGGCAAGAGATCAGACATGGTGTGCCGTCTCCTCCAGATAAAGGGTTTCCAGATAGCGCAAGGGGGCGCAGCCTTCAGCTCGCGCCCCCATGGCCGAAACGGTGGTCTTACTTGGCCGCGGCGGTCTTGCTGCCGTCCTTGTGCCACTGGAACACCTGGAAGTCGTAGGACTTCAGGTCACCCTTGGCGTCCCAGGCCAGCGTGCCCAGCGGCGTGTCGAAGGAAGCGGTGTGCAGGTGCTTGGCCACCTTGTCCGCGTTGTCGCCCACGGCCTTGATGCTCTCGGCGATCACCTTCACGGCGGTGTACGAGGCCATCTGGAACGAGCCGGACGGGTCGCGCTTCTTGTCCTTGAACGCCTTGACCACGGCAGCGTTCTTGGGGTTGGAGGCGAAGTCGGCCGGCAGCGTCACCAGCATGCCTTCGACGGAGGCGCCGCCGATGGCGTTGATCTCGGGGTTGCCCACGCCCTCGGGGCCCATCATGCGTACCTTCAGGCCCTGCTCGCTGGCCTGGCGCAGCAGCAGGCCCATCTCGGGGTGGTAGCCGCCGTAGTAGACGAAGTCCACGCCTGCGCTCTTGAGCTTGGTGATGACGGCGGAGTAGTCGCTGTCGCCGGCATTGATGCCCTCGAACAGCGCCACGTTCACGTTGGATGCCTTGAGCGTGTCGCGCACGGCAGCGGCGATGCCCTGGCCGTAGGACTGCTTGTCGTGCAGCACGGCGACCTTCTTGGGCTTGACCTTCTCCGCGATGAACTTGGCGGCGAACGGCCCCTGCTGGTCGTCGCGGCCGATGGTGCGGAAGATGTAGGTGTAGTTCTTGCCTTCGGTCAGCGCGGGCGAGGTGGCCGAGGGCGTGATCACGACCACGCCTTCGTTGTTGTAGATGGGCGCGGCGGCGATGGAGGCGCCGGAGCACACGGGGCCCACCACGTAGCCGATCTTGGCATTGACCACGCGGTTGGCGGCCACGGGGCCCTGCTTGGGTTCGCAGGCGTCGTCGATCGCCACGATCTCGATCTTCTTGCCGCCGATGCCGCCGGCGCCGTTGATCTCCTCGACGGCGGTCTCCACGCCTTCCTTGACCATGTCGCCGTATTGCGTCAGCGGACCGGTGGTGGGGATCACCATGGCGATCTTGACCTGCGCGTGCGCGGCGGACAGCAGCGTGGCGCCAGCCAGGCTCAGCGCGGCGACGAGGGTGGGCATGCGGAACGGAATGTTCATGAAAAGTCTCTTCAGCGTTGGTTGAGGGGTTCTGAAAAACAATGCAGGCCGCGAAGGGCCTGCTGTTGAACCGCCGGGATGAACGAAGTGCGTAATGTTACCAACAGAGCCGGCGCGGGCGGCGGGCGGGAGAGGTGTGCGCTTGAGGGGGCGCAAGATTTGAGGAAAAAACGGCTGCAGCGCTTTCCAGTAAAGCGCTGGCAGCTATTGTTTTGAGAGCGGTGTACGGATCAGGGAAAGTTCGCCGCCTTGGGCGCCGGAGCGGCCGCAGACTCGGGGGCGGCGGGGTGCAGCTTGGATTCGGGCACGGGCGTGCCCGCGCGCCAGCGGCGCACCACGCGCTGGAAGATCAGCGCGTTGGGGATCTGCAGCAGGGTGCCGGGCTCGGGCGAGGTGGCGTCTTCCAGCGTGGTGTAGAGCAGGTTGATGTCCATCACGCGGCCCAGGGCGCCGGGCTTCTCGGCGGTGTCCAGCAGCTCGATGTGGTCGCCCACGCGGAACGGCCCCACGGTGAAGATCAGGAAGGCGCAGAACAGGTTGGAGAGCACGCTCCACGCGGCGAAGAAGGCCACGGCGCCCACGGTGGCGAAGCCGGTGAACGCGGTCCACAGCACGGCGGCGGACACGCCCAGGCGCTCGAGCACCAGCAGCCCGGCGCTGCCGATGATGAGCCAGCGCACCATGCCGCGCACGGGCGTGAGCAACTCGTGCGGGAACTGGTAGTGGTCGCTGGCGCGCATCACGATGCGCAGGATCAGCCGCTGCAGCAGCAGCGCCGCGGCCAGGATGAGCAGGATCTGCAAGCCCGGCACGATGATGTCGAGCCAGTCGTGCATCCAGGGCGGCAGGTGGATTTTCAGGCGCGTCAGCATGGCGGGTCAGGGCGCGGAAGGCGCGGGGCGGCGGCGGTTCACAGGTTGCGCTGCTCGATGGTGTCCATCTGCATCTCGAAGCTGAAGAAGCGGTTGCGGCCCTGGGCCTTGGCCGCGTAGAGCGCCTGGTCGGCGCGCATGACCATGGTCTCCGCGCTGGTGCTGTCGTCGGGCACGCAGGTGGTGATGCCGCCGGAGATGGTCAGCACGCTGCCTTCGGGCGACCCGGGGTGCGGGATGGCGCGCGACTGCAGCACCTTGCCCAGCGCGCGCGCGAAGGTCATGGCGCCCGAGCGCGGCGTGCCCGGCAGGATCAGGGCGAACTCCTCGCCGCCGTAGCGCGAGGCCACGTCGCGCGGGCGCACGCAGACTTCGCGCAGCACGCGGCTGACTTCCTTGAGGCAGGTGTCTCCCTGCACATGGCCCAGGGAGTCGTTGTAGCGCTTGAAATGGTCCAGGTCGCACAGCATCAGCGTCAGGGGCGTGCCGTCGCGCCGGGCCGCGAGGATCTCGCTGTGCAGGATGCGGTCGAAGCCGCGGCGGTTGACCAGCCCGGTGAGCGCGTCCACCTCCACCATCTCGTTGAGCCGCTGGTTGGCCAGGTGCAGTTCCTCGGTCAGCTCGACGAGGCGGCGGCGCATGTCGCGCAGCCGGCGCATGGCGCGCAGCTTGGCGGCCAGCACGATGGGCTTGACGGGCTTGACCAGGTAGTCGTCGCCGCCCGCCTCGATGCCGCGCCACACGTCCAGGTCGCCGTCCAGTCCGGACAGGAAGATGATGGGCGTCCACCCGCCGGGCTCGGCTTCGCGCATGCGCTGCGCCACCCAGTAGCCGTCGTTGCCGCCGGGCAGGCGGATGTCCAGCAGCACCAGGTCGGGCCGGCGCAGCTTGAAGAGCTGCAGCGCCGCGTCGGCGGAGGTCGCCTCCAGCACTTCGCTGGCGCCCACCTGGCGCAGTTCGTCGGCCAGCAGGGCGCGAATGGAGGCCTGGTCTTCCACGACCAGCACGCAGAACGGCTCGTGCAGGCGCGCGGGGAAGGCGTCGGGGGTGCCGGTCGCCGGGCTCATGTCGGGTCAGTGTTCCCGGCGCAGGGCAGGGAACAGGATCACGTCGCGGATGCTGGGGCTGTCGGTCAGCAGCATCATCAGCCGGTCGATGCCGATGCCGCAGCCGCCGGTGGGGGGCAGGCCGTATTCCAGCGCGCGCACGAAGTCGTGGTCGAAGTACATGGCCTCGTCGTCGCCGCTGTCCTTGGCCGCCACCTGGGCGTTGAAGCGCGCTGCCTGGTCCTCGGCGTCGTTCAGCTCGGAGAAGCCGTTGCCGAACTCGCGGCCGGTGATGTAGAGCTCGAAGCGCTCGGTCACCTCGGGGCGCACGTCGTTGGCGCGCGCCAGGGGGCTGATCTCGGTCGGGTGCTCCATGATGAAGGTGGGCTGCCAGAGCTTGTCCTCCACCTCTTCCTCGAAGTACAGCACCTGCAGGCTGGCCAGCGTGCGCGTGGACAGGCGGTCCTTCTCCTCGGTCATGCCCAGCTTCTTCAAGGCGCTGATGAGCCACGCCGCGTCGTCCACGTGCGCACCGGCCTCGGTGTACTGGAAGATCGCCTCGCGGATGGTCAGGCGCTGGAAGGGCTGGGCCAGGTCCACCGCGCGGCCGCCGTAGCTCAGCTCCAGCGTGCCGGCCGCCTTCATGGCAGCGTCACGCACGAGCTGTTCGGTGAAATTCATAAGGTCGCGGTAGTTCCAGTAGGCCGCGTAGAACTCCATCATCGTGAACTCGGGGTTGTGGCGCACCGAGATGCCTTCGTTGCGGAAGTTGCGGTTGATCTCGAACACGCGCTCGAAGCCGCCCACCACCAGGCGCTTCAAGTACAGCTCGGGCGCGATGCGCAGGTACATCTCCTGCTCCAGCGCGTTGTGGTGGGTGACGAAGGGCTTGGCGTTGGCGCCGCCGGGGATGGGGTGGAGCATGGGCGTTTCCACCTCCAGGAAGCCGTGCTCCACCATGAACGCGCGGATGCCGCTCACGGCCTTGCTGCGCGCCACGAAACGGCGGCGCGCGGCCTCGTCGGTCATCAGGTCGACGTAGCGCTGGCGGTACTTCACCTCCTGGTCGGCCACCCCGTGGAACTTGTCGGGCATGGGGCGCAGGCTCTTGGTGAGCAGGCGCAGGCGTGTGACCTTGACCGACAGCTCGCCCGTCTTGGTCTTCATCAGCGTGCCCTCGGCGCCGACGATGTCGCCCAGGTCCCACTTCTTGAAGTCGGCATACACCTCCTCGCCCAGCGCGTCGCGCGTCACGTAGAGCTGGATGCGCCCGCCCGTGCTGCCCAGCGAGCCGTCCTGCAGCGTGGCGAAGCTGGCCTTGCCCATCACGCGCTTGAGCATCATGCGGCCGGCCACGCTGACCGCCACGGCCTGCGCCTCCAGCGGCTCGGCGTCCAGCGCGCCGTACTGCTGTTGCAGGGCGGCCGCGTGGTGCGCGGGCTTGAAGTCGTTGGGGAAGGCCACGCCCTGGCCCTGGGCCTGGCGCTCGCGCAGGGTCTGGAGCTTCTCGCGGCGTTCGGCGATGAGCTGGTTCTCGTCCTGGTGGGGGGCTGCTGCGGCGCTGGTCTGTTCGGAAGACATAAGGAATGTGCGGGGTGGAGAGCGTGGACAATCAGCGGCGGGCTGGTCACGCTTTTGTGAATAACCGGCAATTTTACCCAGCGGGCCCCTTTTTCCATCGCACCATGAAGATCACCATCGCAGGCGCAGGCTACGTCGGGCTGGTTTCCGCCGCCTGCTTCGCCGAGCTGGGCAACCACGTCGTCTGCGTGGACTGCGACGAGGGCCGCGTCGCACGGCTGCGGCAGGCCGACCTGCCGCTGTACGAACCGGGCCTGCGCGAGCTGGTCGCTAAGAACCTGGAGGCCGGCCGCCTGGCCTTCACCACCGACCTGCCGCGCGGCGTGCGCCATGGCGAGCTGCTGTTCATCGCCGTGGGCACGCCCGCGCAGGCCGACGGTGCGGCCGACGTGGGCCAGGTGCTGGAGGTGGCGCGGGCCGTGGGCGAGCACCTCACGCGCTTCCAGGTGATAGCGGACAAATCCACCGTGCCCGTGGGCACGGCCGGGCGCGTGCGCGAAACCATCGCGCGCGAACTGGCGCGGCGCGTGCGCGCGGGGCAGTTGCGCAAGGCGCCGGAGTTCGCCGTCGTCTCCAACCCCGAATTTCTCAAGGAAGGCGCGGCCGTGGACGATTTCATGCGCCCCGACCGCGTGGTGCTCGGCGTGCCCCAAAACGCTGCCGGCCGCCGCGCCGAGGCGCTGCTGCGCCGCGCCTATGCTCCCTTCAACCGCAACCGCGAGCGCATCGTGGCCATGGACGTGCAGAGCGCCGAACTGACCAAATACGCCGCCAACGCGCTGCTTGCCACCAAGATCAGCTTCATGAACGACATGGCCGCGCTGGCCGAGTCGCTGGGCGCCGACATCGAGCAGGTGCGCCGGGGCATCGGCTCGGACCGGCGCATCGGCTACGACTTCATCTACGCGGGCCTGGGCTACGGCGGCTCGTGCTTCCCCAAGGACGTGGACGCCCTGTGCCACGCCGCGCGCGCCGCGGGCCAGCGCATGCGCGTGGTGGAGGCCGTGCGCGCCGTCAACGCCGCGCAGCCCGACCGCTTCATGGACAAGGTGCTGCGCCACTTCGGCGGATCGCTGCAGGGGCGTGTGATCGCCCTGTGGGGCCTGACGTTCAAGCCCGGCACCGACGACGTGCGCGAGGCGCCCAGCCGCCGCATCGTGCGCCGGCTGGCGGCGGCGGGCGCGCAGGTGCGGGCGCACGACCCGCTGGTGCAGTCCCTGCAGCAGCTCCTGCCTGGCGAGCGCCCGGGCCGGCTGGCGCGGCAGGTGGTGTTCTGCGCCGATCCCCTGGAGGCCGCGCGCGGCGCCGACGCGCTGCTCATCGCCACCGAATGGAAGGTCTACCGCAGCCCCGACCTGGCGGCGCTGCGCAAGGCGCTACGCGCGCCCGTGGTGTTCGACGGGCGCAACCTGTTCGACCCCGCCGAGATGCGGCGCGCAGGCTTCTCCTACCAGGGCGTGGGGCGGGGCGGATGAGCCTGTCGGGCGTTCCGAACGTGCGTGGGGCCGTGGGCTGGACGCTCGCCCAGCACGGCGCGTTCTTCGCCTCAGCCTGGCTCGTGTCGTGGTGGGCCGGGGCGGGGCGCTTCGGCGAATGGAGCCAGGCGCTGGCCTTGGCCACCGTGCTCGCTGCGCTCATCACGCTGCGCATGGAATACGCCGGCCAGCTCGACGCGCGCGCGCCGCGAGCCGCATCGCTGTTCGCGGCGGCGCGGCGGCTGGCGCTCGGACTGGGCCTGGGCGTGGCGGCGCTGGGTATTGGTGCGGCGCTGGCCGGCGCCGTGCCGTGGTGGGTGGGCGCGGGCGCGCTGGCGGTGGCGCCTCTCGCGCTCGTGCAGGTGCGCGCCGCCGCGCATGCGCGCGAGGGCCGCGTGGCTGCGGCGGCGGTGGTGCGCGCGCTGCCCGCGATCTGCATGGTGCCACTGCAGGCCGTCGCCTGCGCGTTCCAGGAGACGGATGCCATCGCCTGGAGCCTGCCCGTGGCCGCATGGGTCAGCCTGTGCGTGATGCCTGCTCCACGGCACGGAGCGCCCCGCCTGCGCCGCCTGCTGCGCGCGCGCTGGCCCTTTTTGCGCACGGAGTGGCTGGGGCTGGCGCTCAACACCGCCGCCAACCACGGGCAGGTGCTGGCCGTGGGCCTGGTCGCGGGCGATGCCGCCGCCGGGGTGATCGCGCTCGGCATGCGCGTGGCGATGCTGCCGACCAGCCTCGTCGGGCTGGCCTGGGCCGATGGGCTGCGCGCGCAGGTCGTTGCCGGCGGCGCGCGCGACCAGGCGCAGGCGGTAGTCACGGCGGCGCTGCGGCGCATGGCGGGCGTTTCCCTCCCCATGCACCTCGCGGGCGCGCTGGCCGCGTGGTGGCTGCTGCCGTGGCTGTTCCCCGCGCAGGGGCGCGAACTGGCGGCGGTCGTGCTGCTCCTGCTGCCCCTGGGCGCCGTGCGCATGGTGGCCAGCCCCGTGGCCTTCCTGCCCGCGTGGCGCGGCTGGCTGGGGTGGAGTTTGCTGGGGCAGTGCCTGCTGTTCACCGCCGCTTTCGGCGCGGCGCTGGCGGGCGCGCGCTGGGGCGCCGAAGGCGTGGCGACGGCCTATGCGGCAGCGGCGATATGTGTCTACATGGGTTACATCGTGTGCGCCCTGCGCGCCGTTCGGGCCGATACTTAGCAGGTGATGGTTTTTCAAGATTGATAGCTGCTTGCGCTTGATAGGTAAGCGATAGAGACCGATTTGGTATGTATTCCTGGAAGCACGCGACATGGGCAGGCAAGGCAAGGTAGGCGCGGCGCGCGAAGCGGGGCTGGCGCGCGACCACTACACGGGCGACGCGAACTTCACGCCCGAGCACCTGCATTCCCTCTCGTTCCAGATCCTGCAGCTGCGCTCGTTCCGGCCGCGCCGCGTGCTGGAGGTGGGCATCGGCAACGGCTTCGTCTCCACCTTCCTGCGGCAGTCGGGCATCGAGGTGGTGACGGCGGACATCAACCCCGCGCTCGGGGCCGACATCTGCGCGCCGCTGGCCGAACTGCCCGAGCGCCTGTGCGGCGAGCGGTTCGACGTGGTGTCGTGCTGCGAGGTGCTGGAGCACATGCCGTTCGATCAATTCGGCGCCAACCTCGACGTGCTGCGCGGCCTGGCGCCCAATGCCTTCATCTCGCTGCCGGGCCATTTCCCCTGGCTGGGCTTCGCGGGGCGCTTCGGCATCCACAACCGCTTCGTGAACGTGTGCCTGGGCCTGCGCATCCCGTGCCGCAGGCGGCTGACCGATGGGCACTACTGGGAGATCGGCTCGCACTGGCCCACGCGCCGCTCGGCCCTCGTCGCCCACATGCGCGAGCGCTTCGCGCGCGTGGACAGCGGCGTGTTCCCCATGCACCGCTACCACTACTTCTTCCGCTGCGAGGGCGGGGCATGAGCCTGCTGTCCGTGATCGCGCCTTGCCGCAACGAGCGCGCCCACATCCTCGCGTTCTGCGAGAGCGTGGCGCGGCAGGCGCTGCCGCCCGGCTGGCGCATGGAGGTGCTGGTGGCCGACGGCGAGAGCGACGACGGCACGCGCGAGCTGCTGGACGAATGGTGCGCGCGCAACACGCAAAACGTGCGCTTCCAGCGCGTGGACAACCCCGGCCGCATCGTCTCCACCGGCCTCAACCGCTGCATCGCGCAGGCGCGGGGCGAGGTCATCGCGCGGCTGGATATCCACAGCGAATACGCCCCCGACTACCTCGCGCAGTGCATCGCGGCCTTGCAGGCGAGCGGCGCCGACAACGTGGGCGGCCCCTGGCGCGCCGAGGGACGCACGCCCATGCAGCGCGCCGTGGCCGCGGCTTTCCAGTCGCGCTGGGTGGCGGGCGGCGCGCGCTCGCGCGACCTGGGGTTCGAGGGCGAGGTGGACACCGTCTATCTCGGCTGCTGGCCGCGCGCCACGTTCGAACGCTTCGGATGCTTCGACGAACATTTGGTGCGCAACCAGGACGACGAACACAACCTGCGCATCCGCCGCGCGGGCGGGCGCATCTGGCAGAGCCAGCGCATCCGTAGCACCTATTTCCCGCGCGCGCGGCTGGCGCAGGTGCTGCGCCAGTACGCGCAGTACGGCTACTGGAAGCCCTTCGTCATCGCCAAGCACGGCCAGGCCGCCGCGCTGCGGCACCTGGTGCCGGCCGCGTTCGTGCTGGCGCTGGCCGCCGCCGCGGGCCTGGCTCTGGTATGGAGCGCCGCGCCGCTGGCCGCGCTGCTGCTGGCCTACGGGCTGCTGCTGGCACTGGCGATCGCGGGCATGCGCGGCGTGGGGCCGGGCATCGCCGCGCGCGCGGTGGCGGTCATCGCGGCCTACCACCTGGGCTACGGCTGGGGGTCGCTGCGCGGCTGGTGGGACTGGTGGCGCCACCGCGCGCCGCAGCCGCGCTGGGGGGCGCTCACGCGATGACGCAGGACGAATCCCGGCGCGTGCAGGAGCGCTACGCCCGGCGCGACGCGGCCGCGGATGCGCGGCGCTATGCGCTCACCGACCCCTACGCCCTGGCCGCCTGGCAGGAGCGCCAGCGCGCCATCGTGCGGTTGCTGGCCGGGCGTGATCTGGCGGCGCTGTCGGTGCTCGAAGTGGGCTGCGGCAGCGGCGGCAACCTGCAGGACCTGCTCCGCCTGGGTGTCGATCCTGCGCGGGTGCAGGGCATCGAGCTGCTGGAAACCCGCGCCTTTCATGCCCGCGCCGTACTGCCCGCCGCCTGCCGCATCCAGAGCACCGACGCGCTGCACGCCGACCTGCCCGATGCCAGCCAGGATCTGGTGCTGCTGTTCACTGTCTTCTCGTCCATCCTCTCGCCCGGCGCGCAGCAGGCCCTGGCCGCGCGCGTGTGGCGATGGCTGCGGCCCGGCGGCGCGGTGCTGTGGCACGATTTCACCGTGAACAATCCGCGCAACCCCGACGTGCGCGGCGTGCCCTGGCGCGCGTGCGCGAGCTGTTTCCCCAGGGCCGTGTGCAGGCGCGCCGCGTGACGCTGGCGCCGCCGCTGGGGCGGCTGCTCTGCCGCGTGCACCCCGGCCTCTATCCGTGGGCCAATGCGGTGCCGTGGCTGCGTACGCACCTGCTTTGCCTGATCGACAAGCCCCATGACTGACTTCCTGCCCTTCGCCCTGCCCGACATCGGCCCCGAGGAAGAGGCCGAGGTGCTGGACACGCTGCGCTCCGGCTGGCTCACCACGGGGCCGAAGGCGCGCCGGTTCGAGGCCGCCTTCGCCGAGTTCCTGGGCGATCCGGCGCTGGAGGCCATTGCCGTTAACTCCGCCACCGCCGGCCTGCACCTGGCGCTGGAGGCTCTGGGCATCGGCCCCGGCGACGAGGTCATCACCACCACCCACACCTTCACGGCCACGGCCGAGGTGATCCGCTACCTGGGCGCGCAACCCGTGCTGGTGGACGTGGAGCGGTCCACGCTGTGCATCGACCCCGCGCAGGTGGCCCAGCGCATCACGCCACGCACGCGCGCCATCATCGCCGTGCACTTCGGCGGGCGCAGCGCGGACATGGCGGCGCTGCTGGCGCTGGCGCGCCCGCACGGCATCCACGTGGTGGAGGATGCGGCCCACGCGCTGCCCGCCACGCACGGCGGGCAGCGCGTCGGCACGCTGGGCAGCAGCGCCACGGTCTTCAGCTTCTACGCCAACAAGACCATGACCACGGGCGAGGGCGGCATGCTGGTCACGCGCGACGCGCAGCTCGCCCGCCGTGCGCGCGTGATGCGGCTGCACGGCATCGACCGCGATGCGTTCGCGCGCTTCAACACCCCCGTGCCCGCGTGGCGCTACGACGTGGTGGCGCCCGGCTTCAAGTACAACCTGACCGACATCGCCGCCGCCATCGGCCTGGCGCAGCTGCCCAAGGTGCACCGCTTCCAGCAGCGCCGCGCCGCCATCGCCCGGCACTACGGCGAGGCGCTGGCCGGCCTGCCCCTCGCGCTGCCGCCCGGCCCCGCGCCGGGGGACGTGCATGCCTGGCACCTGTTCCCCATCGAGGTGCACCGCATGCCGCGCGACGCCTTCGTGCAGGCCATGTTCGACCAGGGCATCGGCATGAGCGTGCACTACATCCCGCTGCACCAGCAGACGTATTGGCGTGACTTCTGCGGCCTGCGGCCCGAAGACTTTCCCGTGAGCCAGTCCATTTACGAACGCACGGCCTCGCTGCCCATCTACAGCCGCATGGACGACGCGGCCGTGCAGCGCGTGGCGGCGGCCGTGCGCCGTGTGCTGGAGGGCGCATGAAGCGCTGCATGGACGTGCTGCTCTCCCTGCTGGGCCTGGCGCTGCTGTGGCCGCTGGGGCTGGCGGTGGCGCTGGCGATCCGGCTCGATTCGCCCGGCCCCGCGCTCTTCCGGCAGGAGCGCGTGGGGCTGCACGGGCGGCCTTTCCGCATCCACAAGTTCCGCACCATGCGCGTGGGTGGCGCGGGCCCGCAGGTCACCGCCGGGGGCGACGCGCGCATCACCCGCGTGGGCCGCGTGCTGCGCCGCTACAAGCTCGACGAGCTGCCGCAGCTCATCGACGTGCTGCAGGGCCGCATGAGCCTGGTCGGCCCCCGGCCCGAGGTGCCGCGCTACATGGCGCTCTACCCGCCCGAGGCGCGCCGCGCCATCCTGTCGGTGCGCCCGGGCATCACCGACCCGGCGAGCATCGCCTTCCGCAACGAAGAGGCCCTGCTGGCCGCCGCGCCCGATGCCGAGCGTGCCTACATCGACACCATCATGCCCCTCAAGCAGCGCTATTACCTGGACTACGTGGCGCACCGCAGCCTGGGCGCGGACCTGCGCATCCTGCTGCGCACCGCGGCCGTGCTGCTGAAAGGCGCCGCATGACGGCCCGCTGGAGCCGCGCCATGGCGCCCTTCGCGCTGGCCGACCTGGCGCTGGTGGCGCTGGCCTGGTGGGCCGCGTTCTGGCTGCGCTTCAACTTCGAGATGCCCGACGAATACCTGGACATGGCCCTGGCCACCATGCCCTGGGCCGTGGGCTGCATGGCGCTGGGGCTGGCCGTGGCGCGGGTGCACCGGCAGGCCTGGCGCTACGTGGGGCTGGCCGACCTGCGCCAGCTCGCCTGGGGCGCGCTGCTGGGCACACTGGCGGCCACGGCCGGCATCATGGTGATGCGCTATCCCGGCTTCGCACGCTCGGTGTTCCCGCTGTTCGGGGTGCTGGCGCTGGTGCTGCTGACCGGCGCGCGCGCGCTGTGGCGCACGCTGGCGGAGCGGCGCGCGGGCCCGCTCGCGCCGGGGCAGACGCCGCTGCTCATCGTGGGCACGCTGGAGGAGGCCGACCAGGCGCTGCGCGCCATCAAGGGCACGGCGCTGTGGCACGTGGCGGGTATCGTCTCGCCGAACGAGGAAGACGCGGGCCGCAGCCTGCACAACGTCAGCGTGGTGGGCGCCACCCCGGCGCTGGGCGTGGTGGCGCAGGCGCTGCAGGTGCGCTCGGTGCTGCTGGCCAGCCCGCCGGGCGCGGCGCTGCGGCGCGAGGTGCTGTTGCGCTGGTCGGGCTCGGGGCTGAACCTGCTGTCGATGCCCGTGGCCGACCACTGGCTGAGCGCCACGGCACCCGATTTGCGCAAGGTGGAGCTGGAAGACCTGCTGGGCCGCCCCCCGTGGTGCTGGACGCGGGCAACCTCGCCGAATGGCTGTCCGGCCAGACGGTGCTGGTGACCGGCGCGGGCGGCTCCATCGGCGCCGAGCTGTGCCGCCAGGTGGCGCGCTTCGGCGTGGCGCGCCTGGTGTGCGTGGACGTGTCCGAGGCCGCCATCTACCCGCTGGAGCAGGAGCTGCGCGCCGCCCACCCGCAGATGCAGGGCTTCTACTACACCGCCAACGTGCGCGAGCACGGCCGCGTGCTGGCCATCGCCCAGCGCCACCGTCCGGCCGTGGTCTTCCACGCCGCCGCCTACAAGCACGTGCCGCTGATGGAGGAGCTCAACGAGATCGAGGCGCTGCGCACCAACGCGCTGGGCACGCTGCACATGGCGCGCGTCGCCGGCGAGTGCGGCGCCGCCAAGTTCGTGCTCGTCTCCACCGACAAGGCGGTGAACCCCACCAACGTGATGGGCGCCAGCAAGCGCCTGGCCGAGCGCGTGGTGCAGCGCATCGCCAGCGAATACACAGGCACCGACTACGTGGCCGTGCGCTTCGGCAACGTGCTGGGCTCCAGCGGCTCGGTGGTGCCGCTCTTTACCGCGCAGATCGCGCGCGGCGGGCCGGTCACCGTCACGCACCCGGATATCGTGCGCTACTTCATGACCATCCCCGAGGCCGCACAGCTCGTCGTGCAGGCCGGGTGGATGGGCCGCTCGGGACAGATCTACGTGCTGGACATGGGCGACCCGGTGAAGATCGTGGAATTGGCGCGCCTGCTGATCCGCCTGTCGGGCAAGACCGAGGCGGAGGTGCCCATCGTCTTCACCGGCCTGCGCCCCGGCGAGAAGCTCTACGAGGAATGGCTGGCCGACGGCGAAACCACCCAGCCCACCCGCCACCCGCGCCTGCGCGTGGCGCGGCAGGGCGAGCCGGACGCGCTGGACCTGGACACCCTCCTGCGCTGGGTGGAGGGCCTGGGCCCCGCGCCGGCCTTCGCCGTGCTGCGCGAGGGATTGCGCGAGCGGGTGCCGGAATACCATCCGCTCCTGTATTGATAGCTTCTTGCGCTTGATGGATAAGCGCTGGAGGCCTATTTCATAGTGAAATACCGGTGCGCTCCAGCACGTCGCCCACCAGCTCCAGGCGCAGGAGCGGATTGTCCAGCGCCATCAGCCGCTGCTTCAGATCGAGCGGCACCGGCAGCAGCTCGCACCAGCGGTTGGCCACCCAGCCGCAGTCCTGCAGCTGCAGGGCGGTGGGCGTCGGGGGCTGCGCGGCGTCGGGTTCGCGGCTGCGCAGCGTGGCCAGCACCTGGGCCAGCGCGTGGGCCGTGCGCCGCAGGTCCTCGGGCACCGGCACGTGGGCATCGCCCGGCAACTGCTCCACGTCCGCCACCCACAGCCCGTGCGGCAGGTGGCTGCGGTGGGTGATGCGAAAGCGTTCCGTGCCGTGGCAGCGCAGCACGATCAGCCCCGGCTGCGGGGCGTCCAACTGCTCGATCACGGCCAGCGTGCCCACGTCGTGGAACTGCTCCGGCGGCGCGCCGGCGCGGCGCACCTCGTGCCCCTGGGCCAGCGCCACCACGCCGAACGGCGCGCCCGCGGCCTGGCACTTGCGCACCATGTCGAGGTAGCGCACCTCGAACACGCGCAGTGCCAGCACCCCGCCGGGAAACAGCACGGTGCCCAGCGGGAACAGCGGCAGCGATGTCAGGGTGAGCGGTCGGGGCATGGGGCAGGGGTGGATGCGGCATGGCTATCATCCCACGCAATACGTCGGCCAAGCCCTCCTCCATGCTGTTCCAGATCGTTTCCTTCCTCCTCGACGTCGTCGGCGGCCTGCTCACGGGCGCCTGCCTGCTGCGGCTGTACATGCAATTGCAGCGCGTCTCCTTCGCCAACCCCGTGGGGCGGCTGGTCTTCGCGCTCTCCGACTGGCTGGTGCTGCCGCTGCGCAAGCTGCTGCCCGCCGCCGGGCGGTGGGACCTGCCCAGCCTGGCGGGCGCGCTGCTGGTGCAGCTGGCGCAGTACCTGCTGCTGTGGCTGCTGCTGGGCGGCTTCTCGGCCGGTGCCATGGGCCTGGCCTGGCTGCCATGGATGGCCCTGTTCGGCATGGCGCGCGTGGCCGTCTCGGGAATGATGGGCCTGCTGATCGTCTACGCCGTGCTGTCGTGGGTGCAGACGCGCTCACCCATCAGCGACGTGATCGCGCGGCTGTGCGAGCCGGTGCTGCGCCCCATCCGCCGCGTGCTGCCGCTGCTGGGCGGCATCGACCTGTCGCCGCTGGTGGCGCTGGTGGCGCTGCAGGTGGCGATGATCGTGCTGGGGCACCTGCAGGCCGGGGTGATGCGCTGAGCGGCGTTTCACCATGAAAATGGCCTCCAGCGCTTGACTGGCAAGCGCTGGCAGCTATTTTTTTGATAGTCCGGGTCAGTCTTTCCACACGGCCAGCGCGTCCAGCGCTTCCGCGCCGTTCGGGCCTGCGCGCAGCGGGTTGATCTCCAGCGTGTCCAGCTGCGGGCCCAGGGCCAGCGCGGCCTGCGCGATGGCCACGACGGCACGCGCCACCGCCCGCCGGTCCACGGCGGGCGTGCCGCGGTAGCCGTCCAGCAGGGCACGGCCCTTGAGCCGGCCGAGCATGTCCAGCACGTCGTCCTCCGTGGCGGGCAGCAGGCGCAGTTGCGTGTCCTTCAATATCTCCACCCAGACACCGCCCAGCCCCAGGGCCAGCACGGGGCCCCACAGCGGGTCGGAGCGCACGCCCACCAGCAGCTCCACGCCAGGGGCGCGCATGGGCGAGACCACCACGCCGTCGATGCGTGCGCCGGGGGCCTTGCGGGCCACGGCGGCCAGCATCGCGTCGCAGGCGGCGGCCGCGGCCTCGGGCGTGGCGATGTTCAGCGCCACGCCGCCCACCTCCGTCTTGTGGGCGATGTCCGGCGACGCGATCTTGATGGCCACGGGGCAGCCGCATGCGGCAGCTGCCGTTGCGGCCTCCTGCGCGTTGCGCGCCAGCGCCTGGGGGATGACCGGCACGCCGCAGCGGCCCAGCGCCTGGAGCAGGGCGCGCTCGCCCTCGGGGCGCTCGGCCGGCGCGGCCGGCGGCGGCGCGGCGGCGGCAGCGGGGCGGGCCTGCGTCTCGCGCATGGCGCGCGACCACGCGACGGCGCGTCCGATGGCCGGCACGGCCAGCTCCAGCCCGCAAGGGAAGTAGTTGAGGCCCAGCGCCTCGACCGTGCCGCGCGCGTGGTCCGTGAGCGACTGCGCGGTGTGGCTCAGGATGAGCGCGGGGATGCCGCCGGCGCCTGCGGCCTGCTGGATGGCCTCCAGGCCGGGGCGGCTGTAGCTGCGCTCCTGCTGCTGGGAGATCGGCACGTCGAAGGCCACGCCGAGCAGGTCGAAGCGCGGCTCCTCCAGCAGGATGCGGGTGGTCTCGCCCATCAGCTTGGGGTCGAGGATGATGGCGCCCGTGGTGTCCAGCGGGTTGTGGGGCGTGCCGAAGTCCGGCAGCGCCGCCTGCAGCCGCTTCACGGTGGCGGGGCTGGGCTCGGGCAGGCGGATGCCCACGGACTCCGCGCGGTCGCCGAGGATCTCGCAGATGCCGCCCGAGATCGACGAGAAGCCCACGCCGTCGCCCCGCAGCACGCCCGTGCGGGCGATGAGTTCGGCGGTCACGACCATCTCCTCGATCGAGTCCACGCGCAGGATGTTCAGCGACTGGCAGACGGCGTCGAACACGCGGTCGTCGCCCACCAGCGCGCCGGTGTGGGCCTGCGCGGATTTCGCCGTGGCGGCGCTGCGGCCGATCTTGAGCACCACCACGGGCTTGCCGGCGGCGCGCGCCCGCTCGGCGCCCGCGCGAAAGCTCGCCACGTCCCGCACGGCTTCGATGAAGACCGCGATCGAGCGCGTGTCGGGGTCGTCGGCCATGTGCCCGATCACGCGGCCGACGTCGATCACCGCCTCGTTGCCGGTGGTGACGATGTGCGACAGCCCGATCCCCTGCTTGTGGGCGTACTGGTGGGTGAGCGTGCCCACGGCGCCGCTCTGGGAGATGACGGCCAGGCTGCCCGGCAGGATGGGCAGCGGCGGGGTGATGGTGAACACCGGCGTGCGGCGCACGTAGTTCACGAAGCCCACGCAGTTGGGCCCGATGAGGTGGATGCCGGCCTCCAGCGCCTTGGCGCGCAGCTGCTCCTGCAGCGCCTGGCCGGCGGCGCCGGTCTCGGCATAGCCGGACGCGAGCACGACGGCGTTGCGGATGCCCGCCTCCCGCGCCTCGTCCAGCACGTCTTCCACGGCGGCCTGCGGCACCATCACCAGGGCCAGGTCCACGGCCTCGCCCAGCGCGCGCAGCGAGGTAGCGGCGGGGCGGCCGTAGACGGCGTCGCCCTTGCGGTTCACGGGCAGGATGCGGCCCGTGAAGCCGAAGTCGACCAGGTTCTTGTGCGCGGTGTTGGACCAGGCCGAGCGCTCGGAGGCGCCCACCAGGGCGATGGAGCGGGGGAGAACAGCGAATGCAGCGCGCCGGGAGCGGTGGTAGGGGTCATGGAACGGTCTTGAAGAGGGGCAGCAGGCTGCCGTCGGTTTGCGGGGCGAAGTGCAGGGCCACGCGCGCGCCGATGGGCGGCACGGCCTGCGCGTCGAAATCCAGGGGAGCCAGCAGGCGCACGCCGTCGTCCAGCGCCACGGTCAGTACGGTGTAGGGCGTGCGCTCGCGGTAGGCAGGCGTGGTGGTGTGGTGCACGGTGACGGCCGAATGCACGGCGCCGGCGCCGGCCGAGCGCTGCCAGCGCACGTTCACCGACTGGCAGCACGGGCACATGGGCGAGGGCGGGTGGCGCAGCGCGCCGCAGTCGCCGCAGGCCTGCAGCAGCAGGTGCCCGGCGGCCAGCGCCTCGTGGTAGGGAAGGGCTTCGAGGGTGGTCATGCCGTGTCCTTGCAGAGGATGGCGACGCTGCCGTCGCCCAGGTCGCCATAGCCGCTCACCAGGCCGTGGCGCGCGCCGGGCACCTGGTTGGCGGCCTCGCCGCGCAGCTGGTGCACCATCTCGACGATGTGGTTCATGCCGACCATGTGCGCCTGGGACATGGCGCCGCCATGCGGGTTGACCGGCAGGCGGCCGCCCACCTTGAGCGCCCCGCCGCGCACGAACGGGCCACCTTCGCCCTTGGCGCAAAAGCCCAGGTCTTCCAGCTGGCAGAGCACGATGTAGGTGAAGCAGTCGTAGAGGCAGGCCACGTCGATGTCGCCGCGCCCGATGCCCGCCATGGCGAAGGCGCGGTCCGCGGCCTTGGCGGCGCCCAGGCGCGTGAGATCGGGACGCTGGGTGATGGACAGGGGCGAATCGGGATGGCCTTCGGCCGCGCCCATCAGCCACACGGGCGGGCGGCGTAGGTCGCGCGCCGCATCGGGGGCGCTGACCAGCACGGCGGCGGCGCCGGCGTTGTCGATGCAGCAGTCGAGCAGGCGCAGCGGGTCCGCGACCATGCGCGAGTTCTGGTGGTCGTCGATGGTCATCGGCCGGCGCATCAGCGCGTTGGGCTGGGTGCTGGCGTGGTGGCGCATGGCCACCGCGATCTCCGCGAAGTCGGTGGACCGCGTGCCGTACTCGTGCATGTGGCGGCGGGCCATGGCCGCGTAGAGCTGCGGCGCGGCGAACGCGCCCAGCGGCATCTCGAACTCGGCCACGCCGCGGAAGACCTGCAGCTGCGCGATGCGGGCGGTGGCGTCGCCGCCGCGGCCGTCGCGCCCCGTGGGCAGCAGCACGTGGCGGCAGATGCCGGCCTGGATCACGGCGGCGGCCAGCTGCAGCGCGGCCACCGGGCTGGCGCCGCCCATGGGCACCATGGCGGAAAAGCGCAGGTCGCGGATGCCGAAGGCCTGCACGAAGTCCTCGGCCAGCGCCGAGCCGTTGGACATGGCGATGACGCCGTCGATCTCGGCCGGCGCCACCCCGGCATCGCGCGCCGCCGCCAGGCCCGCCTGCAGCTGCAGCGACAGCGTGGAGAACTCGCTCACGCCGCGCTGGTAGCCCAGCTCGGCCGCGCCCGTGAGCGCGGCGCAGTGGTTCAGGCTGCGCGTCATTCGAGCGAGATACCGCTTTGCTGGACCACGCGGCGCCAGTTCACCAGGTCGGAGAGGATGCGCTCCTGGAAATTCTCGGGTGCGCCCGAGGCCGGCGCCAGCCCCATGTCGAGGATGCGCTGGCGTGTCTCGGGCTGGCGCACCACCTTCTCGATGGCGGTGCGGATCTTGTCGGCCAGCGCGGGCGGCATGCCCGCGGGCGCGAAAGCGCCGTACCAGCCCACCACCTCCAGGCCGGGGAAGCCCAGCTCGGTGAACGTGGGCACGTCGGGCAGCAGGGGCGAGCGTTTGGTGCCCACCACGGCATGCGCGCGCATCTTGCCGGCCTTGATGTAGGGCAGCGAGGTGGCCAGGTCGACGAACGACAGCCCCAGCTGGCGGCCCAGCATGTCCTGCAGCAGCGGCGCCGCGCCCTTGTAGGCGATGGCCTCGCCCTGGATGCCGTTGCGCTTGTTGAACAGCTCGGCGTAGATGTGCGAGGTGGTGCCCGTGCCGTAGGTGCCGTAGGAATACTTGCCCGGCGCGGTCGAGGCCAGCTCCACGTAGCGCTTGACGCTTGTGATCTCGGGGTCCGTCGTCACCAGCAGCGACGGCGCATCCGCGACGCGGGTCAGCGGGGTGAAGTCCTTGAGCGCGTCGTAGGGCAGCTTCACGCCCAGCGACGGGGCCTGCACCAGGTAGGTGATGGTCAGCAGCAGCGTGTAGCCGTCCGGCGCGGACTTGGCCACCTGGTTGTTGCCGATGATGCCGGAGGCGCCGGCCTTGTTCTCGACGATGACCTGCTGCTTCCATTCATGGGTCAGCCCGTCGGCCAGGATGCGGGCCAGGATGTCGCCCGCGCCGCCGGCGGGAAAGGGCATCACCAGCTTGACCACCTTGTTGGGAAAAGCCGCCACTTCGGGCGGAACGGGGGCCTTCTGGCCGTAGGCGGGTGCACTGGCGAGCAGCGCCGCGGCGGCGGCCCAGCCGAGCCAATGGCGGCGCGGGGTGCGGTGGGTCATGAGGGTGTCTCCTTTTTTCGGTCGGTGGAAGGGGTCAGGCGAAATGCCAGCGCGGCGTGCCGTCGTGCTGCAGGGCCACGGTGCCCTGCAGGCCCACGGGCGATGCCTGGGGGCTGGTCAGCAGGCCGATCGCCTGCGTGTCCGATGCGGGCACGCAGGCGAGCACGCGCGTGGATTGCGGTGTGCGGGCGATCACCACGCCGTGCCGGGGGCTGCCGTCGCGCTCGAACAGCGTCGTGTGCGTCTCCAACTGCGCCGGGCCGCTGTAGCGCAGGTCCAGCGCCGGCGCCGGGCCGCGCGCCGCGTTGGCCGCCGCCTGCACGCTGTAGTGCTCGTCGAGCGGGCGGGGCGCAGGCCGGGAGGACACCACCAGCGCATGGTGGCTGGTCGCGTAGCCGCCCTGGCCATACAGCAGCCCCATGGGGGCGCCGGGCTGCCGCAGCCGGCGCATCACCGCCGCGGTGGCATGCGTCATGTAGTTGCTCAGCGGCGCACCGAAAAAGCTCAGCCCGCCCGTGCAGCTCAGGGGGGCGTGCGCCGGCAGGCCCAGCGCGCGGCGCGCGAGCTTGGGCACGACGGGAAAGCAGCTGTAGAGCTCGATGCAGCAGTCCTGCAGCGGGTCGGCAAGCCATTGCCGGGCGGCGCCGAGCACGGCGGTCTGGGCGGGCACGCTGCGGTAGTCCGCCCGGTCCAGGTAGTCCTCCGGCTCGCTGGCCGCCGCGCCACCCCACAGGTGCAGCCATTGGCGCTCGGGCACCTGCAGCTGCTGCGCCAGCGCCGCGTCCATGAGCACCACGGCCGCGCCCTGGTTGACCTGCGGGTTGGCGATGACGCGCACCGTGTACGGCCATGCGATGAGCCGGTTGGCGGGCGTGATGGCGGTGATGTCTTCGGGCGCGAGGGCCTGGCGCGACCAGGCCGAGGCGTTGGCCTGGGCCGCCTGCGAAAAGCCGGACCAGATGCGGCCGCTGTCTTCCAGGGCCTCGGCGGGCGTCTGCCCCCAGGCGGCCAGCGTGGCGTTCTCGTAGAACGGGTAGACGCTGGCGGGGCTGGCCACGCCCAACTGCACGGCCAGCGGACGCAGCCAGTCGGTGCCGCGCTTGAGGTGTGCCTGCGGGTTGCGGGGCGACCACGGCAGCGCCTGCCCCGCCTTGCGGGCTGCCTGGACGAAATATTCCGACTCCGCACCCACGACCACCGCCACGCGGGACTCGCCGCGCTGGATGCGCAGCGCGGCCTCGTGGATGAAGCGGACAGGCGATTCGCCGCCCACCTCGCCGTACGCCTGCCGCGCCGGCGCGATGCCCAGGCGCGACGCGAGCTGGCCGGGTGCGTCCGGGTAGGGCCAGGAGTATTCGGAGACCACGTCGAGCGAATCGACCAGCGCGAGGGCGCCGGGCGCGCCCGCGTCCTCGAAGGCGCGCCGCACGGCAGCCTCCATCAGCGCCAGGGGTTCCCGGGCCTGCGACAGGTCGGCGGTCTTGAGGGTGATTTCGCCCTGGCCGACGAGGACGGGGCGGTGGTTGAGCGGCGATGGCATGGCCGGCAGTATCTGGAGATCGCGCCGACGCCGCATCGTCCGTTACGACGAATTGCGCGTCGCCAGGCAGTGCAGGCAGGGTTAACGCGGAGGGTGGTGCGGGGCGGAATCGTCGCATCGGACGATGTGCGGCGCCCATGCGCCTGTCCACAATGCGCCAGCCTCAATTCACATCCAGGAGACAACGCAGATGTCACGCAACGCCCTTTCATCCTTGCGCACCATGACCGCCGCCCTGGCGCTGGCGGGCCTGGCCCACCATGCCGCGGCACAGGGCATTTCCGACGGAGAGGTGCGCATCGGCGTGCTGACGGACCTGTCGGGCGTGTATTCGGACGCGAGCGGGCGCGGCTCGGTACTGGCCGCGCAGATGGCCATCGACGACTTCGTCGCGCAGCACAAGCCCGCTTTCAAGGTCAAGCTGCTTTCGGCGGACATGCAGCTCAAGCCGGACATCGGCGCCTCCATCGCGCGCACCTGGTTCGACCGCGAGGGCGTGGACATGGTGACCGACATCCCCTCGTCGGCCGTGACGCTGGCCGTGATGAACCTGGCCGTGGAGAAGAACAAGGTGGTGATCCCGGTCGGCCCTGCGTCGCTGCGCATCACCAACGACGACTGCAACGCCACGACGATGCACTGGGCCTACGACGAGTATTCGCAGGGCCAGGGCACGGCGCGCGCGATCACCGAGTCGGGCAAGAAGAGCTGGTTCTTCATCGAGGCCGACTACGCCGGCGGCAAGGCGCTGCGCGCGGGCTTCGAGGAAGCCATCAAGGCCGCCGGCGGCACGGTGGTGGGCAGTGCCAGGCACGCGCTGGGCGCGGGCGACTTCTCGTCGCAGATCGTGCAGGCGCAAGCCTCCAAGGCCGACGTGATCGGCATGGCCAACGCGGCGGGCGATTCGGCCAACCTGCTCAAGCAGTCGGCCGAGTTCGGCGTGACGCCCAGGCAGGTGATCGCCGCGTCGCTCACCCACATCACCGACGTGCACGCGCTGGGCCTGAAGGCCGCCAAGGGCCTGTTCCTGACCGACGGCTTCTACTGGGACCGCAACGACGCCAGCCGCGCGTGGTCGCAGCGCTTCTTCGAGCAGCGCAAGAAGATGCCGACGATGGTGCAGGCGGGCACGTATTCCGCCGTGCTGCATTACCTCAAGGGCGTGCAGGCCGCGGGCACCGACGAGGCCAAGGCCACCGTGGCGGCGATGAAGAAGCTGCCCGTGAACGACGTGTTCGCCGAGAACGGCCGCGTGCGCGAAGACGGGCGCATGGTGCACGACATGTACCTGTTCGAGGTCAAGGCGCCCGAGGAGTCGAAGAAGCCCTGGGACTACTACAAGCTCAAGGCCGTGATTCCCGCGGAAAAGGCCTTCCGTCCCATCGAGCAGAGCACCTGCAAGCTGGTGAAGAAACAGGGGTAGAAACCGGGTAGATTCGCCCGTGCCATGACACCGGCCCACATCCCCCGCCTCACCACCAAACTCACGCCCCCGGCCGCTGCGCCCCATCAGCTGACCCGCCACCCGGCGGGGCTGGACGCCCCCACCGCCGCGCGCGTGGTACTGGTGCGCGCACCGGCGGGCTTCGGCAAGAGCACGGCGATGATGCAGTGCCATCGTGCGCTGGAGGCACGCGGCCAGACCGTCGCCTGGCTCACGCTGGACGCGCTGGACAACGACCTCTCGCGCTTCCTGCACTACCTGGGCGAGATGATGGTGCAGGCCGGCATCGCCAGCGCGCCGCCGCGCAGCCCCGTGGAGGCGGTGGACGCCATCGCCGCGCATCCGAGCGCCTTCACCTTCTTCATGGACGAGCTGGACACGCTGCGCGACGCGGGCGTGCTCGGCCTGCTGCGCGAGCTGATCGAGCGCCTGCCGCGCGGCGGCCAGCTCGTGGTGGGCTGCCGCGGCTGGCCCGACCTGGGGCTGGGCCGCCTGCGCGCGCGCGGGCAGCTCGTCGAGGTGGGCCCGGCGCAACTGCGTTTCAGCCTGGAGGAGACGCGCGCTTTCCTGCGCAACCGCGACGCCCAACTGCCCGAGCATGCGCTGGTCACCCTGCACAACCGTTGCGAGGGCTGGGCCACGGGCCTGTGGCTGGCATCGCTCGCATTGCAGCGCCGCCGCGACACGGTGGCGCTGGCCGAGAGCTTCTCCGGCTCCGACCAGGCGCTGGCCGAATACCTGGCCGAGGACGTGCTGGCCCACGAGCCGCCCGAGGTGCGCGAATTCCTGCTGCGCACCAGCGTGCTCAAGCAGCTCACCGCCCCGGTCTGCGCCGCGCTGTGCCCGCAGACCGACTGCGCAGCCATGCTGGAGCACCTGGCCACGCACGGCGTGTTCCTCACGCGCATCGGCGATGCGCCGCCCACCTGGCGCTACCACAGCCTGTTCGCCTCGTTCCTGCACGCGCGGCTGGCGCAGCAGCCGGGGGCGCAGGTGCGCGAGCTGCACGCTGCCGCTTCGCATGCCTACGAGGCCGAGGGCCGCCCCGTGCCCGCCATCGACCACGCCATCCTCGCGCAGGACCATGCGCGCGCCATCGCGCTGCTGGCCGCGCATGCCGAAGCGTTCGTGGAGCAGGGGCGGCTGCGCCTGCTCGACCGCTGGTTCCAGGCCGTCAGCCCGGCCGCGCTGCAGGGGCACGAGCGGCTCACGCACCTGGCGCTGTGGGCCGCCTGCTTCACGCGCGGCCCCATCGAGACGCTGGCGCAGATGGGCTGTGGCGACGCGCGCCCCGCCGAGGGCGAGGCAGCGCACTACCTCGCGCTGCGCGCCATGCTGCTGGCGCTGCAGGACCGCTATGCCGACGCCTACGCCGTCGGCCAGCAGGCGCTGGCGGCGCTGCCCTCGGAACTGCCGTTCGCCGACAGCGCGCTGCTGAACCTGATGGCCAACATCTCCTCGGTGCTGGGTCATACCGACGAATCGCGCCGGCTGCTGGGCGTGGCGCGCTCGCGCTTCGGCGGCAGCACGTTCAACCGCATGTACGCCGAGTCGCTGGAGGGCATGTTCGACCTGTTCGAAGGCCGCATGCGCCAGGCCACGGCGCGCTTTCGCATCGCCGTGGAATCCACGCACCAGGCCACGTTCAACCAGAGCCACGGCAACGCCTGGGCGGGCGTGCTCTACGCCTACGCGATGTACGAGGCCAACCGGCTGGAGAAGGCCGACCACCTGCTCAACATCTACCTGCCGATGGCGCGCGACGTGGGCCTGCCCGACCACATGATCCTGGGCCATGCGCTGCGCACGCGCCTGGCCTTCGCGGCGGGCGACGTGGACAGCGCCTTGCACACGCTGACCGAACTGGAGCACCTGGGCCACCTGCGCCACCTGCCGCGTGTGGTGGCCGCCGCGCACCTGGAGCGAGCGCGCATCTTCATGCAGCAGGGCAACAGCCGCGCCGCACAGGACGAGCTGCGCCGTGCCAGTGCTATCCCCCTGCGACAGCGGCGCGCAGGACGGCTACCGGCTGCTGGCGCAGGATCTGGAATATCTCGCGCTCGCGCAGCTGCGTTGGGACGCCTGCTTCGGCGACGCGCTGGCCGCCGCAGGCGATGCCGCCGCCCAGGCCACCGCCGCCGAGCGCGCGGGCCGCTACCGCCGTGCGCTCAAGCTGCGGCTGATCCATGCGCTGGCCGAACACCGCGCGGGGCGGCCCGCCACGGCGCTGCTGGAGCCGCTGCTGCAGACCGCGTGCCGCGAAGGCTTCGTGCGCCTGGTGCTGGACGAGGCACCATGGATCACGCCGCTGCTGGCCGCCTACCTCGCGGCCATGCAGGGCGGGGAGGGCGACCCGATCTATGCCGAGTACCTGCGCCAGCTGCAGGCATCCGCGCACATCGCGCTGGACGCCGACCCTGCGCAGGACATGCCCGCGCCGCCCGCCGAGCCGCTCACGCGCAAGGAACTGCACGTGCTGCAGCTGCTGGCCGAGGGGTACTCCAACAGCGCCATTGCCGAGAAGATGGTGGTGGCGGACACGACGGTGCGCACCCACCTGAGGCACATCAACGCCAAGCTGGGCGCCGGCAGCCGCACGCAGGCGGTGGCGCTGGCCAGGCGGCTGCGGCTGATTCCGTGACTATTAAAAAGTGAGCTGATTGCGCTTGCCAGCATTAGGTTCAATATAGAAAACTAACTGAAATCCTTTGTGGGAAAGCGCAGGCAGCTATCAAATTGTCACATCGCCCGCGCGATCACTTCCTTCATGATCTCGCTCGTCCCCCCGTAGATGCGCTGAATCCGCGCATCCAGGTACATGCGCCCGATCAGGTACTCGTTCATGTAGCCATACCCGCCGAAGAGCTGCACGCACTCGTCCACTACGCGCCCCAGCGCCTCCGAAGCCCAGAGCTTCGCCATCGACGCGGTTGTCGCATCCAGCGTGCCCTCCAACTGCCGTTCCACGCAGCGGTCGATGAAGGCGCGCCCCACCTGGATCTGCGTGGCGATGCCCGCGAGCTGGAAGCGCGTGTTCTGGAACTCCGCGACCGGCTTGCCGAACGCCTGCCGCTCGCGCACGTATTGCAGCGTGCTGTCGTACGCACCTTCCATCATCGCCAGCGAATTCACGCCGATCAGCAGCCGCTCGTACGACAGGTCGGACATGAGCTGCGCGAAGCCCCGGCCCTCCGTGCCGCCCAGCAGGTTGGCGGCGGGCACGCGCACGTCGTCGAAGAACAGCTCGGCCGTGTCCTGCGCCTTCATGCCGATCTTGTCCAGCAGGCGGCCCACGCGGTAGCCGGGCAGGCTGTCGGTTTCCACCGCGATGATGGAGATGCCCTTGGCGCCCGCGCCGGGATCGGTGCGTGCCACCACCAGCACCAGCCCGGCCAGGAAGCCGTTGCTGATGAAGGTCTTGGTGCCGTTCAGCACGTAGTCGCCGCTGTCCCGCACCGCGCGCAGGCGCACGCCCTGCAGGTCGGAGCCCGCGCCGGGCTCGGTCATGGCGATGGCGCCCACCATCTCGCCGCGCGCCATGCGCGGCAGCCACTTCGCCTTCTGCTGCGGCGTTCCATGGTTGAGCAGATAGTGGGCCACGATGCTGTGCACGGCCACGTTCATGCCGGTGAGCGAGCGGCGGTACAGCTCCTCGCCGATCACCGCCTCGTGGCGGAAGTCACCGCCCGCGCCGCCGAATTCCTCGGGAATGTCGGCGCACAGCAGGCCCAGCTCGCCCGCCCGGCGCCACAGCGCCTGGCCCACGTGGCCCTGCTCGCGCGCCTGCGCGTCGCCGGGCTGCATCTCGTCCTCGATGAAGCGCGCCACGGTCTGGCGGAACAAGGCGAGGTCGCCGTCTTCCCAACTGCGTTTGAAATCGATCACGAAACCGTCTCCTGGGTGGGGTGTTGTGTCCAGCGCGCGAGCAGCGCGTCGGCATCCGCCGGCTGCGGCGCGGGCGGCACGCGCAGCGCGTGGCGGCCGAAGCGCGGCGCGGGCGCGGGCTGCACCATGCCGTTGGCTTCCACGTAGGTGCCGCGCGCCGCATTGTGCGGATGCACGGGTGCCTCGTCCCAGTCCAGCACGGGGGCCACGCAGGCGTCGCTGCCCTCGAGCAGCGCGCACCATTGCTCCTGCGTGCGGGTGAGGAACAGGTCGGCCAGCTTCACCTTCAGCGAGGGCCACCAGCGCGCGTCCGTCTGGTGGTCGAAGTCGGGGTTGTCCGCCAGGCCGCAGCGGCTGCGCAGTTCGGCGTAGAACTGCGGCTCGATGGCGCCCACGGCCAGGTACTTGCCGTCGGCGCAGGCATACACGTCGTAGAAGTGCGCGCCGCCGTCCAGCAGGTTCTCTCCGCGCTCGCTGCTCCACTGGCCCGCGGCCTTGAAGCCGTAGAACATGGCCGAGAGCAGGGCGGCGCCGTCGGTCATGGCCGCATCCACCACCTGGCCCTGGCCGGTGCGGCGCGCCTCCCACAGCGCGCTCAGGATGCCCACGGCCAGCAGCATCGCGCCGCCGCCGAAGTCGCCCACGTAGTTGAGCGGCACCGTGGGCCGCTGGCCCGCCTGCCCGATGGCGTGCAGCGCGCCGCTGATGGCGATGTAGTTGATGTCGTGCCCCGCCGCGTGCGCCAGCGGCCCGCTCTGGCCCCAGCCGGTCATGCGGCCGTAGACGAGCGCGGGATTGCGCGCCAGGCACACGTCGGGCCCCAGGCCCAGGCGCTCCATCACGCCGGGGCGAAAGCCTTCGATGAGCACGTCGGCGCGCTCGATGAAGGCCAGCGCCCGTTCGCGCTCGTGCGGCTCGCGCAGGTTCAGCGGCAGCACCTGGCGCCCGCGCGCCAGCACGTCGTGGGGCGAGGCCTCCTTGCCCTCGCGGCCGATGCGCAGCACCTCGGCGCCCAGGTCGGCCAGCACCATCGCGCAGAAGGGGCCGGGGCCGATGCCCTCCATCTCGACGACCTTCAATCCGTGCAGCGGCCCTAGCATGGTGTGTTTCCGTAGTTGTCCATGCGGGCCAGTATCGGGATGGCCCAGGCGGGCTGCAATCGTCCGATCCGACGAACGTGACAAATAGCCCCCACGCTCCGCCGCTGCGCGGGTCGCTGCCCCCCGAGGGGGCCGCTTTTCATCTTGGGGCAGCCCGGCGATGAAAAAAATCGTCGCTCCCGACGATTGGCGCTTCCTCGCGGGCGCTGCATCATCCCCGCACATCTACCGGAGACAAGACCCGTGAACAACGCAGCCCCCACCTACGCCATGGACGCGCCCCTGCTGCTCAAGAACCTGCTGCTCGGCGCGGCGCGCCACCACCGGCGCGGCGAGATCGTCTCGGTCATCGACGGCCGCACCGTGCGCCACACCTATGCCGACTGCGAGCTGCGCGCGCGCAAGCTGGGCCAGGCGCTGCTGGCGCTGGGCGTGCAGCAGGGCGACCGCGTGGCGACGCTGGCGTGGAACGACCACCGGCACTATGAGCTGTACTTCGGCGTCACCGGCGTGGGCGCGGTCTGCCACACGGTGAATCCGCGCCTGTTCCTGGAGCAGATCGTCTACATCGTCAACGACGCGCAGGACGTGGCGCTGTGCTACGCGCAGGACTTCGCCGAGCTGGTCGAGAAGATCAAGCCCCAGTGCCCCGGCGTGCGCCACTGGATCCCCATCGACGCCCCCGCATCGCAGCCCGGCAGCTACGAGGCGCTGCTGGCCGCGCAGGACGGCAGCATGGCCTGGCCCGACTTCGACGAGCGCGCCAACGCCTTCCTGTGCTACACGTCCGGCACCACGGGCCAGCCCAAGGGCGTGATGTACACGCACCGCGGCACGGTGCTGCACGCCTACGCGGTGGCGCTGCCCGATTCGCAGAACGTCTCGGCCTGCAGCGTGCTGATGCCTGCAGTGCCCATGTTCCATGCGAATGCGTGGGAGTCGCCTTTTTCCGCCACGCTCACCGGCGCCAAGCTGGTGCTGCCGGGGCCGAAGCTCGACGGCGCGTCGCTGCACCAGCTCATCGAGGCCGAGGGCGTCACCATGTCCATCGGCGTGCCCACGGTCTGGTTCAACGTACTGTCGTACCTGCAGCAGAACGGCCTGCGTTTCCGCACGCTGCAGCGCCTGCTGCTGGGAGGCTCGTCCACGCCGCTGTCGATGATCGAGGCCTATGCCGCCATGGGCGTGCAGGTCACGCAGGGCTGGGGCATGACCGAGACGGCGGCCATGACCTCCACCACCCAGCCGCTGGCGCACCACCAGGGCGTGCCGCTGGCCGAGCTGCAGCGCACCATCTACCAGACGGCGGGCCGCGTGGTGGCGGGCGGCGACCTGCGCACCGTCGATGGGCAAGGCCGCGAGATCCCCTGGGGCAGCGGCCAGCCGGGCGATCTGCAGGTGAAGGCGCCCTGGGTCATCCGGCGCTACTACGGCGCCAGCGCGGATGCGGTGACAGAGGACGGCTGGCTGCCCACGGGCGACGTGGCGCTCATCGACGCCGACGGCTTCATGCGCCTGACCGACCGCAGCAAGGACTTGATCAAGTCCGGCGGCGAATGGATTTCCTCCGTCGATCTGGAGAACCTGGCGATGGCCGTGCCCGGCGTGGAGCTGGCGGCCTGCATCGCCGCCCAGCACGACCAGTGGGGCGAGCGGCCCGTGCTGGTCGTGCAGCCGCGCGAGGGCGCCGCGCTGACGCAGCAACAGGTGCTGGCCGGCCTCGAAGGCCAGATCGCCAAGTGGTGGATGCCCGATGCCGTGGTGTTCGTCGAGAAGATCCCGCTCACCGCCACCGGCAAGCTCTCCAAGCTGGAGCTGCGCAAGCGCTTCGGCACCCATCTGCTCACAAGCAAGTAGGCCCATCCATGCAAGACGTTTTCATCTACGACCACGTGCGCACGCCGCGCGGCAAGGGCCGCCCCGGCGGCGCGCTACACCCCATCACGCCGGTGCAGCTGGCGTCGCAGACGCTGCGCGCGCTGCGCGAGCGCAACGGCTTCGATCCGCGCGCCATCGACGACGTGGGCCTGGGCGTCGTCATGCCCATCGGCGAGCAGGGCGCGGACATCGCGCGCGTGGCGCTGCTGGAGGCGGGCTACGGCGACACCGTCTCGGGCTACCAGCTCAACCGCTTCTGCACCTCGGCGCTCGACACGGTGAAGATGGGCTTCGGCCTCATCGTCTCGGGCCAGGCGGATGCGGCCATCGGCGGCGGCGTGGAGTCCATGTCGCGCGTGACCATCGGCAGCGACGGCGGCGCGGTCTATACCGACCCGGACGTCGGCAAGCGCTACCCCTACATCCCCAACGGCGTGGCCGCCGACCTGATGGCCGCGCTCGGCGGCATCACCCGCGACGAGGTGGACGCCTACGCCGTCGAAAGCCAGCGCCGCGCCGCGCAGGCGGTGGACGCGGGCTGGTTCGATCCCTCGCTCGTGCCCGTGCGCGACCGGCTGGGCAACGTGGTGCTGGCGCGCGACGAAGCCCACCGCCCCGGCACCACGCTGGCCGACCTCGCCAGGCTGCAGCCCGTGTTCGACAAGCCCGGCGCGCTGGGCTACGACGCGATCGTGCTGCGCCGCTACCCGCAACTGGACCGCATCGAGCACATCCACACTGGCGGCAACTCCAGCGGCATCGTCGATGGCGCCTGCGCCGTGCTGCTGGGCAGCCGCGACTTCGGCGAACGCGGCGGCCTGCGTGCCCGCGCGCGCATCCGCGCCGCCGCCACCTGCGCCGACGAGCCGCTCCTCAGCCTGGGCGGCCCGATGCCGGTGACCGACAAGGCGCTGGCGCGCGCGCACATGTCCATCCGGGACATCGACTTGTTCGAGGTCAACGAGGCCTTCGCCGTCGTGCCCATGTGCTACGCGCGCCACTTCGGCATCGACCCGCAGCGCATCAACCCCAACGGCGGCGCCATCGCCCTCGGCCACCCGCTGGGCGCCACGGGCGCCATGCTGCTCGGCACGTTGCTCGACGAGCTGGAGCGCCGCGACCTGAACACCGGGCTGGTCACGCTGTGCGCGGCCGCCGGCCAATCCACCGCCCTCATCATCGAGCGAGTTTGAAATGACGGATCAATTTCCCCTGACGCTGCAAGAGGGCGGCATCGCTCTCATCCGCTTGGACACTCAACCCGGCGAGGCAGGCACGGTCTGCCCGCCGCAGCTCGAAGCGCTGGTGGCCGCATTGCAGGCCGCTGCCGAACGCGCCGACGTGCAGGGCGTGCTGCTGCACGCCAGTGGCCCGTCATGGCTGCCCGAAGCGGGCGCGCAGGCGTGGCTCGATTTGTGCCGCGCGGGCGATGCCAACGCCATCGCCGCCGTGCTGCAGCGCCGCTCTGGACTGCTGCGCGCGGTGGAGCGCCTGCCCAAGCCCATCGCCATCGTCATCGAAGGCGCATGCATGGACTTGTGCCTCGAATTCGCGCTGGCCTGCCATGCGCGCTGGGCCGTGCCTGGCGCACGGCTGGGCCTGCCGCTCGTCAAGCGTGGCCTGCCGCCGGGCGCGGGCGCCACGCAGCGCCTGCCGCGCCTCGCGGGCATTCCCGCCGTGCTGAACGGCCTGCTGGCGGGCGATACCTGGGAGGCGGATGCCGCCCGGCAGATGGGCCTTTTGAGCGGCGTGCAGCCTATGGCGCAGGCGCTGCAGGATGCGCGCGCATGGCTGCTGGCCCACCCGCAGGCCCAGGCACCGTGGGATGCCAAGGGCTACCGCCTGCCGGGCGGCGCGGGCGCAATGGCGCCGCACGCGGGGCGCAGCTTCACCGACAACATCGCCCGCCTGCGCAAGCCCAGCGACACCCAGCCCGCGCCGCTGGCCCTGCTCTCGGCCGTCTACGAGGGCACGCAACTGCCCATCGACGCGGCGCTGAAGGTGGAGGCGCAGTGCGCCGCCCAGGCGCTGGCCGAGCCGGCCACGGCCAACCAGATCCGCTCCCAATGGCTGCACCAGGCCCAGGCGCGGCAACTGGTGCGTCGCCCGGCGGGTGTGCCCGAGCAGCCCGTGCGCAAGCTGGGCGTGCTGGGCTCGGGCCTGATGGGCGCGGGCATCGCCCAGGTGGCCGCGGCGGCGGGCATCGAGGTGGTCATGGTGGACACCAGCGCCGAGCGCGCCCAGGCCGCGCACGGCAAGATCGCCGCGGCCCTGGCGCGCAGCCACGGCGACCGCGCCGCGGCCATCGCCCAGCGCATCGAGCCCACGGCGGACCTGCAGCGCCTGCACGGCTGCGAATTCGTCATCGAGGCAGTGTTCGAAGACCGGGCCGTCAAGGCCGACCTGATGGCCCGCGCCGCGCCTGTGCTGGCCGGCCGGCCCGCGCATTTCGTCTGGGCCAGCAACACCTCCACGCTGCCCATCGGCGGCCTGGCATCCGCATGGGCCCTGCCGGAGCAGGTCATCGGCATGCACTTCTTCTCGCCGGTGCCGCGCATGCCGCTGCTGGAGATCATTCTGGGCGCGCGCACCGACCCGGCCACCGTCGCCCGCGCGCTGGACCTGGCCGCGCGGCTGGGCAAGACGCCCATCCTGGTCAACGACAGCCCGGGCTTCTACACCAGCCGCATCTTCTGCGCCTACATCGACGAAGGCATGGCCATGCTGGCCGAGGGCGTGAACCCCGCGCTCATCGAGAACGCAGCGCGGCAGGCGGGCTTCGCCACGCCGCCGCTGGCGGTGACCGACGAGGTGTCGCTCGATCTGCAAGCCCTGGTCATCGGCCAGGTGCGCAAGGACGGGCTGGAGGAAAAATTCCTGCGCACCCTCGCCCAGCCCGTGGTGGAGCGCATGAACCAGCTCCAGCGCCTGGGCCGCAAGAGCGGCGGCGGTTTCTACGACTACCACCAATCCGGCAAGCACCTGTGGCCGGGGCTGGCGCAGCAGTTCCCTCAAAGCGGCGAGCAGCCCGATCTGGACACCGTCATGGCCCGCCTGCTGTCCATCGAGGCGATGGAGTCCGCGCGCTGCCTGGAAGAGGGCGTGCTGACCTCGGCAGCCGACGGCGACCTGGGCGCGTTGCTGGGCCTGGGCTTTCCGGCGTGGACGGGGGGCACCTTCTCCTACATCGACACCGTGGGCTGTGCGGCCTTCGTGCAGCGCTGCGACGTGCTGGCCGACCGCTTCGGCGAGCGCTTCCGCCCCTCGGTCTGGCTGCGGGACCGTGCGGTGCAGGAGTTGCGCTTTCACCCGTGAGGCCTTCGGCGCTGGAGTAGGCATGTTTTTGGCCTCCAGCGCTTGCCAGTCAAGCGCTGGCAGCTCCTATTAGAGGAGCGGGATGCAAAAAAAGACCGCCGGGCAGGGCGGTCTTTTTGATGGGGGCAGCGTTGGCGCTCAGGCCACCGCGTCTGCCGGCAGCCGCTGCAGCATGGCCAGGCTGCGGGCCACGGTGTCGCGCAACTCGCGCCGGTCGCAGATGAAGTCCACCGCGCCCTTGGTCTGCAGGAATTCGGCGCGCTGGAAGCCTTCCGGCAGCGTGACGCGCACGGTGGATTCGATCACGCGCGGGCCGGCGAAGCCGATCAGGGCCTTGGGCTCGGCGATGACGATGTCGCCCACGAAGGCGAAGCCTGCGGAGACGCCGCCCATGGTCGGGTCGGTGAGCACGCTGATGTAGGGCAGGCCCTTCTTGGCCAGGCGCGTGAGCGCTGCGTTGGTCTTGGCCATCTGCATCAGCGACAGCAGGCCTTCCTGCATGCGTGCGCCGCCCGTGGCGGTGAAGCACAGGAAGGGCACCTTCTGCTCGATGGCGGTTTCCACGCCGCGCACGAAGCGCTCGCCGACCACGCTGCCCATGGAGCCGCCCATGAAGTCGAACTCGAAGCACGCGGCGACCACGTTGATGCTCTTGACCGAGCCGCCCATGACGACGAGCGCGTCGGTCTCGCCGGTGTTCTCCAGCGCCTCCTTCAGGCGTTCGGGGTACTTGCGGCTGTCCTTGAACTTGAGGGCGTCGACGGGCAGGACTTCCTGGCCGATTTCGTAGCGGCCTTCGCCGTCCAGGAACAGGTTGAGCCGCGCGCGCGCACCGATGCGGTGGTGGTGGCTGCACTGGGGGCAGACGTTCTGGTTGTGCTCCAGGTCGGTCTTGTAGAGCACGGCCTCGCAGCTCGGGCACTTGACCCACAGGCCCTCGGGCATCTGGCGGCGCTCGGCGGGGTCGGTTTGCTGGATCTTGGAAGGCAGGAGTTTTTCGAGCCAGGACATAGGGTTTCCTCTTGCTTGAGGGCGATGATTATGCGTCCAGCGCTTTTCGGACGCCGCGCAGGAAGTCCACGGTGATGGGGACGACCTTCTCGTGCGGCTGGTCCTCGATGAGCTGGATGATGCGGCTGCCGATGACGACCGCGTCGGCCACGCGGCCGATGGCCTGGGCGGTGGCGGCGTCGCGGATGCCGAAGCCCACGCCGACGGGGATTTTCACGTGCTCGCGGATGCGCGGCAGCATGGCCTCGACGGCGTTGGTGTCCAGCGCGCCCGAGCCGGTCACGCCCTTGAGCGAGACGTAGTAGACGTAGCCGCTGGCCACGCGCGCCACCTGCTGCATGCGCTCGGGCGTGCTGGTGGGAGCGAGCAGGAAGATCAGGTCGATGCCTTGTGCGCGCAGTTCGGCAGCGAACTGCTCGCATTCCTCGGGCGGGTAATCCACGACCAGCAGGCCGTCCACGCCGGCGGCAGCCGCGTCGCGCGCGAACGCGCCCTGGCCGTGGCGCTGCTCGTAGCGCTCCACCGGGTTGGCGTAGCCCATGAGCACCACGGGCGTGGTGCTGTTGCGCTGGCGGAAGCTGCGCACCATGTCGAGCACCTGCGCCATGCCGATGCCCAGGGCCAGCGCCTTCTCGCCGGCCTTCTGGACGACGGGGCCGTCGGCCATGGGGTCGGAGAAGGGCACGCCCAGTTCGATCACGTCGGCGCCGGCCTCCACCATGCCGTGCATGAGCGCGGGCGTGATGTCGGCGAACGGGAAGCCGGCCGTCACGTAGGGGATGAGGGCCTTGCGGCCCTTGGACTGCAGTTCGGCGAAGGTGTCTGCAATGCGGCTCATGCGGCGGGCCCTCCCTTGACCGTATGGCCGCGCATGCTGGGGCGGTCGTAGAAGTCGGTGCCGGACAGGTCGGCCACGGTGCCGATGTCCTTGTCGCCGCGGCCGGAGAGGTTCACGAGGATGGATTGCGAAGGTTGCATGGTCTTGGCGAGCTTCATCGCGTAGGCCACGGCGTGGCTGGATTCCAGCGCGGGGATGATGCCCTCGGTGCGGCACAGGTAGTGGAACGCCTCCAGCGCCTCCTGGTCGGTGATGCCTACGTATTCGGCGCGGCCGATTTCCTGCAGCCAGGCGTGCTCGGGGCCGACGCCGGGGTAGTCCAGCCCGGCGCTGATGCTGTGCGTCTCGGTGATCTGGCCGTTCTCGTCCTGCAGGATGAAGGTGCGGTTGCCATGCAGCACGCCGCTGGAGCCGCGCTGCAGGCTGGCGGAGTGCTTGCCGCTGTCGAGCCCCTCGCCCGCGGCTTCCACGCCGATCAGGCGCGTCTTCTCGAACGGGATGTAGGGGTGGAAGATGCCCATGGCGTTGCTGCCGCCGCCCACGCAGGCGACCACGGCGTCGGGCTGCTCGGCGGCTATCTGCTGCGCGCAGAGCATCTCGGGCATCTGCGTGAGGCATTCCTGGCCGATCACGCTCTGGAAGTCGCGCACCATCATCGGGTAGGGGTGCGGGCCGGCCACGGTGCCGATGATGTAGAACGTGTTGTCCACATTCGTCACCCAGTCGCGCATGGCCTCGTTGAGCGCGTCCTTGAGCGTCTTGCTGCCGGATTCGACGGGCACCACGGTGGCGCCCAGCAGCTTCATGCGGTAGACGTTGGGGCTCTGGCGCTTGACGTCCTCGGAGCCCATGTAGACCACGCACTCCAGGCCGTAGCGCGCGCAGATCGTGGCCGTGGCCACGCCGTGCTGGCCGGCGCCGGTCTCGGCGATGATGCGCGGCTTGCCCATGCGCTTGGCGAGCATGGCCTGGCCGATCACGTTGTTGATCTTGTGCGCGCCGGTGTGGTTGAGGTCTTCGCGCTTGAGGTAGATCTGCGCGCCGCCCATTTCGCGCGAGGTGCGCGCGGCGTGGTAGACGGGCGAGGGCCGGCCCACGAAGTGCGCCAGCTCGTAGTGGAATTCGGCGAGGAATTCCGGGTCGTGCTGGTAGCGCGCGTAGGCTTCGCGCAGCTCGGTCAGCGCGTGGGTCAGGGTTTCGCTGGCGAAGCTGCCGCCATAGGGGCCGAAATGGCCCGACGCATCGGGTTGTTGGTATGCAGGCATTTAGGAAAGGGAAGCTGGTGCCGCATCCGCCGCGCGCACGGCGGCGATGAAGCGTTGGATCTTGCCGGCGTCCTTGACGCCCTTGAGGGGGCGCCATCGGGACCGTCGGCCTCTACGCCGGAGCTGACGTCAACCGCCAGCACCCGGCAACGCGGGCGAACCTGCAAGATGCCATCGGTCACGTTTGCAGGCGTGAGTCCACCAGACAAAACGAGGTGAGAGTCGACGCTTGGTGGAAGGAGTGACCAATTGAATGCCTTGCCGCCGCCGCCATAGCCTTCGACGTGGGCGTCGAGCAGGATGGCGCGGGCGTGAGAGTGATCGTGGGCGTATTTTACGAGGTCGAAGCGCGCCGCCCCTTCGCCCAGCGGAATGCGCGCGGCGCGCAGGAAGGGAATGCGCCCCTGGTCGCTGGCGGCCCAGCAGTCCTCGGGCGATTCATCACCATGAAATTGGGCTGTGGCGCCCGCCACAGAAGCGCAAGCAGCTATTACTTCAGTAGCAGGCGCGTTCACGAACAGCAGCACGGGCGTGACGAAGGGCGGCAGGCGCCGAGCCAGTTCGGCCGCGCGCGGGGGGGTGACGGCGCGTGGGCTTTTCGGATAGAGCACGAAGCCGATGGCATCGGCGCCCGCATCGACGGCGGCGTCCACGTCCTGCTCGCGGGTCAGGCCACAGATCTTGATGCGGGTGCGGGAGGCGTGGGCTGGGGAAGGGGGCTGCTCATGGCAGCCAATCATACGCAGCGGTGCGCGTGGGCAGGCCCCACTCGGGCCCGTACACCGGCCCCAGGAAATACAGGCCGTCGGGCGAGAAGGTGGGGGCCGCCGCGTCGCGCGAGCGCGCCTGGAGCACGGTGCGCATCCAGTCGGGCGGCTGCAGGCCCTGGCCGATGGCGACGATGCAGCCCATGATGTTGCGGATCATGTGGTGCAGGAAGGCATTGCCCTCGAACTCGAAGCGCCAGTAGCACGGCGTGCAGCCGTGCAGGTCGTGACCGCTGGCCGGGCCGCGGCGCGTGATGTCGATGCGGTGCAGCGTCTTCACCGGCGTCTTGGCCTGGCAGGCCGAGGCGCGGAAGGACGTGAAGTCGTGCTCGCCCAGCAGGTGCTGCACGGCGGCGCGCATGGCCTGCTCGTCGAGCGCATGGAACACCCAGCCCACACGCCCCGCGTCCACGCTGGGCCGCACGGGCGATTGCAGCAGCACGTAGGCATAGCGGCGCGCGACGGCGCTGGCGCGCGCGTGGAACGCATCGGGCACGGGCTGGGCCCACTGCACGGCGATGTCGGGCGGCAGGAAGGTGTTGGTGCCGCGCACCCAGGAGAAGGGCGCGCGCTGCAAGGCGGTGTCGAAATGCACCACTTGCATCAGGCCGTGCACCCCCGCGTCCGTGCGGCCCGCGCACAGGGTCGATACGCCATGCGTGGCGAAGCGGCCCAGGGCCGCTTCGAGGTGGTCTTGCACGGTGTTGCCGCCCGGCTGGCTTTGCCAGCCACTGTAGGCCTGGCCGTTGTAGCTGACGCCCAGGGCCACCCTCATCGTGCGCACTCCGGCCGGGCCCACGGCGCGCGGGCGCGGCGGCTGCCGCGCGCGGGCAGGCAGCGGCGCATCAGCCCAGTTCGGCCAGCAGGCGCTGGGCGCGGGCCTTGAGGTCGCCGGACGATTCGGCGATCACTTCCTCGATCAGGGAGCGGGCGCCTTCGCTGTCTCCGATGGTGTTGAACTCTTCCGCCAGCGCCAGCTTGGTGGCCAGCGGATCGTCCGGCAGTGGATCGGCTGCTGCTGCGGGCGTGGGCTGGGGCACGGGCTGGGCGGCGGACACTGCCTTGGCGCTGGGGGCGCCCAGGTCCAGCGACAGGTCGCCCAGATCGAATTCGAGCGGCTCTGGCGCCGGGGCCTTGGCATCGCGGCTGGTCAGCGGGGCGACGGCCGAGTCCATTAGCGACAGGTCGGAGGGCTGGAAGTCGAGCGGGGAGGGCTCCGTACCCGATGCACCAGCGTCCGGGAGTTCCGGCTGGGCGGCGGCGGCAGGCGGCTCCCACGGGGTATCGGGCAGTTCGAGGTCGCCCAGGTCCAGTTCAGGCGCGGGCGCCTCGGCTGGAGGAACGTCGGCCGCCGGGGGCGTCGCATGCAGTGTGGCATCGGCCATCGCGGCGGCGAAGGCGCCCGCAGGGGCCGGATCGGGTGCGGGGGGAGCTTCGTGCAGGTCGAGGTCCAGGTCCAAATCCAGGTCCGGCAGCACGGAGTTCGGGGCTTCATCGGCCAGCGGCTGGGGGGCAGACGCTGCGAATGTGCTTGCGAACGCCGTGGCTGCAGCGGCACCGGCGGCGGCCTGCGCCGCGGTGGCGGCCACCGGGCGGCCGCCGGGCTGGTACAGCGCGTTGTCCGGGTCCAGGGTGCGGCCCAGGTCGGAGACGCGGGCCCAGTCCGGACCCTGGCCGTTGGAGAGGGTGAACACTTCGCTGGCCGCGGCTTCCAGGGCCTTGCGGTCCTGGCGCTTGGCGTAGATCTCCGCGAGCTTGGCGGGGATCGAAACGCGCTCGGGATGGTGGCGCGCGGCTTCCTTGAGGATTTCCTCGGCCTGCAGGTCGCGGCCATAGGCCAGGTAGACATCGGCTTCGGCCACGGGATCCACGTCGCCGCCCGCATCCAGCTGGCTGGGCGAGTAGGTCATGGAGGAAGAACCGGTGGTGAGGTCGCTGTTGGCCGTGTCCACGCGCTGGCCGCCGCTGGCGCCGAAGAAGGAGTCGGGCTGCAGGCGGCTTTCCAGGAAGGAACTGTCCACCGCGCCCTGGTTGCGCCGGCGCTGGGCGATGCGGTAGCCGCCGTAGCCCAGCAGGGCCAGCAGGAGGGCGAGCGCGCCGCCCGCCAGCAGCGGGTCTTCGGTCAGGGAGTCGAGGAAGCTGGGTTCCTCGTACTGCACGGGCTGCGGAGTGGGTTTGGGGGCCTGCGCGGGGGCTGGCGCAGGTGCCTCGGCTGCGGGTTCGGGGGCCGCAGCAGCGGGCTCCGAGGCGGGCGCTGCAGGTGCCGGTGCGCTTTCGGCCCCAGGCGCCGTCTCGGCGCTGGCCGCAGGCGCGGAAGCGGGAAGGCCCGCCGGGGCAGGCACGGATACGCCCGGGCCGGCCTGCGCTGCAGGCGCCGTCGCCGGTGCCGCGCCAGGCTCGGCCGTCTTGGCAGTGCCGCTGCTGATCTGGTTCAGTTCGGAAATATTCTTGGACAGCTCCGCTATGCGGGCGGCGTTCTGGTCCGCCTGCTTGTCGCGGGCCAGCTTGTCGTCGGCCTTCTGGGCCTGGACGCTGCCCTTGGACAGGGTGAGCTTGTCCGGGCTGGCGACCGTGGGCTTGCGGTCTTCGACCTGTGTCTGCACCGAGCCGCTGGCCGTGCGCTGCGCGGCGGCCACTTCGGCCGTGGGAGCGGCGGACGCCAGGCGGCGGCGGAATTCGTTGAAATCGCGGCTTTGCGTGGCGATGATCTGCCGGGCCTCGGTGGCGGGCGTGGCCTGCGCATCGGCTTCGCTGGGCATCTGCAGCACGGCGCCCGCGCGCAGGCGGTTCACGTTGCCCCGCACGAAGGCATCGGGGTTGGCGCGCATCATCGCCACCAGCATCTGGTCCAGCGATACGCTGGCCGGCTTGTGGGCACTGGCGATGCGCCCGGCGGTGTCGCCGGCCCGCACCGTGACTTCGTCCGCTCCCTGGGGGCGCTCGGCGGCCGCCCTGGGCGTGGGGGCCGGTGCCGGGGAGGGCGCGGGTGCGGGCGGGCGGGCAATGGGCGCTGCCGCCGGCGGACGCGGTGCCAGGGGGCGGGTGCCGCCTCTGCGCGCGGCGCGGTGACCTGGGGCGGCGTGGTCACGGCGGCCTGCGGCCGGCGCAGGGCCGGAGGGTCGAACAGCATCGTGTAGCTGCGCACGATGTGGCCGGAACTCCACGAGGCGTCGATGACCAGGTCGACGAAAGGATCGTTGATGGGCCGGGTGCTGCTCAGCCGCAGCACCATGGAGCCGTCGGGACGGCGGTGGAGCTGGACTTGGACGTTGTGCGCGGCGGGCGAATATTCAAGGCCTTGCGCGCGGAACACCTCGGGCGAGGCGGGCGCGACGCGCAGGGAGTCCGCTTCGGAGGGGGTGATCTGGGGAAGTTCGATTTCGGCGCGCAGGGGTTCGCCCAGCGCCGACTGCACATTCACGCGTCCCAGGGCCAGTGCGCTGGCATCGGTGGCATAGAGCCCGGCCGACAGGGCGGCCGCTGCGGCCAGGACAGAGAGTTTCCAACGATGCATGGGTGCGACGGTGTGAATGAGGGATGCAGCCGTGGGAAGAGGCTTTTTTCTGTTCATGGTCGAGGCCCCTCCCGAGCGTGAAAATATGTAAAAAGCACCATAGCATCAATGTTTTGCACTGACAAGCTGACACGGCGCTCCAGCTTTTCCGCCCCGGTTTGGAGCAAGGAATGGCCCATCGCATGTTGGTAACGGACAACGACCCGTAACAGGGCGTATCCATCATGGAACTGCGGCCGGCGGCACCGCGCGGGCACCGCCGGGCAGGGGGGTCAGGCGTCCAAGAGGATGCGCAGCATGCGGCGCAGCGGCTCGGCCGCACCCCACAGGAGCTGGTCGCCGATGGTGAAGGCGCCGACATACTCGGGGCCCATGGCCAGCTTGCGGATGCGGCCCACAGGGATGGTCATGGTGCCGGTGACGGCCACGGGCGTCAGGTCGCGGAGCGTGGCCTCGCGCGTGTTGGGCACGACCTTGGCCCATTCGTTGTCGGCGGCGATCATGGCCTCGAGGTCGGCTACGGGCACGTCCTTCTTCAGCTTGAAGGTCAGCGCCTGGCTGTGGCAGCGCATGGCGCCCACGCGCACGCAGAAGCCATCGACCGGCACGGCGGGTGAGCCGAAGCCTTCGCCCTGGCCCATGATCTTGTTGGTCTCGGCCATGCCCTTCCATTCTTCCTTGGACATGCCGTTGCCCAGGTCCTTGTCGATCCAGGGAATCAGCGATCCGCCCAGGGGCACGCCGAAGTTGGCGGTTTCGTCGGCCGAGAGGGCGCGTTGCTTGGCGATGACCTTGCGGTCGATCTCCAGGATGGCGCTCTTGGGGTCGTCGAGCAGGGCCTTCACCTCGGTGTTCAGCGTGCCGTACTGCGTGAGCAGCTCTCGCATGTGCTGCGCACCGCCGCCGCTGGCGGCCTGGTAGGTCTGCGTGCTCATCCACTCGACGAGGCCCGCCTTGTAGAGCGCACCCACGCCCATCAGCATGCAACTCACCGTGCAGTTGCCGCCGATCCAGTTGTTGCCGCCCTTGGCCAAGGCGTTCTGGATGACGGGCATGTTCACCGGGTCGAGGACGATGACCGCGTCGTCCTTCATGCGCAGCGTGGAGGCGGCGTCGATCCAGTGGCCCTTCCAGCCTGCGGCGCGCAGCTTGGGGAAGACCTCGGTGGTGTAGTCGCCGCCCTGGGCGGTGATGATGATCTCGCAGCGCGCCAACTGCGCGATGTCGAACGCGTCCTGCAGCGCGGTCTCGTTCTTGGCCATCGCGGGCGCCTTGCCGCCTGCGTTCGACGTGGAGAAGAACAGGGGCTCGATCAGGTCGAAGTCCTTCTCCTGCGCCATGCGGTCCATCAGCACCGAGCCGACCATGCCGCGCCAGCCGACCAAACCTACCAACTTGCTCATTTTCAACGCCCTTTCACAAAGTAAAAACAGTGCCCGACCGGACTTCTGTTCACCCCCGGCTCGTCTGGGCCAGGGAGGGCGCACGACGATACCGGAGCTGCTTCAGCCCTTAATGGTCGTGGTTTTGGTGGTGATTGCACGCGCGGCGACGCCTGCCAGGGCGGCAGTGGCGGTGTTCTGTGCGAACGGGCGGGCGGCAAACATAGCCGGACATTGTAGCGGATGCCCGGGCGCTCCTGCCGGCCCGGCCGCTCAGAATCGCCCGATGGCGTAAGGAGCCGGGTCGATCGCCGGCTTCGCGCCCGCGATGAGCTGGCTGACGAGCTTGCCGCTGGGCGGGCCGCCCGTGAGGCCGAAGTGGCCATGCCCGAAGGCGAGGTACAGGCCGGGATGGCCGGGCGCCTCGCCCAGCACCGGCAGGCTGTCGGGCGTGGACGGACGGTGGCCCATCCAGTAGCGCGGCTCGCCGGCCTGCAGGCCAGGGAAGATGCGCCGCGCATGCGCGGCGAGCGCTGCGGCGCGGCGCTCGTCCGGCGCGGCCTCGAGCCCGGCGAATTCCACGGTTCCCGTCACCCGCAGGCCCTCGGCCATGGGGGTCATGCCGAAGCCACGGTTCTTCACCGATAGCGGCATGGGCAGTTCGATGCTGGGCGCGGGCAGCAGGGCGTGGTAGCCGCGCTCGGATTCCAGCGGAACCCGCAGGCCCAGCGGCTCCAGCAGCCTGCCGCTCCAGGCCCCGCCCGCCACCACGATGCGTGGAAAGCGGCGGTTGGCCATGTTGGTCATCAGCGTGAACCCTTCGGGCCCGCACGGCAGGATCTTGAGTACGCGCTCGTGCACGGTCTGGCCTGCGCCCGCGAGGAATTGCGCATGCAGCGCCTGCACCAGCCCCAGCGGGCTGACGGTGAAGGCATTGCCGGGAATGCGCATGCCGCGCCGTATCTCGGGCGAGATGCCAGGATAGATGCGCTGCAGGTCGGCGGCCGTAAGCGGCTCGACGGCGATGGCATGGCGCTGGGCGATCTGCATCTCGATGCGCGATTCCATGCCGTCGCCTTCCCAGATGCGCACCTGCCCGACGGGCCGCACGAGGCGCTGGAAATCCGCGTCACCCAGCAGTTCGCGCCAGGCGTGGAGAGAGGTGGAATGCAGTGCGCGCATCGCGTCGGAGATGCGCAGCACGCGCTCGATCGAGCTGGCTCCGATCCAGCGCAGCAACCAGGGCGCGAGGCGGGGCGCATACCCGCTGCGGATGACCAGGGGTCCGTCGGAGCGCAGCAGCCAGCCGGGCACCTTCCTGAGCATGCCGGGTTGGGCGATGGGCACGGCGGTGTCGGCGCTGATCAGCCCCGAGTTGCCGAACGACGTGCCCCCGCCCGCGGGCAGCGCGTCGATCACCGTCACCGCGAAGCCGGCGCGCTGCAGATAGAGGGCCGTGGACAGGCCCAGGATGCCGGAGCCGATGACCCCAACCGAGGTGGCGTCGGTGGCGCTCATTCGGGCTTGATCCCCAGCATGTCGACCGATGCCTGCCATTTGCCGGCGCGCGCGCGGATGAAGTCCCGGTAGTGCTCGGGACTGCCTGTGACCACCGTCGCGCCCTGGGTCTCCAGCCGCTGGGCGATGGCCGGGTCGGACAGCGCGCGCTGGACCGCGGCGCTGATCTTGCGCACCACGGCGGCAGGCGTGCCCGCGGGTGCCGAAATGCCGTTCCAGGTCTCCACCTCGAAGCCCGGATAGCCCTGCTCCGCGATCGTGGGAATGCCGGGCAACTGGCGCAGGCGCTGCGCGGAGGCCACGCCGAGCACGCGCACCTTCTGCCCCTGGTAGAGCGACATGCCCGACGCGGCGCCCGCGAACATCATCTGCACCTGGCCGCTGACGACGTCCGAGATGGCGGGGGTGGAGCCTTTGTAGGGCACATGGGTGATGTCCACGCCCGCCGCGTGCTTGAAGAGCTCCATCGCCATGTGGCTGACGCCGCCGCGGCCCCAGGACGCGTAGTTGAGCTTGCCGGGATGGCCCTTCGCGTCCTCCACCATCTGCTGCAGCGTGGTGGAGGCGTAGTTCAGGTGGGTCATCAGCACCATGGCCTGGGTCGCCATCATCGCTACCGGCGTGAAGTCGCGCTCGGCGTTGTAGGGCAGGTTGGCGTAGAGCAGCTGGTTGAGCGAGTCGATGTCGGTATTGGTGTTGATCAGCGTGTAGCCGTCGGGCTTGGCGCGGGCCGCGAGGTCGGCGCCGATGGTGCCGTTCGCGCCGGGCTTGTTCTCCACGACCACCGGCTGCTTCCACTCCTCGCTGAGCTTGGCCGCGACGATGCGCGTCGCCCCGTCGGACAGCGCGCCGGGCGGCCATGGAACAATGATGCGCACCGGGCGGTTGGGAAAGTCCTCCTGCGCATGGGCCGCGGGCAGGGTCGCCAGCATGGCGATGGCAAGCAACGTCCGAACGAACTTCATCTCGAATCCTTTTGCGAATGGCGGTGTGGAAATTCACTGTAGGCCGCGGCCGCCGCCCCTGGCAAAGGATTTGTGCTTCAGTCCAATCAACCGCAAGTTAAGTCGCCATGCGCACCGAAGCCCGCAGACCCACGTTCCGTCAGCTCGAAGCCTTCCACGCGGTGATGACCGGCGGCAGCATGAAGGCGGCCGCGGAAACGCTCTTCATCAGCCAGGCCGCGGTGAGCAAGCTGATCGCCTCGCTGGAGGCAGACCTGGGCCTGAGCCTGTTCGAATCCAAGCGCGGCGGCCTGCGGCCGAGCGAGGCCGGGCAGGTGATGCACCAGCAGACGCAGCAACTGTTCGGCGCGGTGTGGAAGCTGGCCGACCTGGCCGACAAGCTGCGCGACAGGGAGGCCGGGCGCCTGCGCATCGCGGCCATGTCCACCTTGTCGGTGAGCGGGCTGCCGCGGCTGCTGGCGGGCGTGCTGCAGGGGCGCGAGGCGCTGCAGGTGGAGGTGGACACCTTCAGCTCCAACGAGATCATCGGCCTGGTCCGCGACCGGCGCTACGACATCGGCCTGGCCATGCCGCCCGTGGATCTCGACGGCGTGGAGCTGATCCAGGCCTACCGGCTGCGGTGCAAATGCATCTCGGCCACGCCGGGAGACTTCGGCGGTGCGGCGCGGGTGGACCCGTCCATGCTGGCCGGCCGCGAGTTCGTCTCGCTCGCCGAGGGCAGCTTCACGCGGCTGCGCATCGACGAGCTGTTCACTGCGCAGAACATCCCCCGGCGCATGGCGGTGTCGGCCCGCTCGCCGGCCACCGTGGCGACGTTCGTGCTCCACGGCCGCGGCGTGTCCATCGTCGATCCGTTCACGGCGGCCGACCATGGGGCGCGCGGCGGCGGGGTGCACGAGTTCGACCCGCCGATCCCTAGCACCGTCCTGTGGCTCAAGGCCGTGGGCGCGCCGCTGCCGGCGGTGTTTCCGGACATCCGGGCGGCTTTCGACGAAGCCGTGCGGCCGCTGCTGCTGGAGGGCTGGGTCGCATGAGCCCGCCGGGCGTATAGTTACAAATCTTTCCGGACGGTTCCGCTTCCTCCATGTCTTCCCTCGACGATTCCCTTGCAGGCTGGCAGGACGATCCGCGCCACCTGCGCGACATGCTGGACCACAACAGCGACTGGATCTGGGAAGTGGACGCCCAGGGCCGCTACACCTATTGCTCGGCCATGGTGACGGCGCTGCTCGGGCGGCCGCCCTCCGAAGTGCTGGGGCGCACGCCGTTCGATTTCATGCCGCAGGCCGAGGCGCAGCGCGTGGGCCGCGAGTTCGCGGCGATCGTGGCGGCGCGCAGGCCGTTCTCGGGGCTGGTGAACCGCAACGTGCGGCCCGACGGCAGCATCGTGGTGCTCGAAACCAGCGGCGTGCCGCTCTTCGACGCGCAGGGCGACCTGGCCGGCTACCGCGGCGTGGACCGCGACATCTCGATGCTCGGCGAGCGCGTTCTGCAGCTGGAGGCGGTGTACGACCTGGCGCCCGTGGCCCTGTGCACGCTGACGCGCGAGGGGCGTGTGGCCATGGCCAACCAGGCCATGGCGTTGCTGCTGGGACGCGAGGTGGAGGCGCTGCCCGGCCTGTGCCTGGCGGAGCGGGTGCCCGTGGCGGCCGATGCCCTGCGCGAGGACTTCGCCGCCGCCGATGCGGGCGCACCCATGCCCGGCCGTGAATGGGCCTGGGACGGGCGCTGGTTCTACGTGACGCGGCACCCGCTGCGCGATGCGCGCGGCGCGGTGGTGGGCCTGTCGGTCGCGTGGATGGACATCACTGCGCGCAAGATGGCTGAGGAACAGCTCACCGCGGCCAACGACCGCCTGGCCTACTATGCGCGGCAGGACTATCTCACCGGGCTGCACAACCGCCGCTCGCTGGACGAGCGGCTGGAGCGCGAGATCGCCCGCGCCCGGCGCGACGGCCAGGTGCTGTCGCTTTGCATGGCGGACGTGGACTATTTCAAGAGCTACAACGACACCCAGGGCCACCTGGGTGGCGACGAGTGCCTGCGCGCCGTGGCACGGGTGCTGGAGCAATGTGCGCTGCGGCCGGGCGACATGGTGAGCCGCTATGGCGGCGAGGAGTTCGTCGTCGTGCTGCCCGGCACCGACGCGCGCGGCGCGGCCGCGGTGGCCGAGCGCATGCGCGCGCAGGTCGAGGCGCTGCGGCTGCCTCACCCGGCGAGCCCGCAGGGCCTGGTCACGGTGAGCCTGGGCGTGGTGTGCTGGCAGTTGGTGCCCGGCGACGCGCCCGTGGAGGCGGCCGCGCTGCTGCAGGCGGCGGACCGGGCGCTCTACGCCGCCAAGTCCGCGGGGCGCAACCGTACGGCCAGCGCGGCGCTGCCGCAGGCCGCGCCGGCCGCCTGACCGCTCAGCCCAGCGCCTTCAGCACGGCGTCGCCCATCTCCACCGTGCCGACCTTGGTCGTGCCCGCGCTGTAGATGTCGGGCGTGCGCAGGCCCTGCGCCAGCACGCGCGTGACGGCGGCCTCGATGCGGCGGGCGGCTTCCTCCTGGCCCAGCGAGAAGCGCAGCATCATCGCCGCGCTGAGGATGGTGGCGAGCGGGTTGGCCACGCCCTTGCCGGCGATGTCGGGTGCGCTGCCGTGGCTGGGCTCGTACAGGCCCTGCTTCTTGTCGTTCAGCGAAGCCGAAGGCAGCATGCCGATGGAGCCGGTGAGCATGGAGGCTTCGTCGCTGAGGATGTCGCCGAACATGTTGCCGGTCACGATCACGTCGAAGGCCTTGGGCGCCTTCACGAGCTGCATGGCGGCGTTGTCCACGTACATGTGCTGCAACTCCACGTCGGGGTAGTCCTTGTGCACCTCGGTGACCACGTCCTTCCAGAACTGGAAGGTCTCCAGCACGTTGGCCTTGTCGACGCTGGTCACCTTCTTATTGCGCTTGCGCGCGGCCTCGAACGCGACGCGGGCGATGCGCTCGATCTCGGGCCTGCTGTAGCGCATTGTGTCGAAGGCTTCCTCGCTGCCGGGGAAGTGGCCGTCGGCGGCGGTGCGGCGCCCGCGCGGCTGGCCGAAGTAGATGTCGCCCGTCAGCTCGCGGATGATGAGGATGTCCAGGCCCGCGATCAGCTCGGGCTTGAGGCTCGATGCGCCCACGAGCTGCTCGTAGCAGATGGCGGGGCGGAAGTTGGCGAACAGGCCCAGGTTCTTGCGCAGGCCCAGGATGGCCTGCTCAGGGCGCAGGGGGCGGTCGAGCGTGTCGTACTTCCAGTCGCCCACGGCGCCGAACAGCACGGCGTCGGCCTCCTTGGCGAGCTTGAGCGTGGCCTCGGGCAGCGGGTGGCCCGAGGCTTCGTAGGCCGCGCCGCCGACGGGGGCGCTTTCCATCTCCAGCTTCAGGTTGAGCGCCTCGAGCACCTTGACGGCTTCGGCGACGATTTCGGGGCCAATGCCGTCACCCGGCAGAACTGCGATTTTCATGGTCGGTTTACTTCGGTTTCGATAGCTGCCAGCGCTTGTCAGAAAAGCGCTGGGACGTGTTTTGGCTTGAGGATGCTCAGGACGCCATCGTGTGGGCCAGCCAGGGCTTGGTGGCCAGGCGCTCGGCCTCGAAGGCGCGGATCTTGTCGGCGTGGCGCAGGGTCAGGCCGATGTCGTCGAAGCCGTTGAGTAGGCAGTACTTGCGGAACGGGATCACGTCGAACGGGATCTCCTCGCCTTGCGGGCGCACGACCACCTGGCGCTCCAGGTCGATGGTCAGCTCGTAGCCGGGGAAGGCCGCCACTTCGCTGAAGAGCTGGTCCACCGTGGCTTCGGGCAGCACGATGGGCAGCAGGCCGTTCTTGAAGCAGTTGTTGAAGAAGATGTCTGCGAAGCTCGGCGCGATGACGGTGCGAAAACCGTACTGGTCCAGCGCCCAGGGCGCGTGCTCGCGGCTCGAGCCGCAGCCGAAGTTGCGGCGTGCGATGAGGACGCTGGCACCCTTGTAGCGCGGCTGGTTCAGCACGAAGTCGGGGTTGGGCTTGCGCGCGCTCTCGGGCACGCCGGGCTCGCCCTTGTCGAGGTAGCGCCACTCGTCGAACAGGTTGGGGCCGAAGCCCGTCTTCTTGATCGACTTGAGGAACTGCTTGGGGATGATGGCGTCGGTGTCGACGTTCTCGCGGTCCATGGGGGCGACGAGGCCCTTGTGCACGGTGAATTTCTGCATGGCGGTGTGTCCTTTACTTGGCGGCGCGTTCGATGGCCGAGCCGGCGCGCTGCACGTCCTGGCCCATGCCTTTGACGGTGTTGCAGCCGGTCAGCACGAAGGCCAGGGCGAGAAGGGTGGCGAGAGGCTGTTTCACGGCAGCGCCCCTCAGGCGAATTGGCGGATGTCCACGAAATGGCCGTGGATGGCGGCGGCCGCGGCCATCGCGGGGCTCACCAGGTGCGTGCGCCCGCCCGCGCCCTGGCGGCCTTCGAAGTTGCGGTTGCTGGTCGAAGCGCAGCGCTCGCCGGGCTCCAGGCGGTCGGCGTTCATGGCCAGGCACATGGAGCAGCCGGGCTCGCGCCACTCGAAGCCCGCGGCGCGGAAGATCTCGTGCAGCCCCTCGCGCTCGGCCTGTTCCTTCACCAGCCCTGAGCCGGGCACGACCATGGCGAGCTTGACGTTCTTTGCCACCTTCTGGCCCAGCTTCTTGACCACGGCGGCGGCTTCGCGCATGTCCTCGATGCGGCTGTTGGTGCAGCTGCCGATGAACACCTTGTCCACGAAGATGTCATTGATCGGCTTGCCGGGTTCCAGCGCCATGTAGGTCAGCGCACGCTCGATGGCGCCGCGCTTGGCTTGGTCCTTTTCCTTGTCGGGGTCGGGCACCGTGGCGTCCACGCCCAGCACCATCTCGGGGCTGGTGCCCCAGGTGACCTGCGGCACGATGTCCGCGCCGTTCAGCTCTACCACGGCGTCGAACTTCGCATCGGCGTCGGAGTGCAGCGTCTTCCAGTAGGCCACGGCCTGGTCCCACTCCACGCCCGTGGGGGCCAGCGGGCGGCCCTTCACGTACTCGATGGTCTTGTCGTCCACGGCCACCAGGCCCGCGCGCGCGCCGGCCTCAATGGCCATGTTGCACACCGTCATGCGGCCTTCCATCGACAGCGCGCGGATCGCGTCGCCCGCGAACTCGATGGTGTAGCCCGTGCCGCCGGCGGTGCCGATGCGGCCGATGATGGCCAGCACGATGTCCTTGGCCGTCACGCCGGGCGCGACCTTGCCGTTCACCTTCACCAGCATGTTCTTGGCCTTCTTGGCCAGCAGGGTCTGCGTGGCCATCACGTGCTCCACCTCGCTGGTGCCGATGCCGTGGGCCAGGGCGCCGAACGCACCGTGCGTGCTGGTGTGGCTGTCGCCGCAGACCACGGTCATGCCGGGCAGGGTGGCGCCGTTCTCGGGGCCGATCACGTGCACGATGCCCTGGCGCTTGGACAGGAACGGGAAGAACGCGGCCGCGCCCCATTCCTGGATGTTCTTGTCCAGCGTGGTGATCTGCTCCTTGCTGATCGGGTCGTCGATGCCGTCGTAGCCGCGCTCCCAGCCCGTGGTGGGCGTGTTGTGGTCGGCCGTGGCGACGATGGAGCTCACGCGCCAGAGCTTGCGGCCGGCCTCGCGCAGGCCCTCGAACGCCTGCGGGCTGGTTACCTCGTGCACCAGGTGGCGGTCGATGTAGAGGACGGACGTGCCGTCCTCCTCGGTGTGGACGACGTGCTCGTCGAAGATCTTGTCGTACAGGGTGCGTCCCATGGCAGTCTCGCTTCGTCTTTCAGGTGGGGAGGGAAATTGTAGGAGGGGTCAAATGTTCGACCAGCAGGCGCGCGGTGACGGGCAGCGCGTCGAAGTCGCGCGCCACCAGCTGCAGCGCGCGCAGGGCCCAGGGTTCGTCCAGCGGCACGGCGGCCAGCCGGCCCACGCCTTGCATCAGCGCGAACGCCCGGTCGGGCAGCAGGCCCACGCCCAGGCCGTTGTCGATCATGCGGCACATGGCGTCCAGGCCCGTGACCTGGATGCGCTGGCGCAGCGGGCGCCCCGCCTGCGCGGCGGCCTGGCGCATCGCCAGGCTGATGCTGCTGCCCGCGTGCAGGCCGACGATGTCCCAGTCGAGCACTTCGTCGAACTGGACGGCTTCCCGCGCCTGCAGGGCGTGGCCTTGCGGCACGACCAGCACCAGCCGGTCGGTGCGGTAGGGGCGGCTCTGCAGCTCGCCCTCCGCCGTGGCCGGCACGTTGCACAGCCCCAAGTCCGCCGCGCCTTCGCGCACGGCGTGCAGCACGTCGGGGCTCAGGTGCTCCTGTAGGTCGATCTTGATCTGGCTGTGCGCGCGCGCGAACGCGCCCAGGTCCTCGGGCAGGAACTGCACGATGGCCGAGATGTTGGCGTGCATGCGCACGTGGCCGCGCACGCCCTCGGCGTATTCGCTCAGTTCGCCCTGCATGCGCTCCAGGCCGAACAGCACCGTGCGCGCATGGTGCAGCAGGCTTTCGCCGGCGGGCGTGAGCGTCACGCCGCGGCTGTGGCGGTAGAGCAGGGCGGTGTCGACGGCGGCCTCCAGATCGGACAGACGCTTGCTCACCGCCGAGGCGGCGATGAACTCGCGCTCGGCCGCGCGGCCGATGCTGCCCAGTTCGCAGACGGCCACGAACAGTTGCAGCGAGGTCAGGTCGATACGGCGCGCGAAGCTGCGCTCGGAGCTCTTCATCGGGGGAACATGTCTTCTCGTTTAGAGAGGTATTCGCGTATTTTCCCCTGAGGTTTGCGGGTTTGTCATCGCCATATGCGATGTCTTGCATGCCGCCATGCGGCGGTGTCACTCCTGAAAAAGGAGCTGCTTGCGCTTGCGTATCAGGCGCTGGAGGTCGATTTGGCTTGCAATTCAGAGCGTCAGCGTGTCACCGTGCTCCGGCACCTGGGCCGGCCAGCGCAGCGTGTGGGCGATGCGCTCGCGCAGCACATCGGCCGCCGCCAGCTCGCCGTGCACCACGCACACCCGCCCCGGCGCGCGCGGGCTGGCGCGCAGCCAGTCGATGAGCTGGCCGCCGTCGGCATGGGCGGAGGCGGTGGCCAACTGCACCACCTCGGCGCGGATGGCCACCTCCTGCCCGAAGATGCGGATGCTCTTTTCTCCCGCGGCGATGCGCGCGCCGCGCGTGCCGCCCGCCTGGTGGCCGGTCAGCACGATCATGTTGCGGTGGTCGCCCGCGTGCAGCGCCAGGTGGTGCAGCACGCGCCCGCCCGTGGCCATGCCGCTGGCCGAGAGGATCACGCGCGGGCCGTGCAGCCGCGCCAGCGCCTTCGACTCGTCCACGCTGTGCACCAGCGTCGTGCCGCGCGCCATGGCGTGCAGGGCGGCGCGGTCCAGGCGGTGCTCGTCCATGTGGTCCTCGAAGAGCTGGGTGGCGCTCACGGCCATGGGGCTGTCCAGGTAGACGGGCAGCGACGGCGGCAGCGTGCCCTCGGCCTTGAGTCGTGCGATAGCGTGCAGCACCGTCTGCGCGCGCCCCACGGCGAACACCGGCACCACGGCCACGCCGCCGCGCGCGGCCAGGCGCGCGAGCGCGGGGCCCAGCTCATCCGTCACTGCGCCTTCGGGGTGGGTGCGGTTGCCGTAGGTCGATTCGACCAGCACCACGTCGGCTGCGGGCGGCGGCTCGGGCGCGCGCATCAGCAGGTCGTCGGGCCGCCCCAGGTCGCCCGAGAACAGGATGCGCCGCCCGCCCACCTCCAGCAGGATGCTGGCCGCGCCCAGGATGTGCCCCGCGCGCGTGAACGTGGCGCGCCAGCCCGGCAGCGGCTCGAACGCCGTGTGCACAGGCCGCGGGCGCAGCAGCGCCAGGCTGTGCTGCGCGTCCAGCCGCGTGTAGAGCGGCAGCGCGGGCTCGTGCTGGCTGAGGTGGTGGCGGTTGAGGTAGTTGGCGTCCTCCTCCTGCAGGTGGCCGCTGTCGGGCAGCAGGATCGCGCACAGGTCGCGCGTGCCTGCCGTGCAGAACACCGGCCCTGCGAAGCCATCGCGCGCCAGCAGCGGCAGGTAGCCCGAGTGGTCCAGGTGCGCATGCGTGAGCAGCACGGCCTGGACGGCGGCGGGCGCCATGGGCAGCGGCTGCCAGTTGCGCAGGCGCAGCGGCTTGTAGCCCTGGAACAGCCCGCAGTCGACAAGCAGCGCGCGGCCGCCGTGGCGCACGAGGTACTTGGAGCCGGTGACGGTGCCGGCGCCGCCGAGGAAGGTGAGGGTGACGCTCATGGATGGCCTGCGTGGTGGTTTGCCGCCAGCGTAGCAGCGCGCCCGCTGGAGTCACACATTGGCGGTGCGCGGCGCTCGGCTATAGGCCCAGCGTGTCGGCCAGGGCGTTCATGCGCGCGGAGACCTCGGCGTCCATGGCCATCGGCCGGCCCCACTCGCGCTGCGTCTCGCCGGGCCACTTGTTCGTCGCGTCCAATCCCATCTTGCTGCCGAGGCCTGCGACGGGCGAGGCGAAATCGAGGTAGTCGATGGGCGTGTTCTCCACCAGCATCGTGTCGCGCGCGGGGTCCATGCGCGTGGTCAGGGCCCAGATGACTTCGGGCCATGCGCGCGCGTCCACGTCCTCGTCCACCACCACGATGAACTTGGTGTAGAGGAACTGGCGCAGGTGGCTCCACACGCCCATCATCACGCGCCGCGCGTGGCCCGCGTAGGCCTTGCGGATGCGCACCACGGCCATGCGATAGCTGCACGCCTCGGGCGGCAGGTAGAAGTCGAGGATCTCGGGGAAGGCGCGCTGCAGCAGCGGCACGAACAGTTCGTTCAGCGCCAGGCCGAGCATGGCGGGCTCGTCGGGCGGCTTGCCGGTGTAGGTGCTGTGGTAGAGCGCATCCCCGCGCAGCGTGATGCGGTCCACGGTGAACACGGGGAACTCGGCGCACTCGTTGTAGTAGCCGGTGTGGTCGCCGTAGGGGCCTTCGAGCGCGTGCTGCCAGCCGCTGGAGTGGCGGGCGTCGGGGCGGATGTGGCCTTCGAGCACGATTTCGGCGCTGGCCGGCACTTGCAGCGGCACGCCGAGCGCGGGCGCGACCTCGGTGCGCGCGCCGCGCAGCAGGCCGGCGAACTGGTATTCCGACAGCGTGTCGGGCACGGGCGTGACGGCGCCCAGGAGGGTGGCCGGGTCGGCGCCGATGGCCACGGCCACCGGGTAGGGCTGGCCGGGGTGCAGGCGGCAGTGGTCGGCGAAGTCCAGTGCGCCGCCACGGTGCGACAGCCAGCGCATGATGAGCTGGTTTTTGCCCAGCAGCTGCTGGCGATAGATGCCGAGGTTCTGCCTCTGCCTCGAAGGCCCGCGCGTGATGGTGAGGCCCCAGGTGACCAGCGGCGCCACGTCGCCGGGCCAGCAGTGCTGGATGGGCAGGCGCGCCAGGTCCACCTCATCGCCCTCCCACACCACCTGCTGGCACGGTGGGCGGCGCACGTGCGCGGGGGCCATGCTCCACAGCGTCTTGAGCAGGTCGCGCTTGCCCCACAGGTCTTTCACGCCGCGCGGCGGCTCGGGTTCTTTCAGCGCGGCCAGCACTTCGCCGAAGGCGCGGATCTCGGGCAGCCCGGCCACGCCCAGCGCGCGCGCCACGCGCGCGGGTGTGCCGAACAGGTTGGCGAGCACTGGCATGGCATGGCCCGTGGGCTGCTCGAACAGCAGCGCCGGGCCGCCCGCGCGCAGCACGCGGTCGGCCAGCGCGGTCATTTCGAGGTGCGGGGAGACGGGCGCGGCGATGCGGCGCAACTCGCCGGCTGCCTCCAGTTGCGCCATGAAGTCACGCAGGTCGCGGTAGTGCATTTTTGAATGAAATTGGCCTCTAGCGCTTGCTGGGTAAGCGCGAGCAGCTATCGAATCAGGAGTTTTGCGGGAGACCTTGCCAGCGCGGGGCCAGCGCGTTCTCGATGCCCAGCAGGTCGAGCGCGCGCGCCACGCTGTGGTCCACGATCTCGCCCACGCTGGTGGGGCGCTGGTAGAACGCGGGCATGGGCGGGCAGACGATGCCGCCCATCTCGGTTACCGCGGCCATGTTGCGCAGGTGTACCAGGTGCAGCGGCGATTCGCGCACCATCAGCACCAGGCGGCGGCGCTCCTTGAGTGCCACGTCGGCCGCGCGCGTGAGCAGGTTGTCGGCCAGGCCGTGGGCCACGGCCGCCAGGGTGCGCATGGAGCACGGCGCGATGACCATGCCCTGCGCGCCGAACGAGCCGCTGGCGATGCTGGCGCCCACGTTGTCCAGCGCGTGCACCACGTCGGCCAGGGCCTCGACGCTGGTGCGGTCCATGTCCAGCTCGTGGCGCAGGTTGCGCCAGCCGGCGTCGGAGACGACCAGGTGCGACTCGACGTTGCCGATCTCGCGCAGCGCCTGCAGCAGGCGCGCGCCATAGACGGCGCCGCTGGCGCCGGAAATGCCGACGATGACGCGGCGGGGAGAAATGCTCATGCGGCCTCTTTGCGCAGCGGGTGATCGATCAGGTCGGCCTCGACCCGGCCCAGCACCTCGGCAGCCTGCGCGGGGTCGAAGTCCTGGTGGTTGCGCTTCTTCACGCCGTATTCGTGCAGCTGGTAGTGCCGCGCCGGGGCGATGCCGTGGCGCGCCAGGCTGCTTTTCACGCACACCAGCGGGCAGCCGTCGAGCGCGACGATGGGGCGGCCCGACTGGGCCAGCTTGACCAGCTTGGGCACGTCGCCGCCCACGCCGGCGATGCACGACATCTCGGCCACGTCGCGCCGGTCGAGCTGCACGGCGACGTGGTTGGCGAGCTGCGCGGCGCTGGAGCAGCCGGAGCAGGAATAGACCAGCGGGCGTGCGCCTAGCAGGTGGTCGGGGGCGGGGGCAGGGTCGTTCATGGTCGGCCTCCAAAGATCGGCGGCAGCGGCGGCAACTGGCGCGCCAGCTGCGGCGCGCGGCGCGCGAGCACGGCGCGCGGCGTCCAGTGCGCGGGGTCGAGCACGGGCAGCTCGATGGCGTCGAGCGCGTTCTTCACCACCAGGCCCAGTTCGGTGTCGCCCTCCATCACCAGGCGGCGGTTGAAGAACAGCGTGTCCGGGTCCTGGCGGCGCTGCGCCAGCAGCAGGAAGTCCTGCGCGTTGGCGCTGATGGCCAGGTCGGGCTGGGCCTGCGGCGCGCTGGGCGCGAAGCGCTGGCCGTTCCATGAGAAGTCGAAGGCCAGGCGCGCGTCGCGCACGCGGATGGACAGGCGCTTGTCCTTGAGCAGCGCCTTCACGTCATCGGGCAGGTGGCGCGCCAGCGCCAGGTGGATGGCGGTGAGCAGCAGCACCGAGCCCGGGTAGGCGGGCAGGCGCGCGAGCATGGCGCCCACGGGGCGCGGCAGGGTGAAGGGCGCGGGCGGGGTGGTGGTCATGGGGCCTCCGGGTCAAGCGTGCGCGGGTTCAATCAAGTCGAGGCCGGGCTTGCCGTGCCAGTAGCCGTTGCAGGGCGCGGCGGGCATCAGCGCGCGCATGCGCTCCAGCGCCGTGGGGTCGGGCTGCGCGGCATGGCGCGCGGCGTCGAACGCGGCGATGACCTCGGCCATGTGCTGCGACTGCGGCGACAGGCGCAGCAGATCGACGCCGAGCGCGCGCAGCGCCGGCACGTCCTGCAGCAGGTTGTGCACGCGCGCCGACTGGGTCTGGATGCCGTTGAGCACCAGGAAGCCCTCGCCCTCGCGCGTTTGCAGCAGTTGCCCGTCGGGGTGCTCGATGCAGGCGAAGCCGCAATCGTCCTTGGGCCGGTTGTAGTGGCGCGCGGTGAAGCAGCGCGCCGAGAACGCCAGCGGCATGCGGCCGTAGGCGAAGACTTCGGTTTCCAGCCCGGCGGGCCGGTGCTGCTGCAGCACCGCCAGGTCGCCTTGGCGCATTTCCAGCGGCATGACCCAGCGGCGCGCGCCCAGGCCGGCCATCCAGGCCAGGGCGTCGGGGTTGAACAGGTTGAGCTGCGGGCCGGCCACGAACGGGCGCTGGCCCGCGAGGTTGTGCACGGCGCCCATGTCGTTGGCTTCGACAAGGAACTCTTCGTCCCGCACGATCTTGTGCATGGCGGCCACGTCGGCGGTGGATTCGAGCAGCACCATGGTGGAGAGCACGGGCTGCTTGCCCGCGTCCCTGAGCAAGCGCGCGATGTCGATCCAGTCGCTCTGGCGCAGCTCGCGCCGGCGCGAACACACGGCCTCGCCGAGGTAGACCACGTCCACGGGCGTTTCGGCCATGGCCTGGTAGAAGGAAAAAACGGTGTCGCGCGGCCAGTAGTACAGCAGCGGACCGAGGGCGAGTTTCATGGTGTTCATTTCCAGGGGCGGTGGTAGGCGCCCAGCGTGTGCTGCTGGCCCTCGGCCACCTGGTCGAGGCTGGCCATCCAGGTGGTCTTGGGCGCGTACAGGTGGCCCTGCGCCATGCAGTGGTCGATGGCCTCGCGCCACACCTGCGTGACCTGCGCCACGTAGGCGGGGCTGCGCTGGCGGCCCTCGATCTTGAAGGCGCGCACGCCCATCTTCACGAGCTGGGGCAGCAGCTCCAGCGTGTTGAGGCTGGTGGGCTCCTCCAGCGCGTAGTAGTTGCGCTCGCCGCCCACGTCGAAGCGGCCCTTGCACAGCGTGGGGTAGCCGGCGTTCTCGCCGTTGCCGTAGCGGTCGATGAGCACGCCGTTCAGGCGCGACTCCAGCCCCTGGGGCGTTTCCTGCCAGCGCACGAACTTGGCCGGCGAGCACACGCCGTGCGTGTTGGGCGACTCGCCCGTGGCGTACGAGGACAGCGCGCAGCGCCCCTCGACCATCACGCACAGGCTGCCGAAGCCGAACACCTCGATCTCCACCGGCGTGCGCTGCACCACCTGCTTGACCTGCTCCAGCGAGAGCACGCGCGGCAGCACCGCGCGCTGGATGCCGAACTGCTGGTGGTACAGGTTGATGGCGTCGTGGTTGGTGGCCGAGCCCTGCACCGACAGGTGCAGGCGCAGCTGCGGGTGGCGCTCGGCGGCGTAGCGCATCAGGCCCGGGTCGGCCAGGATCACGGCGTCGATGCCCCAGGCGGCCGCCTTGTCCAGCGCCGCGCGCCAGGGCGCGGGGTTGCTGGCCTGCGGGTAGGTGTTGAGCGCCAGCAGCACCTTGCGGCCGCGCGCATGGGCGTAGGCGATGCCGTTGCGGATGGCCGTTTCGTCAAAGTTCAGGCCCGCGAAGTTGCGCGCGTTGGTGGCGTCGCGCAGGCCGAGGTAGACGCAGTCGGCCCCCGCGTCCACGGCCGCCTTGAGGGCGGGCAGGCTTCCGGCGGGGCACACGAGTTCGGGGGAGGTGGCGGGCGTGGGGCTGGCGGTATCGGTCACGAAGGCTCTCTGGGTGCTGGCACTGCGCCGCGTGGGCAGCGCGCAGCCGCGTACCTTAGAGGGCCCGGTTTTTCGTGGGCTGATCTTTGTCAACCGAGGGTGGGTATTCCCGAAGAAATTGATCGGGATTTGAGCCAAAAAAAGGCCCGCTGTGCGGGCCGTCGATGGGGGTCAGCTGAAGAAGCTCTTGAGCCGGTCCGTCCAGCTTTCGGTGGAAGGCGAATGCTTGGCGCCGCCCTTCTTGAGCGATTCGTCCAGCTCCTTGAGCAGCTTGCGCTGGTACTCGGTGAGCTTGACGGGCGTCTCCACCACGATGTGGCAGTACAGGTCGCCGGGGTAGCTGGCGCGCACGCCCTTGATGCCCTTGCCGCGCAGGCGGAACTGCTTGCCGGCCTGCGTGCCTTCGGGAATGTCGATCGCGGCCTTGCCCGCGAGCGTGGGCACCTCGATCTCGCCGCCGAGCGCGGCGGTGATGAAGCTCACGGGCACCTCGCAGTGCAGGTCGTCGCCGTCGCGCTCGAAGATGTCGTGCTTCTTCACGCGGATCTCGATGTACAGGTCGCCCGGCGGGCCGCCGTTGGTGCCGGGCTCGCCGTTGCCGGTGGAGCGGATGCGCATGCCGTCGTCGATACCGGCGGGGATCTTCACCTCCAGCGTCTTCTGCTTCTTGATCTTGCCCTGGCCGTGGCAGGCGGTGCAGGGCTCGGGAATGATCTTGCCCGTGCCGCGGCAGTGCGGGCAGGTCTGCTGTACGCTGAAGAAGCCCTGGCGCATCTGCACTACACCCTGGCCGTTGCAGGTGCCGCAGGTCTTGGCGCTGGTGCCGGGTTTGGCGCCGCTGCCGTGGCAGGTGTCGCAGCCTTCCCAGCTCGGGATGCGGATCTGGGCTTCCTTGCCTTTGGCGGCCTCTTCCAGCGTGACCTCCATGGCATACGACAGGTCGTTGCCGCGGTAGACCTGCCGCCCGCCGCGCCCACCGCGCTGCTGGCCGAACATGTCGCCGAAGATGTCGCCGAAGGCCTCGGCGAAGCCGCCGAAGCCCTCGGGGCCGCCGCCCATGCCTCCGCGCATGTTGGGGTCCACGCCCGCGTGGCCGTACTGGTCGTAGGCCGCGCGCTTTTGCGGATCGGACAGGATCTCGTAGGCCTCCTTGGCCTCCTTGAATTTCTCTTCGGCAGGCTTGGCGGCATCACCCTGGTTGCGGTCAGGGTGGTGCTTCATCGCGAGCTTGCGATAGGCTTTCTTGAGCTCGTCCTCCGAGGCGTTCTTGGGAACGCCGAGGATCTCGTAAAATCTCTCTTCGACATGGCAGGTGTCCGGGCCGTTGCAGCAGGAACGAACGCCGCGCAAGGCCCTGCGGGGCCCGGCGCGGCGGCGATGGGTCAGCTCTGGGGCTGTGGTCAGCCCTTCTTGACTTCCTTGACCTCGGCGTCCACGACGTTGTCGTCCTGCGCGGCGGAGCCGGCAGATGCGCCCTGGGCGGCTTGTGCGCCGGCGTCGGCGGCGCCCTGGGCAGCGGCTGCCTGGTCGGCGTACATCTTCTCGCCGAGCTTCTGGCTGGCGGTCATCAGCGCGGTGGTCTTCTCGTCGATGGCGGCCTTGTCTTCACCCTTGAGGGCTTCTTCCAGCGCCTTCACCGCGTCCTCGATGGCGGACTTTTCCGCCGCGTCGAGCTTGTCGCCATGGTCGGCCAGACTCTTGGTCACCGTGTGAACGGCGGCCTCGCCCTGGTTGCGGGCCTGGACCAGCTCCAGCTTCTTCTTGTCGTCGGCGGCGTTCAGCTCGGCGTCCTTCACCATCTTCTGGATCTCGTCCTCGGACAGGCCCGAGTTGGCCTTGATGGTGATCTTGTTCTCCTTGCCCGTGCCCTTGTCCTTGGCGCCCACGTGCAGGATGCCGTTGGCGTCGATGTCGAAGGTCACCTCGATCTGCGGCGTGCCGCGCGAGGCGGGCGCGATGCCCTCCAGGTTGAACTCGCCCAGCAGCTTGTTGGCGCTGGCGATCTCGCGCTCGCCCTGGAACACCTTGATCGTCACGGCGGGCTGGTTGTCCTCGGCCGTCGAGAAGGTCTGCGCGAACTTCGTCGGGATCGTGGTGTTCTTGGTGATCATCTTGGTCATCACGCCGCCCAGGGTTTCGATGCCCAGGGACAGGGGGTGACGTCCAGCAGCAGCACGTCCTTGCGGTCGCCCGAGAGCACCTGGCCCTGGATGGCCGCGCCCACGGCCACGGCCTCGTCAGGGTTCACGTCCTTGCGCGGCTCCTTGCCGAAGAACTCCTTGACCTTCTCCTGCACCTTGGGCATGCGCGTCTGGCCGCCCACGAGGATCACGTCGTTGATGTCCGACACGCTGATGCCCGCGTCCTTGATGGCCGTGCGGCAGGGCGCGATGGTGCGCTCGATCAGATCCTCGACCAGGCTTTCGAGCTTGGCGCGGGTCAGCTTGATGTTCAGGTGCTTCGGACCCGAGGCATCGGCCGTGATGTAGGGCAGGTTGATGTCGGTCTGCGAGGAGTTCGACAGCTCGATCTTGGCCTTCTCGGCCGCTTCCTTCAGGCGCTGCAGGGCCAGCACGTCCTTGGACAGGTCCACGCCCTGTTCCTTCTTGAACTCGCTGATGATGTAGTCGATGATGCGCTGGTCGAAGTCCTCGCCGCCCAGGAAGGTGTCGCCATTGGTCGAGAGCACCTCGAACTGCTTCTCGCCATCGACGTCGGCGATCTCGATGATGGACACGTCGAACGTGCCGCCGCCCAGGTCGTACACGGCGATCTTGCGGTCGGCCTTGTCCTGCTTGTCCAGGCCGAAGGCCAGCGCAGCGGCGGTGGGCTCGTTGATGATGCGCTTGACATCCAGGCCCGCGATGCGGCCGGCGTCCTTGGTGGCTTGGCGCTGGGCATCGTTGAAGTACGCGGGCACGGTGATCACGGCCTCGGTCACGGGCTCGCCCAGGTAGTCCTCGGCGGTCTTCTTCATCTTGCGCAGAACTTCGGCGCTGATCTGGGGGGCGGCCAGCTTCTGGTCGCGCACCTGCACCCAGGCGTCGCCGTTGTCGGCCTTGACGATCTGGAAGGGCATCAGGTCGATGTCCTTCTGCACTTCCTTCTCTTCGAACTTGCGGCCGATCAGTCGCTTGGCGGCGTAGATCGTGTTCTTGGGGTTGGTGACGGCCTGGCGCTTGGCCGAGGCGCCGACGAGGATCTCGCCGTCGTCCTGGTACGCGACGATGGACGGCGTGGTGCGCGCGCCTTCGCTGTTCTCGATCACGCGCGTGTTGTTGCCTTCCATGATGGCCACGCAGCTATTGGTGGTGCCCAGGTCGATGCCGATGATCTTTCCCATGTTTTTCTCCGTTGGATTCGTGAATGTGTGGATAGCAGTAACTTGTGGATAACTCGCCTGTCTTCAAGCGGGACGCCGCAATTTATTTAGCGCGGCGCGGCCACCGTGACCAGGGCCGGGCGCAGCACGCGGTCGGCGATCAGGTAGCCTTTCTGCAGCACGCCCACGACGGTGTTGGCTTCCTGGTCGGCAGGCACCATGCTGATGGCCTGGTGCTGGTGGGGATCGAACCTGGCGCCCGCGGCGGGATTGATGGCCAGCACCTTGTTGCGCTCCAGGGCCGACAGCAACTGGCGCAGCGTGGCGTCGGAGCCTTCGCGCAGCTGCTCGGCCGTGGCGTTCTCGATGGCGAGGGCTGCGTCCAGGCTGTCGCACACGGGCAGCAGGCTCTCGGCGAAGCTCTCGATGCCGAACTTGCGGGCCTTGGTCACTTCCTCGTCGGCGCGGCGGCGGGTGTTCTCGGCCTCGGCTTTGGCACGCAGGTACTGGTCGGCCAGCTCGCTGCTCTTGGCCTTGAGTTCCGCCAGCTCGCCCTGCAGGCGGGCCAGCTCGTCGGCGGCATGGGCCGCCATCGCGGCTTCGACTTCTTCGGGAGCGGGTTTCTGGGTATCAGACATGTCGGCGTCTTGTTGAAATTGAAGGGGTACGCGCGGCTACTTGGGTGCAGGTTCCGGGATTTCAAGCCAAAACGCCGCTTTTGCCGCCATCGGCCTGCAAGCAAGGGCGCCCGGCAGGGATGGGCGCGGGTCGCAGTGTACAAGCATCCTGGGCACGGCTATAATCTCGCGTTTTGCCTTGCCACACCGCTACCAATCGACGCGGCGGGTGGCTTCTTCCAAAAGGAGTGTGCATGCGTCACTACGAAATCATTCTGTTGATCCATCCGGATCAGAGCGAGCAGGTTCCGGCCATGCTGGAGCGCTACAAGGGCATGATCACCGCCGGCGGCGGCAAGATCCACCGTGTGGAAGACTGGGGCCGCCGCCAACTGGCGTACCTGATCAACAAGCTGGCCAAGGCCCACTACCTGTGCCTGAACATCGAGGCCGACCAGGCCGTGATGGGCGAGCTGGAGCACGCCTTCAAGTTCAACGACGCCGTTTTGCGCCACCTGACGGTGCAGAAGAAGAAGGCCGAGACCGGCCCTTCGTCCATGATGAAGACCGTCGAGCGCGAAGAAGCCCGCAAGGCCAGCCAGGCCGAGGCCGCTGCCGCCGGCGAGCGCTGATCCACCGCCTGTTTGCCAGGAGGTGTGAACAACCAGCTCGCCCTGACGGCCTGCATCGCCGAGGCGCAGCCCCTGCGCTACACCCCCGCCGGATTGCCGGCGCTGGACATGCGGCTCGACCATGAGTCGCAGCAGCAGGAGGCAGGGGCGGCCCGCAAGGTGCAGGTCAGCGTGAAGGCCGTGGCCTTCGGCGCCATGGCGGAACGGCTGGCGCGGCAGGCACTGGGAAGCCTCTGGACATTCCGGGGGTTCCTCGCGGCGGCACGCGGCGGCAAGGGCGTGGTGTTCCACATCCAGGACATCCATCAACACGATTAATTTTCAAGAGGCTCGAAAATGGCCACGTTCAAGAAATTCAACAAGGACAAGCGTCCGAAGCGCAACACCCAGTCGCTGCTGTTCAAGCGCAAGCGCTTCTGCCGCTTCACGGTCGCCGGCGTCGAAGAGATCGACTACAAGGACGTCGACACCCTGCGCGACTTCATCGCCGAGAACGGCAAGATCATTCCCGCGCGCCTGACCGGCACGCGCGCCATCTACCAGCGCCAGCTCAACACCGCCATCAAGCGTGCCCGCTTCCTGGCCCTGGTGCCTTACAGCGACCAGCACAAGATCTAAGGAGCACGATTCCCATGCAAGTCATCCTGCTCGACAAGGTCGTCAACCTCGGCAGCCTCGGCGAAATTGTCAAGGTCAAGGACGGTTACGCCCGCAACTTCCTGATCCCCTCGGGCCGTGCCCGCCGCGCCACCGAGGCCGCCAAGGCCGAGTTCGAAGCCCGCCGTGCCGAACTGGAAAAGGCTGCCGCCGAGAAGCTGGCCGCCGCCCAGGCGCAAGGCGAGAAGCTCGGCGGCTCCACCGTCAAGCTGACCCAGAAGGCCGGCGTGGACGGCCGCCTGTTCGGCTCCGTGACCAACCACGACATCGCTGAAGAGCTGAACAAGCAAGGCTACGAAGTGGTGAAGTCGCAAGTGCGTCTGCCCAACGGCCCGATCAAGGTCGTGGGCGACACCACCGTCACCGTGGCCCTGCACACCGACGTGGCTGTCGAAGTGACCGTGTCGGTCTACGGCGAAACCGCCTGACCTTCGGCCTCACGCCCGCAGCAAAAGCCGCCCCCAGGGCGGCTTTTGCTTTTCTTGTGCACCTCCCGCCCACCGTTTATCCACAGGGTTGTGCAATGACGGCGATGCCCGCGCCCGCTAGCATCCCCCGCTTGCCCTCCAGAAAGCCTTGAGTTCCATGTCCGCCGTTCCGTCTCCCTCCCTCGACGGCTTCGCCCCCGCGCCGCTGGACCGCGAAGTGGCCCAGCTGCGCGTGCCGCCCCATTCCATCGAGGCCGAATCCAGCGTGCTCGGCGGCCTGCTGCTGGACAACATGGCCTGGGACCGCGTGGGCGACCTGCTCGTGGACGGCGATTTCTACCGCCACGAGCACCAGCAGATCTACGCCGCCATCGGCAAGCTGATCAACGCCAGCAAGCCCGCCGACGTGATCACCGTCTACGAGGAATTGCAGGGCCTGGGCAAGGCCGAGGAAACGGGTGGGCTGGCCTACCTCAACAGCCTGGCGCAGTACGTGCCCAGCGCCAGCAACATCCGCCGCTACGCGGAAATCGTGCGCGAGCGCGCCATCCTGAGGAAGCTGGTGACGGCCAGCGACGAGATCGCCACCAACGCCTTCAACCCACAGGGCAAGCCTGTCGAGCGCGTGCTCGACGAGGCCGAGCAGAAGATCTTCGCCATCGGTGAAGAAGGCTCGCGCATGAAGCAGGGTTTCCAGTCGCTGGATTCGCTGGTGATCGACCTGCTCGACCGCGTGCAGGAGATGGCCGACAACCCCATGGACGTGACCGGCGTGCCCACGGGCTTCGCCGACCTCGACCGCATGACCAGCGGCCTGCAGGCGGGCGACCTCGTGGTGCTGGCCGCGCGCCCGTCGATGGGCAAGACCTCGTTCGCGGTGAACATTGCCGAGCACGTGGCGCTCAACGAGGGCCTGCCCGTCGCCATCTTCTCGATGGAAATGGGCGCGGCGCAGCTCGCCGTGCGTATCGTGGGTTCCATCGGCCGCGTGAACCAGGGCAACCTGCGTACCGGCAAGCTTTCCGACGAGGAATGGCCGCGCCTGACCGAGGCCATCGAGCGCCTGCGCACCGTGAGCCTGCACATCGACGAGACGCCCGGCCTCACGCCGTCCGAATTGCGCGCCAACGCGCGGCGCCTGGCGCGCCAGTGCGGCAAGCTGGGGCTGATCGTGGTGGACTACCTGCAGCTCATGAGCGGCTCGGGCTCCAGCAGTTCCGACAACCGCGCCACCGAACTCGGCGAGATCTCGCGCGGCCTGAAGATGCTGGCCAAGGAACTGCAGTGCCCGGTGATCGCGCTGTCGCAGCTCAACCGCTCGGTCGAGCAGCGCACCGACAAGCGCCCCATGATGTCCGACCTGCGCGAATCCGGCGCCATCGAGCAGGACGCGGACATCATCATGTTCATCTACCGCGACGACTACTACAACAAGGACTCCAAGGAGCCCAACATCGCCGAAGTCATCATCGGCAAGCAGCGTAACGGCCCCACGGGCACGGTGAAGCTGTTCTTCCAGAAGAACCAGACGCGCTTCGAGAACTTGGCGATGGGCTACGGCGACGACTTCTAGCAAAATCGGCCGCTGGCGCTTGTCCAGCAAGCGCAAGCAGCTATTGATTCGGTAGCGGAATCACTGCGATACCGCCCAGGCCAGCAGCCCGGCCGTTGCCGCGGTCAGCACGCAGACCGCGGCCAGCAGCCGCTGGCTGCGCACGCGCAGCGCATCGACGGCGCGCACCACCTGGGCGTTCTGCTCGGCCAGCGACTGGATCAGCACGGCAGAGGCGCGCTGCTCGTCTTCCAGCGCCAGGATGCGCGCGCGCAACGCCTCCGATGGGTCAGCCTGCGCGGCCCGCGGTGTGGGGGAGGGCGCTGGCTGCTGCTTCTGCGTGTCGCTGAACAGCCGGCGTGCGCCCTGGGCGATCTGCGGTGCGGCGTTGAGCACCTCGCCCCAGGGCACGATCTTCAATGCGGTGATCCAGTTGATGGCCATGGGGGAAGGATAGTGCAAGCACACGATGGTTCCCTGGGTTGAATGGCGTCGCATTGGTATCCTCGTGCCATGCCACACCTCATCGGCGCGCCCCGGCGCAGGCTCTTCGTCATCGGCAGCTTCGTTGAGGCCCACTGCTGGTTCGTGCCCCGCCGCCCCGGCAGCGACGAAAGCCAGCAGGCCAGCGCCTACGTGCGCGAGTGCGCGGGCAAGGGCCTGGCCGTGGCGTTGGGCGCGCACCGGCTGGGCGCGGCGGTCGATCTGCTCCTGGCCGTGGGCCACGACGCGGCGGGCGACGCACTGCTGCAACTGCTGGCGCAGGAGAGGCTGGGCGCGGCTTACGTCCACCGTCTCGGCCCGCACTCCGGCCAGGGTTGCGGGTTGATCGATGCGCAGGGCGATCCCGCCATCGCTGTCTATCCTGGCGCCAACGCCCTGCTGGGCGAGCGCGAACTGCTGCATGCGCGCCCCTGCGTGGAACACGCCGCCGTCGCCTACGCCCAGCTTGAAGTACCCCCTCCGCTGGCCGCCCAGGCCCTGCGCCAGGCGCGCGCCGCAGGTGCCGTCACCGTGCTCAACCCCTCACCCTGGCCCGGCGGCGTGGCCTGCGCCGGGCTGCTGGACGCCGCCAGCATCCTCGTCGTCAACCGCGGCGAGGCGCAATGCCTGCTGCGCAGCTTCGGCCTGGCCGGCGCGCCGGATGCCGCCCCGCCGTCCTCTCTCTGGCGCCAGTGGCCGGGTGGGCAGTGGCTCGTCATCACCCTGGGCGCGCAAGGCTGCGTGGCCCACGCGCGCGGCGGCGCCTTGCTGCGCCTGCCAGGCTACCCCGTGAGGGCCGAGCAGCCCGTGGGTGCGGGCGATGCCTTCAGCGCCGGGCTGTGCGCCGCCCTGGCCCACGGCCAGCCCATGGCCCAGGCGCTCGCCATGGCCAACGCCTGCGGCGCGCTGGCCGCCAGCCGGGGCGGCATTCTCTCCACGCTGCCATGCATGGCCGAAGTGCAGACGCTGCTGGACGGAAAAACCGCCACTGGATAGATCCCAACAGAAATCCATCAAACAAAAAAGCAGTCCAATGCATGTTTTGATGTTTAATTGGATTCTTTATTTTTTTGGAGAGGGTCATCCATGCAGCACATCTGCCGGGGCGCGCGGCGCTCCTCAATCCGGTTTTCCACCCGCCAGGTGCGGGCCGTGCCGTGGCGGCTGCTGGGAGGGATGGGCCTGTGGCTGGGGTTGGTGGGCGCGGTGCAGGCGCAGGCCAATTGGGTGCCAGACCCGGCATTCACGGCCACGGTTGGCAACAACGTGCTCGCTATCGCACCGTGGGTCGATGGTGAACGGGTGGTGATCGGTGGCGGATTCACCACCGTGTCGGGTGCGCCGCACTCGCGCCTCGCACGGCTGAATCTGAATGCCAACGGCGCGCTGGATGCCTCCTGCGCTCCCGCCCCAGGCCCCAACGGTGTCGTGTATGCCCTGGCGGTGCGGGGCTGGGATAGCAAGATGCTGGTCGGTGGCGGTTTCTCCCAGGTGGACGGCGTGGCGCGCAACGGTATTGCCCGGCTCCATGACGATTGCACGCTCGACGGCACGTTCGATCCGGGTACAGGCACCAACAACGTTGTGTGGGCCGTGAGGATGCAGGGGCTCAACCAGGTGCTGATCGGCGGCGACTTCACTGAAGTGAACGGCGTGGCGCGCAACCACATCGCACGGCTCAATGCAGACGGCTCGCTCGACGGCACGTTCAACCCGGATGTCGATGGCGTGGTGAACAGCCTGGCCGTGCAGGCTGACGGCAAGATACTGATCGGCGGCAGCTTCAACCAAGTGGGCGGCGTGGTGCGGCGCAACATCGCGCGGCTGAACGCCGACGGCACGCTCGACGCCATGTTCGCCCCGGCGTTGGCAAGTGCTGTCAGCAGCATTGCCCTGCTGCCTGGAGGAGAGGTGCTGCGGGCGGGCTTTCCGTTCGGCGGCGTGGATGCCGTTGTGCGGCTGAATGCCGCCGATGGCGCGTCCGACCCTGCGTTCGTGCCGGGTGCTGGCCCCAACGGTGCCGTGCGGGCCATGGCCGTGCAGGCCGACGGCAAGATACTGATCGGCGGCGACTTCACCGAGGTGGATGGCGTGACGCGCAACCGCATCGCCCGGCTCAATGCAGACGGCTCGCTTGATGGCACGTTCGACCCAGGCACGGGGGCCGATGCCTTGGTGTATGCACTGACCCTCCATGGCGACGGTACGGTGTTGTTGGGCGGACGGTTCACCCAAGTCAATGGACAGCCAGGCACCGCTCGCCTCGCGCGGCTTATGCCCAGCCCTGCCATCGGCCCCGGCGGGCCGCAGGCGATCCCCGTGGATGCGCCCTGGGCGCTGGCGCTGCTGTCGGCCCTGCTGGGCGTGGCGGGCTGGCGCAGGGCGCGGCGCGATCACTATTGAATCAATAGCTTCTGGCGCTTGCTGGGCAAGCGTTGGCGGTTGTTTTGACCATTGAAACTCTTTGGAGAGGGGAACGCCCATGAATCGCACGCTGCGGTTGTCCATGAGGTTGTGCGGGGCCATGCTGCTTTGGCAAGGGCTGGTGGGCGCGGCGCTGGCTCAGGCCAACTGGATGCCTGATCCGGGGTTTAGTGCGTCGACGTATGCGGTGGACAACATCATTTCGTTGCCCAGTGGCAAGGTGCTGATTAATGGGCCCTTCTCAGGAGTGAACGGCACACCCACTGAAGGCGTTGCCCTTCTGAATACCGACGGCACGGTGGATGCCTCTTTCCAAGCTCCGGGGCTTCTTAACGGACGCTCTGTGTACTCTCTTGCCATGCAGCCTGATGGCAAGGTGCTGATCGGGGGGCGGTTCACCGAGGTGGGGGGCGTTGCGCGCAACCGCATTGCCCGGCTCAACGCTAATGGCACGCTGGATGCCACCTTCGATCCAGGAACAGGCACCAATGGCACGCCTTGGCACTTGGCCCTGTAGCCCGATGGCAAGGTGCTGATCGGGGGGGCGTTTACCGAGGTGAATGGCGTTGCGCGCAACCGCATTGCCAGGCTCAACGCCAATGGCACGCTGGATGCCGCCTTCAATCCAGGGACAGGCACCAATGGCATGCCTAGGCAGTTGGCCCTGCAGCCCGATGGCAAGGTGCTGATCGGCGGGGAATTCACCGAGGTGGATGGCGTTGCGCGCAACCGTATTGCCCGGCTCAACGCCAATGGCACGCTGGATACCACCTTCAATCCCGGTGCTGGGGCGGACTACATCGTCAACAGCGTCTCGGTTCAGCCTGATGGCAAGGTGCTGATTGGCGGGTGGTTTACCCAGGTGGGAGGCGAGGCGCATCCTCGCATCGCCCGGCTGATGCCCGTCTTCACCATTGGCGGGCACCATCACCGGCCTGACCGGCGCGGGCCTGGTGCTGCGCAACAACGGCAGCGGCGACCTGGCCGTGCCCGCCCCGGCGCCTGCCGGTCCGGCCCCCTTCGTGTTCGCCATGCCCGTGGCGCCAGGCGGGGCCTATGACGTCACCGTCCTCGCCCAGCCTGCGGGGCAACTCTGCGCGGTTACGGCCAACGGCCAGGGCAATGCTGCTGTCGATGTGGCGAACGTGCAGATCGATTGCGTGGTGGCTCCGGTGGCTCCCGGCGGGCCGCAGGCCATTCCCGTGGATGCGCCCTGGGCGCTGGGCCTGCTGGCGGCGGCGCTGGGTGTGCTGGGCGGGCACCGCAACTGCAGGTGAATCAAAAAAGATAGCTGCTTGCGCTTGCCAGTCAAGCGCTAGGGGGCAATTTGATGCCTATCCTGCCAGGTGAACCCGGTAGGCGTAGGCATCGCCCCGGAAGGTGCCCTCGACGTACTCGATCAGCCGCCCTTCGGCGTCCAGGCTCTTGCGCTTGATGAGCAGGCAGGGCATGGGGGCTTCGAAGCCGAAGGCTTCCATCTCCTGCGGGCTGCTCATGACGGCCTCGATGCTTTGCTCGGCACCGGCCATGTGAATGCCGCAGCGCTCGCGCAGCCAAGCATAGATGGAACCTTCGCCGCTCCAGTCTTCGAGTTGAGGGGCCAGGGTGAGGTCGTACCACGCCAGTTCGTGCGACATGGGCGCACCATTGCCCAGGCGCAGGCGGCGTACGTGCAGCAGCGGCGCGTGCGAGGGGCGGTCGAAGAGGCTGGCGATGGTGCGCTCGTGCACCACCTCCAGCCCCAGCAGGAGGGTGGAGGGCTCCATGCCCAATTCCCGCATCTCTTCGGTGAAGCCCTTGAGGCGCGCCATGACGGGGCTGACGCGCGGCGTGCCCTTGACCACGGTGCCGCCGCGCCCCTGGCCGCTGGCGATCACATCGGCATCGCGCAGAGCGTCGTAGGCGCGCTTGACGGTGGTGCGGCTGATCTTGAGCGTGTCGGCCAGGTCGCGCTCGGAGGGCAGGTGGCTGCCTTCGCTGAGGGCGCCGCTGTCGATCAGCGCCCGCAGCTGGCGCTGCAGCTGCACGTAGTACGGCGCGGGCTGCTCCTCGGAGAGATGTATGCCCGCCTGGAGTACCGACGTGACCGGCTTGTCCGTCATCATGGGCAGGCGCTTACAGCACCTCGCTGGCAAAGTCCGCCAGGCGCGAGCGCTCGCCGCGCGCCAGCAGGATGTGGCCGCTGTGGGGCCAGCCCTTGAAGCGGTCCACCGCATAGGTCAGGCCCGAGGAGCCCTCGGTGAGGTAGGGCGTGTCGATCTGCGCGAGGTTGCCCATGCAGATGATCTTGGTGCCAGGGCCGGCGCGGGTGATGAGCGTCTTCATCTGCTTGGGCGTGAGGTTCTGCGCCTCGTCGATGATGACGTACTTGTTGAGGAAGGTACGCCCGCGCATGAAGTTCATGCTCTTGATCTTGATGCGGCTGCGGATCAGTTCGTTGGTGGCGGCGCGGCCCCATTCGCCCGCGTTGCCGCCGTCGCCCTTGGCGAGGAATTCGAGGTTGTCGTCCAGCGCGCCCATCCAGGGGCCCATCTTCTCTTCCTCGGTGCCGGGCAGGAAGCCGATGTCCTCGCCCACGCTGACGGTGGCGCGGGTCATGATGATCTCGGTGTAGCGGCGCTCGTCCAGCACCTGCGTGAGGCCGGCGGCCAACGTGAGCAGGGTCTTGCCGGTGCCGGCGGTGCCGGTGAGGGTGACGAAGTCCACCTCGGGGTCCATGAGCAGGTTCATGGCGAAGTTCTGCTCGCGGTTGCGCGTGTTCACGCCCCAGACGGCATTCTTGGACGAGCCGTAGTCCTTGAGCGTCTCCAGCACCGCCGTGCGGTCGCGGATCTCGGTCACGCGCGCATGGAGGCTGGGCTCGCCCGGCGCCTCGAAATAGACGAACTGGTTGATCATGAGCTGCGACACGACCGGGCCGCTGATGCGGTAGTACGTGTGGGCGCCGTTCTGCCAGCTCTCGACGTTCTTGCCGGCCTTGGTCCAGAAGTCCGCTGGCAGGGCCAGGCTGCCGGAGTACAGCAGGTCGCCGTCCTCCAGGGCCTTGTCGTTCTGGTAGTCCTCGGCGGGCAGGCCCAGCGCGCGGGCCTTGACGCGCATGTTGATGTCCTTGGACACCAGCACCACCTCGCGCGGTGCGTGCTGCCTGCGCAGCGCCTCGACCACGCCCAGGATCTGGTTGTCCGCCTTGCCCTGCGGCAGGCTCGTGGGCAGGTCGTACTGCAGCGGGGCGGTCTGGAAATACAGGCACCCGGTGGCGGCGCGCTGGCCGGTGGCGTCGAGCTTGAGGCCGTTGGCGATGTCCTGCGCGCCTTGCGCGGCGGCCAGCGCGTCGAGCGTGCGGCTGGCCTGGCGGCCGTTGCGGGCCACCTCGGTCATGCCCTTCTTGTGGCCGTCGAGCTCCTCCAGCACGATCATCGGCAGGAAGATGTCGTGCTCCTCGAAGCGGAACAGGCTCGTCGGGTCGTGCAGCAGCACGTTGGTGTCGAGCACGAACATCTTCTTGGGGCCGGGGGCGGCGCGCTTGCGCGGCGCAGCGGCTTCGGGCTGGCGGCGGGGCTGGGGGGCGACGCTGTCGGCGCGCGGGGTGGGCGCAAGGTCCGGGGCCGTGGTTTCCACGCGGGGCGCGCGGGCGGCGGGCTGCTCCTTCAGGGCGCTAGTGCTCCTGCGGGCGGCGGCGGGGGCGGCTTTGGATTTAGGCGCAGTCTTCTTGGGCGCGGCGGCCGCCGTTACGGCCGGGGCGGGAACGGCTTCGGCATCCGGCTCCTCCTGGGAGGCGGTCATGCGGTAGGCGTCCGGTGCGAGCAGCGCGGCACGCTTGGTCGGTGCGGGAGGCAGGGGCATGGTGCGGGTGGTCTCGCTGGAAGAGGTCAAAAAGCAAAAAGCCGCCTGGAGACCAAGGCGGCTTGCGAGCGGGGAGGGCGCGGTGCGTTTTTCAGCAGCATTGACCCATTATGCATGCTCCCCGTGACGGCGCCCGCGCAGTGGCGCGCGGGCCGGGCGGGCTTTAGGCAGCCTTCTTGACGGGGGCCTTGATGGCCTTGACGGCCTTGAGCACTTCGTCCACGTGGCCGGGAACCTTCAGGCCGCGCCACTCCTGCACCAGCATGCCGTCGGGGCCGACGAGGAAGGTGCTGCGCTCGATGCCCTTGACCTTCTTGCCGTACATGATCTTGTTCTTGACCACACCGAACATGTGGCACATCTTCTCTTCGGTGTCGGCAATCAGCTCGAAGGGCAGCTCCAGCTTTTCCTTGAAATCGTCGTGCGACTTCATGTTGTCGCGCGAGACGCCGAACACGGTGGCGCCGGCCTTCACGAAGTCCTTGAACTTGTCGCGGAACTGCATGGCCTCGGTGGTGCAGCCCGGCGTGTTGTCCTTGGGGTAGAAGTACAGGATCAGGATCTGGCCCTGGTGCGAAGTGTTGGTGACCTTGATTCCGCCGGTCGCGTTGGCTTCAAATTCAGGAAGGGGTTTGTTGACAACGATCGCCATGGCGCTTCTATCTCTCTGCAATTAGCCGATGAAAAGCCGGGGGAAAATGGGTCTGGCTTGTAGGCAAGTGCCCCCCGACCGCAACACACGATTCTACCCCGAACGCCTCTTATTCGCGAGTGGGCGCCCAGGTGCCCGAGTTACGGGTGGTGTCTTGCCGGCGGCTCCAGCAGCAGCGCCGCGACCACGTTGCGCCCTTCGCCCGCCAGGATGTTGTAGGTGCGGCAGGCGGCCTGGGTGTCCATGGTCTCCAGGCCGATGCGCCGCGCCATCAGCGGCTGCAGCCAGGCGGCGGGCGGAAAGCGGTTGCGTGCGCCGCTGCCGAAGATCACGACCTCGGCGTCGAGTTCGGCCAGCTGGGCGAAGTGCGCGGGCGTGAGGTCCTCGAAGCGGTCGCAATGCCAGTCGATGCGCTGGCCGTGCGAGCCCACGACCACGCTGGCGGTGACCTTGTCGGCGTCGATGCCGATCCAGCCCGGCCCATAGGCGGTGATGGTCTGTACGTCGGAGCGGTCGGGCTGGAATTTCATGCGGAGGCCGTCGGGGGAACTGTGGTCAAATTATAGGTTTTCCCCCTATTGATGCCCTGGGCCCGTCCATGAAGCCGATCCACAAGTCCGCGAAGCTGAGCAACGTTCTCTACGATGTCCGAGGCCCGATCGTGGACGCGGCCAAGCAGATGGAGGACGAAGGCCAGAAGATCATCAAGCTGAACATCGGCAACATGGCTCCGTTCGGCTTCGATGCGCCCGAGGAAGTGCAACAGGACATGATCCGCAACCTGCCCAACTCGGCGGGCTACTCGGACAGCAAGGGCATCTTCGCCGCGCGCAAGGCGGTGATGCACTACACCCAGCAGCTCGGCATCGCGGGCGTGACGCTGGACGACATCTACCTGGGCAACGGCGCAAGCGAACTCATCGTGATGGCGACCAACGCGCTGCTCGACGACGGCGACGAACTGCTCGTGCCCTCGCCCGACTACCCGTTGTGGACGGCGGCCACCAGCCTTTCGGGCGGCAAGCCGGTGCACTACGAGTGCCGCGAGGACGACGGCTGGATGCCCGACCTGGCCGACATGCGCGCAAAAATAGGCCCGCGCACGCGCGGCATCGTCGTCATCAACCCCAACAACCCCACCGGCGCGCTGTACTCCACCGAGCTGCTCAAGGGCATCGTGCAGATCGCGCGCGAGCACAGCCTCGTGCTGCTGGTGGACGAGGTGTACGACAAGGTGCTGTACGACGGCGTGCAGTTCACCTCGATGGCGAGCCTGTCCACCGACGTGCTCACGCTCACCTTCAATTCGCTCTCCAAGGCCTACCGCTCCTGCGGCTACCGCGCGGGGTGGATGGTGATCTCCGGCCCCAAGGCCGACGCGCGCGACTACATCGAAGGCCTGAACATGCTGGCCAACCTCAAGCTCGGCTCCAACGTGCCGGGCCAGTGGGCGATCCAGACGGCGCTGGGCGGCTACCAGAGCATCAACGACCTGGTGCGGCCCGGCGGGCGCCTGCGCCGCCAGCGTGACCTGGCCTACGAGCTCATCACGCAGATCCCCGGCGTCACCTGCGTCAGGCCGCAGGCGGCGCTCTACATGTTCCCGCGGCTCGACCCGGAGATGTACCCCATCGCCGACGACCGCCAGTTCTTCATGGAAGTGCTGCGCGCCACGCGCGTGATGCTGGTGCAGGGCTCGGGCTTCAACTACCCCGACAACCAGCACTTCCGCATCGTCTTCCTGCCGCACGAGGACGACCTGCGCGAGGCCATCGGCCGCTTGGCCGGGTTCCTGGCCGCCTACCGGCAGCGCCACGCGAAGGCCGCGTGAAACTCATCTTTTGATAGCTGCTGGCGCTTTCCTGCTAAGCGCTGCAGCCCATTTTGACTGGTAATCCTGATATGAAACCCATCCAAGTTGGCCTGCTCGGCATCGGCACCGTGGGCAGCGGCGTGTTCAACGTGCTGCAGCGCAACCAGGAGGAGATCCGCCGCCGCGCGGGCCGCGGCATCGAGATCGCCTGCGTGGCCGACCTGGACACCGCCCGCGCGCGCTCCATCGTGGGCGATAAGGCCCGCGTGGTGGGCGATGCGCGTGAGGTGATCGCCAACCCCGAGATCGACATCGTGGTGGAACTGATCGGCGGCTACGGCATCGCCAAGCAGCTCGTGCTGGAGGCGATTGCCGCAGGCAAGCACGTGGTCACCGCCAACAAGGCGCTGCTGGCCGTGCACGGCACCGAGATCTTCAAGGCAGCCGCGGAGAAGGGCGTGGTCGTCGCCTACGAGGCGGCCGTGGCCGGCGGCATTCCCATCATCAAGGCGCTGCGCGAAGGCCTGACGGCCAACCAGATCCAGTGGGTGGCCGGCATCATCAACGGCACGACGAACTTCATCCTCTCCGAGATGCGCGACAAGGGCCTGGACTTCGACGTGGTGCTCAAGGAAGCGCAGCGCCTGGGCTACGCAGAGGCCGACCCGACCTTCGACATCGAGGGCGTGGATGCCGCGCACAAGGCCACCATCATGAGCGCCATCGCCTTCGGCATCCCGGTGCAGTTCGACAAGGCCTACGTGGAGGGCATCACCAAGCTCGCCGGGGCCGACATCCGCTACGCCGAGCAACTGGGCTACCGCATCAAGCTGCTGGGCATCACCAAGCGCACGCCCAAGGGCATCGAGCTGCGCGTGCACCCGAGCCTGGTGCCCGCCAAGCGGCTGATCGCCAACGTCGAGGGCGCGATGAACGCCGTCGTGGTGCACGGCGACGCCGTGGGCACCACGCTGTACTACGGCAAGGGCGCGGGCAGCGAGCCCACGGCCAGCGCGGTGATCGCCGACCTCGTGGACATCACCCGCCTGATCGAGGCCGATCCCGCGCACCGCGTGCCCGCGCTGGCCTTCCAGAGCCACACGCTGGCGGCCGCCAGCGGCGAGCTGCCCGTGCTGCCCATGGCCGACGTGGTCACCAGCTACTACCTGCGCATCCGCGTGGCCGACGAGGCCGGCGTGCTCGCCAAGATCACCGGCATCCTGGCCGGCTCCGGCATCAGCATCGACGCGGTGCTGCAGCGCGAGGCCGACGAGGTGGGCGGCGAGGGCTCCACGCAGACCGACCTCATCATCCTCACGCACGACACGCGCGAGGGCGACATGGACGCGGCGCTCGCGCAGATCCAGGGCCTGCCCACGGTGCTGGCGCCGATCACGCGCATCCGCAAGGAGGAGCTGAACTGATGCTGTACCTCTCCACGCGCGGCCATCCGGACCGCAAGCGCTTCTGCGACATCCTGCTCGAAGGCCTGGCGCCCGACGGCGGCCTGTACCTGCCCGAGCGCTATCCGCAGATCAGCGACGCGCAGCTCACGGAGCTGCGTGAGGTCTACCACAAGCAGGGCTATGCGGAGCTGGCCTTCCGCCTGCTCTCGCTCTACATCGACGACATCCCCGCCGCCGACCTGAAGCGCCTGTGCGAGAAAACGTACACCGCCGAGGTCTTCGGCACCGGCGAGATCGTCCCGCTGCGCCACCTTGAAGACGCCCTGTGGATCGAGGCCCTGTCCAATGGCCCCACGCTGGCCTTCAAGGACATGGCGATGCAACTGCTGGGCAACCTGTTCGAGTACGAACTGGCGCGGCGCGGCGAGCAGCTCAACATCCTGGGTGCCACCAGCGGCGACACCGGCAGCGCTGCCGAATACGCGATGCGCGGCAAGCGAGGCATCCGCGTCTTCATGACCAGCCCGCACGGGCGCATGAGCCCGTTCCAGCAGGCGCAGATGTTCTCGCTGCAGGACGAGAACATCCACAACCTCGCCATCGAGGGCGTGTTCGACGACTGCCAGGACATCGTCAAGGCCGTGAGCAACGACCACGCGTTCAAGGCCCAGTACAAGATCGGCACCGTCAACTCGATCAACTGGGCGCGGCTGCTTGCGCAGGTGGTCTACTACTTCGCGGGCTACATCCAGGCGACGGAAAGCAACGCGCAAAAGGTCAGCTTCGCCGTGCCCAGCGGCAACTTCGGCAATGTCTGCGCGGGCCATGTCGCGCGGCAGATGGGCCTGCCGATCGACCGCCTGATCGTCGCCACCAACGAGAACGACGTACTCGACGAGTTCTTCCGCACCGGCGTCTACCAGGTGCGCGGCAGCGCGCAGACCTACGAGACCTCCAGCCCGTCGATGGACATCAGCAAGGCCAGCAACTTCGAGCGCTTCGTGTTCGACCTGCTGGGACGTGATGGCGCCGCCACGCGCGCGCTGTTCGAGGACGGCGTGGGCAGGCAGGGCCGCTTCGACCTGAGCGGCAGCCCTGCATTCAAGGATGCCGCCGCGCGCTACGGCTTCGTGAGCGGCAAGAGTACCCACGCCGACCGCCTCGCCACCATCAAGGACACCTGGGAGCGCTTCGGCCAGATCATCGACACCCATACCGCCGATGGCGTGAAGGTGGCGCGTGCGCTGCGGGGCGACCCGGCCGTGCCCATGGTCGTGCTGGAGACGGCGCTGCCCATCAAGTTCGCCGCCACCATCGAGGAAGCCCTGGGCCGCGCGCCCGACCGCCCCGCGAAGTTCGAGGGCATCGAAGCCCTGCCGAAGCGCGTGACCGTGCTGCCGGCCGACGCTCAGCAGGTGAAGTCCTACATCGCCGCCCACTGCGATTGAGGGTCAAATCGGCCTCCAGCGCTTGCCTGTCAAGCGCTGGCAGCTATCAATTTGGAAGGATGGCGCCATGAAGGTCGTCGGCTTCGCCGGCTATTCGGGCAGCGGCAAGACCACGCTGCTGGAGCAGGTCATCGCCGGCCTGCGCGCGCGCGGCCAGCGCGTGTCGGTCGTCAAGCATGCGCACCATGGCTTCGATATCGACCATGAAGGCAAGGACAGCTGGCGCCACCGCAAGGCGGGCGCGAGCGAGGTGCTCATCGCCTCCGACCAGCGCCTGGCGCTGATGCGCGAATACGACCAGCCGCGCGAACCCCATGTGCCCGAACTGCTGGCCGCGCTGGACCCGGCGGTGGACTGGGTGCTGGTGGAAGGCTTCAAGCACGCGGATTTGCCCAAGATCGAGCTTCTGCGCGGCCAGTGGCTCGATAGCCGCGAGCGGCCCCCGCTCTATCCGCACGACCCCTGCATCGTCGCCGTCGCCACCGACGGCACGCCGCTGCCCGCACCCACGCCGCTGCCGGTGCTGGATGTGCGCGACCCGGCCGCCATCGTGGGCTGGCTGTTGGCGCAGGACGAGCGCTTTGACTATTCCTTCCCCAGCCTGGAAACCGAGCGATGAGCACGCGCCCCCCCTCAAGCCCCTGGACGACGCGCTGGCCGAGCTGCTGGCGCAGGCCGCGCCGCTGGTGGGCACGGACACCGTCGATACCTTCGATGCCGACGGCCGCGTGCTCGCGCAGACCGCCGTCTCGCCGCTGCAGGTGCCGCCGCTGGACAACAGCGCCATGGACGGCTACGCCGTGCGCCGCGCCGACGTGGCGGCGCCGGGCGTGGCGCTGCCGATCACCCTTCCAGTCAGCCAGCGCATTCCCGCCGGCGCTGCCGGCACCCCGCTGGCCGCCGGCACGGCCGCGCGCATCTTCACCGGCGCGCCCGTGCCCGCAGGGGCCGACGCCATCGTCATGCAGGAAGACTGCGAGGCACTGGACGGCGGCTCCTGCGTGCGTGTGAACGCCGTGCCCGCGCCCGGCCAGTGGGTGCGCCGTGCGGGCGAAGACATCGCCCTGGGCGCGCAGGTGCTCGCCGCCGGCACGCGCCTCACGCCCGCCGCCCTGGGCCTGGCCGCCAGCATCGGCCTGGGAACCCTGCAGGTGGCGCGCAGGCCGCGCGTGGCCCTGTTCTCGACCGGCGACGAACTCGTCATGCCCGGCGAAGTGCCGCCAGAGCGCATGCCGCCCGGCGCCATCTACAACAGCAACCGCTTCTTCCTGCGCACCCTGCTGCGGCGCCTGGGCTGCGAGGTGGCGGACCTCGGCATCGTGCCCGACCGGCGCGAGGCCACCATCGCCGCGCTGCGCGAGGCCGCGCAGGCGTGCGACCTCATCGTCACCAGCGGCGGCGTCTCCGTGGGTGAGGAAGACCACATCAGGCCCGCCGTGGAAAGCCTGGGCACGCTGGCCCTGTGGCAGATCGGGATGAAGCCCGGCAAGCCCTTCGCCTATGGCCGGGTAGGCGGTGCGCACTTCATGGGCCTGCCCGGCAACCCCGTCTCCAGCTTCATGACCTTCGCGTTGCTCGTGCGGCCCTTCGTGCTGCGGCTGCAGGGCGTGGCCGATGCGGCTCCCAGGTCCATGGCCGCCACCGCTGGATTCGACTGGCCCCGGGCCGACAAGCGCCGCGAATTCCTGCGCGTGCGCCGCGCGCCGGACGGCACGCTGGAGCTGTTCCCCAACCAGAGCTCGGGCGTGCTCACCTCGGCTGCCTGGGCCGACGGCGTGGTGGACAACCCCGCGGGTTGCACCATCGCGCGCGGAGACACCGTGCGCTACCTCCCCATGGCGGAGCTGCTGTCATGAGCACAAGCAAGACCCTCACCGTGCGCTATTTCGCCTCCATCCGCGAAGCGGTGGGCACCGGCCAGGAAACGCTGCAGACCCAGGCCGACACGCTGGGTGCGCTGCGCGACGAACTCATCGCCCGCGGCGGCCCCTGGGCCGCCAGCCTGGCGCGCGGGCGCGCGGTGCGCATGGCGCTGGACCAGGTCATGGCGGGCGACGACGCGCCGCTGGCCCCGGGAGCCGAGGCGGCGTTCTTCCCACCCGTCACAGGCGGCTGAGCGCCACCTCCTGCACGGCCGCGAGTGCCGCGATGCGCTGGGCATGCGCGGCGCTTGCCGCCTCCATCGGCGCGCGCAGGCCGGCCTGCATTGCGCCTTGGCTTGCGAGCAGGGCCTTGATGGGAGCGGGGTTGGGCTCGGCGAAGCAGGCCTCCGCCACCGGCGCCAGGGCCTGCCACAGCGCCCGGGCGCGCGGCAGGTCGCCGGCAGCCACGCAGTGCATCAATTCGGCGAAGCGTCCGGGCTGCCAGTGCGCGCTGGCGGCGATGGCGCCGCTGCCGCCCAGGGCCAGGGTGGGCAGGATCTGCGCATCCTCCCCCGCCAGCACCTGCAGTTGCCCGTCGGCGATGAGCGCCTGCGTCTTGGCCGCGCTGCCGCCGCAGTCCTTGATGGCGCGGATGCGCGGGTGCTGCGCCAGCGCGCGCAGGGTTTCCAGCTCCAGCGTCACGCCGGTGCGGTAGGGAATGTCGTAGACGATCAGCGGGTGCACGCTCGCGTCGGCGATCGCGCGGAACCAGTGCAGCAGGCCCGCCTGCGAGGGGCGGATGTAGTGGGGCGCGGGCACCAGCAGGCCGGCCAGGGGCCGGGCGTTCCAGCCGCGCACGCGCTCCAGCACGTGGCCCAGGTGGTAGCCCGACAGGCCCATGGCCACGGGCAGGCCCTGTGCCGCGCCGAGCACGGTGTCCAGCACCGCGTCCTGCTCGGCGGCATCGAGCGCGGCGGCCTCGCCCGTGGAGCCGCACGCGACCACGCCGGCGATGCCGCTGGCGCGCAGCCGCTGCACCAGCGCGCGCAGCGCCGCGTGGTCCACCGATCCATCCGCGTGGAAAGGGGTGACGAGGGGAATCCACAGGCCGGTGAACCCGGCGGGGGTGAGGGAGGCAGGCATCGGTTTCGTCCTTTCAAGGCATGGATGGCGACCGGGCAGACAACCGGACGGATGCGCGCAGGGGCCTGGAGGCTTGAAAGGGAAACGGGGAAAGATCGTGCCTGTCGGTTCCGTCGCTCATCCGGACGGAACCGCAGCTCCGGTCAGATGAGCTGGGGTTTTTGCGCTTTGCCCACGCACGGCGCGGCCGCCACGGAGGCGGTGCGGTAGGCGAGGGCGGGGCGCGAAGGCATCAGCGCAGTATAGCGGGGGGCTGCGGCAGCTCGGGGCAGGGCCACTGCAGCAACTCGGCCAGGCGGCAGGTGATCCAGGCGGCTTCATCGGCGTTCACGCCGGAATCCGGGCCGGCGGCCAGGCCGGCGTGGATGCGCCGCAGGATCTCGGCTTCAGATGGCGCCTGCACGTGGTAGAGCTGCTGCGCGTGCTCCACCAGGTGGCAGGCCAGGTCTTCGCAGAGTTCGTAGCGCGTGCGCACCACCGCCGTGCTTTCGCGCAGTCGCTGGCGCGCATCGCTGTAGATCGCGATGAAGGAGGGCGGGACGGTGATCTGGTTGTCGTCGTGCATCGGCGCATTGTCCCGCCGATGCGGCGTCACGGGTTCGGCTTGTCCTTGGGTGCGTCGTCGCGCGTGAACAGCCAGAGGAAGAAGCCGGCCATGCACAGCATGATGCCGATGCCGACGGCGCTGAACAGGCCCACCTCGGTGGTGAAGAGTTGCTTGAGCAGTTGCATGGGGCGGTTCCTTCTGGATGTAATGGCACCATTGCAAACCATGCGCGCTGTAGTGTCTTTGCCCCAGGTCAATCGGGCACGAATCGGTCCTCGAAGCGCTGCCGGTCGGCATCCTGCTCGAAGGTGACGAGCTGGCCCATCTTGCCGTCGGCCGTGCGGCAGGCCGAGAACAGGCTGTGGCGGCCCGCCAGCCCGTAGCTGGGCAGGTCGATCAGCGCATAGGGATGGGGCACGAACACCTGGAATTCGAACACCACGCGGTGCACGTTGCGGGGCGAGGGGTAGAGCGTGTAGCCGTCGGAGGTGAAGGATTGCGTGGCCATGGGGGTGCGGCGTTAAAGTGGCGGGCACTGTAGCAAACCCGTGCCGCCGCCCCCATGTCCAGCGTTTCCATCCAGACCGACGACTTCGACGTTTCCGCCGAACTGGCCGCCCTGCGCGCGCAGGACGGGCGCGTGGGCGCCGTGTGCTGCTTCGTGGGCACGGTGCGCGATCGCAGCGACGGCGATGCGGTCGCGTCGATGGAACTGGAGCACTACCCCGGCATGACCGAGAAGTCCATCGAGGCGATGGTGGCCGAGGCGCGGCGCCGGTTCGACCTGTTCGGCGTTCGTGTCATCCACCGCGTGGGGCTGCTGCAGCCTTCGGCGCAGATCGTGCTGGTGGCGGTGACTTCGGCGCACCGGGGCGAGAGCTTCCAGGCCTGCGAGTTCCTCATGGACTACCTCAAGACCCAGGCGCCTTTCTGGAAGAAGGAAGCAACGCCGCAGGGCGCGCGCTGGGTGGATGCGCGCGTGAGCGACGACGCGGCCCTGGCGCGCTGGGGCATCGAGGCGGCGCCGCAGGCGAGCTGAAACAAGCGGCGTCCTGGCTTGAAAAAGCGGCCCATGGGCCCTAGTTAACGGGAAGTTTGGAGGATTTTCATGCGTCTCGATAAATTCACGACCAAGTTCCAGGAAGCCCTGTCCGATGCCCAGTCCATCGCGCTGGGGCACGACAACGCCTACATCGAACCCGTTCACATGCTGGTCGCCATGCTGCGCCAGGACGAAGGCCCGCGCGCGCTGCTGCAGCGCGCCGGTGCCAACGTACACGGCCTGCTGGCCGCGGCCGAGGCGGCCGTCAAGCGCCTGCCGCAGGTGCAGGGGCAGGACCAGGTGCAGGGCAGCCCCGAACTGGGCCGCGTGCTGCAGGCCACCGAGAAGGAGGCCATCAAGCGCGGCGACCAGTTCATCGCCAGCGAGCTGTTCCTGCTGGCCCTGATCGACAGCAAGGGCGAGGCTGCCCAGCTCGCCAAGGACAACGGCCTCACGCGCAAGAGCCTGGAGGCCGCCATCGACGCCGTGCGCGGCGGCCAGAAGGTGGACAGCGCCGAGGCCGAGGGCCAGCGCGAGGCGCTGAAGAAGTACACGCTCGACCTGACCGAGCGCGCCCGCGCGGGCAAGCTCGACCCGGTGATCGGCCGCGACGACGAGATCCGCCGCGCCATCCAGGTGCTGCAGCGGCGCAGCAAGAACAACCCTGTGCTGATCGGCGAGCCCGGCGTGGGCAAGACCGCCATCGTCGAGGGCCTGGCCCAGCGCATCGTCGAGGGCGAGGTGCCCGAGTCGCTCAAGAACAAGCGCGTGCTGTCGCTGGACATGGCGGGCCTGCTGGCCGGTGCCAAGTACCGCGGCGACTTCGAGGAGCGGCTGAAGTCCGTGCTCAAGGAAGTCGCGCACGAGGAAGGGCGCATCATCCTGTTCATCGACGAGATCCACACCATGGTCGGCGCCGGCAAGGCCGATGGCGCCATGGATGCGGGCAACATGCTCAAACCGGCCCTGGCGCGCGGCGAGCTGCACTGCATCGGCGCCACCACGCTCGACGAATACCGCAAGTACATCGAGAAGGATGCGGCGCTGGAGCGGCGCTTCCAGAAGGTGCTGGTCGACGAGCCCAGCGTGGAAGACACCATCGCCATCCTGCGCGGCCTGCAGGTGCGCTACGAGGCGCACCACGGCGTGGACATCACCGACCCGGCCATCGTCGCCGCGGCCGAGCTGAGCCACCGCTACATCACCGACCGCTTCCTGCCCGACAAGGCCATCGACCTGATCGACGAGGCCGCGGCCAAGATCAAGATCGAGATCGACTCCAAGCCGGAGGCGATGGACAAGCTCGAGCGCCGCATGATCCAGCTCAAGATCGAGCGCGAGGCGATGAAGAAGGAGACCGACGAGGCCTCCCAGAAGCGCCTGCAGCTCATCGAGGAAGAGTTGGGCAACATCGAGCGCGAATACGCCGACCTCGAAGACGTCTGGAAGGCCGAGAAGGCCAGCGCCCAGGGCAGCGAGCAAATCCGCAAGGAAATCGACACGATCCACACGCAGATCGACGACCTGAAGCGCAAGGGCGACTTCAACAAGGTGGCCGAGCTGCAGTACGGCAAGCTGCCCGAGCTGGAAAAGCAGCTCAAGGAAGCACAGGACAGCGAGGCCGGCGGCACTGGTACCAGGCACAAGCTGCTGCGCACGCAAGTTGGCGCCGAGGAAATCGCCGAGGTGGTGAGCCGCGCCACGGGCATCCCCGTGGCCAAGATGATGCAGGGCGAGAAGGACAAGCTGCTGCACATGGAAGACAAGCTGCACGAGCGCGTGGTGGGGCAGGACGAGGCGATCTCCGCTGTCGCCAATGCCATCCGCCGCTCGCGCTCGGGCCTGTCCGACCCCAACCGGCCCACCGGCTCGTTCCTGTTCCTCGGCCCTACGGGCGTGGGCAAGACCGAGCTGTGCAAGGCGCTGGCGGGCTTCCTGTTCGACAGCGAGGATCATCTGGTTCGCATCGACATGAGCGAGTTCATGGAGAAGCACTCCGTGGCCCGCCTCATCGGCGCGCCGCCCGGCTACGTGGGCTACGAGGAGGGCGGCTACCTCACCGAGGCCGTGCGCCGCAAGCCCTACAGCGTGCTGCTGCTCGACGAGGTGGAGAAGGCCCACCCCGACGTGTTCAACGTGCTGCTGCAGGTGCTGGACGACGGGCGCCTGACCGATGGCCAGGGCCGCACCGTGGACTTCAAGAACACGGTCATCGTGATGACCAGCAACATCGGCTCGCACCTGATCCAGGCCATGGTGGGGCAGGACTCCGAGGACATCAAGGAAGCGGTGTGGGGCGAGCTGAAGACGCACTTCCGCCCCGAGTTCCTCAACCGCATCGACGAGACGGTGGTGTTCCACGGCCTCGACGCGAAGCACATCGAAGCGATCGCTCGCATTCAGTTGCGGCTGCTGGAATCGCGGCTGGCGAAAATGGACCTTGCTCTGCAGGTGTCGCCCGCTGCGCTGGGCGAGCTGGCCAAGGTCGGCTTCGACCCTGTGTTCGGAGCGCGCCCGCTCAAGCGGGCCATCCAGCAACGCATCGAGAACCCGCTGTCCAAGCTGCTGCTCGAAGGGCGCTACCCGCCCAAGAGCGCGATCCCCGTGGACGTCGATCCGGTGAAGGACCCAGGGGTATTCCACTTCGGAGAGGCCCGCCCCGCAGGGTGAGGTCTACCATAGAAGCTCCAGGCGTTTCTCGCGCCCGGGGCTTCATCTGCCAGAAAGGGGCATGGTTTGAACGACATAGTGGCCGGCGCGATCCGGTGGACATTGCGCCTCGTGGTACTCGCCATGGGCGTGCTCTTTTTCCTGAGCCTGCTGGCCGCGGCTGCCGTGCTGGCGCTCGTCTGGGGGGTGCGCGCACTGTGGGCGCGCCTCACGGGCCGGCCGGTCATGCCCTGGGCCATGCGCATGAGCCCGCGCGATGGCTGGAGCACCGTCTACCGCAGCACCGCGCGCTGGACGGCCCCCAGCCCCTCGGCGCGTGCGGCGCAAGGCGGTGCCGACGTGACCGACGTGGTGCCGCGCGAAGTCCGCTGATTGCTCCTGAAATGAGAGCTGCCAGCGCTTGATGGGTAAGCGCTGGAGGTTAAAAAGGCTTCAATCGCTGGGCAGCGCATACTGCGCGATCACCTGCTGTTCCGTGAGCATTGGCGTCTGTTCCGCGAAGGTGTAGTACGCGGGCTTGTTGTCGATGTAGATCTGGCTGGCCAGCGTGAAGTCCTGCGTGTCGAACGCTCCGGCCGGAACGAAGTACTCGCCCGTCGCCAGCAGCTTGTAGTACAGGTGCGTACCGCACCGCTTGCAGAAGGCGCGCTGCGCCCAGTCCGAGGACGCGTAGACGGCGATCTGGTCCTCGCCCGTGAACGCCACGTCCGGCCCGCAATGCACGGCCAGCATCGGCCCGCCGCCCCAGCGGCGGCAGAAGCCGCAATGGCAGGCGCCGATCTCTTTCGTGTCGGGCGACGTGAAGCTGACTGCGCCGCAGAGGCAATGACCGTTCATCTCGATGGGCCTTTCAGGTCTGGGGAAGGGGTGGGGCATCTTACGAAGGACCGTGCGGCAAAACAATGTCACGTGCCTTTGCGCCAACGGCGTGCCTGCGCGCCCTATCATGGAAGCCATGAGCCCTGACGACATCCGCCACCTGTTCGAGATCCAGCACCATGCCAGCCGCGCGCACCCCGACGTGCCGCTCATGGTGCGCCGCGAGCGGCTGCTGCGCCTGTCCAAGATGCTCGACGAGCATGGCCCCGTGCTGGCGGCGGCGGTGCAGGCGGACTTCGGCATGCGCTCGCAGCGCCTGACCGAGGTGGCGGATCTGTTCCTGCTGCGCACGGAACTCGCGCACACGCTGCGGCACCTGGCGCGCTGGTGCCGGCCGCGCAAGGTGCGCACGCCGCTGTTCCTGCAGCCCGCGCGTGGTTGGATCGAGCGGCAGCCGCTGGGCGTGGTGGGCATCATCTCGCCGTGGAACTACCCGGTGCAGCTCGCGCTGGCGCCGGCCATCGGCGCGCTGGCGGCGGGCAACCGCGTGGTGCTCAAGCCCAGCGAGCTCACGCCGCACACCTCGGCGCAGCTCGCGGCGCTGGTGGCGCAGTTCTTCGCGCCCGACGAGTTCTGCGTGGTGCAGGGCGACGCGGCCACGGCGGCGCTGGTCGCCTCGCTGCCGTTCGACCACCTCGTGTTCACCGGCTCCACGGCCGTGGGCCGCAAGGTGGCGCAGGCGGCGGCGGCCAACCTCACGCCGACCACGCTGGAGCTGGGCGGAAAGTCGCCCTGCATCATCGATGCGGACTGCGACATGCAGGATGCCGCGCTCAAGATCGCCCACGGCAAGCTGCTCAACGCGGGACAAACGTGCATCGCGCCCGATTACGTGCTGCTGCCGCGCGGCAGCGAGGCAGCGTTCGCCGACGCCTTCCGCGCGGCCGTGGCGCGGCTGTTTCCGTACTTCGAGGGCAATCCGGACTACGCGTCGATCATCACCACGCGCCACTTCGCGCGGCTGCGCACCATGCTGCAGCAGGCGCAGACCCAGGGGGCCGAGGTGCAGGTGATGCAGCCCGTGCCGGGCTCGCCGCCGCCACCGCCCCAGGGCATCGGCGATGGCGTGGGCCGGCAGATGGCGCCGGTGCTGGTGTTCGGCGCCACGCCGCAGATGCAGCTCATGCAGGAGGAAATCTTCGGCCCGGTGCTGCCCGTGCTGGGCTACGAGCGGCTGGACGACGCCATCGCCCACATCAACGCCCGCCCGCGCCCGCTGGCGCTGTACTGGTTCGGCCGCAGCGAGCAGGTGCGCGACGACGTGCTGCGCCGCACGGTGAGCGGCGGCGTGTCGGTGAACGACACGCTGATGCACATCGCGCACGGCGCGCTGCCCTTCGGCGGCGTGGGCGACAGCGGCTGGGGGGCCTACCACGGCGAACAGGGCTTCCTGCGCTTTTGCCACCAGAAGTCGGTGCTGGCGCAGTCGCGCTGGTCCCTGGGGCACCTGCTGTACCCGCCCTACGGAGCGCGTTTCGACCAGGTCATGGCGATGCTGCGCAGGCTGATGTAGCGCCTGCCACAACTGGCGCCGTTTGCGTGCAATGGCACGGTGGGGAACGTGGAAACAGCAGGGGGTAGGAAGCGAAAATCCGTTTGCGCGACAATAGCGGGTTTTTCGTTTCCCACCCGTTTTTCGTTTCCCCATGTCCAGTATCCAGGTTCGTCCCGCCACCCTTCGCGATGCCAAAGCCATCGCCCAGGTCCATACCGCCGCTGCGATGGAGGCCTATCGCGGTCTGGTGCCAGACGAGCAATTGAAATCCATGTCCTCGGTGGAGAAGCGCCAAGCCTATTGGCGCGAGGCCATCGAATATTGCGAACCCCAGGTCCAGGTGGCCGTGGACGGCGACAGGATCGTCGGCTTCGTCGGCTTCGACCGCTCGCGCGATGAAAAATCCCGCCCCACCACCGGCGAAATCTGGGCCATCTACGCCGCCCCCACGCACTGGAACCAGGGCGTGGGCCTGGCCCTGTGGGACGCCGCCCGCGATGGCCTGCAGGAAGAGGGCTGCACCACGGTTACCGCCTGGGTGCCGCTGCGCAACGAGCGCGCGCTGCGCTTCCACGAGCTGGCCGGCTTCAAGCGCGAGATGACGACCGCCAAGACGGCCGTCGTCGGCGGCATGAAGATCGAGGAAGTGCGCCTCAAGCGTCCGATCAACCAGCAGGTCGCCCTCGCCGCATGATCCACTGGAGCGAGCACGGCGATGAGCGCAGCGCGCCGTGGCGCTCCGAAAGCGGCGCCAGCGCGCCGCGTCGCGTGGTGCTGGCCGACGACACGCTGGCCGCCGACGCCGCTTATCGCCTGGTGTGCGAAGGCACGGGCCTGCTGTGGCGCGGCGACTTCCAGAACGCGCGCCACCTGCTGGATGCGCTCAAGCGCCGCATCGACCGTCCGCGCAAGGACCGCAAGGGCGGCAAGCACGCTGCCGCTCCGGAGTTCCCGCACGCCTTCCACCTGCACCGCCAGGCGCAGGCGCAGCGCGCACGCCTGCTGGGCCTGCTGCTGATCGGGCTGGAGCCCGACTGGGGCATCGCCCTGCGACGCGCGCCCGACTGGCGCGTGGCCTGTGCCGAGGCCTGGGGCGCCGCGCCCGGCGCACCCTGCGTCGTCTCGCTGCGCGAACTGCTGGGGGCTGTGGGCGCGCACGAATGGCGCAAGAAGGGGGTGCCCGTGCCTGCGCTGGACGCGCGCATCCATCCGCACTACGGCGTGTTCTCGCCCGTGCGCGGCGAATACGTGGACCTGGTCGCCCAGGCGCCGCTGCCGCCGGGCGCGGAGGCGCTGGCCTTCGAGATCGGCACCGGCACCGGCGTGCTGGCCGCCGTGCTGGCGCGGCGCGGCGTGGACCGCGTGGTGGCGACCGAGCTGGACCCGCGCGCCCTGGCCTGCGCGCAGGACAACCTGGCCCGCCTGGGCCTGGCCGGCCGCATGGAGCTGCTGCAAGCCGACCTGTTCCCAGAGGGGCGTGCCCCGCTCGTCGTCTGCAACCCGCCCTGGCTGCCGGCCAAGGCCGCTGCACCCATCGAGCGCGCGGTGTACGACGAGGGCGGCCGCATGCTGCGCGGCTTTCTCGCGGGCTTGGCGGCGCATCTGGCGCCGCAGGGCGAGGGATGGCTCATCCTGTCCGACCTGGCCGAGCACCTGCGCCTGCGCAGCCGCGACGAACTGCTCGGCTGGATCGCTGCCGCCGGGTTGGAGGTACTCGGCCGCCACGACATCCGTCCGCGCCATGGCAAGGCTACGGCCGGCGGCGACGTGCTGGCCGGCGCGCGCGCGACCGAGGTCACCTCGCTGTGGCGCCTGGGTGTGCACGCCACAGATTCGTAACTCCTCTTTTGATAGCTGGTTGCGCTTGCTGCATAAGCGCTAGAGGCTGATTTCATTCAAAAATGAGCGCATCCGCACCGCCGCTGCTGCTCGCCCCCATGGAGGGGCTGCTCGACTTCGTGCTGCGCGACGTGCTCACCCGCGTGGGCGGGGTGGACCGGTGCGTGTCGGAGTTCATCCGCATCACCGGCAGCCTGCTGCCGGACAAGGTGTTCCTGCGCTACATCCCCGAGCTGCACAACGGCGGCCGCACGCTGTCGGGCGTGCCGGTGCGGGCGCAACTGCTGGGCTCCGACCCGGTGAGCATGGCCGAGAACGCCGCCCGCCTGGCGGAGCTGGGCCCCGAGGGCATCGACCTGAACTTCGGCTGTCCCGCCAAGACGGTGAATCGCCACGGCGGCGGCGCCGCGCTGCTGCGCGAGCCCGAACGCATCGCCGCCGTGGTGGCTGCCGTGCGCCGCGCGGTGCCGGCCCGTCTGCCCGTGTCGGCCAAGATGCGGCTGGGCTACGACGACGCCCGCCTGGCGCTCGACTGCGCGCAGGCCATGCAGGACGGCGGCGCCTGCGAGCTGGTGGTGCACGCACGCACCAAGGCCGACGGCTACCGCCCGCCCGCCTATTGGGAGCAGATCCCCGCCATCTGCGCGGCGGTGCGCATCCCCGTGGTCGCCAACGGCGAGATCTGGACCGTGGCCGACGCGCTGCGCTGCCGCGCCGTATCGGGCTGCGGCGCGCTCATGCTGGGCCGCGGCATCGTGGCCGACCCCGGGCTGGCGCTGGCCATCCGCGCCGTGGATGCGGGCCGGCCCGATGCGCCGCCGCTGCCCTGGGAGGCGCTGCCGCCGCACATCGCCCGTTTCTGGCGCTTGGTGTGCGAAGACCTGGATCCGCGCCAGCGCGCCGGCCGGCTCAAGCAGTGGCTGAACCTGCTGCGCCGGCGCTACCCCCAAGCCGAGGCGGCGTTTCAGCAGGTGCGCGTGCTGACCGACCAGCGCACCATCACCGAATGGGTGGAAAGCCTTACAAGAGGTGATCGGGGGCCAGCGGCCCCAGCAGCCTGAGCAGCAGGCGCAGGCCCAGGCTGGCATCGGGGTCCGTGTAGGCGTCGGCCAGGCCGCTGCCCTCGGGTGCGCGCCATACCAGCGCGCCGCCGTCCGTGCGCTGCAGGTGCCAGGAGGCTTCGCGCATGGCGGCCTCGATCTGCTGGGCAGCCTCGGCAGCCAGCGCGCGGCTGCGGATGAGCAGGGCGATCTCGGTGTTCTGCAGCTGCGAGCGCAGGTCCAGGTTCATGGAACCTACCGCCACCAGCCGGCCGTCCATCACCATCACCTTGGAATGCAGCATGGAGCGCGATGCGCCCACGGAGCCGCCGCCCCCCGAGTTGCCGAAGGCCGAGCGCAGCCCCGCCTGTTCGCTGCGCAGCTCGTAGAGCTCGACGCCCATGGCCAGCAGATCCTCGCGGTGGCGTGCATAGCCCACGTGGGCGATGGGTGCGTCGTTGGAGGCCAGCGAATTGGTCAGCACCCGCACCCGCACCCCCGCGCGCGCGCTTCGGCAAAGGCCTTCTTCATGTCTTCGCCCGGCACGAAGTAGGGCGAGATGATGAGCAGGTCCTTGCGCGTGCGGTCCATGAGGTTGAGCAGCCCGTCCACCACGGTGTCCGCAGGGGCTGCGCCTTCGGTGGGAACGGGCGCGTCCTCGCCGTCCAGCGCGATCTTGGCGGGCTTGTCCACCAGCATCACGGCGGGTGCCCAGGCGAACTCGGCGCTGCGCAGGTCCATGGGCTCTTCGTTCCAGGCCAGGTCGGCGTGGGCCGATGGCGACGGTGCGCCTTTCGCCGGCGCGCCGTCGCTTTCGGAAGGCAGCGCCTGCGAGCGGATGCGTGCCAGCTCTTCCTCGGTGATGAGCGATTGCACGGGATAGGCGCGCGGGTTGTTCCAGTAACTGTCGAAGCTGCGCGCCATCTCGCCGACGATGGGGCCCACGGCCAGCACGTCGAGGTCGACGAAGTTCTCCGCCTGCCCCTGGCCGAAATAGGCATCGCCCAGGTTGCGCCCGCCGGTCACGCCCATCACGCTGTCGGCCAGGAACAGCTTGTTGTGCATGCGCTGCTGCACGCGCGAGAAATCGGTGACGGAGCCCCACAGCCGCCCCAGCGCCGACGCGCGCGTGCCCGCCACGGGGTTGAACATGCGCATCTCGATGCCTGGCTCAAATGCCATGCGCATCACCAGCGCATTGCGGCCAGTGCTGTGGAAATCGTCCAGCAGGATGCGCACGCGCACCCCCGGCGCGCGGCCTCCACCACGCCGCGCAGCAGGCGGGCGGAGCTGGTGTCTGCGTGGATGGCGTAGTACTGCAAATCCAGCGTCTTCTGCGCCGCTTGCACCAGCGCCAGCCGGCTGCCATAGGCCTCCTGCGGGCCGCTGAGCAGCAGGAAACCCGACGGAGACTTGCCGCCGGCCGCCTGCCGGCGTTCGGCCACCAGCGCGGAGAGGGCCGTGGGTGCGGAGGACGCATCGAACGCGGTGGATGGCGGCCGGTTCACGTCCTTCGGCAGGCCTGCGCAGCCGCCGCAAGCGAGCACTAGGCACGCCATGGCGCACCAGCGCAGCAGCATCAAGCCGTGTGGCTGAAGGGCGGCGGAGGGCAGGGCGTGTATGAGGTTGAAAACCATGTACCGAAGATATAACGCCACGCGCGTGGCGTTCGCTGTCGGACAACCGGACATGCGCAGGCGGGCCGCCGCCGCCCTAGAAGTCGGCGCGGCCCAGGATGCGTGCCACCAGCCGCAGATCGGGGCCGATGCGATCGGCGGAGTGGAATGCCATGCGCACCCCTTCGGCCAGGGACTCCAGCGGCCCCCACCCGGCAATGCCCTGGCCGCCGCTGCCCAGCAGCAGCGGGGCGGCATACAGCAGCACCTCGTCCACCAGCCCTTCGCGGATGAACGAGCCATTGAGCTTGTTGCCCGCTTCCATGTGCAGCTCGTTCACGCCGCGCGCGCCCAAGTCGCGCAGCATGGCGGGCAGGTCCACCTTGCCATGGGCATTGGGCAGGGGCACCAGCACCGCGCCCCTGGCGCGCAGGGCGTCCGCCTGGGGCGCGCTTTCCGCTGCGGCGGTGTAGATGAAGACCTGCCGCTGGGGCACGTCGAACAGGTGCGCATCGGCCGGCGTTTGCAGGCGGCTGTCCACGATGGCGAGATGAGGTTGGCGCGGCGTGGCCACCTCGCGCACGTCCAGGCGCGGGTCGTCCTCCAGCACCGTTCCGATGCCGGTCAGCACGGCGCATGCCCGCGCCCGCCAGGCATGGCCGTCCGCCCGGGCTTCGGGCGAGGTGATCCACTGGCTGGCGCCATTGGCCAGCGCCGTCACGCCATCGAGCGAGGCTGCCGACTTCATGCGCACCCACGGCGTGCCGCGCACCATGCGGCTGAAGAAGCCGATGTTCAGCTCGCGCGCCTCGGCAGCGCCCGGACCCACTTCGACATCCACCCCGGCCGCGCGCAAACGCGCAAACCCCTGGCCGGCCACCAGGGGATTCGGGTCGGCAAGGGAGGCCACCACGCGCGCGATGCCCGCCTGCGCCAGCGCATCGCAGCACGGCCCCGTGCGGCCCTGGTGCGCGCAGGGCTCCAGCGTCACATAGGCCGTCCCGCCGCGCACGTCGTTGCCCTGCGCCAGGGCGTCGCGCAGCGCCATCACCTCGGCATGGGGGCCACCGGCCTGCTGGGTGAAGCCTTGACCCAGCACGGCGCCGCTGCCATCTGTGATGACGCAGCCTACGCGGGGATTGGGGTTGGAAAGAAAAAGCGCATGGGCGGCGAGCCCAAGCGCTTGGTGGATGACGGGCGATGCGGTTGTCATGGCGCCCGGGATGGTAGCGCTCCGCAAGGAAATGGACCAATGGTCAATCTGGAGGTATCAGCGGTAACGATGTTCAAGAGGTTTGTTACCAGAATTCCAACCATGGATTGTTTCCCCCGCCCCCGCCGTTCGCCTCTTCGAAGCAATCGGGGCATCACCCTGATCGAACTGCTGGTGATACTTGCCGTGGTCGCCGTGTTGGCAACCTTGGCTGCGCCATCGTTTCGCGACTTCATCGTGCGCGGCAAGATGACCTCCGTTACCGGTGACTTCACGTCCAGCGTGATGCGCGCGCGCAATGCGGCGGTTAGCCACAACATCTGCACGGTGATGTGCATGAGCAGCAAGGCCGGCGATGCTGCACCGGAGTGCACCACAGCGGGTGAGGATTGGCAGAAAGGCTGGATCGTGTTCCTCAACCCCAGTTGCGACAGCTCGGTCAAGAAGCCCGACGCCAAGGATGTCATCTTGGCACGCGTCGCCAGCGATTCGATCATTCTTCTGAATACCCAGGACTCCGTCAAATCCATGCAGTTCAGCGCCCGCGGGATTCCATCTGCGAAGGGCCGGTTTGACCTTGTCTATGGCGAAGTGAACGACCCCATGACGGACAAGTTCGGCACCAACATTTGCGTCGACATGATGGGACGCTCACGCGTGATTCCGGGAAACAAAACATGCACCAACTACTAATGACCCGGCGCCCGCGTACACCGGCGGGGCATTCGCGTAGGCGCACACGGGGTTTTACTCTGATCGAGATCATGGTGGCCGTGTTGCTGCTCTCCATTGGCTTGCTGGGCATTGCTGGCTTGCAGGCCGCTACCGCCAAATACAAAATCAACACCTGGGCACGTTCCGCCTCAGCGACACTGCTCTCGGAATTCGTCGAAAAAGTCCGCGTCAATCCTGGCGCTGCAGGGCCAGGCTTCATCGACAAGATACTCGTGGATTCCGAAGGCGCTTCGATCGTGCTGCCGTCCAAGTACCGGATAGCCGACAACTGGGCCACCCAGCAAAGTGCAGCGTTGACGGTGAGCAAGAACTGCGAAACGAGCAGTTGCACCGAACAGGAGCGCTCAGACTACGACATGGTCACTTGGCGTCAGCGGGTGCGCACGCTTTTGCCGCAGGGAGCGGCGATGGTCTCGGGCGACAAGGGCAATGGCATCGACCTGACGCTGATGTGGATGGATAAGGAGCAGACCAAAGAAGAGTCTGGTGTGCGCGCTTTGAAGAAAGCCCCGGTCTGTTCTGCGGACACGCCCGTCGGCATGGCTCAGCAGTCATGTTGTCCATCTGCAGCCAGTGCTCCTGAGGGCGTGCGCTGCGCTCGGTTCTTCCTCACGCCCTGAGCCCTATGACCACGCCGCATCCCATGAAGAAGCAGTCTGGCCTGTCCCTCGTCGAACTGATGGTGGCCCTGGCGATCAGCCTGGTGGTCGTGGCCGCGGCCATCTATGCCTACTTGGCTTCCCGTGAAGGCCAGCGTTCTATCGAGCGCTTGAGTGCCAGCCGCGAGACGGGCTCCTTCGTCTTGCAGACCATTGGAAGGGAACTGATGAATGCCGGCTACTACCCGGCTAACGTGCTTCCCATTCCTCCAGATGCCACTCAGCAGGGCATGTACGACTCCTACTACCCTTTACAAGGTGCGACCCGCGTCGCTACCGACTGGGAGAACACAGCTGCGGGCTGGCCGCCCACGGCCTACCAGACGGGCGTCTATGGCTGCGATGGAGGGCAATTCAATTCGAACGATGGCACCTGCCCGAGTGCTGAGGACACCAAGCCCGACACGCTCGTCGTCAACTACTTCACCAGCGATGCTAGCGTCGCACCTGGAACCAGCAAGGACTGCACCGGCTCGTTCGTGGGCAACGACCCCAGCAACGCCCAGCGCAAACTGAACAAGGGCACGCCCCCTGCTGCAGTGGACTCTGCTTTGCCGCCGCAACTGCCACTTTTCGTCTCTAACCGCTACACGTTGAGGGACACGAAGATGTTCGTCGACAACAACGACCTAATTACCAAGAGCCTCGCCTGCAGCGGCAATGGTCAGAGCTACAAAGGCGTGATTGGCGTGTATCAGCCCCTTGTGGCGGGCGTGGAAGACCTCCAGTTTACCTATGGCGTCTATACCGCCTACGACCCTACGGCCGCCTACAACTCCCTTGCGCCGACCCGTTTCTATACCGCGACCGAAGTGAACGGGTTGACTGCATTGAACGTCAGGGGGCATTCCCTGGCAGGCTGGCAGCGCGTGACCGCTGTGCGCGTATGCCTGCTGACGCGCACTTTGGGTGGCAGCACCCGCATTGCGGATTCGTCAGGCAGCACCAGCACCTACAAGGACTGCGCGGGCACGGAAAAGAACCAACCCGCGGGCTACCAGATGGCACGTTACGAACAAGTCTTCGGCGTGAGAAACGCGCTGCGTCTGAGTTATTGAGAGCGGCTGCCATGAGTCTTCTGATTGCTTCCATCCCTAATCAACGTGTTGAACCCCGTGAGCGTGGCGTTGCGCTGGTCGTTGTCATGATGATCATCATCGCCATCACGGGCATTAGCCTGTGGACCGCGCGCCAGTCGATGCTGTCCGAAGGCATCGCGCGCAACGAGAACGATCAGGCCGCCGCCTGGCAGGCCGCGGAGGCCGCGTTACGCGATGCTGAGCGCGACTTCATCTCCGCCTTCAAGGAAAAAGCGGACAACGCATCGTGCAGCCGGGGCAAGGTGAAGCTCATTCCCTCGGACTTCACTGCCAACTGCCTGCGCGGCCTGTGCGCCAAACCTGACGCCGACTATGCGCTCATGGCCTGGACCGACGGCCCCTCCGTGTCCGAGACTTGGTGGCCGGAGGGTAAGGGCGGGCAGTGGAATGACGACAAAGACGCGAAACCGGGCAGACAGCCCGTGACCGCTACCAACTGCGACACCTTCGTGGGCGGCGTGCCCTTGGGCACCTTTACCGGGGTGGCGCCCGTCAACGGCGTTTCCAGGCAACCCGAATACCTGATCGAGTACTTCCGGCGCAAGAACGTGCGCATCAACCAAGTCGAAACGCAGGTCAGCGGCCAGGGGGAGCGCCCGAACGAATGGGCCGAGATGTACCGCATCACGGCCCGCGGCTTCGGCTATTCCGAGCGAACGCAGGTCGTGCTGCAAACCATATTCATGCCGTGAGGCATATCGATTGCATGAGAAGCGAGGGCTTGAAATGAATGCATTGAAGAAGAAAACGCTGTTGCTGGGCATGGCCGTGCTGGCCGCCTGCGAACTCGTGCACGCCACACCGTTGGATCCCTTGGAAGTGTCCACGCCCCGGGAGGCCATACCGCCCAACATCGTCACCACCTCCAACAAGCCGATGCTGATGCTGGCCACCTCGAAGGACCATACCTTGTTCGGCCCCATCTATACCGACTTCGAGGATCTCGACGGCGACGGCAATATCGACACCACGTTCAAGCCCGACTTCACGTACTACGGCTACTTCGACGCGGCCAAGTGCTACGTCTATCAGAACAACCGCTTCGAGCCCACCGCCACGGCCTCGGTCACGGAAATCACCAACGGTACCAAGAAGTCCAAGAAATATTCGTGCGGCGGATCGAACCAGTGGAGCGGCAACTTCATGAACTGGGCCACCATGACCCGGCTTGATGTGATCCGCAAGATGCTCTACGGTGGCAAGCGCAGCACCGACACGGCCACCGTCGCCAAGAATGGGGGGGGGAAATCACCAGCGTCTCCAATTCATTGACGGTGCTGGAGCGAGCCAATCTGTCCAAGGATTCGCACTCGTTCGTCAAGTATTACCGAGGCAATGACATCCGGGACTACACGCCGTTCACGCCCGCCAATCTGACGAAAGAAACGGGGAGCAACAAAAAAGTATATGCCGGCCTGAGCATCTGCAACCGCTCCACCGATATGGGTGAAGGCGGCACCCCGGTCATTCGCCTGGCCAAGGGCAACTACCTCATGTGGGCCACGGTGGAAGGTACGGTGTGCGAATGGGGCACTGGCGCCCTTGGTAAAAAGCTGGCGCGTTATTACAAGGATGCAAACAAGGGCAATGGCGGCATTGCGCACGAAGAAAGTCCTCCCAGCGCTACGGACGACAGCGCCTATGGCACTGCGGCGGCCTCTGAATTGAACGTGCGCGTACAGGTCTGCAAGGCGGGTATGCTGGGCGACGAACGCTGCATGGCGATGCCCGAGAACCTCACCAGCAACTACAAACCCTATGGCATCTTCCAGGAATTCGGGCTGGCCCGCAGTGCGTCGCTGGCAGCGCGTGCTGAGTTTGGCGTCATCACCGGCAGCTACGACAAGAACACCAATGCCGGTGCCCTGCGCAAGAACATGGGTGACTTCGCGGACGAGATCAACCTGGAGTCCGGCGTGTTCTGCCACAGTGCCAACAATGCCTGCTCCGGCACTACGGCGGATGGTCGCACGAGGGGCGGCGGGGCCATCCAGTCCATCGACAACTTTGTGCTCTACGGCCGGGAGTCGGGCGGATATGCAGGCGACAAGCCCCTGCCAAAGGATCTGACCGATGGCAACCTTCCAGCCTGGGGCAACCCGATCGGCGAAATGGTGGTGCAGGCGTTGCAGTATTACGCACACGTATCCCCCACCAATTTGGCTGGCTCCACCAAGGATTCTTCTAAGAGTCTGGTGTCTAAACCCTGGAAAGACTGGCTGGACCCGCTGTCCAACGACAACGCCGTGCGCCGGGGTCTGTATGGCAATGCCGTCTGCCGTCCGATGTACACCATGGCGCTGTCCAGCAGTGCGCTCAGTTTCGATGGGGCCAAGGGCGCAAATGCCGACAACCAGGCATCGACGGCGTTTGGCACCTTGTTCAATACGCAGGGCAGCCTTGCATCTTATACCGATAAGATCGGCAACGCGGAGGGGCTGAATGGCACTACGCGGTCCGTGGGGGCTGTGGATGGAACCTTCGGTCAGTCATGCTCGGGTAAGACCGTTTCCACGCTGTCGAAAGTCTCTGGCATTTGCCCTGATGCACCGGGGATGGGCGGTACCTATCAGGTGGCGGGCGCGGCGTTGTATTCCAATACCTCCCGCATAAGGAACATCACCAGTCCGCCGCCAGACCTCGATACGGTTCAGGACGTGCTCAAGGTGAAGACCCTGGCAGCGTCGCTCTCCGGCGGCGCGGCCCGTATCGAGGTGCCTATCCCCAACACCGATCCGCGCAAGTACGTCTACATCACGCCTGAAAGCCTCTGGAATGGGGGCGGCAACAAGCAGATGCCAGGTGCGCTGCTGACGTTCAATGCCATTGCCGCCAAGAAGCCCGAAGATGCAGGCCTGCCCTGGGGTTCTTTCGTCGTTACCTGGAACGACGCCCAGATGGGCGGCGACTACGACATGGACATAGCGGGCTTCATTCGCTACGACGTCGTTCAAAGTGGCAGCGGCTACAACATCAAGATCACCACCGATATTTTGAACGTGGGGGCGGGCGATACCGGAACGCACGGCTTCAGTGTGATGGGAACGGACAAGGACGGCCGTTATCTGACCCACCGGCACAACAAGAATGACGCCATCATGGCCGGTGCAGATGGCGATCTGCAATGCCTGGGAAACAACAGCAACGATGGCAGCCGCTGCAATGTGGGCTCCGACTGGAACAAGATTCGTGATGCAGACTACCCGCACACCATGACCTTCAGCATGGTGGGTGTCGACAACGTGCTGGTGCAAGATCCGTTGTGGTATGCCGCCAAGTACGGCTACTTCTCGTCGAGCACGCGCAATTCGAACGGGACCTTTACCGATCTGGCCATGCCCCCCAACCAGGAATCGTGGGACCGGCTGAAGGTTGATGGCACATCCGGTAGCGACGGCATCCCTGACGGGTACTTTCTCGCGCGTCGCCCCGATATCCTGGAACAGCAGTTGCGTAAGGCGCTCGATGCGCTGGTGAAGTCGTCGAACGCGGCGCCGGCCATCTCGTCTTCTCAATTCATAACCGACGAATTCAAGTATGTCGCCAAGTTCGATTCGACCTCCGTTTCCGGCACGTTGGAGGCTTACAAGATCGACAGCGAAGGTTATTTCGAGCCCCTCTATACCTGGGAGGCTGGCAAGCTGCTGCACGATACCTATTCAGGAAGCCAAGGTAATGGGCGGGACATCATCAGCAATGCCGATAGCGGGGGCGTCGCCTTCCGGTGGGCATCGCTTCCTGCGAGCTACAAGACCCAGTTGACCACCACCGGCGGCAACGTGCTTACCGATACCCATGCGCAGAAACTGGTGAACTACATCCGAGGCGACCAGTCCGAGGAGGGCGTCAATGGTTTGCGGCCGCGTGAGAGCAACCTGCTGGGCCCTATCATCAACGGCACCCCCTGGCTGCAGTCGGAGCCCAGCGCCGCCTATTACGGCGCCAGCTATGCGGGATATGCCAAATTCGCGCGCGACCACAAGGATCGCAACCCGCTGCTGTGGGTGCCGTCCAACGACGGCATGCTGCATGCTTTCGATTCCAAGACCGGGGCGGAGAAGTTCGCCTATGTGCCAGGCGCGTTGGCCAAACGGCTGGCCGAGATTCCTTTGCAGCGCGGCACCACTGCGCGTACCAAGATCGGCGGCGTTGACTACACCACCAATGCAGTCGAGTCCAAGCCGGACGGCAGCGTGTGGGCCTATGTGGACGGCAGCCCGTTCACGGCTGACGTGAACATCGGCACCGGTACGGACCCCGATGCCAACAAGGAAAGCTGGCGCACCTACCTCTTCGGAACGTTGGGCCGTGGCGGCAAGGCCATCTATGCGCTGGACGTGACTAGCGTGGACGCACTGTCGGAGTCCAATGCCGGCGATGTGTTCAAGTGGCAGTTCACCTCCGACGACGATGAGGATCTAGGCTACATCATCAGCGACCCGGACGTGCATTCGCTCTCGAATCAGGCCCTGCCTGTGGTCAAACTGAACAATGGCCGATTTGCAGTGGTTTTCGGCAATGGTCAGAAATCGAAGAACGGCAAGGCGGTGCTGTACATCCTGTTCGTGCAGGGCAGTGCGTCGGGTGGCTGGGTTGCGGGCACGAACTATATCAAGTTGGTCGCCAGTGCCGGTCCGAACAATGGGCTGTCCACACCCCGCTGGGAGGACTATGACGGCAATGGAACGGCCGACGTGATTTATGCGGGCGACCTCCAAGGGAACATGTGGAAGTTCGACATATCCAGCGCCGAGGCCAACCGCTGGGCCGTGGCCACCGAGGGCAAGCCGCTGTTCCGCGCGACTTACAACACTATTGTGAATGGGCAGACGACGGTGCATGGGCTGCCCATCACCACCGCACCCATCCTGCTGTATATGGGCCAGGGCGGGTTGATGGTGAACTTTGCTACCGGTAATGCGTTTGAGCGCACGGACTTCGGTACGGGTGTCTCCTACCGCGTGTATGGGGTATGGGACCGGCCCGGCCGAGTGGACACGATTGCTGGTTCGCAACTGGCTGAACGGACGGCCACCCGCGATACCAACGGCCAAGTCACCCTGGCGGGCGACACGCTCGACTGGAGCAAGAATGCCGGCTGGTACTGGAGCCTGCCGGCCCAGTCGGAAGCCGTGCTGTCCAACCCTTCGCTGCTGGCGGGCGTGATGTCCTTCGTGTCGGTCAGACCCATCACTGCAGAGCAGCAGGCTGTTGCCTGCAATGCTTCGCCGAATGCATCGCTATACGCCATCGACCCGATTGCCGGCAAAGCTGAGCGCAATGTGCAGGGTACCAAGGACGTAAGCGGGACGAAGACGCTGATCTCTGGGCGGGACTTTACCGATCAGAAGATTTCGTATGCACAGAACAACCCGGCGAAGGGGCGCGGCAAGAAAACTCTCCCCTGTCAGAGCGGCGAAGATGGCTGCAAATGCGATGAAGATGGTCAGAACTGCACGAAGCAGGAGACGATCTGTGGCCCTGGCCAGCGGTCGTTCATTGCGTTGGGTGGTACTTCCGATGCCGTGATTTGCTACAGCTCTTCGCCGCGCATGCATTGGCGGGAAATCCCCGGCATTCGTACGTTCACCCCGTAGCCAGGAGAGACGATGAAGACACATTCCCGGGAAGCGGGCTTCACACTGATTGAGTTGATGATCGTCGTGGCGATCGTTGCGATTCTGAGTGCAGTGGCATACCCGTCATACAAGGAATACATTGCCAAGGGACGCAGAGCCGAAATGAAGACGGTGCTGTTGTCTGCCCAGCAATGGATGGAGCGGTTCTATACAGAAAATTACCGTTATGACAAGGACAGCGCCGATGCGAACGTCGCTTTGCCGGACCATTTGAAGGTATCTCCCCCCCAGTCAGGAGGCAAGATGTACGACATTGCCCTGGGGACGGGGGGAGACAAGACCACCCGAGATACTTTTGTCCTGAAAGCTACTCCGGCAGGAGCCATGAGTGGCGATAAGTGCGGCACTTATTCCGTCGATCAGTATGGCCGCAAGGATTTGTCTTCCTATAGCGGATTTGCATCCAAGTCCGCAGCAATGGACTACTGCTGGAAATAGCGTGCTCCGGTGAACTGCGCCTGTAGCCAAGGGCGATGGTGGATCGCGGGGGCAGCAAGCGCTTTGCTCCATGGCATCGTCGCTTTTTTCTTTTCTGCCAGGAGAGCCCTTCTAAAGTAGGCTCTGCGCCGGCATCCCATGTAATGGAGGTCCATCTTCTGGAAAACAGAAAGGGCGCGACGGTCATAGTCCCCGATGCGCTCTCCGAGATAGCGTCAAAAAATTCACACACTGGCACTGCCCCACCTGGTGTGCAAGGAGCCAGGCAAATGCCGGAGCCGCCGGCTTTTTACCATCCGTCTAGCGGAATCGACTTGCCAGCGCAGCTGGTCGGCGAGTGGTACGTGCTTTCGGATCTCTGGCCGGGCGATGTAAGGAAAATCCAAGTGCGGTTGTGGATATCCGCCGAAGGGAACATAGACCGCTGGAAGGTCCTGGAGCCTTCGTCCAGCGAAAAAGTGCGCGCTTCGCTGGAATGGATAGGCCGCTCCATCCTGAACCCGGCTAAGAAGAACGGCCTGCCCGTGGCCAGCATGATGGATATCGAGCTGTCTTTGGACTGATCTTGGGCCGCTGCCTGCCAAAACGTGAAACCGCTAAAGGAGCTTCAGCAAGTGGCGGAGAGTGTGAGATTCGAACTCACGGACGGTCGCCCGTCGGCAGTTTTCAAGACTGCTGGTTTAAACCACTCACCCAACTCTCCAGGGAGGGCCGTATTCTAGTGCCGTCCCTGCAATACTTTTCTACCCCCAGAAGTCAGCGCTTCAGGGCCTCCGCCAACTGGGCCTTGTTCATCTTGGAGCGCCCGGCAATCCCCTTGCGGCGCGCGTCTTCGTAAAGCTGTTCGCGCGTGCGGCCCTGCGCGCCCTGGTGGGACCGCTGGCCTCCGCGCACGGGGGCGGGCGTGTCGCGCAGGGTCTTGGGATTGGCCTTTGCAGCCTCGCCGTGCTGGGCACGCTCCTTGTTTACGGTGCGCGCGGCGATTTCCTCTGCGGTGTCTTTCCTGGTGCCGCGTTGCTGCAGGCTGCTCTTGATGTGCTCGTATTGGCGCTCGCGCTTGGCGCTCCAGGCGTTGCGGGGCATGTCGGGACCTCCTGGGTGTGGGTGGACATGCGTTCAGCCTAGGCGCCGTGCTGGGTACCGTCGTCGGTCTGCACGCTCTCATGCCGTAGGACGCAGGGGGAGATTTTTTAGTGAAAAGAGCCGCAGGAGCTTGATAGAAAAGCGCAAGCAGCTATCAATACAGGAGCTGAGAGCGTTACATGCCCAGGGACTTGAGCAGCGCTTCGGTATCCGCATCGGCTGCGGATGCAGGCGGCGCGGCGGGCGCCGGGGCGGCCTGGGCCATCAGCGCGTCGGGGTCGGGCACTTCCTGGGGCTCGAAGTCGTAGAGCTTGATGAACTCGGTGTGGTCGATCGCCATCTCCAGGTAGAAGATGTTGTGGTTGCCGGTGTAGAAGGTCACGCGGCGTGCCTCGGGTTGGTCGAGGTTGGCGTCCACGCTCAGCACGACTTCCTGGTTCAGCACCAGCATCTTGGGCTGGTTCTGCGTGATGTGGGTCTGCAGCTCGCGGCGCACCTTGCCGGTGAAGTCGCCGACCACCTGGTTCATGAGTTCACCCATCACGTTGGCCACTTCGTCGGAGGTGAACGAGGTGGCCAGGTCCTGCTGCGCCATGCCCATGCTCAGCAGGTAGCTCTGGTAGATCTCCATCGCGGCCTGGGCCGAGAAGTTGATGATGACCAGGCCCGAGAAGCCCCCGTCGAAGAGAACGAAGCAGCCGATGTCCGGCTTCAGGCAGGTCTTGGTGATGCGCTGCACCATGCCGGAGTAGTGCACCGCGCCCTGCGTCGCGACCGACAGCACGCGGGTCACGGAATTGCACAGGCTGATCAGCACGTCTTCGGTGCCGTACACGACGGCGTTGTGGGGGGATGTCATGGCGTAGGCGGTGGGAGGGTATGTCACGGTTTGTAGCAGATTCCGCGCAGTGGTGGCGTGCGGCAGAAACGGTGGAGGGTCAAAAAATTTGAACCTTCGCGTCAATTCCATTGAAACTTCGCGCATGAATGCGGCTCTAGACTGCTCAGATCGCGTCGCATGTTGCGGCGCAGCAAACCTCCATGTCTCTTACCGCACGCTCCATGACCGCTTCAACGTCCCGCTACGGCGCCACCGCCATGGCCTTGCACTGGGTGCTGGGCGCCGCCATCGTGGCGGCGCTGTGCGTGGGCTGGTACATGACGGGGCTGCCGTTCTCCCCGCAGCGGCTCAAGCTCTACAACTGGCACAAGTGGGCGGGCGTGGCGATCCTGGCGCTGTCGGCCGTGCGCCTGCTGTGGCGCCTGACGCACCGCCCGCCGGCGCTGCCCGCCGCGGTGCAGGCCGCCATGCCGCGCTGGCAGCAGGTGGCGCACCACGGCACGCATCATGCGCTGTACGCGCTGTTCCTGATCGTGCCGCTGGTGGGCTGGGCCTATAGCTCGGCGGCGGGCTTTCCGATCGTCTTCCTGGGGCTGGTGCAGCTGCCCGATTTCGTGCCGGTGAACAAGGAGCTGGCCGAGGCCATCAAGCCCTGGCATGCCGTTTTCGCCTATGCCCTGGCGGTGCTGGTGCTGCTCCACGTGGCGGCGGCGCTCAAGCACCAGTTCATCGACCGCGATGGCCTGATCGGGCGCATGTGGCCCGGGCGCGGTTGAGCCTTTTCCTTTTCTTTTCGATGGAGCGTTCCATGAAGTTTTCGACCCCCCTGACTTGCCTGGCGCTGGGCTGTGCCGCCGTACTGGCGGGTGCGCCCGCCTGGGCGCAGCAGAAGCTCGTGCCCGGGCAGAGCGAGATCGCCTTCGTGAGCAAGCAGATGGGCGTGCCGGTGGAGGGCAAGTTCACGAAGTTCGATGCGCAACTGGCTTTCGACCCCGCCAAGCCGGCGTCGAGCTCGGTGGCGTTCACGGTGGATACCGGCAGCGCCACGCTGGGCGTCAAGGAAACCGATGCCGAACTGCCCAAGCCCACCTGGTTCAACGTGCCCAAGTTCCCGCAGGCGACCTTCCGATCCACCGCCATCAAGGCCGTGGGGGCCGGCAAGTACGAAGTGGCCGGCAAGCTCAGCATCAAGGGCGCGGCGCAGGACGTGGTGGTGCCGGTCACCCTCACGCAGAGCGGCGCGCTGACCACGGCCACCGGCGCCTTCGCCATCAAGCGCCTGGCCTTCAAGATCGGCGAGAACGAGTGGGCGGACACGTCCATGGTCGCTGACGAGGTGCAGGTCAAGTTCAAGCTCGCGCTCACGGGCGTGGGCAAGCTGTGACGTTTTCCTTCCTCCATCCTTTTCATTAGGAGATTCCGACATGCGCACTTCCTTCATCGCACTGGCCGCCGTGGCCGCCACCATGGCCATGGGCGCCGCGCGGGCTGAAACCGCCACCTATGCCGTGGACCCGACCCACACCTTCGCCACGTTCGAGATCAGCCACTTCGGCGCCAGCGTGAACCGTGGCCGCTTCGACAAGAAGGAAGGCACCGTCCAGCTCGACAAGGCCGCCAAGACCGGCAAGGTGGACATCACCTTCCAGATCAACTCCATCAACACCGGCACGCCGCCCTTCGACAAGCACCTGCAGAGCGCCGACATCTTCGACGCTGCCAAGCACCCCACGGCCCGCTTCGTGGGCGACAAGTTCACGTTCGACGGCGACAAGCTGGCCTCCGTGGCCGGCAGCCTGACGCTCAAGGGCCAGACCCACCCCGTCACCTTCAAGGCCAACCAGTTCGCCTGCTACGACAGCCCCATGCTCAAGCGCGAAGTCTGCGGCGGCGACTTCGAAACCACCATCGACCGCACCCTGTTCGGCCTGGACTACGGCGTGCAATACGGCTTCCCGAAGAACGTGCGCATCGTGGCGCAGATCGAGGCCGTCAAGCAGTAAACGCGCGCCTCGCGCATACTCAGTGCCTGCCAAGGGCTGGCGCCATCAAGGCGCCAGCCCTTTTCCTTTGCTTCTTTCGCGCAGTCCCGTGCCGGTCGCTTCTTCTCCTCCCTCTCACCCATGGGCCGGCATCGTCCTGCTGATCCTGGCCATGTGGACCCTGTCCTGCCTGGACGCCACCGGCAAGTGGCTGATGGCGGCAGGGCTGCCGCTGCTGGTGCTGTCCTGGGTGCGCTACGCGGTCCACCTGCTGCTGGTGCTGGCTCTGGTGCTGCCCCTGCGCGGGCCGGGTGTGCTGCGCAGCAAGCGCCCGCGCGAGCAGGTGCTGCGCGGCGTGGCCATGCTGATGGCCACGCTGATGTTCTTCAGCGCGCTGCGCTACCTGCCGCAGGCGGAGGCCACGGCCATCAACTTCCTCGCGCCGATGATCGTGCTGGCCCTGGCCCCCTGGCTGCTGCGCGAGCCGCCGCGCCTGTCGCGCTGGGTGGCATGCGGCGTGGCCTTTGCCGGAGTGCTGGTCATCGTGCGGCCGGGCGGCGGGCTGCATCCGCTGGGCGTGGCGCTGGGCCTGTTCACGGCCTGCTGCATGGCGGCGCAGTACATCGCCACGCGCCGCGTGGCGGCGGACGACCCGTTCACCTCCATCGTCTGGAGCGGCGCAGTCGGCACCGTGTGCCTGACGCTGGCGCTGCCCTGGTATCTGCCGCAGGCGCTGCCGGTGCTCAAGGCGCTGGGACCGGCGCAATGGGCGCTGCTGGTCTCTACGGGCGTCTCGGGCGCGCTGGGCCACCTGCTGCAGATCGGCGCCTACCGCAATGCGGGCGCGTCCACGCTGGCACCGTTCGTATACCTGCAGATCATCAGCGCGTCCGCCGTGGGCTGGCTGGTGTGGGGGCACTTCCCGGACGCGCTGACGTGGCTGGGCATCGCCATCATCTGCGCCAGCGGCATGGGCATCGGCTGCCTGGAGTGGCGGCGCGGCCGCGCGCTGGCGTCAGCCGGCCGATAGCTGCTGCGCCAGCGCCACCAGGCTGGCGGCATGCAGGTCGTTGCCGGCACGGGGCGTCACGTCCTTGACGTGCCCCGCGCCGAACTCCAGCGGCCGCTCGATGTACGCCGTGCGCAGCCCGCAGGCGCGGGCGGCCTCCAGGTCGTCGTGGTGCGCGGCCACCAGCATCACCTGCTCGGGCCGCAGGTCGAACACCTGCGCCACACCCAGGTAGGTGGCCGGATCGGGCTTGTAGGCGCGGAAGACCTCGGCGCTCAACACGCAGTCCCAGGGCAGGCCGGCGCGCTTGGCCATGTTCGTCAGCAGGCCGATGTTGCCGTTGGACAGCGGCGTGATGGTGAAGCGGCGCTTGAGCAGCGTCAGTCCCTCCACGCTGTCGGGCCATGCATCCAGCCGGTGCCACACGCGGTTGAGGTGCCGGCGCGCGGCCTCGTCCAGATGCGCGAGGCCGAAGCGCGGCAGGATCCCGGCGAGGATCAGCCGGTGCAGTTCGTCGATGCGCGTCCAGCCCAGCTCGCCGCTGCGCACGCGTTGCATGGCGGGCTGGTAGCCCGCGCGCCAGGCGAGGGCGAAGGCGTCGGCATCCACTTCCGGATGCAGCGCCTGCATCTCGCGCACGATGCTGCCGTGCCAGTCCACGACGGTGCCGAAGACGTCGAAGGCCAGCACCTGCACGGTGGCGGCGATGCCGTGCGTGGGGGAGGTGGTCATGTCTCTCGTTCTTCAAGGGAAGGGGCCGCCAGCGTAGCGGATTCCCGTGCGCCTGCGCGGGTGGGTGGTGCGTGCTAAGGTCGCGCGCATCCAAGGGTTAACCCTTGATTTTCTCCCGCCGTTCCAATGTCCGTTTCCTCTCCCCCCTTGTCTACCGCCGATGCTGCCGCGACCGACGAGCGCACGCTCGTGCGCGCCGTGCTCGCCATGGGCCTGGGCGGCTTTTCCATCGGCACGGGCGAGTTCGTCATCATGGGCCTGCTGCCCGAGGTGGCGCGCGACATGGGCGTGAGCATTCCGCAGGCCGGCCACCTCATCAGCGCCTATGCGCTGGGCGTGGTGGTGGGCGCGCCGGTGCTGGCGGTGCTCGCGGCGCACTGGGGACGGCGGGCGCTGCTGATGGCGCTGATGGCCGTCTATGCGCTGGGCAACTTCGCCTCGGCGCTGGCGCCGGGCCTCGGCGCGCTGGCCGCGCTGCGGCTGATGAGCGGGCTGCCGCACGGCACGTATTTCGGCGTGGCGGCGCTGGTGGCGGCGGCGCTGGCGCGGCCCAACCAGCGCGCGCGGGCCGTGGGCTGGGTGATGCTGGGGCTGACCAGCGCCACGCTGGTGGGCGTGCCCATCGCGGCCACGCTGGGCGAGCATTTCGGCTGGCGCGCGGCATTCGCCTTCGTGGGCGCCATCGCCGTGGCGGCCGTGGTGATGGTGCACCGCTGGGTGCCGGCCATGCCCGCGCCGCGCGGCGCGAGCCGCTGCGCGAGCTGGGAGCGCTGGCGCGCAGGCAGGTGTGGTTCACGCTGGGCATCGGCGCCATCGGCTTCGGCGGCATGTTCTCGGTATTCAGCTACATCAAGCCCACGCTGATCGAGGTGGCGGGCATGCCGCAGGCCGTGGTGCCGCTGGCGCTCTCGCTGTTCGGGCTTGGCATGGTGGCGGGCAACCTCGTGGGCTCGCGCATGGCGGACAAGGCGCTCATGCCTACGGTCGGCAAGCTGCTCGCGTGGTCGATCGTGGTGATGGTGCTGTTCGTGCCCGCCGCACACCACCCGCTGGCAGCCGCGATCGCCACCTTCGCGCTGGGCACGCTGGTGGCCATCGGCCCGGCCTTGCAGATCCGGCTGATGGACGTGGCGGGCGATGCGCAGACGCTGGCCGCCGCGCTCAACCACTCGGCCTTCAATGCGGCCAATGCGCTGGGCGCGTGGCTCGGCGGGCTGGCGATCGCCGCCGGGCTGGGCTGGACATCCACCGCGTGGGTGGGCGCGCTGCTGGGCCTGGGCGGGCTGGGCATGTTCGCCTGGGCGCTGGCGAGCGAGCGCCGCGCGCGGGGTTGATGCTTCTCTTTCGATAGCTGCCAGCGCTTGATGGACAAGCGCTGGAGGCCTATTTCACTGATATTTTCGTCAGGTCTTCCACGCGCCCGCGTGCGAGGCCGAGGCCTCCTCGACCAGCGCCGGGCCGATGCACTCGATGGCGTGGGGCGAGGCGCGGAACACGTCGCGGCACGACAGCTCCGCGTCACGCTGGTCCTGCCGCTCGCCGCGGAACGCGCGCAGCCGCTCGGCGTCGATGCCGAAGACCACGCGGCCGATGTTGGCCCAGAAGATCGCGCCCGCGCACATCACGCAGGGTTCTGCCGACGAGTACAGCGTGGCCTGCGCCAATTCCTCGCGCGGGTGCTTCGGGCTGGCGATGCGGATTGCCGAGACCTCGGCATGCGCGGTGCAGTCGCCCGTCTCCCAGTTGGCGTTGCTGGCCTCGGCCAGCACCTCGCCCTGCGGGCCGACGATGACGGCGCCGAAGGGCCGGGGGCTGCCGCGCTCGCGCGAGCGGGTGGCGAGCCCGATGGCGTGGCGCAGGTAGCGGCCGTCGCGTTCGGACAGGGGCGCTTCCTGCGGCAGTGCATCGCGCCCTGTCATGCGGCCACCTTGCGGTCTGCCGGCAGGAAGGCGGGATTGAAGATGCGCTCGGGCGCGGGCTTGCGCGGCAGCGCGAAGACGGTGGCGACCTCGTCCACCTGCCGGGCGAGCACTGCTGCCTGCACGCCGCCGAGGCCGTGGGCCTGCACCTCGGGGGTGAGCAGGTACTGGCGCGTGATGGCCCAGCGGGCGCGCTCGGTCTCGGCGTGGAGGATGACCTCGCGGGCCTTCACCGCGTCCAGCGCCGCATCGGGCCGGGCCAGCGTCTCGCGCAGCGCGCGGTGCGTGGCGCGTACGAAGGCGCGCGCGGCTTCGGGGCGCTCCTGCAGCAGCTTGCCGGCGAGCAGCGCGTTGCCGTAGAGCTGCAGGCCGGTCTGGCCGAAGCCGAGCACCGACAGGTCCTTCTCGGGCATGCGCGCGAACAGCGACACGGCGGAGTCGTGGAAGTAGGTGGCCGCGTCCACGTCGCCGCGCACCATGACGTTGTCGCGCGCGCTGAAATCGGTGGTCACCCATGCGAACAGGTCGGGCGAGGTACCGAGCGCGCGTGCCGCCATGGGCCAGCAGCGGCGCGTGGCCTCCACCGCGGCAGCGGCGACCTTCTTGCCCTTGAGCGACTGGAAGTCGCCGGTGATGCCGCGGTCTTTGCGGCCGATGATGACGAAGGGCGCGCGGTTGTAGTACTGGTAGATGGCCTGCGCCGGCGTGTCGGGGTTGGCCGCATGGAATTCGACGAGCGAGCTGATGTCGCCCAGGCCCAGGTCGTAGGCGCCGCTGGCCACGCGCGTGATCGAGGCGACGGAGCCCGCGCCCACGTCGATGCTGACGGCCAGCCCTTCATCCTTGTAGTAGCCCTTGGAGAGCGCCAGGAAGAACGGCGCCGTCTGGCTGGTCACGCGGAAGTCCAGCGTGAACTTGATCGGCGTGAGGCCCTGCGCCCGCGCGGCGGGCAGGGCGACGGAACTGGCGAGGGTGGAGGCGAGGAAGTGGCGGCGTTGCATGGCGGTGGCTCCGAAAAGAGGGCGGTGGGGAACTGAGCAATTTCCGGGCGACGGCGGGTCCCGCCGTGCTGAACGCTTCTACTCGCCGGCCTGCGTTGCATGAAGCGTGCCCATCGCGGCGCACCACTTCGGTGATTTGTGCTGGCCCGCCGTTTGCATGCACCGGGCGCGAGAGTAGAAGCGTTCAGCCGGGCCGCAGGCCGCCCGCGCGGGTCATTGCTCTTGTTTCCCGCAATCCACTGAACGAGGACACACATGACCCAGACCACCACCACGCCCTACAACCCTGAAGTCGCCCCCGACGTACGCAGCGAGCTGGCCAAGGAGGCCGGCATGGGCGGCATGGGCACCGAATCGGCGCGCGAGGTGCGCGTGATCGACCTGTCCCATTTCGAGGCGCGCAAGCACGAGATCGCCGAGCAGATCTGGAGCGCGTCGGTCGACATCGGCTTCTTCCAGGTCAGCCACCACGGCATTCCGCTGGAAGACATCCGCGCCGCGTTCGAGCGCGCCGCCGCATTCTTCGCGCTGCCGGCAGAGACCAAGGCGCAATGGCCGCTGGCGCGCAACGCGGGCTGGGAGCACAAGGCGCAGATCCGCCCCTCCACGCGCACGCCCGACCAGAAGGAGTCGTACCAGCTCACGCGCCCGCGCATGGAAGGCCTGTGGCCCGGCGAGGCCGAGCTGCCTGGCTTCAAGGAGGCCACGCTGGCCTTCGAGCGCCAGTGCTGGGAAGTCGCGATGCAGCTGCTTTCGTGCTTCGCCTACAAGCTCGGCTTTGCGGACGACTTCTTCACCCAGGCGCACGACCCCGAAAGCCCCGGCTACCAGAGCACGCTGCGCATGCTGCACTACTTCGCCGTCGATCCCGCGCTCAAGGACGAACTGGGCCTGTGGCGCGCGGGCGCGCACACCGATTTCGATTGCCTGACGCTGCTGTTCCAGCGCCCCGGCGAAGGCGGCCTGCAGGTGCTGCCCGGCAAGGAGATGGCCGACCGCGCGTGGACGAGCGTGCAGCCGGTGGAGGGCGTCATCACCTGCAACATCGGCGACATGCTCATGCGCTGGAGCGACGACCTGCTTCCGAGCAATTTCCACCGCGTGCGCAACCCGCTGCCGCATGAATACCAAGGGGCGCGCTACAGCCTGGCATTCTTCGCGCAGGCCAACGAGGACGCGGTCATCGAAGGGCCGCGCAGGAAGTACCCGCCCGTCACGGGCGCGGAGTACCTGCGCCAGCGCATCAGTGCGAACTTTTCCAACCGGTATTGAAGCAAGTCCTGGAGCGGTGCCGTATGCGCAAGCAGCTACGGTTTTTGATTGACGCCGGGCGGTGGCGTCTTGGGCTGATAGTCGCACCAGGGAGCCACAATGCATTCCCAGCAGCGCGGCTTGCGCGCCTGGCACACGTAGCGGCCCAGCAGGATCAGCCAGTGGTGCGAGTCCACCGCATAGGCGGGTGGCACGCGCTTGAGCAGTTGCATCTCCACCGCCAGCGGGTTCTTGCCCGGCGCCAGGCCCGTGCGGTTGCCCACCCGGAAGATGTGCGTGTCCACGGCCATGGTGGGCTGGCCGAAGGCCACGTTCAGCACCACGTTGGCCGTCTTGCGGCCCACGCCCGGCAGCGCCTCCAGTTCCTCGCGCGTGCGCGGCACCTGGCCGCCGTGTCGCTCCACGAGGATGCGGCAGGTCTCCAGGAGGTTGCGGGCCTTGGTACGGTACAGGCCGATGGTCTTGATGTAGCCCTCCAGCCGTTCCAGCCCCAGGTCCAGCACGGCCTGGGGCGTGCCCGCGACCGGGAACAGTTTGCGCGTGGCCTTGTTCACGCCCACGTCGGTGGCCTGGGCCGACAGCAGCACGGCGGCGAGCAACTCGAAGGGAGTGGTGTATTCCAGCTCGGTGTTGGGCTGCGGGTTGGCGGCCTTGAGCGCGGCGAAGAAGGGTTCGATGTCCGTGGTTTTCATGGGGTGTCGGGCATTGTCGTCGAGCCGGGCGCGGGCAGCAGGGCGCGGACATGGTCCACGAAGGCGCGCACGCCCTCGGGCAGCGTGCGGCCCGCCAGCGTTTGCAGCTCGATTGCGCGCCCGCTCAGGGCGCGCTCGCGGATCAGCGCCGCGTGCAGCTCGCCGCGGCGCACGCGCTCGCGCACCGTGACTTCTCCGCCGAGCGCGATCCCGCCGCCGTGCAGCACGAAGTGCGTGAGCGCTTCGAACTGGCTGGTGACCAGGGCGGGTTCGAAGACCAAGCGGCGCTGGCTGCAGGCGATGTCGAAGAGCTGGCGGGCGGTGTTGTCGCCCTCGGGCACGGCGATGGGGTAGGGGCGCATCTGCGCGAGGGTCACGCCGGCGTGGCGCGCCAGCGGGTGGCTGGGCAGCATGGTGACGATCACGGGGGCCACCTGGCGATGCTGCACCTCGATGTCGCGCTGCGCGGCGCGGCTGTAGGTCAGGCCGATGTCGGCGTCGCCGTCGAGCACGGCCTGGGTCACGGCCGTGGGCGCGGCGGTGCGCAGATGGAACTGCATGCCGGGATGGCGAGCGCGGAACAGGGCGATCGCGCGCGGCAGGAATTCGATGGCGAAGCCGGCGGAGCTGTACAGCCGCACCAGCCCGCGCCGCAGCCCCTGCAGCGCCTGGATGTCGGAGACCACGCGGTCGGCCTCCAGCGCGCCGCGCCGCGCGTGGGCCGCCAGCAGCTCGCCCGCGGGGCTGGGCACCATGCCGCGCGGGCGGCGCTCGAACAGCGGCACGCCCAGCAGGTCTTCCAGGCCCGCCACCTGGCGGCTCACGGCCGAGGGAGAGACGCTGAGTCGCGCGGCGGCCTCGCTGACCGAGCCGGTGCGCACCACCTCGAGGAAGTAGCGCAGCGCGGTGTCCTGCAGGCGATGGGCAAGCATGGCGGGGTCTTTCATGCTTTGCGAAAAACGCAAAGCGGCATCAATAAAACGGCGATTGTCGAAACGCGGGAGGCTGCGTATCCTGCCCTGGCATCGGCTTGCCCACATGAGGAGTTTCATGGATTCATCCCCCCCCTGGCCCGCGCGGACGAGATCGTCGAATGGACGGCGACCGCACTGTCGCAGGCCATCCACGCACGTGCGCTGTCGTGCGTGGAGGTGCTCGATGCCTACTGCGCGCAGATCGACCGGCTCAACCCCGTGGTCAACGCCCTCGTGGCGTTCGCGGACTGCGATGTGCTGCGCGCCCAGGCGCGCGGCCTGGACGAGCGCCTGGCGCGGGGCGAGAGTTTGGGGCCTCTGCACGGCTTTCCGCAGGCGCCCAAGGACATCATGCCCGTGGCGGGCATGGTGACGACCAAGGGCTCGCCCATCTTCGCGGGCCAGGTGCCGCAGGCCGACGCCGTCGTCTTCGAGCGCATGCGCGCCGGCGGCAGCCTGTTCGTGGCGCGCACCAATTCGCCGGAGTTCGGCCTGGGCGGCCACACCTACAACCCGGTCTACGGCACCACGCGCAACGCGTTCGATCCGGCGCGCTCGGCCGGCGGCAGCAGCGGCGGGGCCGGGGTGGCCGTGGCGCTGCGCATGCTGCCGGTGGCCGACGGGTCGGACATGATGGGCTCGCTGCGCACGCCGGCGGCGTTCAACAACGTCTATGGCCTGCGCACGTCCGTCGGCTGCGTGCCGCACGGGCCCACGGAAGAGGTGTTTTTCCAGCAGTTCAGCGTGGCGGGCCCCATGGCGCGCAACATCCCCGATCTGGCGCTGCTGCTGTCGGTGCAGGCCGGGTTCGACGCGCGCCTGCCGCTCACGCGCCGCAGCGAAGGGCGGCAGGACTGGTCTGCCGCATTGGAGCGCGGCTGGCGCGGCGCGCGCATCGGCTGGCTGGGCGATTTGAACGGCCACCTGCCCACCGAGCCAGGCCTGCTGGACACCTGCCGCGCCGCGCTGCGGCATTTTGCCGACATCGGCTGCGCGGTGGAGGAGGTGGTGCCTGCTTTCGACTTCGAGCGGCTGTGGAACGCCTGGATCGACCTGCGCAGCTTCGCCGTGGCGGGTGCCAACGGGCCGCTCTGCGACGACCCGGCCAAGCGCGCGCTGCTCAAGGCCGAGGCCGTGTGGGAGATCAAGCGCGGCCGTGCGCTCTCCGCCATGCAGGTGTACGACGCGGCCCGCGTGCGCTCGGCCTGGTACGAGACGCTGCGCCGCCTGTTCGACACCTACGACTTCCTGGTCCTGCCTGCTGCCCAGGTGTTCCCGTTCGACGCCACGCTCGACTGGCCCCACGCCGTGGGCGGCCGCGCCATGGACACCTACCACCGCTGGATGCAATGCGTGGTGCCCGCCACCATGGCCGGCCTGCCCGCGCTCGCAGCCCCCGCGGGCTTCGGGCCGCAAGGGCTGCCCGCGGGCCTGCAGATCATCGGCCCCGCGCAAGCCGACCTGGCGGTGCTGCAGATCGGCCACGCTTATGACCAGGCCAGCGGCTATGCGCGCCAGCGCAGCCCGTTGCTCGGCTGAACCGACCCACGAACCATCCAAAAGGAGACATCTGCCATGGCCTTGCTTTCCCGTTCCCGCTTTCTCGCCTGCCTCGCCGCCGGCGCTGCCGTCCTGGCCGCGCCAGCGGCCTTCGCGCAGCACTACCCGGACCGGCCGATCAAGCTGATCGTGCCCTTCGCGCCCGGCGGCGCCACCGACATCCTGGGGCGGCTGCTGGCCACGGGCCTTTCGGACAAGCTCGGCCAGCCCGTGATCGTCGAGAACCGCCCGGGCGCGGGCACGGTGGTTGCGGGCGGCATCGTGGCCAAGGCGCCGCCCGACGGCTACACGCTGTTCCTCGGCGCCAGCACTACGCTCACGCACAACCCAGCCATCCGCACGTCGCTGCCCTACGACCCGCTGCGCAGCTTCACGCCGCTGGGCCTGGTGGCCGACATGGGCCTGGTGCTCGTGGCGCACAACGACACGCCGGGCCGCACGCTGCAGGAGCTGGTGGCGCTGACGAAGGCCGCGCCCGACAAGTTCTCGTACGGCTCGTACGGCACGGGCTCGTCGGTGCACTTCGGCGGCGAGATGCTCAAGACTGCCACGGGGCTCAAGGCCATGCACGTGCCGTTCAACGGCAGCTCGCCGAGCCTGACCGCGCTCATGGGTGGCCAGGTGCAACTGGCGGTGGACACGGTGGTGGCCACCACTCCGCTCATCAAGGCCGGCAAGATCCGCCCCATCGCTACGCTGGGCGGCCAGCGCCTGCCGCTGCTGCCCCAGGTGCCCACGGTGGCGGAGAGCGGCTATCCTGGTTTCCACATGGACACGTGGTTCGCCTTCCTCGCGCCCGCCGGGCTGCCCGCGCCCATCCGGCAGAAGGTGGAGAAGGCCCTGGCCGACGTGATGGCCGATGCCGCGCTGCGCCAGAAGCTGGTGGACATCGGCCTCTCGCCCGCCTGGGGCCCGGGCAGCGCGCTACAGGAGCGCATCGAGCGCGAACTGCCGCTGATGCGCGCGGTGGCGGCGCGCTCGGACATCCGGGTCGATTGACCCCGGCGCGCGGCGCATTGGCGACAATGGCGGCTTTGCCACCCTCCGCCATCGTCCCATGCAATTCGCCGACCGTCTGAACAAGGTAGAAACCTCCGCCATCCGCGAGCTGTTCAAGCTGCTGGGCAAGCCCGGCATCATCAGCTTCGCGGGCGGCTTTCCCGACAGCGCCATGTTCGACGTGGACGGCATCCGCGAGGCCAGCCAGCGGGCCCTGGCCGAGGAGCCTGGCTCCGCCCTGCAATATGGCGCCACCGAGGGCTACCAGCCGCTGCGCGAGCAGCTCGGCCTTCATGGCCGCCAAGGGGGCCAAAGACGTGGCGCCCGAGCAGCTCATCGTCACCACGGGCAGCCAGCAGGCGCTGGACCTGCTGGGCAAGACCCTGATCAGCCCCGGCGACAAGGTGATCGTCGAGGGGCCCACGTTCCTGGCCACCATCCAGTGCTTCCGCCTGTACGGCGCGGAGCTCATCAGCGCGCCCATCGACGGCGACGGCGTGAAGACGGACGCGCTGGAAAAGCTCATCGCTGAACACCAGCCCAAGTTCGTCTATCTGATCCCCACCTTCGGCAACCCCAGCGGCGCCATGCTGAGTCTGGAGCGCCGCAGGAAGGTACTGGAGCTGGCCGTGAAGTACCAGACGCTGATCGTCGAGGACGATCCCTACGGCGACCTGTACTTCGGCGACGCCCCCCGCCCAGCCTGCTCGCGCTTACGCCCGAGGTGCCGGGCAGCCGCGAACTGGTGGCGCACTGCGGCAGCTTGAGCAAGGTGCTCTCGCCCGGCCTGCGCGTGGGCTGGCTCATCGCGCCGTCCGAATTGCTGGCCAAGGCCACGATGTGCAAGCAGTTCAGCGACGCGCACACCAGCACCTTCGCCCAGGCCACGGCCGCGCAGTACCTCAAGGCCGGCCGCATGCCCGGCACGCTGGCCCATGTGCGCGCCGTGTACGCCGAGCGCGCCCAGGCCATGGGCGACGCGCTGCGGAGCGAACTCGGCGCGGCCGTCGAGTTCGTCCAGCCGCAGGGGGGCTTTTCGTGTGGGCGCGCCTCACGGGTGCGACCGGCGCGGTGGCCGATGGCAACGTGCTCGCCAAGCGCGCCATCGACAAGGGCGTGGCCTTCGTTCCGGGCACGCCGTTCTTCTGCGCCAACCCCGACCACGCCACGCTGCGCCTGTCCTTCGCCACGGCCGGCGTGGACAAGATCCGCGAAGGCGTGGCGCGCCTGGGCCAGGCCGTTTGAAGTCGCCTGCCTGAAGATGAAGACGCTGGCGCCTTCTGTGCTGCTGTGGCTGGGGCTGCTGTGCGGCATGGTGGCCCGAGCCGAGGAGCCGGCCGTGCCTGCCCCCGGATTCGACTGCCAGCGGGCCGAGAAGGTGGTGGAGCATTGGGTCTGCGCCAACGCCGGGCTGATGCAGGCCGACCAGCGCTTGACGGAGGCCTACAGAACCGCGCAGGCCAAGCCCGACGGCGACGCCGCACTGGCCGCCCTGCGGGCCGGCCAATTGCGCTGGCTACGCGTGCGCAACCGCTGCGAAAGCCAAGGCTGCGTGGCCGAAGCCTATGCACGGCGCACCGCCGAGCTGCAGGCATCCAACCGCCGCGTGCTGGCGCTGGACGGCAAGGCATTCGTGCCGGTGTTCTCGCGCACGCTGGCGCAGGTCAACGATACGCGGGCCGTGCACGGCATTCCGCTGCGGCGCGCGCAGCCCACGGCTATCCAGGTGGAGCTGTTCATCGACCCGCAAGATGCCCGGCCCTGGCGAGAGGGCGGCCCGGGTGCGCGCATCGCGTGCTGGCCGCCAGACCGGCGTGAGGGCTATGCGTCACGCTTCCACTACGAGGCCCGCTCATGGGGCGATGCATTCCGTCCTGTCGAGCGCGGCGGACGCCAGGGCTTCATCCTGCTGCGATTCGTGCTGGGCAAGGACTTGCCGCTGAACGAAGACATCCTTTGCACTGTGGCGCTGACCGAGTGGCTGCTGGATCAGCCCAGCCAGCTTCATCTGGTCGAATCCACATACTGACCGCCATGCACGACGACACGCAAAACCCAGCCCAGCGCATCGAAGCGCTGGAGATCAAGGCCAGCTTCACGGAAGATCTGCTGGACCAACTCAACCTCACCATCTACCGGCAGCAACAGCAGATCGACCAGCTCGCGCGCGAGGTGGCGCAACTGCGCCAGCAGGTGCCCGAAGGCGGCGGCGCGACCGTGCGCAACCTGCGCGACGAGTTGCCTCCCCACTACTGATCCATGAACGACGACGACCTGCCTGCGCTGCCGCGCACGCCCCCTGGCCTGTACCGCCACCACAAGGGCATGCTCTACGAGGTGATCGACACCGTGCGCCACAGCGAGACGCTGGAGCCCATGACGCTGTACCGCGCGCTCTACGGCGAGCGCGGCCTGTGGGTGCGGCCCGCCGCGATGTTCGAGGAACAGGTGCTGGTGGACGGGGCGCTGCGCTCGCGTTTCGAGAAATGCCCGGGTGAATCCCCAGTGAAGGATTCAAGCTAAATCGGCCTTCAGCGCTTACTGGTCAAGCGCAAGCAGCTCATTATTTGATAGCGAAAGGTTTCCCATGCAATACCGCCGCCTCGGCAAGAGCAACCTGCAAGTCTCCAACCTGTGCCTGGGCACGATGATGTTCGGCGACCAGACCGGCGAGGCGGAGGCCGCCTCCATCGTCGCGCATGCGCGCGCGCACGGCGTGAACTACATCGACACGGCCGACGTGTACACCAAGGGCGCGTCCGAAACGATGCTGGGCACGCTGCTCGCGGACCAGCGCCACGACTGGGTGCTGGCGACCAAGCTGGGCAACAAGATGTCCGACCGCGTGAACGAGAGCCGCTATTCGCGCGCCTGGATGCTGCGCGAGGTGGAGGCGAGCCTGGCGCGCCTGCGCACCGACCACGTGGACATCCTCTACCTGCACCGCGACTACGAGGGCATGGATCTGGAGGAGCCGCTCTTCGCCATCGACGCGCTGCTGCGCGCGGGCAAGATCCGCTACTGGGGCCTGTCCAACTTCCGCGGCTGGCGCATCGCCGAGATGGTGCATGGCGCGCGCCGCATCGGCATGCCCGGCCCGGTGGTCTGCCAGCCGTACTACAACCTGCTCAACCGCATGCCCGAGGTCGAGATCCTGCCCGCCTGCATGCATTACGGCCTGGGCGTGACGCCCTACAGCCCCGTGGCGCGCGGCGTGCTCACCGGCAAGTACCTGCCGGGGCAGGCGCCCGCCGAGGGCTCGCGCGCCGCGCGTGGCGATAAGCGCATCACGGAGACCGAGTTCCGCGAGGAATCGCTCGCCATCGCCCAGCGCCTCAAGGGCCATGCCGAGGCGCGCGGAGTGACGCTTGCGCAGTTCGCCACCGCGTGGGTGCTGGCGCATCGCGCCGTCAGCGCCGTGATCGCCGGCCCGCGCACGCTGGCACAGTGGCAGGACTACCTGCCCGCGCTGGATTACACCGTCACGGCGGAGGATGAGGCGCTCATCGACAGCCTGGTCGCGCCCGGCCACCCCTCCACGCCCGGCTATACCGACCCGGCCTACCCGCTGGCGGGGCGCCGCTGATGTACCACGCCATCTTCGCCCTGCACGTGCTGGCCGCCACCGTGTGGACGGGCGGCCACCTCGTGCTCGCGCTCACTGTGCTGCCGCGCGCGCTGCGCCTGCGCGCGCCGCAGGTGCTGCTCGATTTCGAACGCAGCTACGAGCGGCTGGGCATGTCGGCACTGGCCGTCCAGGTCGCCACGGGCCTGTGGATGGCGCTGCAGCTCGTGCCGGACTGGACGCAGTGGTTCGCCCCCAACGCGCCGCTGGCGCGGGCCGTGGCGCTCAAGCTCATGCTGCTCGCGGCCACGGCGCTCGTCGCGCTGCATGCGCAGCTGCGCGTGATCCCCCGGCTGAGTGCGGCGACGCTGCCGCTCATGGCGTGGCATGTGGCTGCGGTCACGCTGCTGTCGGTGGGGTTCGTGCTGGCGGGCGTGGTGTTCCGCTACGGCGGGCTGGGGGCGTGACGGCGGGATAATCACGCGCTCCGTTCCCACCGTACGTGCTTTCCATGCCAGCCGTCCTTGACGCCAACGCCATCACCCATGGCATCCAACTCGCCGTCGCGCCCGTGTTCCTGCTCACGGCCGTCACCGGCATGATCGCGGCGGTGGCCGGGCGCCTTGCGCGCATCATCGACCGTGCGCGCATCGTGGAGGACCAGGCGCGGGCCAGCACCGACCCCGAACTGCTCGCGCGCTCCTATGCCGAGCTGGCCACGCTGCGCACGCGTGGGCGCATGACCAACGTGTGCATCGGGCTGCTCACGCTCTGCGCCTTCCTGATCGGGCTGACCATCATCCTGCTGTTCCTCGGCGAGATCATGGGACTGCAGGCCGTGCGCCTGGCAGTGGTGGGATTCCTGGCCGGGGTGCTCTCGTTCCTGCTGGCGCTGGTGCTCTTCCTGTCCGAGACCGTGATGGCCACGCGGCTGCTGGACTTCCACCTGCTGCAGCAGCCGCCGCGCTGATCACTGCCCCCCGCTGCAGCCGCAGCCACTGGCGCCGCCGCAGCTTTGCGAGGCGGCTTCGAATTGCGGGAACAGCACGTTGTTCTCGAGGTGGATGTGGTTGATCAGGTCGTCGCTGAGCTGGGCCAGCCCGGCGTACAGCGCGCGCCAGGTGTTGCACGCTTCGGGCGGCGGCGTGATGTCGTTGGTCAGCCGCGCCACTTCGGCCAGCGCCTCGCCGTGGTCGGTGTGCTCGCTGCGCATCATGCCGATGGGCTGCACCACGAAGGCGTTGCCGCCCGTGCGCAGCATGGGAAACAGCACGGCTTCTTCCTTGTGCATGTGCGACAGCAGTTCGCCGTGCATGGCCTCCAGCGTGTCGGCCAGGCCGTGCGGGGTGTTCGGGTTGCCGCGGTGCACGGCCTCCACGCGGCGGGCCATGCGGATCAGCTCGGGCAACTGGGCGCGGTGCACCTCGTGGTAGCGCGCCAGGATGTGGTCGATCAGCTCGGCGGGCGTGCCGGAGTCGGGCAGCGCGGTGGGGCGCTGCAGGGCGGAAAGCTCTTCCACCAGTGCCGGCAGGTCCAGTCCCTTCTCGCCGGCGGCCTGGCGCAGACTCACTTGGCCGCCGCAGCAGAAATCGAGCTTGAGGCGGCGGAACACGGCGGTGGCGCCGGGCAGTTGCACGGCGATCTGGCCGATGGCTTGGCCGGGATCGATGGCGGGTGCGGCGGAGACGACGGCGTTCATGTGGGGTGTCCTTTTAAAGGTTCATTTAGTGTGAATATTTTAATTCGATAAAATCCATTGCGTGTGAATCTTTGCGTTGGCGGGGCAATACCATGCGACTGACCCAGTGGACCGACTACACCTTGCGCGTGCTCATGTACTGCGCCGCCTGCCAGGAGCGGGAGCAACCCGTGACCATCAGCGAGGTGGCCGAGGCGCATGCCATCTCGCGCAGCCATTTGACGAAGATCGTGCAGCAGCTCGCGGCCGAGGGACTGCTGGACACCACCCGCGGGCGGGGCGGTGGCATGCGGCTCATGAAGTCCGCGTCCGAGATCAACCTGGGCACGGTGGTGCGCATGACCGAAACCGATTTCGACATGGTCGAATGCTTCAACGCGGACATGAACCAGTGCCGCATGAGCGGGCGCTGCCGCCTGCAGAGCGTGCTGGGGCAGGCCACGCAGGCCTATCTGGCCGTGCTCGACGGCCTGACGGTGGCGGACCTCGTGGACCCGTCCTTCGCGGGCGGCCGGGCCGCCAAGGCTGCCGCGCAGCCCCTGTCGTGGGTGCCGGGCCTGCCCGTGGCGGGCTGAAGAAAATACATATGAAAAAGGGCTCCAGCGCTTATCCAGCAAGCGCGAGAAGCTCTCTATTCGATAGTAAACGCCAGAAGCCCTAGGCCGCCACCACGCGGTTCTTGCCGGCGCGCTTGGCCAGGTACATGGCCTGGTCGGCGCGGCGCAGGGCGTCCGTGCTGCGCTCCTCGTCGTCGACCTGGGCCACGCCGGCGCTGAAGGTGATGAGCACGCGCTCCTGGTCTTGCAGGAAGTAGCGCGTCGTGAGCTCGCGCTGCAGGCGCTTCATGGCTTCCACGGCCTGGGCCACGCCGGTGTCGGGCAGCAGCAGCACGAATTCCTCCCCGCCGTAGCGCGCCAGCTGGTCCTGCGGGCGCATGACCTGGCGGGTGACGTCGGCCAGGTGCTTGAGGGCCGCGTCGCCACCCGTGTGGCCCAGCCGGTCGTTGATGGCCTTGAAGTCGTCCAGGTCCAGCAGGGCAACGCACAGCGGCGAGCCGTTGCGCCGGGCGCGCGCCACCTCGCGGTCGATGGCTTCGTCCAGCCCCTTGCGGTTGAGCGAGCCCGTCAGCGGGTCGTGCCGCGCCTGGGCGCTGGCGTGCTCGAGCTCCTCGCGCAGCTGGTCGATCTCGGCACGCTTGGCGTCGGTGCGTTCGCGCAGGTCGTGCAGTTCGCTGCGCACCATGCGGCTGTTGAGGGCCATGGCCCGCGTGGCGGCCATCACCTCCTCGAGCAGCGGCGTGAGTTCGTGCAGCTGGGTGGCCTGGCCGATGCGCTCGGCGCAGTTTTCCAGCTGCTCGTGGTAGGCGGTGCTGGATTCGTCCATCTGCGCCAGCCGGTCGATGAAGGTGGCCAGCAGCTCCTTCATCTGGCCTTGGGCCTGCACCGTGCGCTCGCGCGCCTCGGTCTGCCGGAAGATCACGTCCTTCAGGCGCCGCTGCACGTCGTCGAGCCGCCGCAGCGTGAGCGGCGGGGTGGCGGCGGCCTGCAGCGCCTCGGCCTGGCCCTGCAGCCAGCGGTCGTCTTCGCTCAGTGCGGCGATGTTCTCGAACACCATGTGCAGCAGCCGCAGCAGGCCGGCACGGATGGCCGCCTGGTCCTCGGCGGCGAAGGATAGGCGGTAGCCGAAGTTGTTCAGCAGCAGCTCCGCGGTGGACACGGGCGGCGCCGGCTGGCGCAGGAACTGCGTGAGCTGCGCGGCCATCTCGTGCACGCGGGCGTCGTCTTCGCCCAGGGCGGGCAGGGTGTTGTCCACGAGGCGCGCCAAGTGCTCCGCGAACTGGGCCGGCAGGTGGGTGCTTGCGGCCTCGGGTGCCGCGGCTGCGGCCACCGGTGCGAGTCCCAGGTTGGCGTAGCCCACCAGCACGTTCTGCAGCGCGGCCCAGTCCTGGGCCGCCACGGCGGATTCGAAATGGTCCAGCAGGCGCTTTTGCGCCGGGGTCTGCCCTGGCAGCACGCGCATGATCTGGCGCAGCGGCACTTCGGGAAAGAGTGCAGCGCCGGGATGGCCGGACACTTCGCTGTACAGCGTGTGGTAGTTGTCGGGCGTGGGGGCCAGCCGGCGCGTGGCCAACAGCTTGAGGGTTTCACGCGCGATTTCGGAAGGGGATTTGACGGCCATCTGCGGCGGCTGGCGAGGAGATACGGCCAAGTGTGACAGAGCGTTGCGGCCTTGGGTAGCGCGCGCCGCGCCGCATGGGCGCCGCGTTGCAACGCCACAGCGCGTCAGTTCACCAGCACCAGCTTGCCCTTGACAGCACGGGACGCCATGTGCGCATAGGCGCCGTGCAATTGCGACATGGGCATGGTGCGGTCGATCACGGGCTTGATCTTGCCCTGGGCATACCAGCGCACCAACTCGCCCATCATCGCGGCGTTGGCCTGCGGCTCGCGCTTGGCGAATTCGCCCCAGAACACGCCGACGATGGAGGCGCCCTTGAGCAGGGGCAGGTTCAGCGGCAGCGCGGGGATGGGCCCCGAGGCGAAGCCGATCACCAGGTAGCGCCCGCGCCAGGCGATGGAGCGGAAGGCGGGTTCGGCCAGGTCGCCGCCCACGGGGTCGTAGACCACGTCGGGGCCTTTGCCGTCCGAAAGGGCCTTGACGGCCTCGCGCAGGTTCTCGCTGGCATAGTTGATGACTGCGTCCGCGCCGACCTGCAGGCACAGGTCGCACTTCTCGTCGGTCGAGGCGGCGGCGATCACGCGTGCGCCGGCCGCCTTGGCGATCTGGATAGCAGCCGTGCCCACGCCGCCGGCCGCACCCAGCACCAGCACCGTCTCGCCCGCCTGCAGCCGGGCGCGGTCGATCAGCGCGTGGTACGACGTGGCGTAGGTCATGATGAAGGCCGCTGCATCCACGTGCGAGAAGTCTTCGGGCAGCGGGATGCACAGCTTTGCAGGGGCGATGGCGTGGGTGGCGAAACCGCCCGTGCCCGTCAGACAGGCCACGCCCTGGCCGGGGCGCAGGTGGCTCACGCCCTCGCCGACGGCCTGCACCACGCCCGCGTATTCCGAGCCGGGCACGAAGGGCAGCGGCGGCTTGATCTGGTACTTGTTCTGCACGATCAGCAGGTCGGGGAAATTGAGGCTGGCGGCGTGGATCTCGATCAGCACCTCGCCAGCCTTGGGCGTGGGCGTGGGCATCTCGGTCCAGGTCAGGGCCTCGGCTCCGGTGGGGTGGGTGCAAAGCCAGGCGTGCATGGAAGGGTCTCCTGTCGTGTCATGGAAATGGCTGGGGCGCATGATAGGGCGCGCGCCGCGGGGCGCTTTGTCCCTTGAGCGACGGCCCGCCTGCGCGGGCGGCGCACCTACAATGCGCCCCATCGCAGCACCGTGACCATGAAGATCCTCATTTCCAACGATGATGGCTACCAGGCGCCCGGTATCGTGGCGCTGCATGATGCCCTCAAGACCGTCGCCGACGTGGAGGTGGTCGCTCCCGAACACAACAACAGTGCCAAGTCCAACGCGCTGACCCTGCATTCCCCGCTGTACGTGCACCAGGCGCCCAACGGCTTCCGCTACGTGAACGGTACCCCGGCCGACTGCGTGCACATCGCGCTCACGGGCCTGCTGGGCTACCGGCCCGACCTCGTGGTCTCGGGCATCAACAACGGCGCCAACATGGGCGACGACACCATCTATTCCGGCACGGTGGGCGCCGCCATGGAGGGCTATCTCTTCGGCATTCCCGCCATCGCGTTCTCGCAGGTGGATAAGGGCTGGGGCGAGATCGAGTCCGCCGCGCGCAAGGCGCGCGAGATCGTCGAGCAGATGCAGGCGCACAAGCTGGTGGGCGAAGCGCCATGGCTGCTCAACGTGAACATCCCCAACATGCCCTGCGAGGCGCTGCGCCCGCTGCGGCTGTGCCGCCTGGGGCGGCGCCATGCCGCGCAGCGGGTGATCGAGCAGCAGAGCCCGCGCGGCGAGGTGATGTACTGGATCGGCGGCGCGGGCGAGGCCAAGGATGCCGCCGAGGGCACCGATTTCCATGCCACGGCGATGGGCCACGTGTCCATGACGCCCCTGAAGGTGGACCTGACCGACCACGACAGCCTGGGCTATTGGGCACAAACGGCCGCGCGGCTGGTGCCCCAGGCGGACAGGGTGCCGTGATGCAGCGCAGGCCCGGATTCCCGGCGCGCCTCGATGGCCGGCAAGGGCCGTCGGCGCCTGCGGCGGCGTCTCCGACGCGTGCCGGGCGAGGCGCCGCTGCGCCGGCTCCCGTGCCGCAGGGCCTGGGCCTCGATTCGGCCGCGGTGCGTGCGCGCATGGTGCAGCGGCTGGCGGCGTCGGGCATCACGGCGGCACCGGTGCTGCAGGCCATGGGCACCGTGGAGCGCCATCGTTTCGTCGATACCGCGCTGGTGAACCAGGCCTACGAAGACACGAGCCTGCCGATCGGCCTGGGGCAGACCATTTCCAAGCCCAGCGTGGTGGCGCGCATGACCGAACTGCTGCTGGGCGCCGAGTGCTCGCGGGCGGGCGGCGGGCTGGGGCGCGTGCTGGAAATCGGCACCGGCTGCGGCTACCAGGCCGCCGTGCTGGCCCGTCTGGCGCGCGAGGTGTATACCATCGAGCGGCTGCGTGGGTTGCATGAAAAGGCACGGGACTACCTGCGGCCGTTGCGCCTGGCGAATGTGCACCTGATCCTGGGCGACGGCATGCTGGGGTACGCCGCCGGGGCACCCTATGCGGGCATCATCTCAGCCGCCGGCGGCGAGAACCTGCCGCAGCAGTGGTGCGACCAATTGGCCATGGGCGGCCGCCTGGTGGCGCCCCTGGCAGGGGGGGCGGGCGGCAGGTGTTGCTCGTTGTTGACAAAACCCCGCAGGGTTTGAAGCAAAGCGTGCTCGAGGCCGTGCATTTCGTCCCTCTAAAATCAGGGATTGCCTGAAGGAATTGCTTATGTTCGTATCGCGTGGTCTTGTGGCTTGGGGTTGTGCAGTGCTGGTCGGCGGCTTGCTGGCGGGCTGCGGCACTCCGGTGAACAGGGCGCCGGTCGAGGACCGCGGCACCTATGCCGCGGGCAGCTCGGGCAGCCAGCCTGTGGCGGCGACCCCGGCCCCTGAAGTCAAACTCCTGCCGGGTGCGGAAAACGCCGGCAAGCCCGGCTACTACACCGTCAAGCCGGGGGATACACTGATTCGCATCGGCCTGGAGAGTGGGCAGAGCTGGAAAGACATCGCCCGCTGGAACAACCTGGAAAACGCCAACCTGATCGAGGTGGGACAGGTGCTGAGGGTGGTGCCGCCCGTCGCTGCGACGACCGCTACGGCCGTCGCTTCCGATACGGGCGTGGTCACCCGCCCGGTGGCGTCGGTTACCGTGGCCCCGGCATCGGCGGCCAGCACGCCCAAGCCTGCCGCCTCCGCGCCGGTTGCTGCTCCCGCACCTGTCGCGGCACCCGCCACGCCGGCCCCGGCCGTGGCGGCTTCTGGCGCGGACGACATCGGCTTCATCTGGCCCTCGTCGGGTAGCCTGATCGCCGGCTTCGACGAGGCGCGCAACAAGGGGTTCGACATTGGCGGCAAGGCGGGGGACCCCGTGCTGGCCGCTGCCGACGGCCGTGTCGTGTATGCGGGCGCGGGGCTGCGAGGCTATGGCAACCTGGTCATCCTCAAGCACAACAACACCTACCTAACGGCCTACGCCCACAACCAGACCCTGCTGGTCAAGGAAGACCAGAACGTGCGCCGGGGCCAGAAGATCGCGGAGATGGGCAGCACCGATGCCGACCGCGTGAAGCTGCACTTCGAGATCCGCCGCCAGGGCAAGCCGGTGGACCCCGCGCGCTACCTGCCTTCCCGCTAAGGCGCGCCCGTGGCCGAAGGCGGGCAGACCTGGTCCGAGGACGAAGAGGAACGCGATTTACCGGGTGCGGCAGAGACGGAGCTGCGCGCGCTGGTCGTGCCTGCGGAGCAGCACGGCGTTCGCCTGGACAAGGCGCTGGCCGACCTCGTTCCCGAGTTCTCGCGCAGCTATCTGCAGCAATTGCTTGCACAGGGGCTGGTGCGGCTCAACGGCCAGGTTGCGGCCAAGCCTGCGCTCAAGGCGAAGGCGGGGGATGGCATCGCCGTGGAGATGCGCCCCACGCAGCAAAGCCAGGCGTTCAAGCCCGAGACGCTGCCGCTGGACGTGGTGCACGAAGACGAACACCTGCTCGTGGTCAACAAGCCGGCGGGGCTGGTGGTGCACCCGGCGCCAGGCAATTGGAGCGGCACGCTGCTCAACGGCCTGCTCGGCTGGGACCCGCAGGCAATGCATGTCCCGCGCGCGGGCATCGTGCACCGCCTGGACAAGGACACCAGCGGCCTCATGGTGGTGGCGCGCAGCCGCGCAGCCATGGATGCCCTGGTGCGCATGATCGCGGCGCGCGAGGTCAGCCGCCAGTACCTCGCGCTCGGCTGGGGGGATGGTCGGGGCCGGCGCACCGCAGCGTGCAGGCGCCGATAGGCCGCGACCCGCGCAACCGCTTGCGCATGGCGGTGGTGGACCTGCATACCCACCCGGGCAAGGAGGCGCGCACAGATATCGACCTGCTGGATGACTCGCAGGAGGTGTGCCTGGTCCGATGCACGCTGCACACCGGCCGCACGCACCAGATCCGGGTGCACATGGCCTTGATCCGTCATCCGCTGGTGGCGGATGCCTTGTATGGCGGCAACGAGGGGGGCGGACTGCACCGCCAGGCGCTGCATGCCTTCCGCCTGGCGTTCACGCATCCGGTGACGGGCCGGGCGATGGAGTTCCGCGCACCCTTGCCCGGCGACATGCAGCAGGCGCTCGGTTCCTGGGGGCTGCGCTACAATCCGCAGTGACGGCTGTTCTGCCGTGGGCGCCTGGCGGCACTTCATGCCGGCGCTGATGACAAGGTGCGATGCCGTTCGCTGCATTCCGCGCCGCAAGATGCTCTCCAATCCCTGGCATGTGCCCGTCTCGGCGCGCGGCACCTTACCCGGAACTGCTGGACCATGAATACGGTGGATGCCAAACGGGTTCTAGAAACCGCGTTGATCTGTGCCCCGCAGCCCGTCTCGATCCGCGAACTGCGAACCCTGTTCGATGACGCGCTGGGATCGGATACGGTCAAGACGCTGCTGCTCGAGCTTCAGCAGGACTGGGCATTGCGCGGGGTGGAACTGGTGCAGGTGGCCACGGGCTGGCGTTTTCAGAGCCGGCCCGAGATGCGGGAGTACCTGGACCGGCTGCATCCGGAAAAGCCGCCGCGCTATACCCGCGCAGCGCTGGAGACCCTTGCCATCATCGCCTACCGCCAGCCCGTGACGCGCGGGGACATCGAAGACATACGGGGTGTCACGGTCAACAGCCTGATCATCAAGCAACTGGAGGACCGCGGCTGGGTCGAAGTGATCGGACACCGCGAGACGGTGGGCCGCCCGGCGCTGTTTGCCACGACGCGGCAGTTCCTGGACGACCTGGGGCTGCAATCGCTGGACCAGTTGCCCACGCTGGAAGACCCTGGTGTGCAGGCCAGCATGTTCGAGGCTTTGGGCGCGCCGCCCGAGGAGGGGGCGCAACAGCAGGAGCCGCCGTTGGAAACAGCGGAAGAAGGCGGCTCCACGAATGACGAGGGCGCGCCGCCTGATGAGGCAGGCGCGCATGATGACGACGGCACCCAGGTGGGTGCCGCAGGAAATGAACCATGAACGATTCCAACGACGTTCCGGCCGCCGGGCCGGGGAGCGATGCGCCGAAGGCGCGCAGGCCGCGCACGCGCAAGCCCGCCAAGACACAGGACGCGGCACCGCAGGCTGTGGACACTGCCGCTGAGGGTGCTCCCATGGGAGAGCCTGCGTCCCAGGAGGGCCATGCCCTGGAAGCCGAGGCCAAGCCAGCCCAGCGTACGGGAGACGCTTCGCGCGACGATGGCTACCGTTTCGACGACGTGGTGTCCGGCCGGCTGGATGAAGACGACGCCGACGCCAAGCTGGCGCCGCCCAAGCGCGTGCTGCAGCCGCAGGTCGAAACACCCAAGCTGCACAAGGTGCTGGCGCAGGCCGGCATGGGCTCGCGCCTGGAGATGGAGCAGCTCATCCTGGAGGGGCGCATCTCCGTGAACAACGAGCCGGCCCATATCGGACAGCGCGTGCAGTATGGCGACCAGATCAAGGTCAACGGCAAGCCCATCCGCTTCCGTATCGCGCCGCCTCCGGTGCGGGTGCTGGCCTACCACAAGCCGGTGGGCGAAGTCGTCACGCACGACGATCCGCAGAACCGTCCCACGGTGTTCCGCAAGCTGCCGCGGCTGACGCAGGGCAAATGGCAGTCCGTGGGGCGTCTGGACCTGAACACCGAAGGGCTGTTGCTGTTCACCAGCTCCGGCGAGCTGGCCAACAAGCTGATGCATCCGCGCTTCGGCCTGGAACGCGAATATGCCGTGCGGGTGCTGGGCGCCCTGAGCAGTGAAGAGAAACAGCGGCTGCTCGACGGCGTGGCGCTGGAGGATGGCGTAGCCTCCTTTGGCTCCATCGAGGAGGGCGGTGGCGAAGGCGTCAACTGCTGGTACCGGGTTACGATTTCCGAGGGGCGCAACCGTGAGGTGCGGCGCATGTTCGAATCGGTGGGGCATGCCGTGAGCCGCCTGATCCGCATCCGCTACGGCGCCATGATGCTGCCGCGCGGCCTCAAGCGCGGGGCCTGGCTGGAACTGGACGAGCGCGACATCCGCGCCTTGATGCAGGCCGTGGGCATCGCACCCGCCGGCCCTGGCAAGGGCGGGGCGCCAGGCCGTGGTCCCGGGCCGAAGAATGACCGCCGGGGCGGCGGCGCCCGCAACCGCATGGATACGGGCCCTGCGGCCGGGGGCGGCCGCGGCAAGCCCGCCGCCCAGCGCGGGGGCCGTTCGTCGGGGCCGTCGCAGCCGGACCCCATGAGGACCTCGGTCGGCTATATCGGCGCAGACAGCTTTTCCCGGCAGCGCACGCAGCAGCGCCAGCGCAATGGCGGACCACGCCGCGGCGGCCGGTAGGGGATTGGCGAAAAGCTAAAATCCCATGTTTTGCCTGCCGGGCCTGCCTGCCGGGTGAAAAAACACCGCAATACCTACAGAGGAAAATCAACATGGCTATCGAACGCACCCTTTCCATCATCAAGCCCGACGCCGTCGCCAAGAACGTGATCGGCCAGATCTACGCCCGTTTCGAGGCCGCCGGCCTGAAGATCGCCGCCGCCCGCATGGCCCATCTCTCGCGCGCCGAAGCCGAGCAGTTCTACGCCGTGCACAAGGAGCGTCCCTTCTTCAAGGACCTGGTGGACTTCATGATCTCCGGCCCGGTGATGATCCAGGTGCTGGAAGGCGAGAACGCCATCCTGAAGAACCGCGAACTCATGGGCGCTACCGACCCCAAGAAGGCCGCTCCCGGTACCATCCGCGCCGACTTCGCGGACAGCATCGATGCCAACGCCGTGCACGGCTCCGACGCCGCAGAGACCGCACAGGTCGAAGTGGCCTTCTTCTTCCCCGCCCTGAACGTCTACGCACGCTGATGCAGTGGTTCCAGGCGCAAGGCCGGCGGCCCGGCACCTGGAACGCACGGATGGGGGTGAATGACCGATAGCGCCATGACCACGAACCTTCTGGACTTCGACCTGGATGGGATGGCCGCTTTTTGCGAGCGGCTGGGGGAAAAGCGCTTTCGGGCCACCCAGTTGTTCCGCTGGGTCCATCAGCGCGGAGCGAGCAGCTTCGACCAGATGAGCGACCTGGCCAAGTCCTTGCGCGAGAAGCTCAAGGGCTGCGCCCATGTGACGGGCCTGCCCGTGATCAGCGAGCATGTGTCTGCCGACGGCACCATCAAGTGGCTGTTCGACGTGGGAGGCGGCAACGCGGTGGAGACCGTCTTCATCCCCGAGGACGACCGGGGTACCCTGTGCATTTCTTCGCAGGCAGGGTGCGCCGTGGGATGTCGCTTCTGCTCGACGGGGCACCAGGGCTTCAGCCGCAATCTCACCACCGGCGAAATCATCGCCCAGCTCTGGTATGCCGAGCACGCGCTGCGCCAGCGCCAGGGCCATGGCGAGCGCGTGATCTCCAATGTCGTGATGATGGGCATGGGCGAGCCGCTGCAGAACTACTCGGCCCTGGTGCCTGCGTTGCGCATCATGCTCGACGACCATGGCTATGGCCTTTCGCGGCGCCGCGTGACGGTGTCCACCTCCGGCGTGGTGCCCATGATGGACCGCCTGGCGCAGGATTGCCCCGTGGCGCTGGCTGTCTCCCTGCATGCGTCCAACGACGCCCTGCGTGATTCGCTGGTGCCGCTGAACCGCAAATATCCCCTGGAGGAACTGCTGGCGGCGTGCCGGCGCTACCTCGACCATGCGCCGCGCGACTTCATCACGTTCGAATACTGCATGCTGGACGGAGTCAACGACCAGCCCGAGCATGCGGCCCAGTTGATCGCCCTCGTGGACCCGAAGACGGCGCACGGGGTTTCCTGCAAGTTCAACCTGATTCCCTTCAACCCGTTTCCCGCGTCGGGCCTGCGCCGCTCTTCCGTGGCGCGCGTGTCGGCTTTCGCCAAGATACTGAGCGACGCGGGTATCGTGACTACGGTGCGCAAGACGCGCGGCGACGACATCGATGCGGCGTGCGGCCAGTTGGCCGGGGACGTGAAGGACCGGACGAAGGTGTCGGAGCGCATGGCCAAGCTCCGGACCATCGAGCTCAAGCCCATCACCTGACGGTGTGCTTTTCATCGAGGGGAGACTATTCATGACGGCGTGGGGAATGAGACGGGGCGGCCGATGCCTGTGGGCCGCGAGTGCGTTCATGGCCGGCATGCTGCTGCTGGGCTGCGCCCACCAGGCCGGTGGCCTCGATGCAGGCGCATCGTCGGCAAGCAGCACGGGCGCTTCGGACGAGACCGACGCGCGCAGGCGTGCGCGGATCCGGCTGGAACTGGCGGCCAACTACCTGCAGATGGGGCAGACCAGCGTGGCTCTGGAAGAAATCCGCCAGGCCCTGACCGCCGATCCTTCGTATGGCGATGCCTACCATCTGCGCGGCCTGGCGTACCTGGGAATGGGCGACCTCTCCCAGGCCGAGGACAATCTGAAGCGCGCCCACGCCATGAAGCCGGCCGATCCGGACATCCTGCACAACTATGGCTGGCTGCAGTGCCAGAAACAGCAGTACGAGCAGGCCAACCAGTGGTTCGAGCGCGCCCTGGCCACGCCGGGCTACGCGGCCCGCGGCAAGACCTACCTGTCGCAGGGGCTGTGCTACCAGCGCTCGGACGGGCCGCCGAGGCGGAGCAGGCGCTGCTCCATGCCTACGAGATCGATCCGGGCAACCCCGTGGCAGGCTACCACCTCGCTTCGGTCATCTTCGCGCGCGGCGACGCCAAGCGCGCGCAGTTCTACATCCGCCGCGTCAACAACGGCGAGTTTTCCAATGCCGGGTCCTTGTGGCTCGGCATCAAAGTGGAGCGGGCATTGCGGGAGTTCGTAGCGATGCGCCAGCTGGGTGACCAACTGCGCAAGCGCTTCCCGCAGTCCAAAGAGGCTCTTGCATTCGAGAGAGGGGCATTCGATGAATGAGCCGGTCGGGGCGCAGGCAGAGGCCGCCGCACACCTGTCTGCGGGCCAATTGCTGACACAGATGCGGGAGGCGGCAGGCGTCCATATCGCTGCCTTGGCGGTCACGCTGAAGGTGCCGGTGAGCAAGCTGGAAGCCTTGGAGGCGGACCGCCATGACGTGTTTTCCGACGCGGTCTTCATGCGGGCCCTTGCATCCAGCGTGTGCCGCACGCTGAAGGTCGATGCGGCGCCCGTGCTGGCGCTGTTGCCGCAGAGCGAGCCCACGCGGCTGAAGGCGGACAAGGGAATCAACGCATCCTTCAAGGACGAAGGCGTGCGGCTCGGGCGCGGCAGCATGGAAGCGCCCAAGCCGCGCTTGATGAGCATTGCCGTGGTGCTGCTGCTGGCGGCGGCCATGGCCATCGCGCTCCTGCCGCGGGGCGCAGACGATGCCCCGGCGGCGAGCGCCGCGCCGCAGCAGGCGCAGGCAGAGCCTGCCGTCGCCGAGGCGCAGCCCCTGGCATTGGCTGCCTCTGCTGCCGTTCAACCCATGGAGCCTCCGGCTGCGCCGCAGGTCGGCGCTCCCGCCGCAGAGCCGCAGGTGGCAGCATCGGAGCCGGCGGCAGCTCCCGCTGCGGCTGCCAGCGCGGCTGCGCCGCAGACCGACGGGGCGCTGGTCATCCGTGCCCGCGAGTCCTCGTGGATACAGATCCGCAGCGCTTCCGGGGCCGTGCTGGCCCAGAAGACGCTGGAGGCAGGGGAGAGTATTGCCGCGACGGGGACGCCCCCCTGGTCGGTGGTGATCGGCAGGGCGGATGCCACGGACGTGATCGTGCGTGGCAAGCCCATGGATCTCAGTACCGTCGCGCGTGAGAACGTGGCGCGTTTCGAGGTGAAGTAAATGACTGGCTCCAGTACGGCCATGCCCATCGCCATGGCGGCTCCGCTGCCGCGCCGCTCCCGGCAGGCGAAGATCGCCTGGGGCGAGCGCGTCGTTACCGTGGGCGGCGACGCGCCGGTGCGCGTGCAGTCCATGACCAACACGGATACGGTGGATGCCATCGGCACGGCCATCCAGATCAAGGAGCTGGCGCAGGCCGGCTCCGAGCTGGTGCGCATCACGGTGAACACGCCCGAGGCGGCCGCGGCCGTGCCCTACATCCGCGAGCAACTCGACCGCATGGGCGAGACGGTGCCCCTGGTGGGTGACTTCCACTACAACGGCCACCGCCTGCTGACGGAATTCCCCGACTGCGCGCAGGCGCTGTCCAAGTACCGCATCAACCCCGGCAACGTCGGCAAAGGCGACAAGCGCGACAAGCAGTTCGGCCAGATGATCGATGCTGCCATGCGCTGGGACAAGGCCGTGCGCATCGGCGTCAACTGGGGCAGCCTGGACCAGGAACTGCTCGCCGGGCTGATGGACGCCAACAGCAAGCGCGCCCAGCCCTGGGATGCGCGCCAGGTCATGTACGAGGCGCTCATCACCTCCGCCATCGAATCCGCGCGGCGCGCGGAGCAGATGGGGCTCAAGGGCGACCAGATCATCTTGTCGTGCAAGGTGAGCGGCGTGCAGGACCTCATCGCGGTCTACCGCGAACTCGCGCGCCGTTGCGACTACGCGCTGCACCTGGGGCTGACGGAGGCGGGCATGGGCACCAAGGGGGTCGTGGCCTCCACGACGGCCCTGTCCATCCTGCTGCAGGAGGGCATCGGCGACACCATCCGCGTATCGCTCACGCCCCAGCCCGGGGAGGCGCGCACGCAGGAGGTGGTGGTCGCCTCCGAGATCCTGCAGGCCCTGGGCCTGCGCGTGTTCGTGCCCAGCGTGACGGCCTGCCCCGGCTGCGGGCGCACCACCAGCACCACGTTCCAGGAACTCGCCAAGCAGATCGACGACTACCTGCGCGCGCAGATGCCCGTGTGGCGCGTGCGCTATCCGGGTGTCGAGAAGATCAAGGTGGCCGTCATGGGCTGCATCGTCAACGGCCCGGGCGAGAGCAAGCATGCCGACATCGGCATCAGCCTGCCGGGCACGGGCGAGGCGCCCGCGGCCCCCGTGTTCATCGACGGCGAGAAGGCCCTGACCCTGCGCGGCGACAACATCGCCCGGGAGTTCCAGGACATCGTCGACGGCTACATCGCCCGGCGCTTCGGCGGCGCGGCGCCCGTGGCCGATGCGATTCAAAAATAATAGCTGCTCGCGCTTGCTGGATAAGCGCTAGAAGCCAATTCGACTCATATTTTCCAAGTTCCACAGGATAAGATGCAGAAGCTGGTTGCCATCAAGGGCATGAACGACATCCTCCCGCCGGACTCCGCGCGCTGGGAGTGGCTGGAGGGCACGGTGCGCTCGCTCATGGCGCGCTATGCGTACCGCAACATCCGTACCCCCATCGTGGAGCCCACGCCCCTGTTCGTGCGCGGGCTGGGCGAGGTGACCGACATCGTCGAGAAGGAGATGTATTCCTTCGAGGACCGCCTCAACGGCGAGCAGCTGACGCTGCGCCCCGAGGCCACGGCGGGTGTCGTGCGGGCCGTGGTCGAGCATTCCATGCTCTACGACGGCGGCAAGCGCCTCTACTACATGGGCCCCATGTTCCGCCACGAGCGGCCGCAGCGCGGGCGCTACCGGCAGTTCCACCAGATCGGCGCGGAGGCCCTGGGCTTTCCCGGTGCCGAGGCGGATGCGGAAATCATCCTGCTGGCGCAGGCGCTGTGGGCCGAACTCGGCTTGCAGAACGTGCGCCTGGAGCTCAACAGCCTGGGCCAGCCCGACGAGCGCAAGGCGCACCGCGCCGCGCTGATCGCGCATTTCGAGCGCCACCAGGACGCGCTGGACGAGGACGCGCGCAGGCGTCTGCACAGCAACCCCCTGCGCATCCTGGACACCAAGAACCCGGCGATGCAGGACATCGTCGAGGCGGCGCCCAAGCTGATCGACTTCCTCGGCGCCGAGTCGCTGCGGCACTTCGACACCGTCAAGGCCATCCTGGATGCCAACGGCGTGGCCTGGAGCCTCAACCCCAGGCTGGTGCGCGGCATGGACTACTACAACCTCACGGTCTTCGAGTTCGTGACGGACCAGCTGGGCTCGCAGGGCACGATCTGCGGCGGCGGTCGCTACGACTACCTGATCGAGCAGGTGGGCGGCAAACCGGCGCCGGCGGTGGGCTGGGCGCTGGGCGTGGAGCGGGTGCTGGAGCTGCTCAAGGAGCAGGAAGTGCCTTCGCCCGCGGTGGCGCCCGACGCCTATGCCATCGTTCCCGACGCTGCATCCCTGCCGGCGGTGATGGCCGCGCTGCAGCGCCTGCGCGCCCAGGGCGTGTCCGTGCAGATGCACAGTCCGGCGGCAGGCACTGAAGGCATGGGCAGCATGAAGTCGCAGTTCAAGAAAGCCGATGCCAGCGGCAGCCGGCATGCGCTGATCTTCGGTCCCGACGAACTGGCGCGCGGCAGCGTGACCGTCAAGCCGCTACGCCAGGAGGGCGAGCAGTTGGAACGCCTGCTGGCCGATATTCCCGCCTGGGCGGGCACCCTACAATCCCTGCGCTGAACGGAACCGCAACATGGCAAATCACTTCGACCTCCAGGAACAAGAACAACTCGACCAGATCAAGCATTTCTGGAACACCTGGGGCACGCTCATCACTTGGGTGCTGATCGTCATCATGGGCGGCTTGGCCGCCTGGAACGGTTACCAGTTCTGGCAGGGACGCCAGGCGCAGCAGGCCGCGGCGCTAGCGGAAGCCGTGGAAGCGGCGGCCCAGTCTGGTGACCTGGTGCGTGTGGAGCAGGCCTTCGGCGACCTGAAGTCGGGCTATGCCGGCACGGCCCAGGCGGGGCAGGCGGGTCTGGTGGCCGCGAAGGCCCTGGCCGACGCAGGCAAGTGGGATGCCGCGAAGCCCGTGCTGGCCTGGGTGGCCGAGAAGGCCGCCGACGAGGGCTACAGGGCGCTGGGCAAGCTGCGCCTGGCCGGAGTCCTGGTAGAGGAAAAGGCCTATGACGATGCGCTGGCCCAGCTGTCGGGCAGCTTCCCGGTCGAGTTCGCCGCCATGGTGGCGGACCGCAAGGGCGATGTGTTCGCCCTTCAGGACAAGAAGCCGGAAGCCGTCGTGGAATACCGCCGCGCCTACCAGGCGCTGGATGAGCGGGCGGAGTACCGCCTCCTGGTGGAAGCCAAATTGAACGCCCTGGGCGCGCGCGTGGATGCCGCGGCCGCGGCACAGCCTGGGAGCGCTGCGTGAGACACGTTTTTCAAACCGCGCGGCCGCTGGCCATGGCCGTCGCATTGACGGCGCTGGTGGGCATCGGTGGCTGCTCGCTGTGGGGCGGCTCTTCCAAGCCCAAGCCCAAGGAACTGGGCCCCAACGTGCCCGTGCTGCCTGTGCGGCAGGCCTGGACGGCCAAAGTCGGCTCGCTGTCGGGTGTGCAGGTGGACGTGCACGTCCTGGGCAGCACCATCACCCTGGCATCCGCCGGCGGCGAGGTGGCGGCGCTGGATGCCCGCACCGGTGGCGACATCTGGCGGGCGCGCCTGAACACTCCCCTGGCATCGGGCGTGGGCAGCGATGGCCGGTGGACTGCGGTGACGACCCAAAGCGGCCAGGTCGTCGTGCTCGACGGCGGGCGGGAAATCTGGCGCAAGCCGCTGCCTGCGCAGGCCTACACTGCTCCCCTGGTGGCCGGCAACCGCGTGTTCGTGCTGGCGGCCGACCGGTCGCTTTCCGCCTTCGATGCGGCCACGGGGTACCGGCTCTGGACCCAGCAGCGCCCCGGCGAGCCCCTGATCCTGCGCCAGGGCGGCGTCCTGATGGCGGTGGGCGACACGCTGGTCGCCGGGCTGTCGGGCCGCCTGGTGGGCTTCAATCCGGACAACGGTGTCGTGCGGTGGGAAGCACCGCTGGCCAGTCCGCGGGGCACCAACGATGTCGAGCGGCTCGTGGAAATCGTGGGCCCGACCAGCCGTGTCGGCGACAGCATCTGTGCGCGGGCCTTCCAGGCCACGGTGGGCTGCGTCAACGCGGCGCGCGGCGCGGTGGCCTGGACGCAGCCGGCCAACGGCAGCGAGGGCATCCATGGCGACGACACCCTGCTGTTCGGCACGGAAAGCAACGGCACCGTCATCGCGTGGCGCCGGGCCGATGGCTCGCGCGCCTGGTCGTCGGAGCGGCTGCAGTACCGTGATCTGACCGCACCCTTGCTGCTGGGGCGTTCTGTCGTGATCGGCGACAGCACCGGGCTGGTCCACCTGCTGTCCCGCGAGGATGCAGCGCCCTTGAACCGCCTGACGACGGATGGCTCTGCCATCGCGGCCACGCCCGTGGTGGCGGGGGATACCCTCGTGGTCGTGACGCGCAATGGCGGCGTCTACGGCTTCCGTCCTGACTGATTGGAACGGGAATGAAGCCAGTCATCGCTCTGGTGGGGCGGCCCAATGTGGGCAAATCCACCCTGTTCAACCGCCTGACCAAGTCGCGCGATGCCATCGTGGCCGACTTCGCCGGCCTCACCCGTGATCGCCACTACGGCAACGGCAGGCTGGGCAAGCACGAATACATCGTCATCGACACCGGAGGCTTCGAGCCCGATGCCTCCAGCGGCATCTACCGCGAGATGGCCAAGCAGACGCAGCAGGCCGTGGCCGAGGCGGACGTGGTGGTCTTCGTGGTGGACGTACGCGCGGGCGTTTCCGCGCAGGACCACGACATCGCCAACTACCTGCGCCGCCTGGGCAAGCCCTGCGTGCTGGTGGGCAACAAGGCGGAGGGCATGCAGGACAGTGCGTTGCTGGCCGAGTTCTATGAACTGGGGCTGGGAGAGGTGCATCCTGTCTCTGCGGCGCACGGGCAGGGCATCCGCAGCCTCGTGGAAATGGCGCTGGAACCACTGGCGCTTCCGGAAGAGGACGCAGCGGACGAGGCCGAGAAGAATGTGATCCGCCTGGCCGTGGCGGGGCGGCCCAACGTGGGCAAATCCACGCTGATCAACACCTGGCTGGGCGAGGAGCGTCTGGTCGCGTTCGACATGCCGGGCACCACGCGCGATGCGATCTCGGTGCCCTTCGAGCGGCACGGGCAGAAGTTCGAGCTGATCGACACGGCCGGCTTGCGCCGCAAAGGCAAGGTGTTCGAGGCGATCGAGAAGTTCTCCGTCGTCAAGACCCTGCAGGCGATCGAATCCGCCAACGTGGTGCTGCTGCTGCTGGATGCCACGCAAGGTGTGACGGACCAGGACGCCCACATCGCGGGCTACATCCTGGAGAGCGGCCGCGCCGTGGTGATCGCCGTCAACAAGTGGGATGCCGTGGACGAATATGGGCGCCAGCAGTTGGAGCGCTCGATCGAGTCGCGGCTGTCGTTCCTCAAGTTCGCTTCCCTGCATTTCATCTCGGCCAAGAAGCGCCAGGGCATCGGGCCGCTGTGGGCGTCCATCGTGCAGGCCTACAAGGCCGCTATCTGCAAGATGCCCACGCCAGTGCTGACGCGGCTGCTGCTGGAGTCGGTCCAGTTCCAGAGCCCCCAGCGCTCGGGCATGTTCCGCCCCAAGCTGCGCTATGCCCACCAGGGCGGCATGAACCCGCCGGTCATCGTGATCCATGGCAACTCGCTGGAGCACGTCACCGATGCCTACAAGCGCTTCCTGGAAGGGCGTTTCCGCAAGGAATTCGATCTGGTGGGAACGCCGTTGCGCATCGAAATGAAGACGTCGAAGAACCCTTACGCGGACAAGAACGATTCCTGATCCTCAGCAGGGCGGTTTCTAGTCCCTGAACGGCGCAGGGCACTTGGGCTGTGGTAAGGTGCTGGTTTACAACAACATTCTTGAACACGGAGAATATCGTGAGCAATAAAGGCCAACTTCTTCAAGATCCGTTCCTGAACGCGCTGCGCCGCGAGCATGTCCCGGTGTCCATCTACCTGGTGAACGGCATCAAGCTCCAAGGCCAGATCGAATCTTTCGACCAGTATGTCGTGCTGCTGCGCAATACCGTGACGCAGATGGTCTACAAGCACGCCATCTCCACCATCGTGCCGGGCAGGGCCGTCAATTTCTCCACCGCCGAACCGAGTGACGGCGACGGCCAGTAAGCCCTTGCCTTTTTGCCTGAGGCTGCGCCGGGAGCGCCTGCGCGCTTCGTATTCAAGGACATGCAGCCTTGGGTTTCCACGACACCCCTGACACACCATCCGCGCCGGTCTTGCTGGTCGGCGTGGATTTTGGTGCTCCTCACTTCGATGCCGAACTGGAAGAGCTGGGTTTGTTGGCGCAAACCGCCGGCTTGGCGCCTGTTGCGCGCTTGACTTGCAAACGCAAGGCGCCCGATGCCGCTCTTTTCGTCGGAAGTGGCAAGGCGGACGAGATCCGCACCCTGGCGCAGATGCATGGCGCGAAGGAGGTGCTTTTCGACCAGGCGCTGAGCCCGGCGCAGCAGCGCAACCTGGAGCGGTATCTGCAACTGCCTGTCAACGACAGGACATTGCTGATCCTCGAAATCTTCGCGCAGCGCGCCCGCAGCCACGAAGGCAAGCTGCAGGTGGAGCTTGCGCGCCTGCAGTATCTCAGCACCCGCCTCGTCCGGCGCTGGTCCCACCTGGAGCGCCAGCGCGGGGGCATCGGCACACGGGGAGGCCCCGGTGAAACCCAGATCGAACTGGACCGGCGCATGATCGGCGAAGCCATCAAGCGCACGAGGGAGCGGCTCGTGAAGGTGAAGCGGCAGCGCGCCACCCAGCGCAAGCAGCGTGAGCGGCGCGATATCTTCAACATCTCCCTGGTGGGTTACACCAACGCGGGCAAATCCACCTTGTTCAACGCTCTGGTGAAGGCGCGCGCCTATGCCGCCGACCAGCTGTTCGCCACCCTGGATACGACGACGCGCCAGCTCTACCTGGGAGAACTGGCCGGCTCCGTGTCTCTGTCCGACACCGTGGGCTTCATCCGCGACCTCCCGCACGGTCTGGTGGATGCCTTCCAGGCCACGTTGCAGGAGGCCGTGGACGCGGACCTGCTTTTGCATGTGGTGGATGCGGCGAATCCCGGGTATCCCGAGCAGATAGCGCAGGTGCAGCATGTGCTGGCAGAGATCGGCGCTTCGGACATTCCGCAGATCCTGGTGTTCAACAAGCTGGATGCCATGCCTGCAGATGTGCGGCCTGTCGCTGTGCAGGATGTGTATGAATTGGATGGGCGGCAAGTGCCCCGCATTTTCGTCAGTGCGCGACAAGGTGATGGCTTGGCCGCCTTGCGGGAGCAACTGGCGTCCATGGTCCAGGCTGCATCGCAAGATGTGATGACCCCAAATGGGACTGCTGAATTACCGGCCCCTTCCGACTGATTGGGCACAATGCCAGCTGTTCCTACGTCTTCAGAATAGCAAAGACCTTGCGCATGAATCTTCACCATCGTACCTCCCGCTGGGCCCTGCTGCCTGCGCGCATCCGGGGGATGTTCAATCTCAACGATCCGCGCTGGGGGCGGGGCGACAGCAAGGGGGAGAGTGGCCAGAAGCCGGACCCTGAGCGCCCGCCCACGGAGCCTCCGCAAGGAGGAAGGAACCGGGATCCGGGGCCTGGCGGGCAGCCGCCGGACCTGGACGAACTGTGGCGAGACCTCAACCGCAAGCTCGGCAGCCTGTTCGGTGGCCGCGGTAGCGGCGGCTGGGGGGCGCCTCGGGCGGCGGTGGTGGCGGCTTTCAGCCCGACATGAAGAATGCGGGCGTCGGCGTCGGACTCATCGCTGCGGTGGCGGTGCTCATATGGCTGGGCACGGGCTTCTTCATCGTCCAGGAAGGCCAGCAGGCCGTCATCACGCAATTCGGCAAGTACAAGAGCACGGTGAACGCCGGCTTCAACTGGCGGCTTCCGTATCCCATCCAGCGCCATGAGCTCGTGTTCGTCACCCAGATCCGCTCGGCGGATGTGGGCCGCGACAGCATCATCAAGAGTACGGGGCTGCGCGAATCCGCGATGCTGACCGAGGACGAGAACATCGTCGAGATCAAGTTCGCCGTGCAATACCGGCTGAACGATGCCCGTGCCTGGCTGTTCGAAAGCCGCAACCCGGCCGATGCCGTGGTCCAGGCCGCAGAAACGTCGGTACGGGAAGTCGTTGGCAAGATGCGGATGGATACAGCGCTGGCCGAGGAGCGCGACCAGATCGCTCCGCGCGTGCGCACCCTCATGCAGACCATCCTGGACCGCTACAAGGTCGGAGTCGAAGTGGTGGGCATCAACCTGCAGCAAGGCGGCGTGCGACCTCCGGAACAGGTGCAGGCTGCATTCGACGATGTGCTGAAAGCCGGCCAGGAGCGCGAGCGCACGAAGAACGAGGCGCAGGCCTATGCCAACGACGTCGTTCCGCGCGCCGTGGGTTCGGCGTCTCGCCTCATTGAGGAAGCAGCCGCCTACAAGGCGCGGATCGTGGCGCAGGCGCAAGGTGACACGCAGCGATTCAGCGCGGTCCTGGCGGAATACCAGAAGGCACCTCAGGTCACGCGCGACCGCATGTACCTGGAGTCCATGCAGCAGATCTACAGCAACGTCACCAAGGTATTGGTGGAGTCGCGTCAGGGGTCGAACCTGCTCTACCTGCCTCTGGACAAGATCATGCAAAGCGTTTCGCAGACACCGGTGCCTGGAGCAGCGCTTGAATCGCCGCCGGCCACCAGTTCGAGCCTGCCGCCTGCTGCCTCGACTTTTCCAGGGGATTCGCGTGCCCGCGATACCAGCCGCACGCGTGACCGCGAGTCTCGATAGGAGAGCGATGTGAACAGAATCGGATTTATTGCATCGACCCTTCTGGTGGTTTTGGCGCTGCTGAGCTCCATGGTGTTCGTGGTGGACCAAAGGCAATTCGGCGTGGTGTACGCGCTGGGTCAGATCAAGGAAGTGATCACGGAGCCGGGGTTGAATTTCAAGCTGCCGCCGCCGTTCCAGAACGTCCGCTACATCGACAAGCGCCTGCTGACCCTCGACAGCTCCGATACGGAGTCGATGCTGACGGCGGAAAAGCAGCGCGTGGTCATCGACTGGTACGTGCGCTGGCGTATCAGCGATCCGTCCGAGTACATCCGGAACGTGGGCCTCGACGAGAGCGCAGGCGCGCTGCAGTTGAACCGCGTGGTGCGCAATGCGTTCCAGGAGGAGGTCAACCGCCGCACGGTCAAGGAATTGCTGTCGCTCAAGCGCGATGCGCTCATGTCGGATGTGAAGCGCGAAGTGCTGGAGGCCGTGCGCGGTGCCAAGCCCTGGGGCGTGGACGTCGTGGATGTGCGCATCACCCGTGTCGACTATGTGGAGGCGATCACGGAGTCGGTCTACCGGCGCATGGAAGCCGAGCGCAAGCGCGTGGCGAACGAATTGCGCTCCACGGGCGCGGCAGAAGGTGAAAAGATCCGTGCTGACGCGGACCGCCAGCGCGAGATCACCATCGCCAACGCCTACCGCGATGCCCAGAAGCTCAAGGGTGACGGCGATGCGGAAGCGGCGCGAGTCTATGCGGAAGCCTTTGGGCGCGATCCCCAGTTCGCCCAGTTCTACCGCAGTCTCGAGGCTTACAAGTCGAGCTTCAACCGCAGGAGCGACGTGATGGTCGTGGACCCGTCCTCGTCCGATTTCTTCAAGGCCTTTCGGGGCGCGGCCCCGGGTGCGGGCGCACGCCAATAGCCTGTCCGGTCGGCCGCTGGCGCCTAGCCATGGAGTGGATGGATAGCCTCTGGCCCGCGTTGGCCCTGGTGCTGGTGATCGAAGGGGCATTGCCCTTCGTATCACCGGCCGGCTGGCGGCGCATGTTCATGCAGATGCTGCAACTGCGCGATGGGCAGATCCGTTTCTGCGGCCTGCTGAGCATAGCGATCGGAGCCATTGCCCTGGCGATGCTCTAGCGTCTGGGTGCTCCTGGAATGCATGGACACCCCTGCCGGTAGAATCACGTTTTTAACAGCCTACCCCTCCCATGTCTGCCTGGGTCCTGCCGGATCACATTGCCGATGTCTTGCCCTCCGAGGCCCGGCACATCGAAGAACTTCGCCGAGGGCTGCTCGATACGGCGCGCAGCTATGGATACGAGTTGGTCATGCCGCCGCTCCTGGAGCATCTCGACTCGCTGCTGACCGGCACGGGAGAAGCCCTGGACTTGCAGACCTTCAAGCTGGTCGACCAGCTCTCCGGGCGTTCCCTGGGCCTGCGGGCCGATACCACGCAGCAGGTAGCGCGCATCGATGCGCACCTGCTGAACCGCCGTGGTGTGACGCGGCTGTGCTATTGCGGCCCCGTCATGCACACCCGGCCCGACCGCCCCCATGCCACGCGCGAACCGCTGCAATTCGGTGCGGAGATCTATGGCCATGCCGGCATCGAGGCCGACATCGAGGCGGTGCAGCTCTCCCTGGAATGCCTGCGCAGCGCGAATGTGCAGGACATCAGCGTGGACTTGGCCGATGTGCGTATCGTTAGCAGCCTGCTCGCAGGGCTGCCGGTGGGACTGCAGGCGCTCAGCCGCGTGCATGCGGCACTGGCTGCCAAAGACGCGAGCGAATTGGCGTGCCTGACCAAGGATTTCCCGGCTGCATCGCGCGACGGCCTGATGGCGCTGCTCCAGCTGTATGGCGATGCCGCGGTGTTGGATGAGGCCGAAAAGCGACTCCAGCCCAATGCAGGCATGCGGCAGGCGCTATCGGATTTGAGAACCATCGCGGCACGTATCCAGGGTGCCAGGGTCACTTTCGACCTGGCCGACCTGCGCGGGTATTCCTACTACAGCGGTGCACGTTTCGCCGTCTACGCTCAAGGGGCCAGCGATGCACTGGTGCGTGGGGGGCGCTATGACGAAGTCGGTGCCGTGTTCGGGCGCAACCGTCCCGCCGTCGGCTTCAGCCTGCTGGACGTCAAGCAACTGGTGAGCGTGGTGTCTCCGCGTCCCTTGAGGGCCGCTATCCGTGCTCCCTGGGGGAGACCGATGATGTCCACGCCGCAATCGCCGCCCTGCGTCAGCAAGGCGAGACCGTGGTGTGCATGCTGCCGGGACATGGCAGCGAGGTGGATGAGTTCCACTGCGACCGTGAACTGGTTCACATGGGCGGCCGCTGGGTCGTCCGGGCCATTTGAGATTTCTTCAGCATTTGAATCGGGTTTGACATGAAAGCAAGCAAGGGGCGTAACGTCGTCGTGGTCGGTACCCAATGGGGTGACGAGGGCAAGGGCAAGCTGGTGGACTGGCTGACCGAGAGCGCGCAAGGTGTCGTGCGCTTCCAGGGTGGCCACAACGCGGGGCATACGCTGGTCATCAATGGCGTCAAGACGGCGCTGCACCTGATCCCCAGCGGCATCATGCGTCCCGGCGTGAAGTGCTACATCGGCAATGGCGTCGTTCTGTCGGCTGGCAAATTGTTCGAAGAAATCGAGGGGCTGGAAAAAGCTGGCGTAGAAGTCCGCTCGCGCCTGCGCATCAGCGAGGCCTGTCCCCTGATCCTGCCATTCCACGCGGCTTTGGATGTTGCGCGCGAAGCGGCACGCGAGCAAGGTGGCACCGAGAAGATCGGCACCACCGGCCGCGGTATTGGCCCCGCATACGAGGACAAGATCGCCCGCCGCGCTTTGCGCGTGCAGGACCTCAAGAATCCGGAGCGTTTCGCTGCCAAGCTGCGCGAACTGCTGGCGCTGCACAACCATGTGCTGACCACCTTCCTGGGTTCGGCCGGTTTTCAATTCGGCGATGCCCTCAAGCCCTATATCCAGGATGGCCTGGTGCAGTTCGAGGCGGTGTTCGAAGAAGCCATGCGCCATGCCGAGATGCTCAGGCCCATGATGGCCGACGTGTCGCGTGAGCTGAATGAGGCGCATGGGGCAGGTGCTAACCTGCTCTTCGAAGGGGCCCAGGGCACGCTGCTGGATGTGGACCACGGCACCTATCCCTATGTGACCTCCAGCAACTGCGTTGCCGGCAATGCGGCGGCAGGTTCTGGCGTGGGGCCGGGCATGCTGCACTACATCCTGGGTATCACCAAGGCGTATTGCACGCGTGTCGGCGGTGGCCCTTTCCCGACGGAACTGGAATGGGAGAAGCCCGGAACGCCGGGCTATCACATGAGCACCGTCGGGGCTGAGAAGGGTGTGACGACCGGGCGGAGCCGCCGTTGCGGCTGGTTCGATGCGGCGCTCCTCAAGCGCAGCGCCCAGGTCAACGGCTTGTCGGGCCTGTGTATCACCAAGCTGGATGTCCTGGATGGGCTGGAAGAGTTGTCGCTGTGCACCGCCTACGAACTGGATGGCGAGCGCATCGATTTGCTGCCCATGGGGGCGGAAGAAATCGCCCGCTGCAAGCCCGTCTATGAAAAACTGCCGGGTTGGACCCAGTCCACAGTGGGGGTGACGCAGTATGACGCCTTGCCGGCGAACGCCCGCAAGTACTTGGAGCGCATCGAGGAAGTGACGGGCGTGCCCATCGCCATGATCTCCACCAGTCCGGATCGCGATCACACCATCCTGATGCGGCACCCTTACGCCGGAAATTGAACGATTTTGGCATTGAGCGCTTGTGTGTCAAGCGCTGGAAGCTATAAAAATAGGAGTATCCAATGCTGACAGAAGATGGCAAGCACCTCTACGTAAGCTACGACGAGTACCACAACCTTATCGAGAAACTGGCACTGAAGGTGCACCAGTCCGGCTGGGAGTTCGACACGATCCTGTGCCTGGCACGTGGGGGGCTGCGACCGGGCGACATCCTGAGCCGCATCTTCGACAAGCCTCTGGCCATCATGTCCACCAGTTCCTACCGGGCCGAGGCGGGCACGGTGCAGGGCCATCTGGACATTGCGCGCTTCATCACCACGCCGAATGGGGAAATCGCGGGGCGGGTGCTGCTCGTGGATGACTTGGCGGACTCTGGACACACTCTGAATGCCGTGATCGCGATGCTCAAGACCAACTACCAGCCCATCACGGAGCTGCGCAGCGCCGTGATCTGGACCAAGGGCTTGTCCACCTTCACTCCAGACTACTCGGTCGAATTCCTGCCCACAAACCCCTGGATCCACCAGCCTTTCGAAGGCTACGACAGCCTGACGCCTGACAAATTGCTCGAAAAGTGGCGTCTTTGATCGGGTG